>DASZAZ010000077.1:0-40940 GCA_035944635.1 Microvirga sp.
ATCGAGAACATGTTCGCTCGCCTGAAGGACTGGCGGCGTGTCGCTACCCGCTACGACCGCTGCGTCCACACCTTCTTCTCAGCCATCTGCATCGCAGCAGCCGTCACCTTCTACCTCAATCAATGAGTCCTGAGCCTAGACGCTCCTCACCATCCTGACCGTGCCGTCGCTGCATCCCAACCCTCTGCGCGCCGGTTCCGGCTCGCAAGGAGCGCATTCTGCGATCGTGATGAAGCGTGCGGACGTGGCGTGGGCCACTACGCTCAAGCAGGCGCAGAGGATCGGGCTACCAGCCCCAGAAGTTCGGCCGCATCCGAGCGGAAGCGCTCGGGTGAGTCGTCGGCAACGAATTCCAGCATGGCGTAGCGCGGTCCCTGCCATCGGCTGGCGCCGAGGGCCGCGAAGGCACGCTGCCAATAAGGCGCATGGTCAGAGAGCGGGTAGCGTTTGGCCTCCTGATCCCAGGCGAACACGTGAACATGGGAGATGTCGGGCGACAGCGCGTCAATTTCCTCAAGGGCTGTTTGGAGTGGCAAGCCAGGCCGCGGCTGCCAGTAGGTGAAGAGTGCTGGGTGCCTCGCTTCGGCTAGGAGCGCGCGGGCGGATGCAAGATCATCGGTCAGGGTGCCGCGATGATACTCCAGGCTGACGGCGAGGCCGGCGGCAGCAGCCTGCTCGGCCATGCCCCGGATCAACCGTGCCACGGCAGTCCGTTCCTCGGCTGTGTAATCGTGCGACGCCCGTACCGTCGGACCTGCCCAGATGCGGATGTTGGACGCGCCCAGGGCATCCGCCGTTTCGAGAACCCGCTGGAAGCTGTCCAACCCATCCTGCGGCGGACGAATGTAGGATCCGTAGGAAGCGGGGCTTAGCCCAGCTCCCTCGGTCAGCTCGCGCACGGAACGGGCGTGGGCGAGGTCACCCGGCGGCACATGGACGTCGCCGCCCCACTCGATCGCCGCAAGACCCGCTTCAGCCGCGAGACGGATGACGGCGTCTGGCGCGAGCTTGCGGAAAGTGACCGAGCATAGCGCCGGCAGGAGTTCGATCAAGCGATCCGCTCCAAGGCTCGCGGCTCGATGGCGTGCTGGAGCGGCTCGCCACGGACATAGCGCTCCAACTCCACGACGATGAGGGCACCGAGCCGTTCGCGCTCGATGCCCAGCGCCCCCGCGATATGCGGGGTGAGCAGCACGTTGGGCAAGTCGTACAAGGGTGACGTTCTGGGGAGGATCTCGGGCTCCGTCACATCGATTACCGCGTTGATCCTCCCGGTGACGAGTTCCGCCTCTAAGGCCGCATGGTCTACCAGCCGGCCACGGGCGGTGTTGATTAGCGTTGCGCCGTCCCGCATGAGCCGTAGGCGGCGGGCGTCGATCATATGGCGCGTGGCCGTCAGCGAGGGTGCGTGAAGGGAGACGATATCGGCGGTGGCTACCAACTCGTCGAGCCCGGTCAGGGTCACGCCCAGCACATCGGCTTCGGCCCGTGCGACATAAGGATCGTAAAGCAAGAGATCGAAATCGAAGGGGCGCAACAGTTCGATCACCCGCCGCCCGATACGGGAGGCGCCCACGATACCGACGGCTTTGCGCAGATTGCCGATGGGCTGATCCATCAGAGGGATGCGGCCGGGCCGCCCCTCCGCATAGAGGCGTCGGAACTCTAGCACCCGCTTGTTGCTGAAGAGAATGGCCGCCAGGGTGAACTCGGCCACCGGCAGCGCATTCGCCGCGGCCGCGTGCGTGACCTTCACGTCCGACTGCAGTACTTCCGGGGCGATGAAGGTTTTCACCGTCCCTGCTGCATGAGCTATGAGGCGGAGTCGCGGAGCTCCGACCAGAACCGAGAGATCGATGTTCGCGCAGCCCCAGCCGGTGACCAGGATCTCGGTCTGGGCGAGGACGGAGCGCGCCCGAGCATCGTCGAAGCGCTCGAGCGGCCGCTCGTCCAGGACGCGACACATCTCGCCAAGCCGAGCCAGATGGGCTGGTGAGAAAACATGCCGTGTCCGCTCGGGCAGGAACGCGAAGGCAAGATTCGGCCGCGCCGCAGGCCGATGCGGCTCGGCTGGAGAGGAGTCCATGGCGACCGGTCCCGTGATTCTCATAGCGCGGTTCGAGTTCGAACGGCCCCTCCTGTGATGGCTCCAGGAACCGCCGCAGAGACAAGGGCATCCTGGGAGCTTACGTGCCCAAGCACGCAAGAACAAGCCATTTGCGCAAAACGTGGAAAATTGCGTAGAGCCTATGTCTCTCGGGACGCCACGGTTCCCCCGGCCACGGCGACAACGCCGGCTTCCACCTGCAGCAGGGGTGCGTCGGGCTTGGCCAAGCGGCGCAGCAGTAACCGCACCGCCTCGCGTCCGAGCTCCCGCCGGTTGACGCGGAGCGTGGTGAGGCGCGGGCTCGTCATAATGGCGCAGGGCAGGTCGTCGAAGCCCAAAACCGAGACATCCTCCGGCACGCGGATGCCCTGCGCCTCAAGGGCCTGCATAACACCAACCGCGATGAGGTCGTTCATGCAAAACACCGCCGTCCAGGCACGCTTCCCCGCCTGCAGGAGTTCATGGATCGTGGCCTCCGCGTTCTCGCGGGAGCCCTCGGGTAACTCGCAGACGATGCTGCGGATGCCCTCGGCTTCGGCGATCACGGTGCTGTAGCCACGCAGGCGCTGCAACGTGGTCCAGCGCGGGCGCCCGGTCAGATATAGAAGTGAGCGATGCCCAGCCTCGATGAGCAGCCGGGCCGCGTGAGCGCCACCATAAAAATTCGCAGGCGCCACGCAGTCGAACCGCATCGCCGGGTCGAAGCCGTTCACGAGGACCACGGGGGTCCCGGACGTCAGCAGGTGCTGGATCACCTCCGGCAAGGGGTCGATGCCGACGAGGAACAGCGCTGGGGAGCCCGAGCGGGCAGCATCCTGCTGCAGGCGCTTCACATCGAGCGACGTCTCTTCGACGAGCCGGACATCAATCTCAAGCGACGCCCCGCGGGCCTCCTCCAGCAATCCGCCGACGATCTCCTCATAGAATGCGGCGAGCCCTCCTGTGGCGCGGTTGAGGGTCACATAGGCCGTAGCATGGAGCGCGGGTTCGGCCCGCACGCCCCGGCCCTCATAGGCCAGCTCCTGGGCCAGCTTGCGGATCTGTTTGCGCAGGTCGAGGCTGAGACCGGGCGCATCCGACAACGCACGCGACACGGTGCTCACCGATACGCCGGCGGCACGGGCAATATCTAATTGGCTGATCCGTCGGTCCAAGCTACCCAACTTCGATAGTGGCACGCAGCCTATCGGCCTTACGCAATTTGCACAACGCGCAAATTGGGCAGAATGCGGCTTCATCATCGCTGGGTTGATAGCCCTATTCGACGATCCGCGCGACCCGATGACGTGCATGGTCAGCCTCGGGCCCCAGCCAAGAAGAGGCTTGAGCAGGCTCAGGTCTCGGGACAGGCCTTTCTCACTGCCCCGTCGGAGGAGTGGCTTACCTGGTTAGGTTCGATTGATCGTGCATCAACACATCCACGGCCGCCTTTACCGCGCCAGAGGGTACCTCCTAACGCAGGACATTCGCTTTAGCTACGCCGTTCGGCGCCAACTTGCGAAGTATAGCGAAATCAGGCGCCTTCATGAATTCACACGCTCTGTTTCGGGCGAGCGGCGAGGTGCCTGACCATCGCGAACATGCTCGCTGCCGCTTTCGTGAGCCCCAATTCTGGCTCTTCTGCGAACGTGCGTGAATATGACGACAGGCGCGAACATCCGATGCTCAAGGGCCCGCGCTCCCAACCCGTCCACGAGTGACGCGGGTCGGGAGCGCCAGTCTGCTCAGGTCATGACGTCAATTCGGCTTGATGCCGGCGGCTTTCACCAGAGCAGCGTTCTCCTCGACCTCGCGCTTGACCTGCGCCTTAAACTCCTCTGGGGAGAACCTCATCGGCTCTGCTCCAAGATCTGCAAACCGCTTCTCAAGAGCCGGGGTTGCCAGAGCCTTGAAGATAGCGGTGTGTAACCGCTCTACGACCTCCCCGGGAGCTTGGCCCGGAAGGAAAGCTCCAATCCAGAACTCGTAATCGGAGTTGCGCAGCCCCGCCTCAGTGGTGGTGGGCACGTCGGGCAGCGCTGCAGCCCGACGTGCGCTGCTCACCGCGAGTGGGGTGAGTTGCCCCTCCTTGATGAACTGGACTGCGGTGTTCACGGGCGCGGCATAGAAGTCGATCCGCTCGGCAATCACCTCTGTAAGGGCCTCGCTGGAGCCCCTGAAGGGTACGTGCTGAGCCTCAAGGCCGGCGCTCTGCTTCATGCGCTCCACGGCCAGATGGGTCGCGCTTCCCACGCCGGCGGACGCGTAGTTGAGCTTGCCGGGGTCCTTCTTGGCAGCAGCGATGAGATCCTGAAGGGTCTTGTAGCCCTTCTTGGAGTTCGCGACGACGACGTTGGGGATGTTCGCGAGAGCGGCGACGGGGGTGAAGTCCTGCTCAACGTTGTAGGGCAGCTGCGTGAACGTGGAGGGGACGACCGTGTGCGAGGACGAGTGAACCAGGAGCGTGTAACCGTCAGGAGCCGCCTTGGCGACGGCGTTCGCCCCGATGGTTCCGCTCGCACCGGGCCTGTTCTCCACCACGATGCTTTGACCGATCTGGCGCGCGACCTCCTCCAGGACAGCGCGCGCGATGATATCGGTCGAGCTGCCTGCGGCAAAGGGGATGATGGCCGTGATGTGCCGTGCTCTCGGCCAATCCTGGGCTTTGCTGGGCGTAGTCAGCAACAGGCAGGCTAGGGTAGCTGCGAGCGCGGAGCGCCGCGAGAAAATCATGGACGTCATGGCATCAATCCTCCCCTCGCGCGGCACATCAGAGCCGCATCGTCTTAGTCTCGCATAGCATACCGCATCGTTTTGGAAACCGCATCCGACTCTGGGTGAGGTAGTGTTAGGGCAGGTGCATCACAATTTCTGGCAGAGACAACCCTCTTCTGCAGTTCGTACTGTTGCAAGGCCGGGCCCGTTATAGATGAGGACCTGGTCCGCAAGCCTTGCTCGAGCGAACCGGCGATCGCAGCCTCTCAAGGAGGAATTACGATCCGCGCCAGTTTACCGAGAGGTTGCAGTTTTATCCCAACCGCACGCTTTGTTAGATCAGCATGGTAAGCGGCGGCAGGTATCCCGGCTCATTCATTTAGCAGCAATCGTAGGCTTCCCAGCTTGATCGTCTAAGAGGAGGACGGACTCACCCTGTTTGAGTCCGGCGCCATCGTGCTCCAGATTGACGAGTTGTCCGGGGTCCTACGGCCACAGGATTCGCAAGCCCGCACCGGGACCGTTCAGTGGGCTTTCGCTGCTCCTAAAGCCATTGAGCCGTTCGTGCAGAACCTCGCATTTATCGACCTCTGCTATGCTGATGAAGAATGGGCGAAGCTGCAGCGGCCAGGTGCGCGGCAGGTCATGGAGCGGCGACTCGATGCTCAGACTTCTCGGCTTGCCGACCAACCTTATCTTGAATGAGTGCGGTTTATCGCGGGCGATCTGATGATAGCCACGGTGCTGAGGGACCTCCGCCACACAGATCTTGTGGGGAATAGGCCCATACTGGATGCCTACAAGAGGCGTTGCGAGGGAGGCCCGTTTTCTAAAGGCACCGGCTGATCAGCTCGTAGGCTTCGCGCGGAACGCTCCTCCGCCACAAGCTGTAGCATGAGACGCGGGTCAGGCGAGTACGAGGCTCGGGTCTCTGGGACAGGGTCGATGAGGCACCTTCTGTTGCGACGAGGTGACATCCGCGATGCGCAGGCGGAAATATTCTGTAGCTGCATCTCTGTCGGGGGCGGTTGCAAGACCGCACCGCTTTGCATGGGGCTCGTTGCCCGCGTAGGATCGCGTAGAGAGAGGATCCGGATCAGGAGTGCCCCCTTTTGGCCCACCCGATGGTCTAACAGATCCCAGAGCCATGAGTGTCTGTTGTCTGCTGCCTGCTCAATGACTGCTCCGGGCACGAGCGCAGCTCACGCCTCTGACGGGGACAATTCCAACACATGACGAAGTCGCGTGTACTTACGAGGCTGGTCCCCACCTCTCGTAGAGCGGATGCCCAGATCTGATCGGCATCGTCTCGGGAAGACCCGTTCTCGACGAATGATAGAAGGCTGTAAGCATCTCGAACGATCGCCGCGCGTCGCTGAGAGTAACCGGCAGTTCTCGGTCCGCCACCAGGGCGTTGTGGTAGGCGCCGAACAATCCCTCAAAGCCTGAAGGTACAAAGGCCCAATTCTGCAAGGCTGCATCGATGCGCTGCTGCACATCCTCGCTCGCCGAGATGATCTGCCAAGGATCGTCGCCGAGGGCATAGGGCGTCTGGCTGCTCTCGAACGTGATGTGCTCGAAGGCAAGGCGTAATCGACTGATCTCGTTTTGCGAACCCAACGTGGCTGCGATGGACGCCAAGGCCCCGTTCTCCATGACGAGGCTCGCAACGGCGCAATCCTCGACCTCGATGGTGTTCACGCGAGTGGTCGAGCGAGCGAAGACGGAACTCACGGGTCCCATGAGGTAGGTCAGGAGATCGTGGATATGGATCGCCTGCGAGATCAGCACACCGCCGAGCTCAGTCTCCCACCGCCCACGCCAGGGATTATCGTAATAAGCTGCCGTCCGCCTCCAGAAGGTCTCTGCGGTGGCGAGATACGGCTGTCCGGCAAGGCCTTGATCGATGAGGTATTTGGCCTTCTGAACGCCGTTGCCGAACCGATACTGGAAGATGGGCAAGACGCGCCCGCGGGCTTTTGCCTCGGCCGCGATGATGATGTCTACATCCTTCAGCGAACCGACAATCGGCTTCTCGCAGACCACATCCTTGCCGGCCGAGAGGGCGGCCAGCATCTGGTCCCGATGCAGGGAGGGTGGCGTGCAGATGTCGACGATGTTGACATCGTCCATAGCGAGGACCTGTTCGAAATCCTTAATCCGCCGTTCGACCCCGAACTCCTCGGATATGGCGGCGAGCCGTTCGTCGTTGAGGTCGCAGATACCGAGGATGCGGAACTTGTCAGGATGGGCCGCATAGCCTTTGATATGCGAGCGGCCGATGCCTCCGCCAACAACGACGACGTTCTTGATCAAGAGCAGGGTCCTCCTTGTCCTTCCTGCCCTTGGGCAGGTCTCGTGCGTTGGGCTGCTTCCGATACATGCCCTATGGTAAACTTTCATCTTGCGCTGCGGGTGGCTCTGAGGAAAGCTATTCACAGTTTGGTGCCGCATTTAGTGCGGGGTGGCAGAGGTCGGCAATGGGCCGCAGCCGCGATGAGGAGCGTTGCTTGGGCGAAGACCGGCTAAGGGTTCCGCTGCAGCCCGGCCAGGCGGTTGGCCATTGGCAACTCGGCGCCGTGTACGAGGAGCGCTATGACGTTCCCGATCAGGTGATGCTGGGAAAGATGGACGCGTTCTTCTTCCTCGCGAAGGACCGCAACTTCATCCCGCACGAATATCCCTGCCGAACGGATTTCGTCGCCCGCTACCGCGGTAAGGCTCTGCAGCCCGTGACGGCCTTCGACCCAGTCCGGTTCTGGTTGCCCCACGACGGTCCGCGCATCGATCAGTCAGGTTTCTGGTTCCGCCCCACGCGGGTCGAGTGCTGGGCGCAAACCCTTCTGGAGAGCAGGAAGGCGCAGACGGCCCGCTTTCGCCTCGCGACCTGCGGCGGCGCGCTCCTTCTCGTCAATGGTGAGCGGGCTGGAGAGGTCACCCGTTACCAGCGCAATTTCGAGGAGTCGGTGGACGTCGAGGTAGGCCTGCGGGCAGGCGCCAACGATCTCCGGGTTTGGTTCGCTGACCTGTGCGAGCGCGACGCCCGCTACTACTTCTCGCTCGAACTCCTGGAGGGCGAGGGCCTCACGGTCGCCCTGCCGACCCCGATCCCGGGCGACCGCGCCGCCGAGATCGGGCGGCTGTTGCTGGGCATGCGTTTCGAACGTCCCTCCTACGGCTCGGGTGAGGTGGCCGTCGTGTTCGACGAGCCCGCGCCGGCAGACCTGAGGGTCGATGTGGCCGTCGAGGCGCATTCGATTGCGGTGGTCGAACCATTCCGGATCACCCGATCCCTGGCAGCTGGAACCCGCCGGCTCGTCCTGGACGATGCCCAGGACCTGCCTGGCGATTTCCGCCAGTTCGACTTCACTGTCTCGATGGGCGGCTTTGCGACGACCCGGCGGCTTGCGGTCGAGGTCGGGCCCTCCGACCAGCAGCCGGAACCCTCCCCCGACCTCGCCGTCCGCGCACGGGAAGCCCTGGAGCATGTGGCGGAACACGGGGAGCCGGATGCGGCCGCGGCGCTCGCCCGCCTCGCCCTCGGTCAGGGTGGGCCGGAGACGGACCGGATTCTGGAGGCATGTCTGCCCCCGATCGACGATCTCTACGATTGCGCGGATTTCCTCCTCGTGCCGCTCCTGTGGTGCCGCATGAGGTGGCCCAAGCGCATCGGCCCGGAGACCCGCGCCCGCATCGACCAGACCGTTCTCGGCTTCCGGTACTGGATGGATGAGCCCGGCAACGACGTGATGTGGTACTTCAGCGAGAACCACACGCTGCTCTTCCATACCGCATGCCACCTGGCCGGCACCCTCCTGCCCGACGGTGCCTTCGCGCGTTCCGGGCGCAGCGGCCGCGAGCAGGCCGAGATCGGACGCCAGCGCCTGCTGGGTTGGCTGGATCACTTCGAGGCCTGGGAAATGGCGGAGTGGAACTCCGCGCCATATTTCCCGATCGACCTTAAAGGCCTGTGCGCTCTGCAGGCGCTCTCGCCCGATGCCGCCATCCGGGAGCGCGCCGGCGCCGCTATCGGGCGGCTCCTGGAAATGGTGGCGCTCTCCAGCCACCGCGGGCTCCTCACCGCCTCGCAGGGGCGCAGCTACGAGCATTCCCTGCGTCCCGGGCGCAGCCTCGAGCTCTCTGCCATCGCCCGCGTCGCCTTCGGCCGCGGCTGGCTCGGCGAGAGATTTCACACCCTGCCGCAGTTTGCGCTCTGCATCCTCGATCACGGCCTCGCCGTCGATCCGCGGCTCGCTGCTCTGGCTGACCATCGGGGCGAGGAGGCTTACGAGTGGCGCTACAAGCAGGGCGAGAAGGGGATTGCGGCGCTCTATCACTACAAGACCCGTGCCTTCGCGATGGGCTCGATCGCGGGCTATCGCTGGGGGCAATGGGGCTACCAGGAGACGATGCTGCATCTGCGCCTGGGCGACCGGCCCGAGGCGCAGATCTGGATCAATCATCCTGGCGAGGTGGTCTATGCCGGCTACGGCCGCCCCTCCTATTGGGGCGGCTCCGGCACCATCCCGCGCACGCATCAATACCGCGCCCTCGCGTTGGTGGATTTCCGTGTCCACGAGGGCCAGCCCGATTTCACCCATGCCTGGCTGCCCGAAGCCGAGATGGACGAGGTGATCCACGAGGGCGACCGGGTTCTGGTCCGCGCCGGCGAGGGCCTGTGCCTCCTCCAGGCCAGCGCGCCGCTGCACCGGGTTGAGCGGGGGCCGATGGCCGGCTGCGAGCTTCGGCTGCCAGGTCGGCAGGGACGGTGGATCGTGCGCCTGTCGGATCTCGCCCAAGAGGGGAGCCTCCAGGCCTTCGGCGAACGCTTCCGCGGCCTTGCCTGCACAGAGCAGGGGGAAGACCTCATCCTCACCGATTCCGATTATGGGATGGTGCGATGCGGAGCCGACGCGGTCGTTTCGACCGCGGGCGAAGCCGTCGATCCCCGGGACTGGACGATAACAGGCGAACTTGTCACGCTGCCTGATCGAGGGCGCATCCCATTGCCCTCGCAAGAATGCCGGGCGGACGCCCGAAAAACGGCCTGAGCAAACACCTTTACCGACGCCACAACGTCGGACCGAAAACGAAGCTCTGGGAGGAAGTCATGAAGACCCTAAAACATCTCGCCCTCGGCGCCCTGGCCCTGGCCCTCACGTCCACCACCGCGCTTGCGGCCGAGATCCGCATCATGTGGTATTCGGACGGCAACGAGGGCGAGGTTCTGCAGGACCTCCTCAAGCGGTTCGAGGCGCAGAACCCCAACACCAAGGTCGTCCTCGACACGGTGTCCTACAACGTGATCCGCGAGCAATTGCCGGTGCAGCTCGAGGCGGGTCGCGGCCCGGATATCGCCCGGGTGACGGACCTGAAGCCGCTCGCCAGGCACTGGCTCGACATGCGCCCGATGCTGAAGGACGCCGCCTACTGGGAGAAGAACTTCTCCAACACGCTGGACTGGATGCGGGACGACGGCAGCAACGCCATTCCAGGCTTCATGACCCAGCTCACCATCACGGGTCCGCTCGTGAACACGACGCTGTTCGAGCAGGCCAAGGTGCCGGTGCCAGGCGAAAAGGCGACCTGGGACGAATGGGCGGCGGCGGCCAAGAAAGTAGCGCAGAGTCAGAAGATCCCGATTGCGCTTGCCATGGATCGTTCGGCCCACCGCTTCATCGGTCCGGCCATCTCCATGGGCGCCAAGGTGATCGGCCCCGACGACAAGCCCGCCGTCGTGGACGAAGGCTTCAAGGCCATGGCGCAGCGCATTGCTGATTGGCATAAGGACGGCACCATGCCCCGGGAAATCTGGGGCGGCGTTGCGGGCACAACCTATAAGGGCGCAAACGAGGAGTTCGTGAACGGGCAGGTCGCTGTCTACTACTCGGGCTCCTGGCAGGTCGGCCAGTTCTCACAGAAGATCAAGGACGCCTTCGATTGGTCGGCGGCGCCCCAGCCCTGCGGCCCAGCCGCCTGCAGCGGCATGCCTGGCGGCGCCGGCCTCGTGGCCGTCAAATACACCAAGGCACCCGAAGAGGTGACGCGCCTGATGGAATACCTCGCGAGCGAGCCGGTGGTGCGCGAGTTCTCCGAGCGCACCCTGTTCCTGCCCGCGCATCAGGGTCTCGCCGAGAAGGGTCTGGACTTCAAGACCAACGACCCCAACGTCAAGAAGTCCCTCGACGTCTTCCTCGCCTCGACCCGGACCCTCGCACCAGTGGCCCGGCGCCTGCAGGCCTATCGCTGGTCGGCAAGCGCCATCTACCCAGCGGTGATCACCCGCCTCGGGCAGGTCGTGGCGGGCGAGACAAGCCTCGATGACGCGTATGCGCGCATCACCGCCGAAGTTCAGCAGAAGGTTTCGGAAGCGAAGTAGGGTCTCGGGGGCGGAGCGCATCCGCCCCAGCTGCCTTCGGGAGCGCTGCGAATTATGGCCGGAGCGGAGCAGGGCGAATCCTTGGCTCATGCCCCCTCGTCACGAGGGGACGGGTCCTCTCGCGACGGCATCGATCTCGCCTCTCTCCTGAGCCTGCCCTTGCGGCTCCTCATGGGGGCGCTCAACGCCCCCATGGCTTGGGTTCAGCGGCGCTTTGGGCTCGCCGGGATGGCGGCGGTGCTGCTGGCGCCGAACATGATCATCTTTGGCATTTTCATTCTCATCCCGGTTGCCATCAATGTAGCCTATTCCGTAACCGCGGGCTCAGCGATCTTCTTCGACGGACGTACCTTCGTGGGTGCTGGCCAATACGATCGTCTTCTCACATGCGATAACTATTCGGTTCCGGCGACCTGCCGCGAGGATGCGTTTTGGCAGGGCGTTCAGAACACCCTCTTCTTCGTGGTCGCGCAGGTCACCGCCCTCGTGCTCGTGGCCCTTGTTACGGCCCTCGTGCTGAACCGCGAGATGCGGACTCGTGGCTTCTGGCGTGGCGTGTTCTTCTTTCCCGTGCTGCTCTCTCCGGTCGTGGTGGGGTTGATCTGGAAATGGATCCTACAGCGCGATGGGCTGCTCAACGCCGTGCTGGTCGAGTGGGGATTTGAGCGCACTCTTTGGCTAGCCGAGCGCGGTTGGGCCATGTTCTGGGCGATCTTCGTCTCGATCTGGGCGCATCTCGGCTTCTACGCGCTTATTCTCCTGGCCGGGCTCCAGGCGATTCCAAAGGATCTCTACGAAGCGGCCGAGATGGACGGCACCAGCCGCACGCGGGCGTTCTGGCGCATCACGTTGCCGCTCCTTTGGCCGAACCTCCTCGTGGTCGTGATCCTCGCCCTCATCCGCGCCGTGCAGGTGTTCGATGAGGTTTTCGTCCTCACCGGCGGGGGACCCGGAACCAGCACGCTCTTTCTCACGCAATACATTTACGAAACCGGTCTTGCCCATGTGCAGCGCAATCTCGGGCTTGCTTCGGCAGCTTCGATCCTGATGGGCGCCGTTCTCGTGATCCTCACGCTGCTCCAGTTGGGAGCCGCCAACTGGCGCGAGCGGAAGGAGCGGGCATGAGCCCACTCGTGCAATTCCTCACCCGACGCCGCGGCGGCAAGGGCTGGCATTGGACGGACGTGGTGTCCGCGATCTGGCTCGCCATGGGCCTCTTCTTGATGTTCGGCCCCGTGGTTTGGCTCGTGCTCTCGTCGTTCAAGACGCCCGCGGCCCTCGTGGAGTTTCCGCAAAGCCTCCTCCCTATGGACACTACATCGGTAACCGTGCCCGGCCACGACCGGCCCCTGCCACTCTTCCGGGTGAAGGGCGAGGACGGCAGTGAGCGCGTGCTTGCGCAGGTGCGCCGCGTCGGGACGATGGCCCAGATGGTCGACCCTGCCAAACCCGGCGAAACGATCCGCGTCCCGATCGACCGGCGCACGCCGGTCCGGGAGGTGCGGCTCGCAACGACGAACTATACCGAGCCGCTGCAAACCTTCGATTTCCTGCGCTACTTCCAGAACTCAGTGTTCGTCACCGTCATGGCAACGATCATCACGCTCGTCGTGAACTCGATGGCGGCTTTCGCCCTCTCGAAATATCAGTTTCACGGACGAGGAGCGGTGCTGGCATTGATCCTCGCGACCTTGATGGTGCCGCTCTCGGTCATCATGGTTCCGCTCTACCTCGTGGTGAACAGTCTCAACCTCTTCGATACCCTCTGGGGCGTGATCTTGCCGACGGTTGCAACACCGACAGGCGTGTTTCTGCTGCGCCAATATATGCTTACGATCCCGGATGAGTTGATTGACGCTGCCCGTATGGACAAGGCCTCCGAGTGGCAGATCTACTGGCGGATCATTCTGCCGCTTGCCGCGCCTGCGCTCGCCGTGCTCGCCATCTTCTCGGTGATGTGGCGCTGGAACGATTTTCTGTGGCCTCTCATCGTACTCTCTCGCAAGGAGACCTACACGCTTCAGGTTGGCCTCAATGCCTTTTCAGGCGAGCTCAACGTGCAATGGCACTACGTGCTCGCCATGACGGTGGTCTCGATCCTGCCGGTGGCGCTGATCTTCCTTTTCCTGCAGCGCTTCATCACTACCGGTATCGCCAACACGGGGCTGAAATGATCGTTCGCATTACCGCGGAGCGGGCCGCGTGAGCCACCTAGTTTTATCCCAGATCACGAAGCGGTTCGGCACGGTGCCCATTCTGCACGGGATTGATCTTGAGGTCGACGACGGCGAGTTCGTGGTTTTCGTCGGCCCCTCGGGCTGCGGGAAATCCACATTGTTGCGGCTGATTGCGGGCCTCGAGTCCGCCACTTCCGGCGACATCCTGCTTGACGGCAAGCGCGTGAACGACGTCCCCGCTGCCGATCGCGGGCTCGCCATGGTGTTCCAGTCCTATGCGCTCTACCCCCATATGAGCGTGCGCCAGAACCTCGCCTTTGGCTTAGAGAACAGCCGTGTCCCACGCGCTGAGATCGAGGCGCGCGTGGCCGAAGCGGCGCGGATGCTGATGATTGAGCCGCTGCTGCAGCGAAAGCCCCGGCAGCTCTCTGGTGGACAACGCCAGCGCGTCGCTATCGGGCGGGCCATCGTGCGCCGGCCCGGCATCTTCCTCCTCGACGAACCGCTGTCCAATCTCGATGCGGAACTGCGCGTTGTCATGCGTGCGGAACTCGCCGCCCTACACCAGCGCCTCGATGCCACGATGATCTATGTGACCCACGACCAGGTCGAGGCTATGACCCTTGCCGACCGCATCGTGGTGCTGCGAGACGGGCGCATTGAGCAGATCGGTACCCCCCTCGATCTCTACAACAGGCCCGCCAACCGCTTTGTCGCCGGCTTCATCGGTTCCCCGCGCATGAACTTCGTCGAAGGGCGTGTCCAACAGGGGAGCGACGGGGCTTTGGCCATTGATCTTGGCGGTGCCGCTCCGGTTCACCTGCAGGCAACCGGTCAGGACGGCGAAACCGTCACGTTGGGCATCCGCCCGCAGCACGTGGCCATCGTGGAGTCTGAGGCGGGAAATCTCGACCTTCAGGTCACTCTCGTCGAGCAACTCGGGGCGGAAACCGTGATCCACGGCACCACCGCCGCCTCCGGAGCCCCCTTCACGATCGCTCAGCCGGGCCAACGCCATCTCGCGGTAGGCGATCGGGTAGGCCTCGCCATCGACCGCACGCACTTGCATGTGTTCGATCGAGAGGGCAGGACCCTGGCGGCGTGACCCATTCGCAATGTAGCACCGGCGGTGGTGACGACACGCGAACCCGGCGAGAGCTCGCAACCTTCGTGCGCTATCCAACCGCCGGAATGCGGGCTCCTGCAATTGCGGATAGGTCAGAGGAGCGGCGTGACGGATTCGCGATCGAGCACCTGGCGTGGACGAACGAATTCGGCGAAACCGTGCGTGCGCTGCTTGTGCGGCCGCTGGGTAAGGGCCCTCATCCGGCGGTGCTCTACTGTCATGCCCATGGCGGGCGCTACGAGGTCGGGCTCGATGAACTTCTCGGCGGCCGCCCGAGCCTGATCTCCCCTTATGGACCTTTTCTGGCCAAGGCCGGTTTCGCGGCCTTGTGTGTCGAGATGCCGGCCTTCGGCACGCGGCAGGCACCAGGCGAGAGTGCGCGAGCAAAAGAGCGGCTCTGGTTCGGCGACACGCTCTTGGGCGCCATGCTGCGGGATCTCGGAGCGGGTCTCGCTCACCTCAAGGAGCGGTCCGACATCGACCGCGGACGCATCGCCGCGCTCGGCCTTTCCATGGGCGCGACACACGCCTTCTGGATGGGGGCGCTTGAGCCCTCGATCAATCGCGTCGCGCATCTCTGTTGCTATGCCGATCTCGCAACCTTGATCCGTCTCGGCCAGCATGATCGCCACGGCCATTACATGACCGTGCCGGGTCTGCTGAACCACTTTCCGACCGGTTGCATCTGTGCCCTCATCGCACCGCGCCCGCAACTGATCGGCCTCGGATATCAGGACCCCCTAACCCCACGCGAGGCTGTAAAAACCGCGTTGGCGCAAACCCGGTCAGATTACAAGGCAGCAGCCGTGCCGGAGCGTCTTGTTGTTATCGAGCATGACGATACCGGTCACGTGGAGACGCCGGCGATGCGTGACGGAGTCCTGCGCTTCCTGCAGGAGATGAGATCGTAAGTCCGGGGGAGTGACCTTGATTCCATAAAGAGAAGCCAATGCAGCAAGACCTTCAGCAATGGACCGTGGAGAGCTCACATGTGCGGGCCCATGTCCAGAGCCTCGGCGCCATGCTTGGGCCGGCCCACTTCCAGGTGGGCGGGCGCACCGTTCAGCCCTTCGCCGTGGCGCCCTGGGCTAACGACCCACCGGAGCAACTCGCTACACTGCCCGGCCTGCTCCGTCGCCTGCGCGGCGAGTGGCCCTGCATTCCCTTTGGCGTGCCGGAAGCGAGGACGGACCTGCCGGACGAGTGGCTCTCAGGATTGAGCGAGCCGGACGATGTCGTGGATCCGCATCCCCATGGCACCTGCTTCAATGTGCATTGGCCCCGCGCGAGCGGCTCGGAGTCGGACCTGGTCCTGCGCCTCTATCTTCCGCCCCCGTATCCCATCGAGGTTCTAGAGCGTCGCATCGCGGTTGACCCCTTGAGGGCGGCTCTGTCCGTGACGTTGAAGGCCCGTGCCCGCCGACCCTGTCAGCTGCCGATCGGGATCCACCCCACGTTCCGGCTGCCCACGACACCAGGGGCTTTCCATCTCGATTTCGGAAACGAAGCGCTGGTCTGGAGTTTCCCGGTCCCCAAGGAGCCCGGGATCTCGGTTTTCACGCCCGACCAGCGTGGGGTTCCCCTCACCCGCGTCGCGCGTCGGGGCGGCGATCCGGTTGATGCCTCACGCCTGCCCCTGCCCTTCGCGACGGAAGAATTGCTGCTCGTGACGAATGCTCGCGGCGCCGTCGATCTCGTCAACACCGAGGAAGGTTACCGTGTTCGATTGACATGGGATCCAGAGGTCTTCCCGTGCTGCAATCTTTGGTTCTCCAATCGGGGGCGGACCGCCTATCCGTGGAACGGGCGGTTCCTGGCCATTGGGGTGGAGCCCGTCCGTGCGCCCTTCGATCTCGGAGTGGCGCACGCCCGCAACAGCCGCAGCCCCCTCGTGCGGGCTGGTATCCCCTGCACGATGGAGTTCAAGCCCGAGCACGACTTCGTCACGGCTTACACACTGGCGCTCTATCCTGCCTGAGACGGAATAGAGGCCGGTCGTCCGCTGGCTCGCTCCCAGCCCGTTGATGCTGTAGCAGCCCAACTCAGCAGACCGACGACAACGTCGGTTGCTATATGATCGCTCCCACAGGGTGAGAGGTCGGCGAAGCGCGGGGCGAAGATGAAATGCTCCGCGCTACCGCGACGCCTTCACTGGGCTCAACCGCTTCTTCCTGTACTGCCAAGACCACAAAACCGGAGGTCGGCGAGCTCTACGCCGCTTTCATCGCCCCCGCGCTTTGGATGGCCTGCCAGATCGCCTGCGGTGTCGCCGGCATGCCCACGTGGCGGATGCCATATTCCGACAGCGCGTCCACAACGGCATTCATGACCGAGGGCAGCGATCCGGCGCAGCCG
Source organism: Microvirga sp. (assembly GCA_035944635.1). Lineage (GTDB taxonomy): Bacteria > Pseudomonadota > Alphaproteobacteria > Rhizobiales > Beijerinckiaceae > Microvirga. The sequence goes on from DASZAZ010000077.1 coordinate 16,839, forward strand.
GCTTCACCGCAGCCCTTGGCTCCAAGGGGATTGTTGAGCGTCGGCTGGGGCCGGCTCTCGAAGGTAAGGGTCGGTGGCGCGTCTGCCGCCCGGGGAAGCTGATAATCCATGTAGGAGCCCGTGACGAGCTGACCTTCGGAGTCGAAGACGGTGTGCTCCATCAGAGCTTGGCCAATGCCTTGAAGAATACCGCCGTGGAGCTGGCCCTCTACGATCAGCGGATTGATGATCGTGCCAAAGTCATTGACCGTTATGTATCTCACGACTTCGGTGACACCGGTCTCCGGATCGATCTCTACCTCCGCGACATGGCACCCATTTGGATAGGCCGGTGGCGCCTGTTTGAAGACATGATCGACGCTGAGCGTGCGGGGTAGGTCCGCGGGCAAATCCACACCCTCGTTCAGCTTCTGCGCCAACTCCATGATGCCGATGCTGCGATCCGTTCCGACAACCACGAAGCGGCCGTTGGCAAATTCGATGTCCGCGATGCCTGCTTCGAGCACGTAGGCCGCGATGGGGCGCCCCTGCTCGATCACCCGTTCGCTCGCCTCCACAATGGCCGCGCCGCTGGCCATGACGGACTTCGAGCCGCCGGTGCCACCCCCTGCAATCAGTCGGTCGCTGTCGCCTTGCACGAGACGGATCCTCTCGAAGGGAACGCCAAGCTTCGAATGCAACACCTGCGCGAACGCGGACCAATGGCCTTGGCCGTAATCGAGTGTGCCGGTCACAATGGTCACGCTACCGTCCGCCTCGAAATGCAGCCCGCCCATTTCGTTCGCGGGGGGGGCAGTGACCTCGAGATAGCACCCGAGGCCCCGACCGCGGAGTTTGCCGCGTCTGCGACTCTCCTCCCGGCGCTTGGCAAACCCGTTCCAATCGGCGGCGTCCAGGGCCCTCTCGAGAAGGCCTGGGAAGTCGCCGCTGTCGTAGACAGTGCCGCCAGGCGTGGTCCACGGCAGCTGATCCGGTTGCACGAAGTTGCGCCGCCGCAGTTCCGCTACATCGACGCCCGTTTCAGCTGCCGCGGCATCGATGAGCCGCTCCATGTAATAATTGCCCTCCGGGCGCCCGGCGCCGCGATACGCGCCGATCGGTACGGTGTTGGTGACAGCGCAGACAGTATTCACCTCGATGAGCGGAGTGCGGTACATGCCAATGACATTCTTCACGATGCCTGTCGTTGTCATCATGGGACCGACTGCCGTGAGATAGCCGCCAAGATTGCCGTAGCCGGTGAAGCGCGTGGCGAGGAAGTGCCCATCCTTGTCGAGGGCCAACTCGGCAACAACCTCCATATCACGACCGTGATGGTCCGAGGTGAAGCTGTCCGAGCGGTGATCCGTCCATTTCACCGGTACGCCGAGCACCCGGGCTGCGTGCAGCAGGCACACGTATTCCGGGAACACCGACCCCTTCATTCCGAAGGAGCCACCCACATGCCCCGTAATCAGGCGGAGGCTTTCCCGCGGCAGCCCCATGACGCTCGCGAGGTTGTTGCGCTTGCCGAAAACCCCCTGGCTCGGCGCATACAGCGTAAAGCGCTCGCTCGCTGGATCGTAGGACGCGAGCGCAGCGCGGGGCTCCATCGCATTCACAACAACTCGGTTGTTGGTGATCGACAAGCGCGTCACATGGGCGGCGCTGGCGAAGGCCTCCGCAACTTTCGCGCTGTCACCGTAGTGGAAATCGAGGATCCGGTTGCCGGGAGCCTGCTCGTAGAGCTCCGGAGCTCCAGGCCGGATCGCATCCTCAACCCGCGTCACCGCCGGCAACACATCGATCTCCATCGACACGGCTTCCACCGCATCTCGGGCCTGGTCCGCGGTCGCGGCGACCACGACAGCTACGGGGTCGCCGACGAAACGCACCTTGTCGGCGGCAAGCGCCCCGCGGGTCGGCATGGCCATCGGCGTGCCGTCGCGGTTCATGAAGTCGATGATACATTTGCGCGTGAGCGGCCCGTAACCTGCGGCCGTGAGGTCCGCGGCCGTAAAGACTGCCACAACGCCTGGCATCTCGCGTGCTGCGTCCGTGTCTACCCTGTTGATTATGCCGTGCGCGTGAGGACTTCGCGCGAAGGCCGCATAGTGCTGGCCCGGGAGGCTCACGTCGTCCGTGTAGCGTCCCTGTCCCTGTACCAGGACAGGATCCTCCTGCCGGTGCACAGGCTGCCCGATGCCGAACCGCATCGTGGTCACATCGTCGATTGTCGGTCGTAATGTCATGTTCACCAGGGATGTGTTCAGGAACACCGCTGCAGGCAAAGGTGCTCAGGGGCAAGCAACGCCAGCGGTAGTCAAGGGAGGGTTATCGCCCCTCCTTGAGCACTCCGTCAACGCTTCGCCACCTCAGCTGAGCCATTCTGATGGGTTACGTTCGCCGGACAGACACCTGGTGCATGCAGAAGACCATAACGGCCTCAAGCTGCCGCTGCCGCTGCCGCTGCCGCTGCCGCTGCCGCTGCCGCTGCCGCTGCCGCTGCCGCTGCCGCTGCCGCTGCCGCTGCCGCTGCCGCTGCCGCTAGCAGAATGGAACGACCTCGTCGGAGATCAAGGCGTCTTGGGGGCAGAGGGAGTACTAAACTGGAGAGCTGTCATCGATCGGGTTCGGCCGATAGCGCGGGTGCACCAGCTTTGGATCCGAGCCGACCTAATGTGCTCGAAACAACGATAGCTAGGCCGCGCGTTTAGGTTCGCCCCCGGTGAGATCACAATCGGGGAGATTGGGTCGGCGTCAAACTCACCATTTCCCGTCGTCGCGTGTATGGCTCGTGTGCAAGTGCTGACACCTAAGGCGCCACGTGAAAGTCGCAGAACACTTGGCAGTGGTTGCACAGATGGTATCAAGCTGGATGGCAGCGCTAATCGGGTAGCGCGGTGAAACCACACCACTAGAGCTGCCCACCGTCGCCCCAGCGTTCAAGCAACGTTCGGTACTCTGCGTCCTGATAGCGCGAGAGCTGAAAGGCTGGCGCATAGTCGGGCAGCGGGGCTTCCGTGATGTATTGAGCGATGAGTTCGCCGCTGGCGCACGAGCCCATGACGCCGAAGCCCGAGAAGGCACATGAGAGGTAGGCGCCCTCCACCGGAACGGGTCCGATGAGCGGACGGTTCTCCTGCGTTCTCATATAATATCCGCCATCGATATAGGGCCGCGGGACCTTTCCGTTATAGACCTTGAGTCCCGGCACCATGGTGGCCATGCCGCGCAGCGCGATCTCGGGGTAATAAGCCGGCTCCGGCAGGGGGAAGACCGGCTCGACCGCTTCGCCGTGGTGGTTGAAGAGGATGAGGGTCGCCGACCCCCCGTCGGGCCGCCCGTGTACGCCCGCCGGAAAGGGTCCGAGCAGCCATTGCGCGTCCTCGTCCGCGGCGAGCGCCTCGCGCTCGTCGTCGCTCCAGGGCAGGTGCTGCTCGTCGAGCCAGATCAGCATCGGCGCGTTACGCGGCAAGCCGCCCAGCGTATCGGGGAAACTTACCTTGAAGTGGCGCTCGGCCCGGATCGGCAGGTCGACGCCGAGCATGCGAGCCATTTCGACCTGCATGGGTCCGGCGGCGAGCACCGTGTGGGTTGCCGGAAGCGTCCGGCGTTCGCCGCCGCTCTCCACCTCGACACCGCGCACCCTGCCGCCGGCAGTGTCGAAGCCGACCACCCGACCTTTCAGGATCGGCACGCTCCGCGCGCGCACCGCCTCCAGCATCACCATGCCGAGTTGCTGGGCACTGAGCCAGCCCGCGCGACGCACATGCGCGAGCGCCACCGTCTCGGGAGCGAGGAAAGGAAAATGCCAACGGATCAGGCTTTGATCAGTGATCACGTCGGCGCCATCCAGCGCTCCGTCGAAACCGCGCTCGGCTGCCGGCGTATAGGCGCTGTGGGGCGTGTCATGGAACCGCGCCGCACCCCCGCCATTCGCCTCGGCGGCCCTCGCGGTGGTTTCGAGAAAGGGGATCTTGCCCCTGTCGGCGGTGGCGAACACGTAGCCGCGGCGGTTGAGATTGATGCGATTGTCGGTTGCCCGCGCGATCTCCTCGATGAGGTCGAGGCTGCGGTTCATGAACGCTGTCATCTGCCAGTCGGGGCCGGGCCACCAGTTGCGGTAGGCCTCCGTGGATTTGTCGGACGTGACCGAGAGCGGGTTCCCCTGGTCGACCAGCACCACGTTGTCGACGCCGTGCTCGACCGCAAGCGAATAGGCCGCCGCAACCCCGATAATGCCGGCGCCGCAGATCACGATTGTCGGGGAAGAGGGAGACATCCAAACCTCATGGACCGGGCTGCCCCAGGACCCGGAGCAGGCGATTATCCATAACATCAGTCGGAGGCATCCCCGCAACGGCGCCTCAACCCCGCGGGCGATGCGCTGGGGGCATGGCGGCGGGCCAAGGGACCCGCTACCGTCGTGTGCGGACAGGGGCTGGAGCGGCCTCGACAGGAAACAGAATGATCCGATCCATCGACCTGAATTCCGATCTCGGCGAAGGCTACGGCCCGTGGCGGATGGGCGACGACGCCGCGATGCTCGACGTGGTGACCAGCGCCAACATCGCCTGCGGCGGGCATGCGAGCGATCCCGAGACCATGTTCGAAACGCTTGCCGCGGCGCGCGACCGTGGCGTCGTGATCGGTGCGCATCCCGGTTACCCGGATCGTGAGGGCTTCGGACGGCGACAGTTGCCTTACAGCGCCGCGGAATGCGAGCGCTTCATCGCGGCCCAGATCGGCGCGCTCTGGGGTGTGGCGGCGCTTGCAGGAGCGCGCGTCGCCTACGTGAAGGCCCATGGCGCGCTCGCCAATCTGGCCTGCGACGACCGGGCGATTGCCGGCGCGATCGCCCGCGCGACGGCCGCCGTGGACCGAACACTGCCGGTGCTCGCTATCTCAGGGACGGAGCTTGAGGACATAGCGCGCGAGATGGGGCTTACCGTCTTCAGCGAGGTGTTCGCCGATCGCGGCTACCGGCCGGATGGCCGCCTGATCTCCCGCACGCACCAGGAGGCGCTGCTGAAGGACGAGAACAGGGTGACCGCGCGCATGCTCGAATTCCTGCGCGAGGGGGTCATGCCAACCGTTGGCGGCACACCGATCCCCTTGCAGGCCCATTCCATCTGCGTTCATGGCGACAGCCCTGGAGCCGTCCAACTTGCACGGTGCCTGCGTGAGGGTCTCCTAAGCGAAGGTGTTGCGATCCGCCCGTTCGTCTTTCAGTCATGATCGTGCCGTCCCGCGAGGACTACCCGCGATTCCGCCCTGTCGCCGACGTCGGCATCATGGCCGAGTTCTCGCAGAGCATCAGTGAGGCTGCGAACGACGCCGTGCTCGCTCTTGACGCGGCGCTGAGAGCGGACCCATTTCCCGGCTTCACCGAGACGGTTCCAGCCTATTGCTCCCTCTTCATTGGCTACAACCCGCTCGTGGCGGAGCCCGACGCCGTGAGAGCGCATGTCCGGCGGCTCTGGGCCGGCACGCAGGTGCACGCGCCCGAGGGCCGATTGTGGGAGGTGCCGGTCTGCTACGACCCGCCCTTCGCGCCCGATATCGCAGCCGTCGCCGAGCGAACCCGGCTGACGCCAGAAGCGGTAATCGAGGCGCACCTTAAAGGCCGCTACCGTGTCTACATGTACGGCTTCGCACCCGGCTATGCCTACCTCGGCGGAGTGCCGGAGGCGATCCGGCTCCCGCGCAAACCCGAGCCCGTGCGGGACATCCCGGCTGGCAGCGTCTCGATCGCTGGTCCGCAGAGCCTAGTCTCGACCATGATCATGCCCACCGGCTGGTGGGTCATCGGGCGCTCGCCTGCTCGCATTCTGCGGCCGCACCATGAGGTGCCATTCTTGTTCGAGGTCGGCGATCGGGTCATGTTCCGGCGCATCGCAGCAACCGAGTTCCAGGCCTTGAGCGAGGGCTCCGCATGAACGCGGTGATCGAGATCGAGGCCGCCGGTCCGTTGACCACGATCCAGGACGAGGGGCGCAAGGGCCTGATGCGCTATGGCGTGCCGGCCTCCGGCCCCATGGACCGCACGGCCTACGGCATCGCACAGGCGGTTCTTGGCAACGAGCCCGGCGCCGGCGGCATCGAGGTCTCCCTTGGTGGCCTTGTGCTTCGCTGCGTCGAAGGGCCCGTTGCGATTGCCACCGCAGGCGGGGGTTTCAGGGTTACCGTGGATGGGGCGCCGATCCCTTCTTGGGGTGTCACGATTCTGCCGACCGGTTCCCGCCTCGCCATCAGGGCGGGCCCATGGGGGACCTGGACTTATCTTTGTTTCGCCGGGCGCCTTTTGGCCCCATCCTGGCTCGGTAGTTGCGCCACGCACCTGCGGTCCGGACTCGGTGGCGGGACCCTTGCACCCGGCATGCGGCTCTCGATTGAGACCTCGTCGAAAGGGCCGCCCGAGATGGGACCGCTCGTCCTGCCGGTCACGGCTCGGCCACGCCGCGAGATCCGGGTCGTGCTCGGTCCGCAGGACCACTTCTTCCCGCTCGACAGTGTCGAGCGGTTCCTATCCGAGCCCTACGCGCTGACCAGCAGCTACGATCGCATGGGCGTACGCCTCAAAGGCCCCCCGCTCCAAGTGCTCGGCCCGCTCGATATGCCATCGGAGGCCGTCGTTCGCGGCGGGATTCAGGTCGCTGGCGACGGCCAGCCCACCGTGCTCCTGGCCGACCATCAGACCACAGGCGGCTACCCCAAGATCGCGACGGTCGCCTCGATCGACCTCGACGCGTTCACGCAGTTGCGCCCGCACACCCTTGTGCGTTTCCGTGCCGTGAGCCCCAGCCAAGCCGTCGCGTTCCTTCGAACGCGACACCAAAGCCTGTCTTCTTGATCTTCCTGCTGCACTGATACTGCCTGTGCTCGCCACCGGAGGCGCCACACTCGCAATAAGATCTTCGCCTCTCCCCAGCAGCCCAGGCTTTTTGCTTGCACGAGGCCCTTCGTACTATCCCTGCTCCCGAGGCACCTGCCCGAAAGCCTGGTGCTGCTGTGAGGCGCAGGAGCGGGAACTGGCACAGAAAGAGTTGGCGCCGAGCAGGAACGCAGGCCCCAGCCTCGCGTTCTTCGGCTATGGAACAGCCAACTGGCGGCAAGAAAGTGCTGGTGGTGGACGACGAGGTGTTCGTCCGCATGCTCGTAGCCGATGTTCTGGACGAGGCAGGCTTTGACGTCATCGAGGCCAGCGATGCCCAAACAGCTCTCAAATGCCTTGAGACAGCCCGCAATATTGAGGTGCTCTTCACCGACATTAATATGCCGCCGGGGATGAATGGTTTGGAACTTGCGGCGCAGGTTCATCAACTCTGGCCGCACATTGGTCTCGTGGTCACTTCAGGCTATGAGCGCCCCTCGGACGGCGAAATTGCAGACGGAGGTCTCTTTGTACCCAAACCCTTCCGTCCCGAGGACATCGTAAGGGCAGTAGAGGTGGCGACCGGGCATCGGCACGCCTAAAGTCGCCGGCAACCGCGCCCATCGAGCTTGAAGACAGATGGGATAAGCCTGCACGGTGCAGTCAGCCCATGGGCTGAGGCCACTGGTAAGGACACCTTTCCTGATCAACCAAGCACCATCGTTCGGCCCTTCCCTGTTTGTAGGAACGGATGGCGGCTCAGCGACATTGATTGAGCGTCATGTTTTCCGGTCGGCCTGACGTTGTCCGTTCCCAGAGTGAAGTTGATGGATTTCATGTGCGGTAAGGTTAGGGTCGGCCGCCCCCGTGGGGCCAGGCGCTACCTGCTCACCTGAGCCGATTCGATGAACTTCTCCCGCCTGAGGCGGCTTGCCCTGGCACCGCGCTCCATCCGCTGGCACTTAGGGGCACTCTGCGCCCTACTTCTTCTTCCGGCTACTGTCTTCTTCAGCCTCCTTCTATGGCAATACGCCAACATCGAGCGTGCTCAACTGGTGCAGCGCGGCCTCGATCTCGCCCAAGACATTTCCGAGGCCGTCGAGCAAGATCTCGCTTCTCTGCTCGGTACCGCCCGTTTAGCGGCTGCGTCACCTCGTCTCCAAACGGGTGACATTGAGACGTCTGGGGCGGGCGCCAGGTCCATCGGCAGGCCTCTCGGCGTAGACTTTGCCATCCGGGAGCCCTCCGGGCGCCAGCTGATGAATACCCGCATGGAGGCGAATGCGACTTATCCGAACAGAACTCTCGACATCGACGCGGTGGTTGTTGGAACCAAACAGCCCGCCGTCTCCGACCTGTTTCGCTCCACCTCGACCGGTCAGCCATCATTGGCCGTCGTTGCTCCCGTGGTGAAGACCGAGACTGGCGCCGTCGTGTATCTGGTCGATATCGTCATTCCTCCAGAGCGTATCCGTGATATTCTTCTAAAGGAACCTCTACCTCAAGGCGTGGTCGCTACCGTACTCGATCGCCGAGGTCATGTAATCGCCCGAAGCAGACGTCATAATGACTTTATTGGCGGCCAAGCGACGGAGCTCCTGCAGAACGTCCGCGGCCGCGAGGGGCACTACGAGGGCACGTCTCTCGATGGTGTATCGCTCCTCGTGTATTACACGCGTCTCACAGGATCGGACTGGATCGTGGCGGTAGGCCTCGAACACCAAAGCCTGAACGCCCCGATTTGGCGCCTTGTCCTTCAACTTCTCACCCTCGGCGCTGTTCTCGCGCTGCTTTCAGCTCTTCTTGCTTATCTTTTTGGCCGTCGGATCTCAGGGGCCATGGAGCGGCTCTCAAGCAGCGCTACCGCTCTAGGACGTGGCACAATGGCCTTCCCGGTGCGCAGCCCGATCAAGGAAATCAACAGTATCAGCCGGACACTTCTTGAAGCCTCGAACGAGCGTCAGCGCTTCGAGCAAAGCCAAGCCTTGATGGTGAGAGAACTGCATCATCGGGTGAAAAACACCCTTGCGACGGTTCAAGCTGTAGTGAGCTCAACAGCCCGTCACGCGCGAACGATCGACGAACTCAGGGAAACGGTGACCGATCGTATCGCGTCCTTAGCCCGCACTCACACCCTACTGGTGGATAATGCCTGGGGCGGCGCCTCCTTGAGGACGATCTTAGATGCGGAACTCGCGGCCTACGACAATTCGGCCACTGAACGCTTGTACCTCGAGGGTCCTGATGTTCACGTACCCGATGCCACAGCTCTGGCGATCGGCATGACCGGGCATGAGCTTACCACCAATGCAGCAAAATACGGCTCGCTCTCGGTCCCACATGGCAGGCTCGAGGTTCACTGGAGCCTGAGGGAGCGCGACACGAGCCAATGGCTCCATGTCAGTTGGCGCGAACGAAATGGCCCATCCATTCAGCCTCCAACACGGCGAGGTTTTGGATCGCAGCTGATCGAGCGGGTCATCGTCCGACAGCTCGGCGGAGAGGTTCGCGTCGAATACGCCCCCACCGGACTGGAGGTGGACCTGGCGCTCCCCTTAAGGTTCGACGTCCCAACGCACATCGCCGAAGGACCGTGACCACGGAAACAAAAGGCGCATTAGCCTGAGGAACAACTCATCGCCAGTGGAAAATTTTGCCTACAAAGGCGACAGAAAACCAAAACGTGACGGACCGGCCTCCCGGTTCAAGGGCTATATTTACTTAAGAAGGATGCCAGTAATACTTCTTCAGGCGAAGCGTTTGGCGCCGACGACGCAGAGCACAACCGCCGCAGTGGCTGCGATCATCGTCCAGGCAACCGGCTCTCCAAGCAGCAGGCTTGCGAGCGCCAAACTGAAAAAGGGCTGGAGCAGTTGCAACTGCCCCACACCCGCCGTGCCGCCGAGTGCAAGGCCGCGATACCAGAACACGAAGCCAATCAGCATGCTGAAGATCGACACGTAAGCGAGCCCTAGCCAGGATGGACTGCTGATGCCGCGCCAAGAGCCCGGCAGGGTAAACAGTGCAACGACCGTCATCACCGGCAAAGCCAGCAGTAGTGCCCATGAGATGACCTGCCAGCCACCAAGGCGGCGGGACAGCGACGCTCCCTCGGCATAGCCTAACCCGCAGAGCAGGATGGCGCCGATCATCAGGAGGTCGCCGGTAAGCGAGCCGGCACCGCTGTTCATGAGGGCGAAGCCCGAGACCGTGGCGGCTCCGAGACCTGAGAACAGCCAGAACGCGGGTTTCGGCCGCTCGCCCCCACGCAGCACCCCGAAGACTGCCGTCGCCAGCGGCAGGAGGCCGATGAAGACGATGGAATGCGCCGCCGTGATGTGCTGGAGCGCCAGGGCGGTCAGAAGCGGGAAGCCCACCACCACGCCGAGCGCCACGAGGCCGAGCGGGCCGAGGTCGCGGCGCCCGGGCCTCACTTGGCGCAGCGCCACGAGGCACGCGCCCCCGAGACTAGCGGCGATGACGGCGCGAGCGGAGGTCAGGAACAGGGGCGAGAAGTCGCCGACGGCCACTCGCGTGGCCGGAAGCGAGCCGCTGAAGATGATGACGCCTAAGAGGCCGCTGCCCCATCCGGCCGTCGCGCGATCCATGTGACCTCACTTGTCGAGAGCCACCTTAAGGCCGCGAGACTGGCGCAGGGAGGAACGGCTCGATACAATTGCACCGAACTGTACTGATGTGCACTTCGACACAATTCCGAGGCGCCGGTGACAGGTGGAGCGGTGACACGCATGGGTGAGGTGATGGATGCGATCCGCGCGAAGCTCGCGAACCGCGCCCTCGTGTCCGGCGACCGGCTACCCTCGATCCGTAGGTTTGCCGCCTCGATGGGGGTGTCCCCCTCCACTGTCGTCGAGGCCTATGATCGTTTGGCCGCCGAGGGCCTGATCCGCGCCCGTCGCGGTTCCGGCTTCTATGTGGCCGGCGCCGGTGTGCCGCCGGGGGCGCTCGCGGAGGCCGAGCCGCGGCGCGACCGGGCCGTCGACCCGTTTTGGGTTTCGCGGCAGTCGCTCGATGCGGATTCCTCTGTCGTGAAGCCGGGCTGCGGTTGGCTTCCGGCGGAGTGGATGCCCAATGCCGCTCTGCGCCGTGCGGTGCGAGCCCTGGCGCGAGCGGACGACGCGGTGCTCACGGCCTATGGGGGATCGCGCGGTGCGCCGGCCCTGCGCCGGCTGCTGCTCGCCCGGTTTGCCGAAGAGGGCCTCGACGTTGCGCCGGAGCAGCTCCTGCTGACTGGATCGGGCACGCAGGCCATCGACCTCATCTGCCGCTTCCTCCTCCGCCCCGGCGACACGGTGCTGGTCGACGATCCCTGCTATTTCAACTTCCAGGCCCTGCTGTGGGCGCAGCCTGTCAGGATCGTGGGGGTGCCCTACACGCCGCAAGGACCGGATATCGCGGCCTTCGAGGCTGCGCTCGTATCGGAGCGGCCGCGCCTCTACCTCACGAATTCGGCGCTCCACAACCCCACCGGCGCCACGCTCTCGCCGACCGTGGCCTTCAGGCTCTTGAGCGCCGCCGTGGCGCACGACCTCATCATCGTCGAGGACGACATCTTCGGCGATTTCGAGCCCGAGCCGTCGCCGCGCCTTGCGGGGCTCGATGGGCTCGACCGCGTTGTTCGCATCGGCAGCTTTTCCAAAACCCTGTCGGCCTCTTTGCGCTGCGGCTACATCGCCGCGCGGCCGGATTGGATCGAGGGGCTCGTCGATCTGCAGGTGGCCACCAATTTCGGCGGACCAAGCCCCGTTGCGACCGAGTTGATCGCCGGCGTGCTCGCGGGCGGCGGCTACCGCAAGCACATGGAAGATGTGCGCCGACGGCTGGCGCGGGCGAGGCGTGAGACCGCGGCCCGGCTGGAGGCGCTGGGCATCGAGCCCTGGCTGATGCCTCGCGGCGGCTTCTATCTCTGGTGCTGCCTGCCGGCGGGTGTGGATTCCGCCGCGCTCGCACGGGCAGCCCTCGCGCAGAACGTGGTTCTCGCTCCAGGCAACGTGTTCAGCGTGTCGCAAACCGCCTCCGCCTTCATGCGCTTCAACGTCACCCAATCGGGCGGTCCACAAGCTTTTGAGGCGATCAGGCGGGCGATGGTCGAGGCTGAACGCTGAACCAACGCTTCAACCCCGCGCAGCGCGGGCGTTGAATGCGGATGTGCGAAAGAGGGGGGTCGCGTTCAACGGGAGGGACCTCAAGCACCCCGCCGCGGCGCGGGTGCCGGGACCACCCCGTCGTAGCAGCGCCGGAGGCATTCCTGGGCCTCGCCCGCCTCGTCCGCGATGCCGCAGATCGGTGCCGCGAGGGTGCGCTCGCGGCTCGCCATCATGGTCCAGAACCACTTGCCGGCATTGCCGTTGTGGGTGATCTGGAAAAGCCGTCCAACCACCCGCTCCCCGTCGAGCGCCAGCAGGTCGGGCGCCGGAGGCCGGTTCGGGTGCACCTCGTGCTGGGGGCGCCACGTGATTGCCATCGAGCACCCTTCCCTAATGGGCCCCGCTCGACCCCACCGAGACGAGGCCTGGGTCGAGCGCATCGCAAAAGTGTAGCGCGCGATCAGATCGCGTGCAAGATGTGCTTGTCCCATGGATTTGCGGGCCCTATGCACCCAGGCACCCCTGTGGCGAGACCCACCGGCGGATCTCCCGTCCGGAGGCCGCCGCGGAGAGGCCGATGCGCGCGACACCACCGAAGCTGCCCCTGCCGGATGCCAGCCCGAGGCCGGCCGCCCTGGCCAACGCCACCGACGACCTGAAGCTCTCCAATCAGCTGTGTTTTGCCACTTACGCGGCCGCGCACGCCTTCACCCGGGTCTACAAGCCGCTGCTCGATCCCCTCGGGCTCACCTACCCGCAATATCTTGTGCTCCTCGTCCTGTGGGAGCAGGAGAACGTCACCGTGCGGGAGATCGGGGAGCGGCTCTATCTCGATTCCGCAACCTTGAGCCCCCTCCTCAAGCGCCTCGAGACCGCGGGTCTCGTGCGCCGCACCCGGGATGCACGAGACGAGCGGCAGGTGCGGATCACGCTCACGGAAGCCGGTCGCGGGCTCAAAGGCCCGGTGCGGCAGGCCTGGGATCGGGTGGTGTGCGCTGTGGGGTTGCCGGAGGCGGAATTCGAATCCCTCAAGCGCCAGCTCTACCAACTGCGCGAGACCCTCGAAGCGAGCGTCACGGGCGCTGATGGCGCAGCCCCCGACCGAGGTCGTGAGGCCGGATGAGGTTCTGCGCCCTTACGGCGGCGGCTGGTTCAGGATGGCCCAGAACACGCCGAGATTGCGGATCGCGGCGAGGAATTCCTCGGTGCCGAACGGCTTCACCACATAGGAGTTGGCGCCGAGGTCGTAGCCCCGCAGAACATCGCTCTCCTCCTGCGAGCCCGTGAGCAGAACCACCGGCACCCGCGCCAGTTCGGGGGCGTCCTTGACGGCTTTCAGAACCTCCATGCCGTCCACCTTCGGCATCTTGAGATCGAGGATGACGAGGGCGGGCTCCGTGGTGTTCTTGCCCGCATAGGCGCCGCGCCCGAGGAGGTAATCGAGGGCTTCCGCGCCGTCGCGGGTGACGATGATCTGATTGGCCACCCGTGCATCCGCCAGGGCCGCCAGGGTGAGCTCCACGTCCTTCGGGTTGTCTTCCACGAGGAGAATGGGTTTCAAATCAGGCATCGTTGTCTTTCATTCCGCCCCGCCGATCCCTTTGCCAGCAAGCGGGCTCCAGGCCAAGCCCTCACGGCTACCGCGCGCGTCGGCGAGCTCCCGGCGAAGCCCTCACGGCTACCGCGCCCGCAGGCGGGCTCCGGGTGAAGCCCTCGCGGCCGCCGCGCCTGCAGGCGAACTCCAGGCCCTCGCAACCGTCAGGACAGCACCGAGAAGGCTAACCTCGAGGCGCCGCAATGGTTCACGAATGCGCGTGCCGCGGAGCCCATGGCGGGCACGACCTGCCGTAAGGGTAGCGCTGCGGCGAAATCCGGCCTAGACAAGGAAACCGCAGCCGAACGATGCCGTGCGACGCTATTATTTTCATCTCCGCAACCATGCCGGCCGCGCCCTCGACGAGGCGGGCATCCTGTTGCCCGATCGCTCGAGCGCCGTGCGCGAAGCGCTGCATGCGGCACGCGCCATCATGCGCACCCCGTCCGACGTCGCCGTCGCGGATGCCTGGCGCGGCTGGCAGATGGAGGTGGTGGACGACGAGGGCACGCCGATCCTGATCCTTCCGTTCCGCAGCGCGCTCCTGCGCAACATGCGCGAATGACGGCGGCGCGCCCGCGTCGCGGATGCGAGCCTCGCGGCCCACGGCCGCTTTCGTTGTGATGTCGCCCCGCTCGTCGTAGCGTGGCGCCATGTCGGCACGCCCCGCTTCGCCTGCTCCCGATCCGATCGTCGAACCCCGCACCCTCGCGGAGCGCGAGCGCCGCTGCTCCGGATCCCGTGGTCGAACCCTGCATCCCGGCCGAACGCGATCGCCCCCGATTCCGCCGGCGCACCGGCACAGCAGCCCTCTGATCCGCCCGGCACAGCGGCCCACTGATGCGCCGGGCGCACCGGCCTTCTGATCCGCAAACCGCCCTCCCCTGACGCGCCTCACGAGGAAGCCCTCATGCCCAAGGTTCTCTACGAGAAGGACGGCCGCATCGGCCGCATCACCCTCAATCGTCCCGAGGTCCTGAACGCCATCGACGGCGACCTGCCGCGGGAACTCGCCGATGCGGTGGCCGAGGCCAACGGCGATCCGGGCGTGCATGTAATCGTGCTGTCCGGCGCGGGACGCGCCTTCTGCGCGGGTTACGATCTCACCTATTATGCGCAGGCCTCGGGCACGAACGAGGGCGTGCAGGAGATGCCCTGGGATCCCATGAAGGATTACGCCTTCATGATGCGCAACACCGAACTCTTCATGTCGCTCTGGCGCTCCTACCGCCCGGTGATCTGCAAGGTGCACGGATTCGCGGTGGCCGGCGGATCCGACATCGCGCTGTGCTCCGACATGATCGTGATGAGCGAGGATGCCCAGATCGGCTACATGCCCGTGCGCGTGTGGGGCTGCCCCACCACGGCCATGTGGGTCTATCGCCTCGGTCCCGAGCGCGCCAAGCGCATGCTGTTCACCGGCGACAAGATCGACGGCCGCGAGGCCGAGCGCCTCGGCCTCGTTCTCAAAGCCGTGCCCGCCGCCGACCTCGACGGGGAGGTGGAGCGGCTCGCGGAGCGCATGGCCACCGTGCCGGTGAACCAGCTCATGATGCAGAAGCTCGTGGTGAACCAGGCCATCGAAGCCATGGGCCTGCGCAACACCCAGATGCTCGCCACCGTCTTCGACGGCATCACCCGCCACTCCCCGGAGGGCATGGCCTTCAAGCAGCGCGCCGAAACCGTCGGCTGGAAGGAGGCCGTGCGCGACCGGGACCAGGGCACCTACGACTGGACCGCGGATCGCCCGATCAACCCACGGGGGTGATCCGCCGGCCGCTGCGATGCGCCTCCCGCGCCGACGACCGCTCTGCGGTGATCGCTCTCGCTGAACGAGGCTACGGCCTGCCGACGTCCGCGGCGGGCCCTTAACCCCCACGGGTGGCGATCGAGGCGGACCGAACCGCACCGTCACGCGGCATCATGCAAGCGGGGCGAGCGCTCCGCCGCATGCCCCACATTCGCGCTCAATGCCGGGGAGAAGCCCAAACGGCTGCAGGGTTTGTGCTGCTGCCTCCCGGACGGGCTGGGCTGCTGCCTCCGGGACAGACTGGGATGCTGCCTCCCGGACGGGTTGGGCTGCTGCCTCCCGGACAGGCCAAATTGCTCCACATTGAGGCTCAGGTCGCGCTAGGATTTCGGGCGACGCGGCGGTAGCTTGCCCGCATCTCAGAACGACCGGGCGGATCGCCCCGCCCACCCCCAGGAGTTCCCCATGATCAGGACGATCTCGATGAAGCTGGCCGGCCTTGGGCTTGCGACGGCTCTCAGCCTGTCTCCGGCCTACGCCCAGACCAAGACCCTGACCATCTCGTGGTGGGGCTTCAACGGCGACAAGCTCGAGCAGATGGTCCTGAAGCCGTTTCGCGCCCAATGCGGCTGCGAGCTCGTGTTCGAGACCGGCAACAACGCGGACCGGCTGAACAAGATCAAGATCCGCGGCGGATCGGGCGTGGACGTGGTCTACCTCTCGGACAGCTTCTCGCAGATCGGCGTCAAGGAGGGCTTGTTCCAGCCGGTCGACAGGGCGAAGCTGCCGAACCTCAACGGCATCTACGAGCTCGCCCGCGCGCCGCAGGGTCCCTACGGCCCGGCCTACACGATCGGCCGCATCGGCATCATCTACGACAGCGCCAAGGTGACGACGCCGATCACCTCCTGGAAGGATTTGTGGCGCGAGGACTTCCGCCGCGGCCTGTCGCTGCCCGGCATCACCACGACCGCCGGCCCGATGACGGTGCTGATCGCCGGCGCTCAGGCGGGCGTCGACCCCTACGCCAACCCCAAGGCCGCCTTCGCGGCCCTGGCGAAGCTGAAGCCCAACGTGGTGAAGAACTACAACACGGGCTCGGAGCTCGTGAACCTCTTCTCCACCGGCGAGGTGAAGGCCGCCATCGCGCAGGACTTCACCCTCGCGCAGATCCAGGCCGCCGTGCCGACCGCCCGCTGGGCGCAGCTCTCGGACGGCGACTTCGCGACCCTCAACACCGTCAACATCGCCAAGGGCGCGGCCAATCCCGATCTCGCGCACCAGTTCATCAACTTCATCCTCGATCCCAAGATCCAGGAAGAGCTGGCCAAGAACGGCGTCGATGCCCCGGTGGCGACGGCCGTTCAGCTCAACCCCCAGGAGGCGTCGCGCTGGACCTACGGCGCCCAGATGGTGTCCTCCCTCAAGCGGGTCGATTACGAGAAGCTCAACGCCGCCAAGAACGATTGGGTGGACGAGTGGAGCGAGGTGTTCGGCCGGTAAGCCGCGGCCCACGGCGGACCCCGCCCAGTGAGACGCTTTGCCGGATGGACCCCGCCCCTGTGACACGCTTTGCCGGAGGGACCCTGCCCCAGTGAGACGCTTTGCCGGATGGACCCTCTCGGCGCCCGCGACGGCGAGCGTCGTGGGCTTCCTGATCATTCCGGTCGTCGCCGTCATGGCGACGACCTTCATGGATCCGCGAGGGACGTTCGCGCCCTACACGTCCTTCTTCAACAGCGGTTTTCGCACCACGGTCCTGTTCCGGACCCTGCAGATCGCCGCCATCACCACGGCCGTCTCCCTGTTCTTCGGCTTCATCGCCGCTTACGTGGTGTCGCGTGCGCCTCAGCGGCTGCGCAGCCTGCTCATCGTCGCGGCGGTGTTTCCGCTGCTCACCGGCGTCGTGGTGCGCGCCTTCGCCTGGCTCGTGATCCTGGGCCGGAACGGAATCCTCAACAACACCCTCGTGGCGCTCGGCGTCACGAACGAGCCTTTCGCGATGCTCTACACGCAGGGCGCGGTGATCGTCGGCATGGTGTACCTGTTCGTCCCCCTCATGATCCTCACCCTCGTGGGCGTTCTCGAGAACATCCCCGAGGACGTGCTGCAGGCTTCCTCGTCCCTCGGGGCCTCGCCGGTCGCCACCTTCTGGCAGGTGCTGATGCCCCTCGCGGTGCCCGGGCTCATCGTCGGCGCGGTGCTCGTGTTCACGGGCAGCTTCACGGCCTACGCCACCCCGCAACTGCTCGGCGGCGAGCGCCAGACGGTTCTCGCGACGCTGCTCCAGCAGCGCGCCATGGTATCCTTCGATTGGGTGGGCGCCTCCACCATCGCGGCCATCATGACGGTGATCACCATCGCGGTGGTGCTCGTGATGACGCGCATCGCCCGTCGCCTCAACCCGATGGCGGCCTGATGACGGCGCGTGTCCATCCCGGCCTCATCGCGATCGCGGCGCTGGTCTATCTCTTCCTCGTGGGCCCGCTGGTCATCGTGCTCGGCGCCTCGCTCAGCGACACCACCTATCTCACCTTCCCGCCGCAGGGCCTGTCGCTGCGCTGGTTCGAGAACATCTTCGCCATCAGCGCGTTCCGGCGCACGATCGTGACGAGCTTCCAGATCGCCTTTCTGGCAACGCTCTTGGCGCTCCTCATCGGCATCCCGGCGGCTTATGCGCTGAACCGCTACCGCGTCCAGCTGCCGTCATGGCTCGGAACGCTTTTCGTGTTGCCGATCCTGGTGCCGGAGATCGTGTTCGGTTTCGCGCTGCTGAAGTCGGTGGTGGTGGGCGCCAGCACCCCGATTTTCCTGGCCCTTCTCATCGGCCATACGGTGCTGGTCTTGCCCTACGTGGTGCGCGTGATCGGCGCGAGCCTTGCATCCTTCGACTTCTCGGTCGAGGAGGCGGCCATCAGCCTCGGCTCGCCGCCGGTCAAAACCTTCTTCACGATCGTGCTCCCGAACGTTCGGGCCGGCGTGATCGCGGCCTTCATCCTCGCCTTCATCACGTCCTTGAACGACGTGTCGATCTCGCTCTTCCTCACCGGACCCGGCGTCAGTACCCTGCCGATCCAGATCCTCGCCCATGTGGAGCAGTTCTTCGATCCGACCGTCGCCTCCGTCTCTGTGCTGCTGATGATCCTCACCGTCGGCGTCATGGCGGTGGTGGAGCGCACCCTCGGCCTCACGTTTCTTGCGAAGTAATCGCCCTGTGACCCAGCATCTCGAACTCCGGTCCATCACGGCCCATTACGGCACCACCAAGGTGCTGGAGGACCTGTCGCTTGCCGTCGGCGCAGGCGAACTCGTCTCGCTGCTCGGCGCCAGCGGCTGCGGCAAGACCACGACCTTGCGCCTCGTCGCAGGCTTCCTGGCGCCCACCGCCGGCACGATCACGCTGAGCGGGCGCGACCTCACGCGCCTGCCGGCCTACAAGCGCGACATCGGCCTCGTCTTCCAGAACTACGCCCTCTTCCCGCATCTCTCGGTGCTCGACAATGTGGCCTTCGGCCTGAAGCAGCGCGGCCTCGCGGCCGACGCACGCCAGACGCGCGCCCGCGCCATGCTGGAGCGTGTGGGATTGTCGGCGCTGGCCGATCGGCTGCCGGCTGCGCTGTCCGGCGGGCAGAAGCAGCGCGTCGCGCTGGCCAGGGCGCTTGTCATCGAACCGCCGCTGCTCATGTTCGACGAGCCCTTGTCGAACCTCGATGCGAAGCTTCGGGTCGATATGCGCGTGGAGATCCGCCAGCTGCAGCGCGCCAACGGCACGACTTCGGTCTACGTGACGCACGACCAGGAGGAGGCCTTCTCGATCTCGGACCGGGTCGCGATCATGCATGCGGGCCGCATCATGCAGTTCGACCGGCCCGAGGTGCTCTACCGCCGTCCCGCCAACGCCTTCGTGGCCCGTTTCGTGGGCTTCGAGAACATCATGCCCATGCGCGTGGTCGCCCGCGAGGGCGAGACCGTCACGGCGGAGGCGTCGGGCCATCGTCTCGCCCTGTCGGAACGGGCCCTCGGGCCCATCCCCGACGCGTTCATGCTCGCGACCCGCGCCGACGGGCTCACCGTGTCGGCCGATCCCGGCGCCGTGGGCCTTCCCGCGACCCTCGGCCTCAGAACCTATCTCGGCCGCGCCTACCAGTACCGGTGCGAGACGCCGCTGGGGCCCGTGGTGGCGAACGGGGCGCTTTCCATGCCGTTCGAGCCGGGCAGCACCGCCCGCCTCGTGCCCGTCCCGGAGCAATGCGCCATCCTGGCCCCGGAGGGGGTGGCGTGATGGGCGGCACGGTGATCGAGAATGCCTGCCTGCTGCCGGTGGACGAGGCCATGACGGTTCACCCGCGTGGATGGATCCACCTGGAGGGCGACACCATCCGGGCTCTGGGCCCCGGCGATGCGCCCCGCCCGGAGGGTGCCGAGATCGTGGATGCGGGCGGGGACGTGATCATGCCCGGCATGGTCAACCCGCACGCGCATCTGCCCATGACCCTGTTCCGCGGCCTCGGGGAGGACGTGGACGACCGGCTCTTTCGCTACGTGCTGCCCATGGAGCGCAAGTTCGTCACCCCTGAGATGGTGCGGGTCGGCACGCTTCTCGCCGCCCTCGAATCCATCGAGGGCGGCGTCACCACCGTCGCCGACATGTACTATTACGAGGCCGAGGTCGGCCGCGCCCTCGACCAGGCGGGCCTGCGCGGCGTGGTGGGGCAGACGCTGGCGGATTTCGATCCGCCGGATCACAAGACGGTGGACGAGGGCTTCGCCCTGGTCGAGGAGCTCGTGGCGGAGTTCGCGGGGCACGAGCGCATCGTGCCCTCCATCGCGCCGCATGCGCCCTATTCGACGGATGTTCCCGTCATGGCCCGCGTCGCCCGCTGGGCGGACGAGCACCCGCACGTCCCGGTGCAGATCCACCTCGCCGAGATGGACAGCGAAATGGAATGGTGCCGCAAGCACCACGGCCTGCGCCCCGTTGCGGTGGTGGAGAAGGCGGGGCTCCTGCGCGAGGGTCTCATCGCGGCCCATTGCCTGCATATCGACGCCGCCGAGATCCAGCGCATGGCGCGGGCCGGGGTGCGGGTTGCCCACAACGCGCGCTCGAACGCCAAGGCCGGGCGGGGCATCGCGCCGGTGGAGGCCATGCGGGCGGCCGGGATCCCCGTCGGCATTGCGACCGACGGGCCCATGAGCGGCAACACGCTGGACCTGTTCTCGCAGTTCGGCCCCGTCTCCATGTTCCAGAAGCTGCTCGGCCACAGCCGCAAGCCGATGCCCGCGGTCGAGGTCATCCGCATGGCGACGCTGGAGGGCGCACGGGTGCTCGGCCTCGAGGATCGCATCGGCTCGCTCAGCCCCGGCAAGCAGGCGGACCTCATCCGCATCGATCTCTCGGCGCCGCGCGCGCAGCCGGTCTACGACGTTTATGCCACCCTCGTCTTCGCCGCGATGCCCACCGACGTCCGGGATGTGATGGTCGGCGGGCGCTGGCTCATGCGGGATCGCGCGGTCGCGAGCCTGGAGCGCAAAAGGGTGCTGCGCGACGCCGGCCAGATCGCTACCGCCTTCAAGGCCGAGATGGCCCGGATTGACGCTGGGGTTTGAACCTACCAGACCACCGGATGCGTCTTGCCCATCGCCACGTTGACGAAGCCCTCGGGCGCCGCGTCGCACGGCGCGACCAGCACCCAGCGCCAGGGCGCGCAGGTGAGCGTCGCGAATTGCAGGCGCTCGGGAAAGCCCGGAAACCAGCGCGGCGAGAAGGTTGGTTCGTAGAGCCAGTCGATGGTGGCGGCTGCATCATAGAGGAGCTGCATCTCGGCATCGAGGGCCTCCGCGGAGCGCTGCGTCATGAGCCCGCCAATCTCGTAGCGGACTTCCGCCAGCACATGTCCGCCGCTCACGAGCACCCAGCCGCCGCCGATCTCCGCCATGCGGTTCGCCACCATCGCCATGGCGGCATCCGACGAGCCCACGACCCAGAGGTTATGCTTGTCGTGCGCCACGGTGCAGCCGACCGCCGTATCCGGCGTCCGCGGGCCGCAGCCGAGCCAGAACATGCGCGACACGAGGCCCCGGCCCGAGAAGCGGTCGACGATGGCGAATTTCGTGACGTTCCGCTCCGGGTCGCGCTGCACCTCGCCGTTCTCCACCCGGAGTTCGCGGGCGATGAACTCGTCGTGCCAATGGAACGGCCGCAGCAGGGCCGCCTGCATGGTGCTGCGCCCCGGAAGCGCGGGGATCGCGAAATCCGAAGCCTCGATCCGCCGCTCGATCTTCACCGTGTCGCGGGCCCAGTCGGGCCACGCGATGCTGGGGAGGGGTCCCGTATAGCTCGCCCCGTTCGAGACCGGCCGCCCGTCGGCCCACACTTCCGCAATCGACACCGCCTCCACGTCGTCGAGAAGCACGAGGTCGGCATAGCGGCCCGGCGCGATGCTGCCGACCCAGGGCGTCAGGCGCATATGGCGTGCCGGGTTGACCGTCACGCATTGAATCGCGATCTCGGGCTGGAGGCCCGACTGGATGGCGAGCCGCACGTTGTGGTCCGTCGCGCCCATGCGCAGCGTGTCGGAGGCGCCGCGGTCGTCCGTCGCAAAGGCCACCTGCGACCAGTCGGCGAGACCGCGTTCGAGGAGGCCAGCGATGATCTCCGGCATGGTATGCGGACGGATTTGCGCAAAGATCCCGTGGCGCAGCTTGTCCCACACTTCCTCTGCGGTCCAACCCTCGTGGTCGGAGGCGATGCCCGCCGCGGCGAAAGCGTTGATGGAGTTGATGTCGCGCAAGCCCGCGCCGTGGCCCTCCACCACGCCCCGCTTTTCGAAGGTCGCGCGGATCATGCCCCAGAGGCGCTCGTGCGAGGGGTTCGCGGGGTTCCAGACCGCCGGCCAGTCCATCACCTCGTCGAGGCCCGCAACCATGAGGCTCGCGTCGAGAAAGCCGGCCTGCTCGCCATAGCCGTAGTAACCGCCGCCCCATTCATAGGCCGTCGGCGGCACTGCGGAACCCGGCAGCGGAAAGATCTTCATGGGCGAGCCGTGGCGCCGCGTCGTCAGCCAGAATTCGAGGTTGTGGGCGCCGTCCACATTCGAGAATTCGTGGCTCGCCTCGCAGGTCCAGGTGTTGCCCCGCGGCAGCACGAGAGCGGCTTCGTATTCCGGCGTGAGATGGGAGCTCTCGATATGCTTGTGGACCTCCCCGAAGCCCGGCACCGCGGACAGGTGCAGGCGCTCGATCCGCTCCGCCGCCTCTCCCGGAAACGCGCCCGCAGGCCCGACCCACGCAATGCGGCGCCCGCGAACGGCGATCTCCTGGTCCTCGAGCCAGGTGCGCGTGCCCACATCGAGCAGGCGTCCCACGCGCACGAGGCGATCGGCGGGACGCTTGCCTAAGGCCACCAGCACGAGATCCTGCCTGATCCGCACCTCGTCGCCCGCCTCGATCAGGAGGTCGTCAGGAAGCGGGGAATGCGTCATGCTCAATGCCTCTGCGCGTCATCGCGTACGGGCTCGCCGCGATCATGCGTCGTTCATCGGACTGGACCTCTTGCGCATCATGACGACTTCCGGCGGCCGAACCACCCTTATCGATACGGACCCCGGCATCGACGACGCGCTTGCGATCCTGATCGCCCTGGCATCCCCGGAGATGCGGGTGTGCGGCCTCACGACGGTGGCGGGCAATGTCGGGATCGAGACCACCACCCGCAACGCGGCCCGCCTGCTGGCACTCGCGAACCGCCCCGACATCCCGGTGCTTCGCGGGTCGGAAGCGCCGCTTGCCAGGCCGCCGCGGCAGCCGCTCGACATCCATGGCCAAGACGGCGTCGGCGGCATCCCTCTTCCGGAACCACAGGCGCCCCCTATGGGCTCCTCAGCGGTAGCCTGGATGGCCGAGCAGCTCATGGAGCATCCGCCGGGCATGCTCGACATCCTCGCGCTCGGCCCGCTCACCAATCTCGCACGCTTGGTGCGGACGCACCCGGAAGCCGCCCGGCGGATCGGGCGGCTCATCGCCATGGGCGGCGCGATCCGGGAACCGGGCAATATGGGCCCGCGGGCCGAGTTCAACATGGCGACGGACCCGGAGGCCGCGGCGGTCGTCCTCGAAGCCGGCCTCCCCACGACGCTGATCCCCCTCGACGTCACGCGTCGGGTTCGGGCGACCCGCGCCTTCAGCGCCCGTCTCGCCGCCCGCGGCACACCGGCCGCATCCGCTGCGGCGGCGCTCATCGACGCCTACTTCGCTTCGACCTCCGGCCCCGACAGCCGGCCCCTCCACGACCCCTGCGTGATGCTGTTCGCGATCCGGCCCCACCTTTTCGCGTGCGAAGCATTGCCGTTGCGGGTCGAGCTCCAGGGCGCCGATGCCGGCGCTCTCGTGCTCGATGAGAGGCAGGGGACCCCCGTCACGGTCGCCATGGGGGTCGATGCTCCGCAGGCGTTGGAGCTTGCCGGGCAGCGGCTGGCGCCTGCATGAGCGGGGCCGGTCCAGCTGTCGAAGCGGCGTTGACGGGGGCCTGCCGCAAGGAGAGTGGAGCCTCTTTCCGCTGCTTTCGAGCGACTTCCTCCGCGAGTGTGGCACCGCTGCACTCCCGCGACGCCCCGCCTCGTCTTAGCAGAGCGGCTGTTCAACCGCGGGAGAAGGGCATGAACAGGAAAGAATTGGTCGAGCGTCTGGCCGAGGAGCACGAGCTGACGGGGCGGTTCGCGCGCGAGATCGTGGACAGCGTGTTCGATATGATCACCACCTCGGTGCAGAACGGCGAGGAGGTCTCCCTCTTCGGCTT
>DASZAZ010000078.1:0-36592 GCA_035944635.1 Microvirga sp.
GTCGCAGTTCGTGCCCGGCGATCCCATGATGGGCGAGGTTCATGCCTGGCTCGCCACCAACGCGCCCGAATGGGCGGTGCTGCGGCCGTCGTGGTTCATGCAGAATTTCTCGGAAGGCCCGCACGGCCGGACCATCCGCGAGGAGAGCGCCATCTACAGCGCGACCGACACCGGCCGCGTCGGCTTCATCAGCGCCGACGACATCGCCGAGGTGGGCATGACCTGACCGGGCTTTTGGACCGGACTGATTGGAAGGTTAGTGCATGGCAGCGTCCCTGGACAGGGGGCGATGGATATCAGCCACAGTCACGGGTGCGGGCGGTCGATAGCCCAAGGATGAATGCGGTCGCACCCGATTGTAATGGTTGCGCCAGGCTCCAATCACCACCTGAGCCTCTCTGAGACTGTAGAAGATCTCGCGCTGCAGGCACTCGTCCTGGAGTTCTGTTCGGAGATGCCAGCCTCTTTGCAGGCCAGCGCCAGGCTCATGCCTTGGGCCAGCTGCACCTCAATTTGGCGCAGCATCACAACAATCTGCTCCGGGCTCACCTTCCGACCTCTGGGCATCCTGGAATCCTCTGGTTCGAGCTGATCCTCTCAATCAGCCCGGCCCAAAAACAGCCAGTCAGGTCAGTCGTTCAGGTCCGGCCGGAATGTGCCAGGAGCGGACTATCTGGAGCTGATTGTCCACGCTCTAGGAACTAGGCGGTGCGCCGCCCTGAGTTCACGCACCCGGACCGAAAGCGAGCACCTATCTGGGACAGACCGCGACTGCAGTGGCCGCAGGGCTGAAGCGTCAGTTACTGATTCTTTGGCCTTGACCTGAGGCGCCAACCCGCACGAGCTTTCAACTCAGCCACAGTACGACAACCCGGCAACGTGGTGCAGAGGGAGGATCTGGGTGAAGATCAGCAAGGTCGAGACATTCCAGATGGAGTGGGGCGAGCCAGGAAAAGGCGGCTCGCGGGCTGCATTCGTCCGCATCGAGACGGAGGACGGACTGTTCGGTCTCGGCGAGGCCTCGCCTATGGAGGGGGGACTGGCCTCTCTGGTGATCGTTGCCAAGCACATGGCCCCTTCCCTGATCGGGAAGGACGCACTCGATCACGCGATCCTGCTCGACACCCTGTTCCACAAATGCGTCAAGCTCGGCCCTGAAGGAGCCGTCACGGCAGCACTCGCGGCTCTCGACATCGCCTTCTGGGACCTCAAGGGCAAGCTCTTCAGCCAGCCGGTCCACAAGCTCCTCGGTGGTGCCTGGCGCACCAGCCTCACGTGCTACGCCTCGATCGGCGGCAATGCCTGGCGGACCGTGGACGAGGTCGTGAAAGTCGTCGAGCGCCGCGTCGCGAAGGAGGAGCCGGCCGCGGTGAAGATCCGCTGGGACGGCGACCGCACCAAGCACGACGTCGACATCCCGGGCGACATCGCCAAGGCGAAGGCGGTCCGGAAGGCGCTGGGTGACGATTTCGTGCTCGGATTCGATGCCAACAATGGCTACTCGGTGGGCGGTGCCATCCGGGTCGGGCGGGCCCTCGAGGATCTCGGCTACACCTGGTTCGAGGAGCCGGTGCAGCACTACCACGTCTCGGCCATGGGCGAGGTTGCGCAGCGGCTCGACATCACGGTCTCGGCCGGCGAGCAAACCTACACCCTCCAAGGCCTCAAGGACCTGATTAACGCAGGCGTGCGCATGGTGCAACCCGACATCATCAAGATGGGCGGCATCACGGGGCTTATGCAATGCGCCGCCATCGCCCACGCCCACGGGGTCGAGCTCGTGCCGCACCAGACCCAGCCCTCAGTCGGCCATCTCGCCAACCTGCACGTGCTCTCCACGATCATGCACCTGAGCAAACCCGTAGAGCTCGCCGACAACTGGGAGCGCGCTAGCTCCGTCTTCAAGAACCCGTCCGAGCCGATCGACGGTTGCTTCACTCTGCCAATGGCGCCGGGGCTCGGCACAGAGTTCGACGAGGCGGAGATGAAACGCCGCAGCATTACAGTGTAATCGATGCCTCCCGGTGCCGGACGTGAGCGTTGGCTCCGGGCGATCCCGTCCTAGTGGCCGGCGGTAGACAGACCTCCGTTCAAGGACTAACCACTTGATCCAACAATCGGACCGACGCCACTCCGGTCCAACAACGACACTGGGGCGGAGCGCAGGCCCGACTCCGTAAAGACGCCACGGGAGGAGACGCCATGACAATTTCCAGACGCCGCTTTCTGGCTCAGAGCTCCGCAATCGGCGCGGCCGCATCGCTGAATCTGCCCTTGGCCGGGCCGGCCAGCGCCCAAGGCGCTGGCCCGATCACGATAGCGCTAGCGGCCCGCTCACCCACGGGCCTCAACCCGCAGCAGACGGCGCTCACCGGGGGCGATTCCTGGGCGATTCGGCAGATCTTTGACACGCTCGTCAAGGCCGAGGACGGGACCTTCGGAGTGCGGCCCGAGGACTTCAAGGCGAACCTCGCCGAGAGCTGGGAGAGCTCCGCCGACGCCAAGACCTGGACCTACCGCCTGCGGCGGGGCGTCCAGTTCCACAAAGGCTACGGCGAGATGACCTCGGACGACGTGGTCTTCACCTACCGGCGCCACCTCGACGCGAAGATCGTCACGAACCAGAAGGCGCTGTTCTCGATTATCGACTCGGTCGACGCGCCAGACCGCCATACGGTCCGCTTCACGCTCAAGCGCCCGGATCCGATCTTCAACGGCAGCGTGGTAACCACGCTGGCGGCCAACATCCTCTGCCGCAAGGCCTTCGAGGAGAAGGGCGCCGGGTTCAACATGGATCCGATCGGCACCGGATCTTATCAGGTCGACAGCGTGAGCCCGACCGAGGGCGTCTCGCTCTCGGCCTTCCAGGAGCATTTCGCCGGACCGCCCGCCTCGAAGAACCTGCGAGTGTCGTTCATCGCCGACACGACCGCCCGCACGCTCGCCTTTGCGTCAGGCCAGGTCGACATGATTGAGGGCGTGCGCTCGCCGGGCTGGATCCCGACCATGCGCCAGCGCTCGCCGCAGACGATCTTCGACGCCACGGCGCCGGGCAGCTTCAACACACTCCACATCAACCTGACCCGCCCGCCGCTGAACGACCTCCGGGTCCGCCAGGCGATCCGCTACGCCATCAACAACGAGCAGATCGCGGCCGCATTCGCGGGCCTCGCGGTCCCGATGGTCGGAATCATCGCGCCGCAATTCGCCGGTTCGGTCAAGAAGGCGGAACTGCCGCCGGAGCTGCGCTACGATCACAACATCCAGAAAGCGAAGGCGCTCCTCGCCGAAGCCGGCCACCCGAACGGTCTCACGATCCCGTGCTTCACGAGCCAGCGCGAGGATTACGCCGCCATCATGCTGATCATCCAGGAGCAGCTGCGCGCGGCTGGGATCAACCTCGACCTCAAGATCATCGACCATGCCACGATGCATTCGGAGAACCGCAAGGACCGCAACACGCTGGCGCTGTATTCGTCGAGCTATCCGCCGGTGCCCACTCAGCCCTTCCTACAATGGCTCTCGGCTCAGGCCGAGGTGAAACCGGACGGCTCGGGTGGCGAGAACTACAGCCATTACGGCGCCGCCATGCCGGGAATCGACGCGCTGATCGAGAACGCCCAGGACGAGCCCGGCTTCGACCGGCGCACAGCCCTGATTCAAGAGGCCGAAAAGCAGGTCCTTCGCGACCTGCCGCTGCTCGGCATTGTGACGCTCTCCTACGTGATCGCCCGCAATCCGCGCGTCGATATCGGCTACCCGGTAAAGTCGGGCTACGCCTATTGGCCGCTAAACCGAGCTAAGAAAGCCTGAGGAAGCGAGCGCGATGCGGTCTAAGCAGACCACGGAGGCGT
Organism: Microvirga sp.; assembly: GCA_035944635.1. Lineage (GTDB taxonomy): Bacteria > Pseudomonadota > Alphaproteobacteria > Rhizobiales > Beijerinckiaceae > Microvirga. The sequence continues at coordinate 3,855 of DASZAZ010000078.1, forward strand.
AAGGCGCGATGCTGCGGGTCATCGGGTCGCGTCTCGTTGATGCTGTGCCGACGATTCTTCTGGTGCTGACGCTCGTGTTCATCACGCTGCGCGTGCTCCCCGGCGACCCAGCTCTCGTGGCGCTCGGCGACTATGCTACTGCGGAACAGCTCGCCCTGTTCCGCCGCCAGATGGGCCTCGATATCCCGATCTGGCAGCAATATTTCGTCTTCATCTGGGACATGCTGACTCTCGATTTCGGCCAATCCCTGATCAACCGCACACCGGTCGTGCAGCTCATCGGGGAGAACCTGCCTTACACGATTGAGCTCACGCTCGTCGCGACCGGTATGGGCCTCGTGACCGGGATCCCGCTCGGGGTAATGGCCGCAGTCTGGCGCAACCGCTTGCCCGATACGGGCGTGCGCCTGTTCTCGCTCGTCGGCTATGCGATTCCCGACTTCTATCTCGGCGCGCTGCTCCTCATTGTGTTTGCGCTGAATCTCGGCTGGTTCCCAATCAACGGCGGCGGGACCGGCTTCCTCGATCGCATGTACCACATTTTTCTACCGGCGCTGACGCTCGCGATGGTGAAATCCGCCTTCATCGGGCGCCTGACGCGGACCTCTCTCCTAGAGGTGCTTGGCAGGGACTATGTGCGCACCGCCCGCGCCAAGGGCGCCCGTGAGCCGCGCGTGATCTTCCGGCATGGTCTGCGCAACGCGCTGCTCCCGATTACCACGGGGCTGGGCCTTAGCCTCCTCGCCACCCTCTCGGGCTCGGTTGCGATCGAACTCGTGTTCAACCGTCCCGGCATCGGCGAAGTGCTCATCAGCGCCATCGCGAAGCGCGACTATCCTGTCATTCAGGCCGGCGTCGTGGTGTTCGCCTTCTTCGTTGTCCTGGTGAACCTCCTGGTCGACCTTGCCTATTCGGTGATCGACCCCCGGATCCGGGTGAGGTGAAGATGGGAATGGCGTTCAGCATCAGGGTCCGGAGGGCGTAATGGCGGTCGACCGCGAGCCCGTGGATTTTGCCCTCCCCGAAGAGCCGCGCTTTGCCGCGCTCCACCGCCTGTTCGCCGGCCGCCCTGCCACGATCCTGGCGGTGGTCGTAGTGGTGCTTTTCGTCGCCGTCGCGCTCCTGGCGCCCTGGATCGCACCATACGACCCGCTGGCGCAAAGCTATCTGCGCATCAATGCCTATCCGTCCGCGGAGCATTGGCTCGGCACCGATCAGTTCGGCCGCGACGTGCTCTCGCGCCTCCTCTACGGCGCGCGCAACTCGCTCATCTTCGGGCTCATCTCGCCGGTGCTCGCAGCCATTGTCGGCACAGCGCTCGGCGTGACGGCCGGTTATTTCGGCGGAATCGTGGACCGAGCCGCAACCCGTGTGATCGACCTCCTGCTGGCCTTTCCCGAACTGCTACTCGCTATCATGATTGCGGCGGCCCTCGGTGGCGGGTTCTGGAACGTGGTCTTCGTGATCGCAGTTGCCTTCGTGCCAGGCTTCGCCCGCGTCGCCCGCGCTTCGACACTCGCGGTCAAGCAGGAGCCTTATATCGAGGCTTCCGTGGCGGTCGGGCTCTCGACACGCCGAATCATATGGCGCCACGTGCTGCCTAACATCTCGGCGCCAGTCGTGGTCCTCATGACGCTTTGGGTCGCCTCCGCGATCCGGCTCGAGGCTTCCTTGAGTTTCCTCGGCATCGGCACGCAGCCGCCGCAGCCGAGCTGGGGAAACATCATCCGCGACGGTCTCGGCAACATCTTTGGCTCCCCCTGGCCGATCATCGGCGCGGGCTTCGCGATCACGGTGGTGGTCCTGGCCTTCAACGTCCTCGGGGACGCGGTGCGCGACCTGCTCGATCCGGAGACGGCTTGATGGCGAGCCGTCCACTCGCCAACGCCGGACGGGAGGCGCGGCCTGCCGACGGCAGGACAGCCGCGCCTCTCCTGAAGGTGGCGGACCTCACGGTTGAATTCGGCCGGGGTCTGAGCCCATTCCGCGCCGTCAACGGTGTGAGCTTCGAGATCCCGGCTGGCGGCTCGGTCGGCATCGTCGGCGAATCGGGTTCGGGCAAATCCGTGACCTCTCTCTCGATCCTTCGCCTCGTGCCAGAACCGCCCGGGCGCATAGTCGGCGGGCGCATCGAGTTCGAGGGCGTCAATCTGCTTGACCTCCCTCGCTCCCGGATGCCCGACATCCGTGGCCGCGACATCGCGATGATCTTCCAGGAGCCAATGAGCTCGCTCAACCCCGTCATGACGATCGGGGACCAGATCGGCGAGGCGATTCTCCTGCACGAACCCCTGAGCCGCGAGAAGCGCCATCGGCGAGTGATCGATCTCCTCAACCGGGTCGGAATCCCGGATGCGGCTGGACGTGCCGATGCCTATCCGCACCAATTCTCAGGCGGCATGCGCCAGCGGGTGATGATCGCCATTGCGCTCGCCTGCTCCCCAAAGCTGCTCATCGCCGACGAGCCCACCACGGCGCTCGACGTGACAATCCAAGCGCAGGTGCTCGAACTCATGAAGGAGATCCGCGCCACCACCAACACGGCGCTGCTCCTAATCTCGCATGATCTCGGCATCATCGCCGATGTCTGCGAGCGGGTAATCGTGATGTATGCCGGCCGGGTCGTGGAGGACGGCGACGTGCGCTCGATCTTCCACCGCCCCGCCCATCCCTACACGCGCGGGCTGCTGCAATCGATCCCGCGCCTTCGGGATGACCGCAGGCGCCTATACCAGATTCCAGGCTCCGTGCCGCTTCCCGGCACCGTCGGCGAGGGCTGCCCCTTCACGTCGCGCTGCCCCTTGCGGGTGGAGCGCTGCGCGCGCGAGATGCCGCCCATGTTCCGCTTCGGCGACCAGCAGACCGCCGCGTGCTGGGTCACCGCGGGCGTAGAGGCGAGTCCCGCCGAAGTGCGTCCGCCCGAGGACCTCGCGGATGCCGCATCCCCAGGGCCCATGCCATGAGTGCTCCCCTTATGACGGCCGCCCCCCTGGTGCGCGCCGAAAACCTCGGCAAGACCTTCGGGGGCCGATCCGGCTTCCCCTTCAGGGTTCCGAAGCCGGGTGTGCGCGCCGTCGATGGCGTATCGTTCGAGGTAGCCCGCGGCGAGACGCTCGCGGTGGTGGGTGAATCCGGATGCGGAAAATCGACCCTCGGCCGCCTGCTCCTGCGCCTCATTGAGGTCTCCGAGGGCCGCGTGTACTTCGAAGACACTGAGGTCACCGCGCTATCGCGCAGCGACCTGCGAGCGCTGCGCCGCAAGGCCCAGATCGTGTTCCAAGACCCGTATGGCTCCCTGAGCCCCCGCCGCAGCGTCGCCGAGATCGTCGCGGAGCCCCTCGAGGTGTTCGGCCTCGCCCGTAGCCGCCGGGAGCGCCGCGAGCGCGTCGCAGATCTCCTGACCCAGGTTGGGTTGTCGCCGAGTTACATGGACCGCTACCCGCGCCAGTTCTCCGGCGGCCAGCGCCAGCGCATCGGCATCGCCCGGGCAATCGCGGCCGGTCCCAGCTTCATCGTCGCGGATGAGCCAGTCTCGGCTCTCGACGTGTCGATCCAGGCCCAGATCGTCAACCTGCTCCAGGACCTTCAGGAGGAGCGGGGCTTCTCCTACCTCTTCATTGCTCACGACCTCGCCGTGGTCCGGCACATCGCGGAGCGCGTGATGGTGATGTATCTCGGCCGCGTCGTGGAAATCGGGCCGAAGAGCTTGATCTACACGGCGCCGCAGCACCCCTACACCCAGGCGCTGCTCTCCGCGGCGCCCGAGCCCGACCCGGACGTAAAGCCGAAGCGGATCATCCTGCGGGGGGACGTGCCGAGCCCCACGCGAATCCCGCCCGGCTGCAGCTTCCACACCCGCTGCCCGCTCGTGCAGGACGTCTGCCGGATTGAGCGACCGCACCTCCGTGCGGTCGCACCGGGCCAAAGCGCGGCCTGCCATTTCGCGAAGCCCAATCCGATCGATGTCCGGCTCTGAGGTGCAGCAAGGTGTGATGACCTGATCCACTTGCCGGGAGCCGAATGAGCCATCAGGGCCGGGACGTGCCAAGAGGAGACAGTGGGGCGTGGTGAGTTCCCGAGGCCCGGCGCCTCTCGTCGGGTTGGCTACCTCGACTAGGTGCAAAGGCTTTCCGGCTCCCATGATCGACATCCTCATTCTTGCAGACGACCTGTCTGGAGCGGCTGACTGTGCGAGTTCGTGCCTTCGTAGCGGCAGGAAACCGATTGTGCTGCTCGACCGGTGGGCTGATCCTGGAGACGCCGCGGTTGTCGCTGTCGACATAAACTCCCGGGCAAAGTCCCCGCAGGAAGCCGGCGCCGCCATGGCGGCGCAAGTGGAACGCCTCCTGAGCCACCACACCCGCATTCTCTACCAGAAGATGGACTCGACCCTACGAGGCAACTGGGCTCAGGAAACAGCATGCGTGCTCAAGGCCATGGCCACGATCTACGGGCGTCGGCCGCTCGCCATCGTGGCTCCTTCCTTTCCAGCGGCAGGCCGTACCGTCGTTGGTGGCCGCAGTCTCCTGAAGGGGGTCACACTCGAAGCGACGGAGATTTGGGCGCGGGAGAGGCTCATGCGGCCTGCCGCGCCGGCCGCTTGGCTTGCTGCTGAGGGGCTTCGTGTCGCACAGGCCTCGCTCGACGATGTCCGCCGCGGCCCAGACCGGCTGTCCTTCGTCTTTGCCCGCGGGAACGCAGACCAAACCGACGCCATCGTGTGCGATGCGCAGACTGATGACGATCTGGCCGCGATCGCTAGGGCGGCTCTCACGCTCATGCCGATGCCGCTCTGCGTTGGATCGGCCGGATTGATGCGGGCCCTCGCGGGCGGGGAGGGCGGCGCGACTGCCGAGCAGGTATGCGATACCACCGCTCTCAGGCCCGTGATGGTAGCCGTCGGCAGCGCTTCACAGGTGTCTCAGGGGCAGGTTCAAACCCTCGTGGCAGAAAGAGCGATGAGAGCGGTCATGATCACGCCTGCAGCTCTGCGCGCCGGCAGAACGTCGGGCCCCGTCCGCCTCGTCAGCAATCAGATCAGCGAAGCACTCGCCTCCGGCAGTGACCTCATTGTTGTGATCGACGGGAGCGAAGGAGTCGATTTGCGGGAGGGCCCACAGCTCGCAGCCGCCTTGGCCGACCTCGTCGGGCCACAGCTGGCCTGCATCGGCGGTCTCATAGCGACTGGAGGCGAAACGGCCCGGGCTATCCTGACCCGTTCCGGGGTCTCAGGGCTGAGGGTGCGTGGCGAGGTCGAACCTGGGATCCCCCTTTCGTCCGCATTGGGCCTGTCCGGGTTGTCCGTCGTTACGAAGGCGGGGGCGTTCGGCGATCCTACAACTTTGATCAGGTGTGTCGACGCCATCCGCGGCCGTAGCGTTGGCTTCTGAGCGGCAATAAGCATCAGGGTGTTTTGAGCAGGAGGGAGGTGCCCATGGAAAGGCCGGTTATTGCGATCACGATGGGAGATGCGGCCGGCGTGGGCCCTGAGGTCATCATGAAGGCTCTGTCCCATCGCACGGTCTATGAGCGTAGCCGCCCGCTGGTTGTCGGCGACGCGGAGAGACTGCGAGCAGCTGGCCGGATCACCGGGGTGTCGCTTCAGGTGGAAGCGATCCTGGAGCCCGGTCTCGGAACGTTCCGTCACGGGATTGTCGATTGCATCGACCTTGCCCTGATCCCCGGCGACCTGCCGTGGGGCCACCTGTCTCCTCTCGCGGGGGATGCCGCATTTCGATACATCGAGCGGGCAGTGACACTTGCTCTAGGCGGCGCTGCGGACGCCATCTGCACGGCTCCCCTCAACAAAGAGGCTCTTCACGCCGGAGGGCATGTCTATCCCGGCCATACCGAGATTCTGGCGGCGCTGACGGGAACCCCCGAGGTCTCAATGATGCTGATGACGCCGAAGCTGCGCGTGATCCACGTCACGACGCATATCGGCCTTATCGATGCGATCGCCCGGATCGAACCTGGCCTAGTCGAGCGCACGATCCTGCGGGGGCACGAGGCGCTGGTGCGGTCCGGTCTGCCGCGGCCGCGGATTGGCGTGTGCGGCATCAATCCACACGCGGGCGAGCACGGCTTGTTCGGTCGCGGGGAGGAGGAGGAGAAGATCGAGCCGGCCATCCGCATCTTGCGTGCGCGTGAGATCGATGTGGAGGGGCCACTGCCGGCTGATACCCTGTTCTTTCGCGCACAGCGCGGCGACTTCGATCTTGTAGTAGCGATGTACCACGATCAGGGGCACGGGCCTGTCAAGGTCCTCGGCATTGAGGAGGGGGTCAACGTCACAGTGGGGCTTCCTGTGGTCCGGACTTCGGTTGATCACGGCACCGCGTTTGACATAGCTGGCACAGGCAGGGCGGATGAACGCAGCATGCTGGAAGCTCTGGGCCAAGCCAGCATCCTGTCACCCCGGAGCCGAACCAATAACGACTGAGGTAAGCGCGTGATGCTCTCGCCGAGGAGCGACATCCGCGGATTCGCGTCCCGTCCGCTCTGGGTCACAACACGACCTGTCCCCTTTCCCATGATGGCACCCGCGCCCGTCGGATCACACCGAACGGCAGTCTGAACGCATGTCCGGTATTGGGAGCGGTATCAAGTATGCAGAACAGCTAAGATGGGCGCGATTCAGACATTGCTCCCGTCGCAGAGCAGTCTCAGCACAATTCGCTCGCTTGACCCCCGGGCTGGCCGTCCCGAACTGTGGCCCTGACTGCTCAGAGTTCGGGCCCGGGTCGGCCCGCACTCCGGACCGGCTAACACCCGAAGGTCACGGCCGTTTTCGTTCTTCGGGAGCAACGTGCGCACTAGGTCCGAGAAGCGCCGAAGCTAGCTTCTCCGAGACGTGTAACCCCGCGCCCAGGGCTCAGCCGCACCACGCGACGCCTTCGGCTATGGCGGCAACACCCACGCCCAGTTCGTCACCTTCTACGAGTCCATCACTGATAGCGCCTGCCCGCTTGCCGACCCCCTCAGTCTCGATCCGGACCTGCGGGAGTTCGTGACCTGAGCCTTGCACTCAAGTCCGCTATCTAACGATCAAGGTTGGCCGTAAGGTCTGGTGATGGCTGGAAGCAGTTCGACAGCTTTCAGCCTCTTCGCAGCTAACGCAGACGCTCGGCCTTTCAGACAGAAGGTCCCGAACTGACCCAAAGGGTCACTCATCAAAGCGGCAACCTAAATCGAGGCCTTGTAGACCGGCGGAGTCTCATGTTGCGGATCAATTTTCAAAAAGACATGCAATAATGAAGGGGCAAAGCCCTGGCTTCTTTGAAATAGGTCAACGATGACGGACGACGGAGTCGAAGAATTCGAAGTGCCCGAGGAGCCGGCGGAGGCTCCGTGGCCACCACAGGCCATCGTTAGGCCGGCAGACTTTCGCAGCGTGGACTTTAATCTCATCGTGCGTGACTTGAAGTCAGTATACGACGGCCGCCTAGAAACTGAGTTCATGAAGGTGACGCGGGAGAACCGGGACAACGAGCCGGCATTCAGCGTCTATCGTTTACTGGCGTCCGCATGTGGGATGCATTTTCGCCTGCACGACAGGGCAGGCGCATTCGGCGCGAGGATGAGGTTAGGCAATGGCCGCACGCCCATACCCGATGACTGGCTCGGGGAGCAGACCGACTATTTGTTCGAGATCCTGGATGATGTTGAGCACCCAGCACTGCGCGCTCGGCTCGCCGACATCGTGTGGACCAACGACCGTAAGAAGGGAAGGGCCGCCGCAATTGCCGTGATGGCGTACTGCGACTGCGTCGAAGGTCTGATGAGCGGAACCTACGAAGACCGCTTCCCGACCGAAACCGAGGTCTCCCTGGAAGAGGTCGATTTAATAGAGCGCGCGTCGCAGATTCATTCGATGTCGAACAAGCGCATCGCGCCGATGAACGGCCGCGTTGTGGAAATCATCCGAGCGCTATACGCCCGCGCACTGAGTCACACCGATGTCGTTCCATTGTATCGGCTAGCGACGCTGCTTTTGCGCTACTCACTGATAACGATGGATCAGCTCGCTGCCGATATGGAAGCGACCGCTGCCGCCGCGGAACAGAAGCCCAATCCGTACCCACTCGCCATCAAGGAGCTATGGGATCTGGCAGCCTTCGCTCACAAAGAGGCGAACCGACCCGATGAGCAGCGGCGCTGTCAATTAGCGGGTGTTGAGCAGACGCTGAAGATGGCGCCTCAAACCGGCTCATCTTCCGCTGCAGCGCACTGGTATCGCCAAGCCATTGGAGAGCTGCGTCAGGTACCCGGCACCGAGGCACGCCGTGAAGAACTCCGCAGGGAAATGCGTATCTTGCAGGAGAAATCGCTAGAAGAGATGGGCTCGTTTGAGATGCCTCTCGATTTGTCCGACGTGGTTAGCGGCACGATCGACGTATTCGAGAAGCTTACCCTGCCAGAAGGCCTCAAGCAGTTCGCTCTGCTGGTTCGCCCCGGGAATGCAGCGAAGATGAGAAAGGAGGCTGCAGAGGCGGAGACTGGCATCGCCGGCATGTTCGCCGCCACTCACCTGGACAGCGAGGGCAAGATCATCGCAGAGGTCGAGGGAGCCCCGTTGGACGGCTCGCCGCCGAGCGAGGACTGGATCAAGAGCAAGATGATCCAGCACCTGCAGGTCAGGATGGAAATTGCTGTGAAAGGACAGCTGGAACCTGCCCGCCGGTTCCTCGCCGGAGCGTTTCCTATTTCTGAGCGACACTTCTCCTTTATCGTGCTGCAAAGCCCCTTCGTGCCGCGCCATCACGCTGCAACGTTTGCACTTGGTTTCGCACGCCTGATGCAAGGCGATATGCTATCGGCAGCACCGATCCTGATCCCTCAGTTGGAACACTGCCTGCGACACGTGCTGATCAACAGCAGCACCGACACCTCGAAAATGCGGAACGATCTCACACAGGAGGACCGCTCCCTCTCCACGCTGATCGAGGCCTATCGCCAAGAGCTGGTTGCAATTTTCGGAGAAGACATATTGTTGCACATTGAGCTGATCTTCAATCATCGTCCGGGTCCGGCGCTTCGGCACGAGTTCGCTCATGGCAAGGTTGGCGATCGAAGTTATGGGGACCCGGCGATCTATTACGGCTGCTGCCTCATCTATCTGCTAGTGTGCATTCCTCTGGTACCAAGTTGGAATAAGCACGTAGCGCCGGCGATCGAAGCTGGTTCCTTCTAACGGCACGCGGCCATGAGATTCGCAATCTCATATCGCGCGTCTTGGACCTACAGCGTGGACTTGTTGATGTCTGCTTCCGGTGACCGGTAAGACCGGCTTAAGTGACCGACTTGGGCGGATTGTGTTGAAAAAGTCGTTGTTGAGTGCACACGGTCGTCCCCGATGCTGTGGTTTACGCGTGCCCCCCGGGCCAGCATATGAGCTGGCCCGGGGGCATCTGTACGGGATATGCGCCCCTGTCGCTGGCTTTCCTCAGATCTCGATCGTGCGGAGCGGCGCCGCTGTGTCCACGACCTCACATTTGCGGAGCGCCTCGACTAGTACCTTCGGATCGGCGTCTTTCAACAGCCGCTCCAACGTAGCGCGGTCCTCCCCGAGCTTCTCCAGGATGAAGTTCGCTGCCTGCTGCGCCGCTATCCCACCCGGCCTTCTTACGAAGGTCAGCAACGGCTGCGTTAGATCCGGGTTGGCCCGCAAAATCGCCCTCCCCCGTTCCGCCTTCCGCGCGTCTGCCACTTTCGTCTGCACCTCCCGCAGGCTGGGCTTCTCTCCCGCTTCCACCCGCGCCACGATCTCGGTGCGGACCGCGTCCGGCGTCGACTTCGCTGACAGCGCGTAAATCGCAGTGGCCTCTAGAACTGACACCGTGTCGGTTTTATCCCCGAACACCTCGACCGCCTGCATGTAGCGTTGCGCGGTGCGCTCGCTCCAACCGAACTCCGCCTGTAGCCACGCTCTAAAGTGGCCATGCTGGAGGTGCACCTTGGCCGCAGCCAGCTCCCGCCCGATCAGGAACACCCGCTCCGTCACGTCTCGGTGCGCTGCCCGGATGCGCTCCGCGCAGCCTCTCAGGGTCTCCAGCTCCTTCGTCGTCAGCCCCCCGTAGGACCGCAGGCCCCCGGCAATGCTGCGCCCGCCCTCGGCTCCGCCGGTCTCGTCATGGTTTATGTGCGACATGGATCACTCCTTCGGGAGCGCCGCACCACGCGGGCCCCTATAGGTGTCGCATGACCATGTCCGTAACACTTCGGCAGAACGCCCGGAGCGTTTCAGCCCTGCCCCCACGGCCGCGCTTGGCGCCTGAACTGCTTTGGCCTCGTCGCGAAGCTCTCCTTGACCGTACCATCGCGGTCGCCAGGACCGCTTGCCATGTCAAACCACCTTGTTCCCGTCCGACCCGCCGACCTGCCTCGCCCCGGGCTGCTCGCCACTGTTCCCTGGGACTTGTTTGACCCCACAGGCTTAGGCCCCAGACCGGCCGTGCCGCTCATCCCTGGAGCCATCCGCCGCCGGCACCACGTGTTCGTCGAGACCGACACCCACTTTCGTCAGGCCGCGCGCTTTCTCCAACACCTCTGGCACGTCGATCGGGGCCTCTACGGACTGCAACAATAAGGCCCGCAAGCTCAGCTCACGCATTCGCGTTCGACGTGGCTGCGTCCGAAGCGGCAGGCCGGTCCGTTCCGAATGCGCACCCCGCCAACCCAATCCTGAGATTCCGCTTAATGGTTCTGTGTAGCCCGGATCCCGGATGGCAGCTACGCTTACACAGGATTATACCGTGACCCTACCGAATCTAAACATGACGTGCCCCTCTCGCCTGCCTCGCCAGATCGGCGATATGGTCTACTTCTGGACGGGTCGAGGCTCGCACGGCTACGCCACCATCCGGGGCTTCAAGGATGGCCGGGTTCTTCTCGATCATGAGCCCGATGCCGTCAAAGGTTCCGACTACCGGCTTCGCGAGAAGCTTGGTCGTGATTGGTGGCTCCCTCGAGACCGGGGGCTACCCCTTGAACACCTCGACACCCCGCCGAACTTTTGGTGGAAGAACTTCTAGCGATTGAATGTGCTGGTCCCTTCATGTCCCAGCACCTCGCCCTTGCAGCCCGTCTCGGACCACGCCGACCTATCCGCCCCAACCCTGCCGATTTCACCATGCCTCTGGAGTGTAGGTCTCGCCCACCAGCAGGCCCCGACGACTTGCGCGTCCCCGCAGCTGCCAAGGGAGCGTTGGCTTCATTCCACCGCCGATCATCTTCTCGGACTGGCCTCGCCGCCGCTGAACGCTACGACGTTTACGGCGACGGGTGTCGCCAACGAAGACGAGGTCCAAACAAATCGTGGCTCCGACCGAATCCAGCAAAGGCCGCCATTCCGGCTGCCACAAAGCAAGGATCCGGTTCATGTCCGACACCGCGCACCCAGCCATTCCCGCGACTTCCGCTCTCACGCTCGCTCCGCGACCCACCTCGTCCGAGCGGCTAACCACTGCCCCACCGCCGATCCCGCCACTGCCGCTGACGCACGTGCCGTTCCTTGGAGAGGCTACTCGCCGGCGCCATCAAGCCATCATCTCCTCCGACACTCGCTTTGCTGCCGCTTGCCGCCTGCTTGCCGCCCTCTGGCGCGCGGACCGCGACCTCCCCGCCGGCAGCCACCTCGAAACGAATGGCAAGGGCAAGACCCGCCGCGTCACTGCTGGCTGGCGTCTTCATCGCGATGCTGCTCAAGCCGGCGCAACCTTCCTCGCCCCTGCTATTCGTTCCTATGCCCGTGAGGCACTCCTGTTCCGTGAACCCGGCGCCGTGTGGAACGAGGACCGCCTCTGGGGCAATCTCCTCTCCTCCCAGGCGCTAACGCTAAACCTCCTAGCGCCGCTCGCTCTCGACCTCTCCCTTGCCACCCCTGTCTGGCAGCGCCTCCTCCCCGGCTTCGTCCACCAGGTCAAGCGCATTCGCTTCGAGCACTCCCCCGGCCGGTTCGACGGTCACTACTTCGGCGACGGCACTGCTTTCGACGCGCTCATCGAGGGCGTCACGCTCGACGGCGAGCCGGCGATTGTGTCAATCGAGGTGAAGTTTATCGAGGACATGGTCGGCCCTGCCGCCACCCACCGCGCCCGATATGACGAGACGGCGGTCTAGAGCGGTCTCTTCGTCGACCCACTTCGGCCTATCCTCCGCCGCCCCGGCTTCGAGCAGCTCAGGCGCGAGCACACGATGACGGATCTGATGATCCGGCACGGGCTCGCCTCCCGCGGCAAGTTCGTCCTCATCGCGCCTGCTCTCAACCGGCGGGCTCAGGCTGTCGCAAAGCTCTACGCCGCCGAACTCCTTGACCCCGCCGGCGATACGGCCTCGGACCACGTCGGCTTCGTCTCTCTCACGCTTGAGCAGGTGGTCGCCGCCATCGCGAGTGCCGGCGGGTCGAGCATCGCTCGCCCCTTTTACGAGCGCTACTGCGACCTTCATCGTGTCGCTCATTGTGCTCTGGAAGACAGCAGCCCGTCGCCGACACCTCCCGCTGCCGCAGGCGCCTCCCCAGGCCAGCCTGCGGCAGAACCCGACACGTCGGCCGTGCAACCGCTCCGGCAGCGACGCGCCGCTCGTGCCAAGGGCACGGCTCACCCGCGATCACCCGCACGCCAGCGTTCTGCTGCTGCTTCGGCTCGCACCAGTGGGGAAGCGCACTGATGGCGCCTTCTCCGTTCTTCACCGTTGTGCAACACGCCCAGCTCCTCGCCAACGGCCTTCGTTCTGCTGAAGGCGAGACCATCGACCCATGCCCTGTCGTGAAGCTGTTCACACCGGATGCCAACGCCGTCTGGCTCCTCACCGAGCTTGACCCCCGGTTCCCGGACCAGGCCTTTGGCTTGTGCGACTTGGGTCTGGGCTCTCCGGAACTGGGCTGGGTTTCTCTGCCAGAACTCGCGAAAGTCCGCGGCCGCTTCGGCTTGCGAGTGGAGCGTGACTATTTCTTCCGCGCGGAGCGCCCGCTCTCAGCCTATGCCGAGGAGGCGCAGAAGGCTGGTCGGATTGCTGCATGACCACGGCCGGCATGATCCTCAACGCTCCGGCCGATCGGCCGGAGCTCCCTTGAGCCGCGAGTACTTAGTTGCCACCCACCCGGACGGCTTGCACATCGAAGAGCTTCAGGACACCAGTGTTGGTGAGGCCGTTCTCCTCGCGGAGCAGGCTTGGCTCTTTGCAGTGACAATCTTAGCACCCGAGCCGAGACATGCCTCAGTCGTCAAGTGCCATCGGGGCAATTTTCACAAGCTCACGGTGAAGTGCCGCTGCCTCGAACTCACCGTACCTGTCCGCCACTGATCGCCGCGAATGCCCAACAAGGGCATCGACGATGTCAGGCGCTAACCCGTGTCGCCGCCCCAACGTCCGCATCCGATGCCGCCAGCCATGGTTCGGCTGAACACGATCGTCATCAATGCCGAGGGATCGTACCCAACGCCCAAGCTGCTTCGTGCCTGTGCCGCCGCGATTCCCAAACTTATCTGGTCGTAAGCCCGTGAAGAGAGGTCCGGCCCTCACGGTCTCCACGAACGTCAGGAAGCCCTCAGCGACCAGGGCCGGATGCAAGGGAACCGTCCGCTCCGCGCTCGCCGTCTTCAGCGAGCCAGCCTCAGCGACCAAGCGCATGCACCAGACCTCGTCAATGCAGACGATATCCTCTCTCCGAAGCTGACAGACTTCCGACAAACGAGCGCCAGAGTAGGCACAGATCCAGGGCACCCAGCGGCGAGTCGGGTTTGTCTCAAGCCGCGCCGCCTTCAACACAATGGCGGCTTCCTGATCGCTGAAACTCCGCTTTTTCGTTCCTGCGGCAGTCTTGACATCGACTGTGATACGTTCCGCTGGGTTTGATTCAAGTCGCCGGTTGTCGACCGCCCAGCGCAGGATTGCACGGACAGGCGCAATCTTGCTGTCACGGATGGTCTTACCGTGCAGGCCTGCCTCAATCATCTGCGCCTTCCAGGCGATCAGGTCATCCGCAGTCAGCCGGCTGGCGTCATTATGACCAATGAATTTAGCAAGCTGCCCAAGAACGCGCCGCCACTCGTACAGTGTTTTTGGTGCCGGCTTGTTCTCGGCAGCCCACCCCACCACCAGATCCTCAAGCGAGACGCCCTTGGTGCTCGTCTCCTGCTGAGGCCGAACGAGCCCCGCCGCGGGCTGGTGCGGCTGATCGTCGAACTCACCTTTAGCGTACTGGGTTAGCTTGACGCTGGCCCGCTGGATGGCTGCCGCAATTGCCTTCGCCAGACTCTGCTGCCCCGCCTTGTCGACAAGCAGCCCACGTGTAGTCAGCACCTCCTGGGCACCCTGTGCGCACCAGTTCTCCATTTCCCGCATCTTGAGGCGGTCTGCGACCTCGGGATCCAGAGTCCACTCGCGAAGGGAGTTGTCCGGTTTCAGCGGAGGTGGTGGAGCCCAAAGCCGATCCCCCAAATCGATCCGCCAAGCCGTTTGCTGGCTCGGATTGTCACGGTAGGTGAGCAACCAGCGCTCATAGAACTCGGCGGCGATCCCGTGGGCCTCTCGCTCGCTCAGCGCCTTAGGTCCACCCCTGAGAATGGCCCATTGCGCCTCAAGCTCCATCAGTACGTCGCGATGGCGGCGCTTCGCTTCGTTCGCGTCTTTGGTTTGGAGACTACGCCGGATCTCGCGCTTGCCAATTAACGGCTGGATAGCGTCGGGCACCCGCTTTCGAAGCCAGTAGATGCCGGTGTCCGGGTGTTTGTAGGGACGGGGCATTGGAAGGGCCATGTGGACCACCCGTGTGGACTAGTCGGGTGGAGCAAACCCTTTGATATTGCTGGATTTCCTCGAAAATCAACCACTTAGCGAGTGGTTGGTGCCCAGGAGAGGACTCGAACCTCCACGGCTTTCACCACTGGTACCTGAAACCAGCGCGTCTACCAATTCCGCCACCTGGGCATGCCCTTGCAGGCCCGGATCGTTTAAGGCCCGCGGGCGGGCTCGTCAATGCGGAACAGCGGTGGGACGGGCGGCGGACGTTGCCGTTTCGCCGCAGCGCCGGGAAAATCCCATGCGCGCTTGAACCGACCACCCGGCGGCGGCGTATCCTGTGGGAGGATGCGAGCCGGAGGCAGGGTGTGCGGGGAACAAGCGATCGGGTTTGGATCGGGCATCTCCTGGTGAACGGGGCGCTCGGCGCAGGCTTCGGTGTTCTCCTCGCCACCGCCTTCGTGGCCGCTGACCTCGCGGGGCTCGGCAGCCTCATGGGGCGCTCCATCGGGGTCCTGCCGGGTTTCGTTCTGCTCGCCAGCCTCTTCGGCGTGGCCTTTGCCTTCATGGCGGCGGGCACGGCGGTGATGCTGGTCGGCCCGGAGCGCGACGACGATCATCCGACCCCGGCCCTTGTTCCTGTGCCGGTGCGTGCCCGGCGGTCCGGCCGCTGAAGCGCGCGCTCATCGAACAGGCGGCACGACGGGAGCGACCGCGCCCCTTCACAGGGCGGGGGGGCTCGACTAAGGAACCCGCACAGATTTTGCCAGGAGGCTCCCCGATGATCGGCGCGCTGCGTACGCCGGCCCAGCAACTCGTCACGGTGTTCGGCGGCTCAGGTTTCCTGGGCCGCTTCGTGGTGCGCGCGCTCGCCAAGCGCGGTTACCGCGTGCTCGTCGCCGTGCGCCGGCCGGAGCTCGCAGGCCATCTCCAGCCCTTAGGGATGGTGGGCCAGATTCATGTGGTACAGGCGAATCTGCGCTACCCCGAGTCGGTGGCGCATGCGGTCGCCAAGGCCGACCACGTGATCAATCTCGTCGGCATCCTGCAGGAGAGCGGCGCTCAAGGCTTCGGCGCCCTGCAGGCCGAGGGTCCGGGGCTCATCGCCCGCGCCGCGGCGCCGGATGCCCGTGTGATCCACGTGTCGGCCATCGGCGCCGATGCCGCGTCCGAGTCGCTCTATGCCCGCTCCAAGGCGGAAGGCGAGGCCGGGCTGTTTGCGGCCAGGCCCGATGCCACCGTGTTTCGCCCCTCCGTGCTGTTCGGGCCGGGCGACGGTTTCTTTACCCGCTTTGCAGGCCTCGCCCGCACTCTTCCCGTGATGCCGCTCGCCGGCGCCGACACCCGCTTCCAGGCGGTCTATGCAGGCGACGTCGCGGAGGCGATCGCGCGCGCCGTGGACGGGTCGATCCCGGGCGGGCGGGTGTACGAACTCGGCGGGCCCGAGGTGAAAACCTTGCGCGAGCTCGTGGAATACGTGCTCGCCACCACGGAGCGGCGCCGCCCGATCCTGCCGCTGCCCTGGTCCGTCGCCCGGGTGCAGGGCACGGTGCTCGGCACCCTCGATCGCTTCAGCCTCGGCCTCATGCCGCGGGATTTCGTGATCACCCGCGATCAGGTCACGCTCCTGGAGAGCGACAACGTGGTCTCGGAGGAGGCACGCCGGGAGGGCCGCACCCTGGAGGGGATCGGCATCACCCCAACGGCGCCGGAGGCCATCGTGCCGTCCTATCTCGTGCGCTTCCGCAAGTCCGGGCAGTTCGACCTGCGCCGGGCGGCGGTTCCCTCCGCGGCCCCGGACGATCTCGCGCCCCGCTCCCATGGCGACGAGTCCAACTTCCAGCCCGGGCGCGCCTCGGGCCCGGCGATCGGCCAGCAGGCGAGCGGCGGCCCGCGCTGAGGCGCAGGCTATAGGATAAGCGGATCGCCCGCCTTTAGCGCGCGCCGGTGATCAGCGGGTCCTTGCGCGTGCCGATGGCGCGGGCGCTGAGGCGCTTGTGCAGGTGAACCATGAGGGCGACGCCGAACAGCGGCGTGAGCAGGTTCAGGAACGGCACCAGCACGAGCCCTGCGAGAAGCGCGCCGCCGGCCAGCACCGTAGGGCGGTTCTCCATCCGCAGCCGCGTCACCTCCGGCATGGGCAGGAAGCGCCCAGCGGCGAGTTCGAAATACTCGCGCCCCAGCAGATAGGAATTCGCCGCGAAGAACACGGCGATGTTCACGACCGGCACGAAGAACAGGATCAAGGCCGCGAGATTGACGAGGAGCGACAGCCCGGCGAAGCGCAGGCCATAGAGGAGCGCACGCCCGAGCGCGAGGGGCTGCCCCGGCGCCTCGCCCGGAAAGTCCGTGCGCTCCACCACCTCGGCGGCGTCGTCCAGGAAATAGCCCGCCACCAGCACCGATACCGCCGGGAGAAGATAGGCCAGCGCCACGAAGAGGCCCGCGCCCGCGAGGAAGAACGCGAAGGCGTCGAGGATCGGGTAATCCGCGCTGATCGAATGTCCTTCGAGATAGGTGCTGAAGAGCTTCGTCAGCGCAAACCAGATGAAGGCGAGGAGCGCGAGGGTGAGCGCGAGCGACTTCACCAGGATGCCGCGCAGCGCCGGCGAGAACACCTGACGCCACGCGGCCAGGGCGGAGCGGATCACCATCGCGGTTGGGCCTTAGATATTGCAGCCGGGAGCCGGTGCGGGCGCATGGGCGGTTCGCCTTCTTGGTTCTTGGCGGGAGCGGAGCCCCTCCGAAAGGGTGGCGCGGACTTTACTTGAGGAGGGAGGCGCCGCAAGCCCGTGGGGGACCGCGCGCCTGATCCCCTTGCCCCCGGAGCGAACCCCTTTCCCATGATGCCCGTCAGCGTGCCAACTCTCGCCGATCTGCCATGAAGCCCGCGAGCGTCCCGCCTCTCGCCGATCTGCCCGCGAACCCCGATGTGGTAGTGATCGGCGCCGGCGCCGCCGGCATCGGTGCTGCGCGGCGTCTGAGCGCCCACGGCTTGGGCGTCGCCGTGCTGGAAGCGCGCGATCGCGTCGGCGGTCGGGCCGTCACCGTGGCCATGCGCGGGCATCCCGTCGATCTCGGCGCCCACTGGCTCCATGCCGGTCCCGTGAATCCGCTGGTGCAACTCGGCTACGCCCGCGGCGAGCCCCTGCGTCGGGCGCCGGTGGAAGGGCATCTGGTGGTCGGGCGCCGATGGGGGACCAAGCAGGAAAACCGCCTCATGGACCGCGCCTTCGCAGCGGCCGACAACGCCATGACGCGGGCGGCGCGCAGCCCCGCCGACCGGCCGGCCGCGGCGGCGCTCGGGCCCATGGGGCCCTGGGGGAGGCGGGTCGCCCTGGTGCATGGGCTCGTTTCCGGGCGTCCCCTCGACGAGGTGAGCCTGCACGATTTCCCGAGCATGGAATATGCCGACAACCGCTTCATCGCGGGCGGGCTCGGCGCCTATCTCGCGCGGCTGGCCCGCGGGCTGCCGATCCGGCTCGGGGTGGCGGTCGAGCGGGTGGACTGGTCCGGCACCGGGGTGCGGGTCGAGACCGCCGCCGGCGCCTTGCAGGCGCGGGCCGTCGTCATCACGGCTCCGGTCGCGGTGCTGCAGCAGGAGATCCTGCGGTTTACGCCGGCGCTTCCGGCCGCGCATGCACAGGCGATCCACGGCTTCACCCGCGGGGTCTACGAGCATGTGGTGCTGCATTGGCCCACGGCGCCGTTTCAGGGGGCCGACCGGCTCGCCAACCTCGTGGGTGGGCGCCACAACCCGCCCGGCCTGCTGACCCGGATCGACGGGACGCCGTTTCACTTCTTCGAACTCGACCTGCCTACGGCGGAGCGCCTCGACGGGCGCGATCCGCACGCCGCCGCGCGCTTGGCCCGCCTGGTCTTGGCAGAGCATTTCGGAGCCCGGGCTCTGCATAGCTTGAGCATCCCGCACGCGACCGGATGGCGGAGCGATCCGTGGTCGCGCGCGTCCTGGGCCGTGGTCCCGCCGGGCTTCGCCCCGGTGCGCGAGCGCCTGAAGGTGCCCCTGGGCGAACGGATCTGGTTTGCCGGCGAAGCGCTCTCGCGGGAGCAATGGGGTACGGTGGGCGGCGCCTGGGGGGAAGGTGAGCGCGCCGCGGATGAGATCGCGGCCACCCTGCGGTGATCCCTCCCCGCCAGGGGAGGGTGGGCGCAGGGCGGGTGGGGTGGAAGCATCCACCTCCCCAATTTGAGCTCTCATCCCACCCGACCTCGCTCACGCGAGGCCACCCTCCCTCAGGCTGGGGAGGGATGGTGCTCACAGCATGCTGGGCAGAACCCGGTCCGGCGGGCGGTGGCCGTCCATGAAGGTTTTGATGTTCACGATCACCTTCTCGCCCATGTCGACGCGGCCCTCATGCGTCGCCGAGCCCATATGGGGCAGGAGCACCACCTTGCCCTGGCGGGCGAGCTTGATGAGACGCGGGCTCACCGCGGGCTCGTGCTCGAACACGTCGAGGCCCGCGCCCGCGAGGTCGCCGGCTTCAAGGAGGCGGGCGAGGGCGGTCTCGTCGATTACTTCCCCGCGGGCGGTGTTCACGAGGATGGCGCTGGGCTTGAGGAGCTTGAGGCGGCGCGCCGAGAGGAGGTGATAGGTCGCCGGCGTGTGGGGGCAGTTCACCGACACCACGTCCATGCGGGCGAGCATCTGGTCGAGGCTCTCCCAATAGGTGGCCTCCAGCTCCTCCTCGATGCGCTGGGGCACCCGGCGGCGGTTGTGGTAATGGATCTGAAGGCCGAAGGCGCGGGCGCGGCGGGCGAGCGCCTGGCCGATGCGGCCCATGCCGACGATGCCGAGTCGCTTGCCGGTGATGCGCGAGCCCAGCATCCAGGTGGGCGACCAGCCGCTCCACTCGTCGTCCGGGATCACGCGGGCGCCGGCCGGGATGCGCCGGGCCACCGCCATGATGAGGGCCATGGTGAGATCGGCCGTGTCGTCCGTGAGCACGCCCGGCGTGTTGGTGACGGTGATGCCCCGCGAGAGCGCGGCCTGAACGTCGATGTTGTCCACGCCGTTGCCGAAATTGGCGATGAGCTTCAGGTTCGGCCCGGCCTGGGCCAACACGGAGGAGTCGATCTCGTCGGTAACGGTGGGAACGAGCACGTCGGCGGTTTTCACCGCCTCCACGAGGTCCGCGGACGAGAGCGGTTTGTCCTCGAGGTTGAGCCTCGTCTCGAAGAGCTCCCGCATGCGCGTCTCGACAACGTCCGGGAGGCGGCGGGTGACGACAACGACAGGTCTCTTCTTCATCGGCTCTTCACAGGGTCCCAGGCGGGTTTCGGGCACGGGCCGGGATTGACGTCCCGGGGACGGGTTTCGGGCACGGAGCGGGTCCGGCTTTACGGCCCCTTAACCCTGCCTCGGCGATGGAAAGGCGACGAGCCGCCGCGTGGCAGGGCTCGCCCGGCCTCTCTACCAGAGGCAACCGTCAAGACAATCCGATGCGAGGGAGCCATGCGCAAGACCGTTCTCGCCATCGTCCGGGGTCAGGGGGGCCACGTCGCGGTCCGGGCGGGGCTCGTCGCGGGCCTCCTCGTAGGCCTCCTCGCGGGCCTCCTGGCCGGCTTCGCCGCCCTGCCGGCCGCCGCTCAGGCGCCGGCGCCGGGTGGGCGTTTGGGCACCGGGCTCCCCGTGCCCCGCTATGTGAGCCTCAAGACCGACCGGGTGAATCTTCGCGAAGGCCCCTCCAAGGACCACCGCACCGCCTGGGTGTTCCAGCGCGCGGGGCTGCCGGTGGAGATCGTCGCCGAATACGAAACCTGGCGCCGCATCCGCGATGCGGAGGGCACGGAGGGCTGGGTGCTCCACTCGCTCCTGTCCGGCCGCCGCACGGCCCTCGTCATGCCCTGGGCCAAGGGCGAGGTGCCGCCGATTCCTCTCCTCGACGAGGCGGACGAGCGCAGCGCCGTGGTCGCCCGCCTGCAGCCAGGCGTCATCGCCAACGTGAAGCAGTGCAGCGGCACCTGGTGCCGGGTCGCGATCCTGATGGAGGGCGCACGGGACCTCGACGGCTTCATCCGCCAGGACCGCCTCTGGGGCGTCTATCCGAACGAGAAGGTGGAATAGCCCACCGGTCGGGATCGCCTCTGGGGCGTCACCCCGAACGGGACAAGGGAGAGGGACGCTTGCTCCTGAAGCTTGAAGGAGCGGAGGGAGCCGGAGCCCTTTAGGTATCCTTGCGCTTCAGACGCACGATCACCTCGACGCCTGCGATCTCCATGCCCGGCGGCGGCTCGGGGAGGTCCGCGACCGTGATGCCCTCGGAGGGCATGTCCATGAGCGCGCCCTCGTCTTCGAGGAAGAAGTGGTGGTGCTCGGTGGGGTTCGTGTCGAAGTAGGATTTGGTCCCGTCCACCGCGAGCTGGCGCAGGAGCCCGGCATCCGTGAACTGGTGCAGGGTGTTGTAGACGGTCGCGAGCGACACCGGCACGCGGGCCCGAGAGGCCTCGTCGAACAGCATCTCGGCCGTGATGTGCCGGTCGCCCTTGGCGAAGAGCAGCCAGCCTAAGGACACCCGCTGACGCGTGGGGCGCAGACCCACTCGGCGCAGCTTGTCGCGCAGATCCGACAGGGGGCAGCCGGGTCGACCCGTGGGGGCCGACGGGCGCCCCGAGCGGGCGGCAAGAGACGAGGCTTCGGTCATGGCTGGAACGGAACGCACGGCTGCGTCTTTCATGAAAGCTACTCTATAGGCAGGAGCACGAAAGCCCGCAACCAGCCCCGCCCCGCCAACACCCCCGCATTCACGCGACAAAGGTGCCGTTTTCGCGGCAACGCTCCCTTTGATGCACCGCGCGGCTGTGCTAGTGGCCCTGGCCCGAGCCCATGGCCACGCTGGGGCTTGCGGCGGAACGCTGGGCTCGTGAAGCCTTCGCCCGCTCCTGTGACGTTTTGATGAAAGGACCGCCCACCCGCATGGCCCGGCAGTCGAGCTACACTTACGAGGAACTCCTGGCCTGCGGGCGGGGAGAGCTGTTCGGTCCCGGCAACGCGCAATTGCCGCTGCCCCCGATGCTGATGTTCGACCGCATCACCTCCATCGGCGAGGACGGCGGGGCCAACGGCAAAGGGCATGTGGTGGCCGAACTCGATATCCGGCCGGACCTCTGGTTCTTTCCCTGCCACTTCAAGGGCGATCCGGTGATGCCGGGCTGCCTCGGCGTGGACGCGCTCTGGCAGCTCGTGGGCTTCCATCTCGGCTGGCTCGGCTCCCCGGGCCGGGGCCGGGCGCTCGGCGTCGGCCAAGTGAAGTTCGCCGATCAGGTGCTCCCGAGCCACAAAAAGGTGGTCTACGGCATCGACTTCAAGCGGGTGTTCCGCTCCAAGCTCGTGCTCGGCATCGCCGACGGCTGGCTCGAAGCCGACGGACGCCGCATCTACGAGGCTAAGGACCTGCGCGTCGGCCTGTTCCAGGCCGACCAGCCCGCCGCCGGGGGCTAAAACCTCTCGAAACCGCCGAAACCCATCCGGTTTTGGCACCCACCGTTGAGAACGAACGGGCGCGGCCTTACGTCTGTGGCGTGGGCTAAAGCCCCATGAGCGCGAACCACAAGCGCGAACAGGAGTGCGCAATGAGGCGGGTCGTCGTCACCGGGATGGGGATCGTCTCGTCCATCGGCAACAACACGCAGGAGGTCCTGGCCTCCTTGCGCGAGGCGAAGTCCGGCATCTCCAAGGCCGCGGATTACGAGCGGCTCGGGTTCCGCTGCCAGGTCCATGGCGCCCCGACCCTCAATGCCGAGGAGGCGGTCGACCGCCGCGCCATGCGCTTCCATGGCGGGGGCACAGCCTGGAACCACGTGGCCATGGATCAGGCCATCCGCGATGCGGGGCTCGAGGACGGCGACGTCTCGAACGAGCGCACCGGCATCATCATGGGCTCCGGCGGTCCTTCGACCCGCGCCATCGTCGAAGCCGCGGACGTGACCCGGGCCAAGGGCCCGAAGCGCGTCGGGCCCTTCGCGGTCCCGAAGGCCATGGCCTCCACGGCCTCGGCGACGCTCGCGACCTGGTTCAAGATCCGCGGCGTGAACTATTCCATCTCCTCGGCCTGCGCGACCTCGAACCACTGTATCGGCAACGCCTACGAGATGATCCAGTACGGCAAGCAGGACGTGATGTTCGCCGGCGGCTCCGAGGAGCTCGACTGGACCCTCTCGGTGCTGTTCGACGCCATGGGCGCCATGTCGACGAAATACAACGACACGCCCGCCACCGCCTCGCGGGCCTACGACGTGAACCGGGACGGGTTCGTGATCGCGGGCGGCGCCGGCGTCGTGGTCCTGGAGGAGCTGGAGCACGCCAAGGCCCGCGGCGCCCGCATCTACGGCGAGGTGGTGGGCTACGGCGCCACCTCCGACGGCTACGACATGGTGGCGCCGTCGGGCGAGGGCGCGGTGCGCTGCATGCGCATGGCGCTCTCCACCGTCAAAGACCCGATCGACTACATCAACCCGCATGCTACCGCGACGCCGGTGGGCGATCTGAAGGAGATCGAGGCGATCCGCGAGGTGTTCGGCTCGGGCGAGAAATGCCCGCCGATCGCCGCCACGAAGTCCCTCACGGGCCATTCGCTCGGCGCCACGGGCGTCCAGGAGGCGATCTACTCGCTCCTGATGATGAAGAACCGCTTCATCTGCGAGAGCGCCCATATCGAGGAGATCGACCCGGCCGTCGCCGACATGAACATCGTGCGCGAGCGCGTCGACAACGCCAAGATCGACACGGTGCTCTCCAACTCCTTCGGCTTCGGCGGCACCAACGCCACCCTGGTCCTGAAGCGCTACGACGCCTGATAACGCCTTGGCTCTCGCCTGCCGCGCTCTCATGATCGAGGGGGCCGAACCGGCCCCTCGATCCCGCCATCCCAGACGAAACCAGAACCCGGCCCTGCGGCGGTAGGACGCTAAAGGAGGGCCGGGCGTGGCGGCCCGGGGGAGAACCCGTTAAGGGTTAGCCGTCACATCTTAGAAATGGGCGCGTGCGACAAGCCCCGGATCACAAGGGGCGCCCGCATGGACATGCTCAACGATACGGCCATCGTGGCCCGCGACGCTGCGCCTGACGCCAAGGTAGCGCGCCCGACGGAGCCGGAGCACAAGGGGGATCGAGTGACCGGTCTGATGCAGGGGAAGCGCGGCCTCATCATGGGCGTCGCGAACGACCACTCGATTGCCTGGGGCATCGCCAAGATCTTGGCCGAACACGGGGCCGAGCTTGCTTTCACCTACCAGGGCGAGGCCCTGGGCAAGCGCGTGGCGCCGCTCGCCAAGTCGATCGGCTCCGATCTCGTGGTGCCCTGCGACGTGGAGGACATCGCCTCCGTCGATGCCGCCTTCGCGGCCCTCGATGCCCGCTGGGACAGCCTCGATTTCGTGGTCCATGCCATCGGCTTCTCGGACAAGGCGCAGCTGAAGGGCCGCTACGTGGACGTGACCACGCGGGACAATTTCAGCCGCACCATGGTGATCTCCGCCTTCTCGTTCACGGAAGTGGCGCAGCGGGCCGCAAAGCGCATGCGCCACGGCGGCTCGCTGCTCACCCTCACCTATGGCGGCTCCACCCGCGTGATGCCGAACTACAACGTGATGGGCGTCGCCAAGGCCGCGCTGGAAGCCAGCGTGCGCTATCTCGCCTCCGACCTCGGCCCCGACGGGATCCGCGTCAACGCGATCTCGGCCGGTCCCGTGCGGACGCTGGCGGGTGCCGGCATCGCGGATGCGCGGCTCATGTACACCCACCAGAAGGCCCATGCTCCCCTGCGCCGGACGGTCACGACGGAGGAGATCGGCGGATCGGCCCTCTACCTGCTCTCGAACCTCTCGGGCGGCGTCACGGGCGAGATCCATTTCGTGGATTCGGGCTACAACATCATCTCGATGCCCAGGCCCGACGTGCTCAAGGCCCAGGATGCGGCCGGCGTGACCGGCGAGGAATAGCATCCCTCCCCGCTCAGGGGAGGGTGGACGCGCAGCGGCCGGGTGGGGTGAACCACCCACTTCCCAGCATTGAGCTCTCATCCCACCCGACCTCGCTCACGCGAGGCCACCCTCCTTTGGCAGGGAGGGATGAGCCCTGCCCCTTGCGCCTGGGAGTGCGGGCTTGCATAAGGCCGGCCTCTCCGATCAGGGCTTCTAGATCACGATGGCGACCTTCCAGCAGCGGGTTTTCTCGGGCGTCCAACCCACGGGAAATCTCCACCTCGGCAATTACCTCGGCGCCATCAAGCGCTTCGTCGACATGCAGGCGACCCACGACTGCATCTATTGCGTCGTGGACATGCACGCGCTCACCGTGCCCCAGGACGCCAAGGAACTGACGCGGCAGATCCGCGAGGTCACTGCGGCCTTCCTCGCGGCCGGCATCGACCCGAAGAAGCACATCGTCTTCAACCAGAGCCAGGTCTCCGAGCACGCGGAACTGGCCTGGATCTTCAACTGCGTCGCCCGCATGGGCTGGGCGAATCGCATGACGCAGTTCAAGGAGAAGGCCGGCAAGGACCGCGAAAATGCGTCGGTCGGCCTCTTCGCCTATCCGATGCTCATGGCGGCGGACATTCTCGTCTACCGCGCGACGCATGTGCCGGTGGGCGAGGACCAGAAGCAGCATCTCGAACTCACCCGCGACATCGCCCAGAAGTTCAACAACGACTGGGCCGAGCCGATCGCGGAGCACGGCTTCGGCGACGCCTTCTTCCCCCTCACCGAGCCCCTGATCCAGGGGCCGGCGACGCGGATCATGAGCCTGCGCGACGGTACCAAGAAGATGTCGAAGTCGGACCCGTCCGACTACTCGCGCATCAACCTCACGGACGATGCCGACACCATCGCCCAGAAGGTCCGCAAGGCGAAAACCGACCCGGAGCCCTTGCCCACCGACAAGGAGGGCTTCGCGGGCCGCTCCGAGGCCGAGAACCTGGTCGCGATCTACGCGGCGCTCACCGAATCGACCGTGGACGACGTGCTCCGCGAGCATGGCGGCTCGCAGTTCTCCGCCTTCAAGGCGGCGCTCGTCGACGTGTCCGTGCAGCGCCTCGCTCCCATCGCGGGCGAGATGCGCCGGCTCATGGACGATCTCGGCTACATCGACGGCGTGCTGATCGAGGGCGCGAATCGGGCCCGCGTGATCGCCCGCGAGACCATGGACGCGGTGAAGGACATCGTCGGCTTCGTGCGGCCGCGCTGAACGGGCGCCGGGCTTGCCCCTGGGGCAGGTTTGGGGGACCATCGAACCGGTGCCAGAGGAGCGGCTCTTTGAGCGGCACACAGCGGCGATCCACAGCAGCGGCGGCCGAAGGGGGAGCGACGTGAGCGGTGTACAGCCACGAGCCACAGCCTCGATCGGTACGGGGACATCCTTTTGAGCGGCACACAGCGGCGATCCATGGCAGCAACGGCCGAAGGGGCCCCAGCGTGAGCGGCACACAACGGCGATCCTACGAGAGCGGCCACCGGCCGAAATTCATGGTGGTGGTGGACGACACGCCGGAATGCGCCCGCGCGGTCCACTTCGCGGCCCGGCGCGCCAGCCGCACCGGCGCCAGCATGGTGATGCTGGCCGTGGTCGATCCGCCCGACAATTTCGAGTGGATCGGCGTCGGCGAGGCCATGATCGCGGAGGCCCAGGAAGAGGCCGAGAAGCGGCTCGAAGAGGCCGCCAAGGAAGCCCGCGCCGCCGCCGGCCTCGACCCCGAGCAGGTGATCCGCGTCGGAGAGAAGTCCGCCTCCATCACCAAGCTGATCGAGGAGGATGAGGACATCTCCTTCCTCGTGCTCGCCGCCGGCACCGGCAAGGAGGGGCCGGGGCCGCTGGTGTCCTCCATTGCGGGCAAGGCCGCGTCGACCTTTCCCATTCCGATCGTCATCGTGCCCGGGAGTCTCTCCGACGACGAGATCGACGCGCTGGCGGGTTAGGCTCCAGGGACGCTCGACGTCTGATGCCTCACCAGTGGGCCGCGTTGGCACGCGCCTGACGACGAGATCGACGCCTTGGCGGGTTAGTCTCCCGCTTGGAATCCGGCTTCCGCGATTCCACATGAAGCCTGAGATCTGTTAGAACCATTCTAAGCCCCTCGGCCGGCCTTGAACCGGCGCGGAGACCTGACGCGATGTTCATCCAAACCGAAGCGACGCCGAACCCGGCGACCCTCAAATTTCTGCCCGGCCGCGTGGTGATGCCGGAGGGCACCTACGACGCCCGCGACGCCGCGAGCGCCACCCGCTCGCCCCTGGCCCAGCGCCTGTTCGAGATCCCCGGCGTTGCTGGCGTGTTCTTCGGCCACGACTTCGTGACGGTCACCAAGACCGACGGCGAATGGCAGCACCTGAAGCCCGCGATCCTCGGCGCCATCATGGAAACCTTCATGAGCGGCACGCCGGTCCTGCTCGACCAGGGCTCACATGTGAGCGACGAGGGCGAGGAGTTCTTCGAGCCCGCCGATGCCGAGACGGTCGAGACCATCAAGGAGCTGCTCGAAACCCGCATCCGCCCGGCGGTGGCGGGCGACGGCGGCGACATCACCTTCCGGGGCTTCAAGGACGGGATCGTCTACCTCGCCATGAAGGGCGCGTGCTCGGGCTGCCCCTCCTCGACCGCGACCCTGAAGCACGGCATCCAGAACCTGCTGCGCCACTTCCTCCCCGACGTGCGCGAGGTTCAGGCGATCTGACGACCGGCTTGAGGCACAGGAGGCCGGTCCTTTGTCCGTGACTTGACCGGATGCTCAGGCTACACGGCCGATCGCAAGGATCGGCCGTGTTTTCGTTTCTCGACACCCTCTCCACGGGCAGCCTCGCCTTCCTTCTGGTCTCGGCGCTGGTGGCGGGCCTCGCCCGCGGGTTCTCAGGCTTCGGCGGCGCGCTGATCTTCGTGCCGCTCGCGAGCACCGTGGTGGGCCCGCAGATGGCCGCGCCGCTCCTGCTGCTCATCGACGGCGTCGGAGCCCTCGGGCTCGTCCCGAGGGCCTGGCGCGGGGCCGACAAGCGCGATGTCGCCACCATGGCGGCAGGCGCCATGCTCGGCGTGCCGCTGGGCACCTGGCTTCTCACCCATTCCGATCCGGTGGCCCTGCGCTGGGGCATTGCGCTGCTCACCTTGAGCCTTCTCGTGCTCCTGGTGTCGGGCTGGCGCTACCGCGGCCGCCCGGCGCTGCCGCTCGCGGTGGGCGTCGGCAGTATCGCCGGGGTGCTCGGCGGGGCCGCGCAGGTGGGCGGGCCGCCCGTGGTGGCCTATTGGCTCGGCGGCGCGATCCCCGCCACCACCGTGCGGTTCAACATCGTCCTCTACTTCTTCATCTCGACCTTTCTCGGTGCCGCCGCCTATCTCTACAGCGGCCTTCTCACCCTCTCGGTCTTGGGCCTCGCCCTCCTCGTCGGACCCGCATATGCGGGTGGGCTCGCGGTCGGCTCGCGCCTGTTCTGGCTCGCCGACGAGGTGGTGTTCCGCCGCGTCTGTTACGCCCTCATCGCCGGCGCCGCCCTCGTGAGCCTGCCCCTCCTCGACGGGTGGCTTCGCTAGCGGGCGAAAGTGGCTTCGCGGCCCTTGGCTGCGCTGAAGGGTGAGCTTCGCTTTTTAACCCTTTTGCGCCATGGTCCGCCGGATGCGACGCCCAAGGAGCGCTGAGAGTTGCGGATTCTGGCCATCGATACCGCCCTGCAGGCCTGCTCGGCCTGCGTGATCCAATCGGGCGAGGTGGAGCCGCTCGCGCTCGAGCAGATCCCCATGGAGCGCGGCCATGCGGAGGCGCTGCTGCCGCTCGTCGACCGGGTGGTGGCCGGGGTCGAGGGCGGGTTCGCGTCCCTCGACCGGATCGCGGTCACGGTGGGCCCGGGCAGCTATACGGGCCTGCGCGTCGGCATTGCCGCCGCCCGCGCCATCGGGCTCGCCGCAGGCGTCCCGGTTGTCGGCGTCACCACCCTCTCGGCGCATCTCGCGGCCCTCATGGGCGAACCGCGCCACCTCATGGCCGCCACCATCGATGCCCGGCACGGGCAGGTGTACTTCCAGGCCGTGGCGCCGGGCGGGCGCATCGTCGTGCCCCCGACCCTCACGGCCATCCGCGACGCGGTGCGCATGATGGGCACCGGCCCCGTGACGCTGACGGGCTCGGCTGCCCGCGCGGTGGCCGCGGAAGCCGGCATCCAGGGCATCGAGGCCCATGCGGCGGGAGCCGCGCCGGCGCCCGAGATTGCCCTCGTGGCCCGCCTCGGGCTGATCGCCGATCCGGCGCACGCGCTCCCGAAACCCCTCTATCTGCGCGGCCCCGACGCCAAGCCGCAGGACGCGGCCCGCCTGCCGCGCCAGAGCGCCTGACGGTTACCTGACGATGACACCGCACCCCCGACACCAGCGCCCCGCTTGCTCGGCAGGGAGCGGAGCATGACGCCGCTCTCCTGGCCCCTCAATCTCTTCGGCCTCTGGGAGGCGTGGCTGCGGCCCTGGCTCCAGCCGGAGCCGGCGCTCATGCCGATCACCCCCTTGGGCAGCGAGCACGCGGGTGCCCTCGCCGACATCCACGCCGCTGCCTTCGGGCGCGCCTGGGGCTCATTCGAATTCGAGCGGCTGCTCGCTGACCGCAACGTGGTGGCGGACGGCATCTTCCTGCCCCGCGCCCGCGATCCCTTCGGCTTCGCGCTCTCGCGCCGGGTGCTGGACGAGGCCGAGATTCTCACCATTGCGATCCGGCCCGATTGCCGCGGACGGGGCCATGCGCGCCCGCTCCTGCAGCATCATCTCGACGAGCTGGCGCGCGCGGGTGTCCGCACGGTGCATCTGGAGGTCGAGGAGGGCAACGCGCCGGCGCTTGCGCTCTACCGCCGCCTGCGCTTCGAGACCGTGGGGCGCCGGGCCGGCTACTACGCGAAGCCCGACGGGTCCAAGGCCGCGGCGCTCACCATGAGCCTCAAACTTTAAGGATCGTCCCTCTGCCGCGGGACGATCCCTCTTATTGGTGACACGTTGTCTTCACGCGAGCCGGCATCCACCTCGCTCGAAAACGCTTCCGCTACTCGGCCGCCAGCGGCAGCTCGCCCGTCTGCGGGTCGGCCTGCGCCAGATCGCGGACGCGGGCGAGGTCGCCCAGGAACTCCTCGTAGGCCCGCCGCTTCGTCTCCTCGTCGGGGAGCCGCAGAAGATAGGACGGGTGCACGGTGACGTAGCCGGCGTAAGGCCCGAATTCCGCCCGGCCGCGGGCGCGGGTGACCGGCGTCGGCTTGCCCGTCAGCGCCAGCACCGCGGTGGCCCCGAGAGCCACCACGAGCTTCGGGCGCACGAGCTCCAGCTCCTTCAGCAGCCAGGGCCGGTAATGCTTCACCTCGCCCGTCGTGGGCTTCTGGTGGATGCGCCGCTTGCCCTTCAGCTCGAATTTGAAGTGCTTCACGGCGTTCGTCAGATAGGCGCGGCTGCGGTCGATGCCGACCTCGCCCATGGCGCGGGCGAGAAGCTGGCCCGCGGGACCAACGAACGGCCGGCCCTGCAGATCCTCCTGATCGCCCGGCTGCTCGCCCACGAACACCACATCGGCATGGGCCGGGCCCTCGCCAAACACGGCCTGCGTGGCGCCCGGCACCAGCGGGCCTGCCTTAGCGATGATCGCGTTGAGCTCGTCCAGGGTTTTCGGCTCCTGGTCCCACATCGCCTCGACGGCGCGGTCCGGATTGCGCTTTGCCGGCATGGTGGCCTCCTGCTCGATCATGCGGGTAACGCGCTGGGGCGCGGTTTGGACGAGGCGGGGGATCGACGCGGCCTCGGGCAGGTTCCGCCAATACTTCTTCGGCATCTCGGCCCGCATGGCGGTCGGGTTCACCCGCGCCGGGTTGAAGGTGCTCTCGTAATAGCCGCGCCAGCCCTCCTCGAAGGCATCGTCCTCCGGCGCATCCTCACGCCGCGCGGGCGGGCCGAAGGTGAGCGCCTGCCGGTCCCAGTGGGCGGAGCCCCGGGGCGTCAGGATCGACCAATGAAGCGAGCCGAAGCGCTCCACGAAGAAGGGCGCGGCGGCCTCCAGAATATGATGGTCGGGCTCGAACCAGGCCACGAAGCGCTCGCCTCCTTGCGTCTCCACCTGCCGGAACCGCACGAAGGCGTGCATCTTGTGCAGATCGCGCCGGATCGCGCGGGCCATCAGCGTGAGCCGGTGCACGAGTGGATCGCTCGCGATGTCGAGGAGCTCCCGCTCCCCGTTCAGCACCCGCCAGACGAGCTGGTAGAGGAGCGCATAGCGCTCGGGATCGGAATGGCAGACCACACCTTCCACGAGTTCGCCGACGCGGCGCGGCAGGGAGACGGGCGGGGCTTCGCGCGCCGCCTCGCCGCCGAACAGATCCGGGCTGTCGCTGAGCGCGAACACCACATGCTGCGGCGCCAGTTCCTCGGCCGCGAGCATTCGGACCGCCCGGCGAAACCCTGAGAGATCCGCGCCATCTTTCAGCGTGATGCGGCGCAAGCTCATAACCGCTCCATTGTCCCCGTCCGCGAGGGGGAGGGCAGGCCATCGCGGCATCCGAAACGAGAGCGGCCATCATGCGAACAGGCTCAACTGCTCGGGCTTCTCGACGAGCCGTTCGCGCAGGCGCGCTTCGTCGAGGCTCGATCCCGGCGTGTGGTCGGCCGCGACGAGGAACGGACGGGCGCGCTTCAGCCCGTTGGTGAGCCGCGCGAGGTCGTCCATGCGCAGGGTCGTGTGCCGGCGCGCCGCGACGATCTTGTCCACGGCCCGCGCCCCGAGGCCCGGGACGCGCAGCAGCATCTCGCGCTCGGCGCGGTTCACGTCGACGGGGAAGCGGTGGCGGTTTTTCAGCGCCCAAGCGAGCTTCGGATCGACGGCCAAGTCGAGCATGCCGTTCTCGCCGCCGGCCGCGATCTCGTCGACGCCGAAACCGTAATGCCGCAGCAGCCAATCGGCCTGGTAGAGCCGGTTCTCCCGCTGCAGCGGCGGCGGCTTCAGGGGCAGAATCGCGGCGGAATCCGGGATCGGGCTGAAGGCCGAGTAATAGACGCGCTTCAAGTCATAGCGATGGTAGAGGTTCGCGGTCGTGCCGAGGATATCGGCATCGGTGGTGGCGTCGGCGCCGACGATCACCTGTGTGGACTGGCCCGCCGGCGAGAAGCGGCGGCGCTCGTCGCGGGCCTCCTCGATGCGCTCGTGCATCTGCGCCATGGCACCCTGAATGGAGGCCCCGTCCTTTTCGGGCGCCAACTGCTCCAGGCTGCGTTCGGTGGGGAGTTCGAGGTTGATCGAGAGCCGGTCGGCCCACAGCCCCGCCTCCTCGATGAGCCAGGGGCTCGCCTCGGGGATCGTCTTGAGGTGGATGTAGCCGCGAAAGGCGTGGTCGCGGCGCAGCTTCTTCGACGAGCAGCATCTGCTCCATGGTGTAGTCCGGCGAGCGGATGATGCCCGACGACAGGAACAGGCCTTCGATGTAGTTGCGCTTGTAGAACTCCACCGTCAGCGTCACGACCTCGTCGACGGAAAACTTGGCGCGGCGCACATTGGACGAGCGCCGGTTCACGCAATAGGCGCAGTCGAACAGGCAATAGTTGGTGAGCAGGATCTTCAGCAGCGAAACGCAGCGCCCGTCCGGCGTATATGCGTGGCAAATGCCGGCGCCGGTGGTCGAGCCGAGCCCGCCCGCTTCGGTCTTGCGCTTGGCGCCCGACGACGCGCAAGAGGCGTCGTATTTCGCCGCATCGGCCAAGATCCTGAGCTTTTTCGCAAGCTTCTCGTCCACGCCGCCGCCTCGCTTGTTCGATGTTTGTTCTAGCGGAAAATGGGGTTTGCGGGGAGTCTTGGCGAGGCGGGCGCAGGGTCGCAGGAGAAGCGCCTATACCCTCGCCACCTGTTGGTGCGAGGCATGGCCTTGTGTGTGCCTGGTGCCCTGGTGGGGGCACGGGGCGCATGCAGCCCCGGCAAGCCGGCGGCGTGAGAAACAGGGAGGGAGGGCACCGGACGAGCGGTGCCGCACGCGCCCCGTGCACGATGATC
>DASZAZ010000079.1:0-5314 GCA_035944635.1 Microvirga sp.
GGGCGATCCGGCCGGAGCTGAAGGTGCTGCTGACGTCCGGCTACCCGGAGGAGGTGTTTGAGCACCACGGGCGGCCCGATCCCGCAACACCCCTCCTCAAGAAGCCATACCGCAAAACCGAACTCGCCGAAACCATGCGCAGGGTTCTGGAGACGTGAGACCAGGCCCAGGTCTTAGGCCAAGTTCGTCCGTCCAGCCGAGTGGACCCCGGGTGCGGTCGGTCTTTACCTGAGGCCCACCACCCGGGCGGCAAGGCGGCGAGGCCTTGGCGCCGGAAAGGCTCCGGGCGTTGGCCTCGGTAAGGCTTTGTTAACCATAACCGGAGCATTTCAGACGATAGCGCGGGTGGCGCAGGCAACCACGTTCGATGTGGGCCTGGGTTCGACAGTGCAGAATGCAGGGCTTTCTGATCGTGCGCACATTGCTTCTCACCATCGCGGCGTTGGCGGCTCTCGCGAGCCCGGCTTCAGCGGCGGATTACGACCCGGTCCGCAACAAGCTGGTCTTCAAGCCGCACCCCGTGGAAGCACCGGAGCCCTCCCTCTTCACCACCACGTCGGCGTTCACCTGGAGCGGGTTCTATCTCGGCATTCAGGCGGGTTATGCATCCGGCGAAGACCGCTCACGCCTGCTCTTCGCAGGAACCCCGGTGGCGCTGCCGGTCTCGACCCGGTACGACATCGATGGCGCTGTGGCGGGTGTGCACACGGGCTACAACGTCCAGCTCGGCATGTTCGTCCTCGGGGCGGAAGGCGACCTTGAACTCTCCGCGATAGAGGGCTCCTTCGCGGCTAACTCGGCTGGTGTCCCGATCGGCGTCGCGGCACGAACCAACGTCAATTGGCAGAGCTCCGTGCGCGCCCGCGTCGGCGTGGCCATGGACCGTCTCCTGGTTTATGGCACCGGCGGTTTCGTCTATGCCGAGATCGACAACGCCTTTGCCCTCTCTGCCCCGCCGGCACCTTCTCGGAGACGGCTCAGGACACCGACCGTTTCGGCTGGACGGTGGGCGGCGGCGTCGAATACGCCTTCTTCGGCAACGTCACGACACGGGCAGAGTATCGCTACACGAGCTTCGGCCGTTACGAGATCCCCCCGCGCGTCCTGCTCACTGGCCTCTCGGCCGCGCAGGAGCCGAACTTTCACACGTTTCGCCTGGGCTTGAGCTACAAGTATTGAAGCATCTGGAGCCGCCCGGCGCTCCTCCCGGACGCTCTGATGGCCCCCTGCAGCGCGTATGAACCACGCGCCAGCAGGTCCTGGAGCCTGAGATCGCCCTCTCTTCAGGGGATCGGCGGCTTGCACTCATTGCCGAACGCCCGCTGACGCGAGCCCTCGCGGTCGGGAGGCCCCCGCACACCATCACGCATCCGCTCGAGACCCGCCCTTTCAGGCCGGGCCGGTGCGACCGGCGGTCTCTCGCCGGCAGGATCCAACCTGCCCCTATGGAGTTGTCCTGCGGTTAAGCTAGCTGCAGGTGTGATCCATGGCCGATCCGGCCCCCCTTCCCCAACCAGCCCCCGCTCCTGCCAACTCCTCGCTGCTGACGGCGGGCGGCATCGTCTTGGCGATCGGGGGGCTCTATTTCGGTCGGGACATCTTCATCCCCTTCGCGCTGGCGATCCTTCTGAGCTTCGCCCTCACGCCGCTCATCGACTGGTTCAGGCGCTTCAAGCTGCCCCGCATCGCTGCGGTGCTGCTCGCGGTCGCCCTCGCCTTCACCCTCATCGGCGGGATCACCTATGTGGTGGGCCGGCAGGTCGTGCAGCTCGCCAACAACCTTCCCAGCTATCAGGCCACCATCACCCAGAAGATCCGCGCGCTGCAGACCTCCGCGCCGGGTGGTGGCGTGGTTGATCGGGTCACCACCACGATCCAGGACCTCAGCAAGGAGATTTCCGGGCCCGACAAGGATAAGCCGGCCGCTCCTTCCGGCACCGCGTTGGGAGGAGCGACGCAGGAGCCCGTCACCGTGCGGCTGGAGCGTCCCGAAGCCCGGCCCCTCGACATCATCCAGGCCGTGATCGGCCCTCTTCTCGCACCCCTCGCGATGGCGGGCCTCGTGATCATCTTCGTGATCTTCGTCCTGCTGGAAAAGGAGGACCTGCGCGACCGCTTCATCAAGCTCGCGGGAGCCGGCGACCTCCACAAGAGCACGCAAGCCCTCAACGACGCGGCGGCGCGCGTCAGCCGCTATCTTCTCATGCAGCTCGTCGTGAACCTCACCTATGGGGTGCCGATCGGGCTCGCCCTCTACTTCATCGGCGTTCCGAACGCGGTCCTATGGGGCCTGCTCGCGGCGGTGCTGCGCTTCGTGCCCTATCTCGGCCCCTTCCTCGCAGCCCTCTTCCCGATCGCGCTGGCCTTCGCGGTCGACCCGGGCTGGTCGATGCTGCTGTGGGTCATCGGCTTGTTCCTGTTGGCCGAACTCATCAGCAACAACGTGGTCGAACCCTGGCTCTACGGCTCCAGCACCGGCCTGTCCTCGCTGGCGATCATCATGGCCGCGATCTTTTGGACCACCTTGTGGGGTCCGGTGGGCCTCTTCCTCGCCACGCCCCTCACCGTGTGCCTCGTGGTGATCGGCCGTTACGTGCCGCAGCTCGAATTCCTCGGCGTGCTCCTGGGCAGCGACCCGGTGCTCGCCCCCGAGGAGCGCCTCTATCAGCGCCTTCTGGCGGGCAACCTGGAAGAGGCCGTCGAGATGGCGGAGAACCATGTGGACGAGCACTCCTCGCGCGAGTTCTACGACCACGTGGCCATTCCGGCGCTTCGCCTGGCCGAGAACGATCGCCAGCGCAGCACGTCCGATACCGGCTACCGCCGGCTCGTGGCGAGCACGGCGATCTGCGTCGTGCGCGACATCGCCGAGCATGTGGGCGAGAAGGCCGCCAAAGCCGCCGCGAAGGAAGCGGATGCTGCCGCCCCGGCTTTGGCCCCGGATGCGAAGCCCAAGGTCTTGTGCATCGCGGGCCGCACGGAGCTCGACGATGCGGCGTCCGAGATGCTCGCGCAGGTTCTGCAGGAGGTGAGCATCGCCGCGAAGGTGCTGCCGCCCATCTCCATCAGCGAAGGCGCCCTCAATCAGCTTGATCTCACCGGCGTCGAGGTGGTCTGCCTGTCCTACCTGCATCCGCAGCCGCAGGTTTATGCGCGCTACATCTGCCGGCGGCTGCGCCGGCGCGCACCGCATCTGCGCCTTCTCGTGTGCTGCTGGAACGCGCCTCCGCAGAGCGGGCAGACGGAGGACATGGCGCGGCAGATGGGAGCCAATGCGGTGGTGGTCTCGACCGATGCGGCTGTGCGCCAGGTCGAGGCTTGGGTCGCGCAACCCGCATCCGATGCGGGCACCGCCCCCGTGATCCGCGACGACGAGCATGAACGGCTGGCGGCCTTGCGCGACCTCAACCTCGCGCAGCGCAAGCAGCAGCTCGACGAAGTCGCGAAACGGGTGGCGCAGGCCTTCGGCGTGCCGATCGCGCTCGTATCGCTCATCGACGAGGAGCATCAGGTGATGCCCGGGGCCACCGGCCTGCCTCCGGACCTCGACGCGACGCGGCAAGCGCCGCGGGAGGTCTCCATCTGCGGTCACGTGGTGGCGACCGACGAGGTGGTGGTGGCCGAGGATGTCACCAAGGACCCGCGCTTTGCCGACAACCCCCTCGTGCTCGAAAAGGGCATCCGCTTCTATGCGGGCGCTCCCTTGCGCACGGCCGCAGGTCTGGTGCTCGGCTCCTTGTGCGTGATCGACACCTCACCCCGCCTCTTTTCGGACGAGGAGAAGGGGCGCCTGCAAGCCATGGCGGACGAGCTGATGGAGGAGGTGGAGCGCGGTGCCTCGTAGTTCTGCCCTTCGCTTCGGGAGCCCTAGCATGCTTGGGCCTGGCGGCCTGCCAGCGTTTCGCGCCTAGAAGCCTTCGCTCCACCCGCGAGGTTCACCCATGCCGCTCCAAGCCGCGGACCCGGCCAAGCCCCTGGTCTCCATCGTGATGCCATGCCACCTGGGCTCCGAGGCCCAGGCTGCCCTGCTCGACGAGACGCTTCGAACGGTCGGGGCTCAGACCTGCTCGGATTACGAGGTCGTGCTGATCGATGACGGCTCGCCCGTGCCGGTCGCGCCCGTCGCCGACGCCCACCCGCGCACGCGGACGGTGCGGCAGGACAAGGCCGGCCCCGCACTCGCGCGCAACGCCGGCATTGCCTTGAGCCGCGGTCGATACTTCGTTTTTCTCGATGCGGACGATCACCTGCTGCCGGACGCCCTCGATGCCGGCATCCGCGCGCTGGAAGCAAATCCAGAAGCCGGTTTCGCGGTCGGCCCCCGCGAGGAGATGAGTTTCGAGGGCGAGCCGGTGCCCTGGGAGGTGCCGCCGCCCCCACCGCAAACCAGCATCTACCTGCCCCTGCTGCGCTTCGACTGGTACATCATCCCTCCGTCCTCGGTGATGTTCCGTCGCGAGGTCGTGGAGGCCGTGGGCGGCTTTCGCGACCCCTGGGGCGCCGACGATCTCGACTTCTACCTGCGTGCGGCACATCGGTTCAGGGCCTGCTGCTACCAGGCGCCGGCCGTGACGCGTTATCGCCGCTACAGCGCCAGCTCGTCCCGGAACGGGGAGCGCATGCTGCACAGCATCCGCGCGGTCTATGCGCGGCAATGGCCGCTGGTGCAGGGAGATGCGACAGCCGAGGAGGCCTACCACCGGGGGCTGCAACTCCTCACCGAGATCTTCCTCGATTGCCTGGTCGAGAATGTGGAGGACCGCTTGCGGGACGGCGACCCTGAGGCGACCTTGAGAAGCGCGCGGCTGCTCATGGCGGAAAGCCCGTCGCGCTGGCTCGCCCTGCTGCAGCGCCTCGAAGCCATGCCGGGGCAGCCTCTCCCGCCGGCGATCCGCGCCGCGCTGTCACCGACGGGATGAAGGCTGGAACGGAGGCTAGTCTTTGCCGCCTCGACCGCTCTCGATCCGCCTCGGCTTCCCGTTCTCGTCGATGGCCACGAAGGTGAAGGTGCCTTCCGTGACCTTTTCCGGTTCGTCGGCGCCGGTGCGGGCGCTGGCCCAGGTCTCGATCCTGACGGTGAGCGAGGTCTCGCCGGCTTTCATGAGGCTGCAATAGCAGGACACCTCGTCGCCTATCGCGATGGGGCGCAGGAACTCCATGGCGTCGATCGACACCGTGGCGACCCGCCCCTGCGCGTGCTTCGCCGCGAAGGTGGCGCCCGCCAGATCCATCTGCGACACCGTCCAGCCGCCGAAGATGTCGCCGCTCGGATTGGCGTCCCGCGGCATCGCGATCGTGCGAAGATGCGGGCCGC
>DASZAZ010000080.1:0-110544 GCA_035944635.1 Microvirga sp.
GTGGGGATCCTGGGCGTAGCCGGCGTAGAGCTCCTCGTAGGCCTTCACCACCCGCTTTGGCGTGTCGATGAGACCCTCGCGGGTGGGGTCGTCCCCCGCCCAGCGCAGCAACACACGAACCGCCGCCTCCGCCTCCTCGCGAGACGAGCGTCCGCTCACGCCTGCCGCTTCTTCAGCGGGGAAGAGGCCGGAAATCAACGCAACCTTGTTCACAATCGCCTCCATTACGCGGCAGCTCGGGTGAGATCGACGCGCCCTGCGCGGAGAGAGCTCCATGGGAGCCCTGCATCGGCGCGTTCCAAAGATTGCCGCGGAGGGTGCCGTCTCGTGCGTGCCCGGAAAGGCGCAACCCCATGGGTGCGCGCAGTAACATCAGGCACGATCAGCCCCACCACACGTTCTTCTTGTTAAGTTGAGTTCACTTCCTTGCGAGTGAACTCGTTAATCATTGCAATTGGTTTAACAGAACGTCCAACTCTCTCTTATTAGACCACATAGCCTAAGCCCAACGTCGCCTCGCCCGGGAGTTGCGTTTCGCCACCTTGAGCGCCCGCGCCGGTGCGCTCATTCTACACCGTGCGCGTGCTATTTAGCGGCATGCTACGGGTCTCTTCGGGACATGCCAGCCTTGCGAAGACGCGAGGACACATTCGCGCCCTGACGCGTTAGCGTGCGCGTGTCGCCTCAAGGATGTCATGGACCGTTCTACCGCCGATGCCCTGGGCACGACGCCCTCCGCGCCCGTCCTGAGCGATCGCGAAATCCGCTCGATCCTGGTCGGGATCCTGCTCGCCATGTTCTTGGCGGCGCTGGATCAGACCATCGTGGCCACCGCGCTTCCCACCATCGGACGCGATCTCGGCGATCTGGAGCATCTGCCCTGGATCGTGACGGTGTATCTCCTCACCTCGACCGCCGTGACGCCGCTCTACGGCAAGCTCGCCGATACCTATGGGCGCCGCATCGTGCTGCTCGTCGGCATCGCGATTTTTCTTCTCGGCTCGGTGGCCTGCGCGCTCGCGCCCACCATGATGACGCTGGTTCTGGCCCGCGCCCTTCAGGGCATCGGCGGAGGCGGGCTCATCGCGACGGGTCAGACTATCATCGCCGATCTCGTGCCGCCGAAGGAGCGGGCCAAATACCAGGTGTATTTCGCAGCGGTGTTCATGAGTTCGAGCCTGCTCGGGCCGGTGCTCGGCGGCGTGATGGCGCAGCACCTGCACTGGTCTTCGATCTTCTGGATCAACCTGCCACTCGGCGCCTATGCCTACTGGATCTCGAGCCGGTCCTTGAAGCGGCTGCCGCGCTTCGAGCGTCCGCACCGCCTCGACCTCCTCGGCGCCGCGCTTCTCGTCGCCGCCACGGTGAGCGTGCTGCTCGCCCTGAGCTGGGGCGGGCTGAGCTATCCCTGGGCGTCAACGCCGATCCTCTCCCTCATCGGGGGCTCGGCCGCGCTGTGGGGGCTCTTCATCTGGCGCATGCGCCGGGCGCCCGAGCCCCTCATCCCCCGGGGCGTGCTCGCCAATCCGGTGGTCCGCATGGGCACGCTCGCAGCCTGTTTCGGCATGGGCACCTATATCGGGCTGACCATCTACCTTCCCGTCTATTTCGAAACCGTGCGCGGCCTCTCCGCGAGCCTCTCGGGCCTCGCGCTGATCCCCCTCATGGTCGGCACCGTCGTGGGCGCCACGTTCTCGGGCCGCGTGATGCTCTACGTGAAGCATTACCGCCGCCTGCCCGTGGTGGGGCTCAGCGTCGCGATCGCCGCGACCCTCGCGCTGGCGCTCTTCGCCGACCGGCTCTCGATCCTCGCCATCGAAACGCTGCTCGCGGTGCTCAGCATCGGCATGGGCACCCTGCTCCCCGTGACCACGGTGTCGGTGCAAAACGCCGTCGAGCCGCACGAGATGGGCACCGCCACGGGCACCGTGAACTTTTTCCGTTCCCTCGGCGGCGCATTCCTCGTCGCGATCTTCGGCGCCATCGTGCTCGGCGGGGCGGGCCTCTCGGGACGTGCCTTGAGCTTCGAGACCATGGCCGCGGAAGCTGCCCGCAGCGGCGTGGACCTGAGCGATGTGTTCCGCTGGATGTTCGCGGCCGCGGCCCTCGGCTTCGCCCTCGCCCTCGCCTTCGTGTCGCGCATGGAGGAGCGGCCCCTCAAGGGCCGCGATCCCAATGCCCCGCCGGCCCACGCCGAATAGGCTCTGCGACATCGTCGCTGGGGATAGGCGCGCCCGGCCTGTGGAACCCGGGGAGCCTGTGCGCCCGCGCTCGCGTTGCCGTGATAGGCAGTTCGGGACGCCGGTGTGTCGCGGACTGCCGAGAGTGGCAGGCCTTGGGCCTGGCTGGTTGCGTTCAAGGGTTCAAGACAGCACCGCATGAAGGCTGGCATCGACATGGGGGTGGCGCAGGGCGGAACGCCGGCGCTGCTCGACCTCGAGGAACTCCTCGCCACGCGCCTCCTCGTCCAGGGCAATTCAGGCTCGGGCAAGTCGCATCTCCTGCGCCGGCTCTTGGAGCAGAGCGCCCCTTTCGTGCAGCAGGCCGTGATCGACCCGGAGGGGGATTTCGTCACCCTCAGTGAGCGCTTCGGCCATGTGGTGGTCGATGCCGCGCGGGCCGAATCCGATCTCCAGCGCATCGCCGCCCGCGTGCGCCAGCATCGCGTCTCCGTGGTGCTCAACCTCGACGGCTTGGACGCCGAGTCGCAGATGCGTTGCGCCGCCGCTTTCCTCGGCGGCCTGTTCGAGGCCGACCGCGACCTCTGGTATCCCATGCTCGTCGTCGTGGACGAGGCGCAGCTTTTCGCGCCTGCCGCTGCGGGCGAGGTCTCAGACGAGGCCCGCAAGGTGTCGCTGGGCGCCATGACGAACCTCATGTGCCGCGGCCGCAAACGGGGATTGGCCGGCATCATCGCGACGCAGCGCCTCGCGAAGCTCGCCAAGAACGTGGCGGCCGAGGCCTCCAACTTTCTCATGGGCCGCACCTTCCTCGACATCGACATGGCCCGCGCCGCCGATCTTCTGGGCATGGAGCGCCGGCAGGCCGAGATGTTCCGCGATCTGGAGCGCGGACATTTCGTGGCGCTGGGCCCCGCCCTGTCGCGCCGGCCGCTCCCCATCCGCATCGGCGCGGTCGAGACCAACACCCGCGGCGGCTCGCCGAAGCTCCTGCCGCTGCCCGAGAAGCCCGAAGACGCCCGCGACCTCATCCTCGCGCCGCTCGAACCCGAGCCCGCGCGGCCGGTGGTGCGCCGTCCCGTGGCCCCGCCCGCACCCAGCACCCACGACCTCCTGGCGCAGCTCGCGCGGCCCCGCCCGCAGGCCGTGGAGCCGGAGCCCGTGGTGGTGACGGCTGAGATGAAAGCCGAGCGCGAGGCGGCCCTCGATGCGATCCTGCGCGAAATCCTCGCCGATCCGGAAGCGCCGTTCCGCACGGTGGCGGTGCTCTATCAGGACTTCCTCGTGCGCTGCCGCATCCACCGCATCCCCGGCGAGCCCCTGAACCTCCCGGCCTTCCGCCGCCGCCTCGCGGTGGTGCGCGCCGGCATCGACACCACGGGCTCCGACGGCTCCGAGTGGGAGCGGGCTCTGGCCTTCGCGGGCGATCTCGCGGAGGACATCCAGGGCGTGTATCTCCTGCTCGCCCGTGCGGCGCTGAACCGCGACCCCTGCCCCTCCGACGGCGAGATCGCCCGCGCCTGCGGCAGCCGCTCGCCCGGCCGGGCGCGGCGCCTCGTGGCCTATCTGGAGGGCCGCAACCTCGTGGTCACCCGCAACGATCCGCGGGGCCTGCGCATCCTCAGCCTCCCGGATCTCGGCTGGGAAACGGCCCCGGGCGATCCGAATGCCTTCGAGGAACCGCCGGCCGCGGGCGGGGGCGATCTGTTCACCCTGAGCAGCGGTCCATGATGGGCCTCCCGACGCTCTACCTGCTGCGCCATGGGGAGACCCGTTGGAACCGCGAAGGGCGTCTACAGGGGCATCTCGATTCGCCTCTGACCGAGAAGGGCGGGGCGCAGGCCGCTCTGATGGGGGCGATCCTGCGGGACGAACTCGGCTGGGCGCCCGCGTACCGTCTCGTGAGCAGCCCGCTCGGACGTGCCCAGGCCACGGCCGCGGCGGTCGCAGCCAGCCTCGGGCTCGCCATCGAGACGGACGCCCGCTTGGCGGAGATCGATGTGGGAGCCTGGAGCGGCTTCACCCGCGCGGAGGCGGAACGGGATTGGCCGGAGCACTTCCAGAGCGCGACGGAGCTCGATTGGTTCTTCTACGCCCCCGAAGGCGAGCGCTACGGCGATGTTCGCCACCGCATGGAAGATTGGCTCGCGGCTCTACACGAGCCCACCATCGCAGTGGCCCATGGCCTCTGCGGCAAGGTCCTGCGCGGCGTCTATGCCGGCCTGTCGGAGCGGGAAACCTTGCAGCTCCTCGAACCGCAGGACGCCGTCTTCCGTCTGCGGGATGGCACCATCACGGCGCTGCGACACGCCCACACGGGATAAAGGGCGGGGGCGATCTGTTCGCGCTGGTCCCAGCTTCCGGTGCAAACCAGCCCCTCAGCAACCTGTGATCGCCTGACGGTGCGAAAGCCGTTAGAACCGCTGCCCCGGGAGCGGTCTCGATTCGGGCGGCCTCGGGCGAACCCGAGCCGCGCGCAATGTTCCGCTATTTCGAAACCCGCCTCGACCCCACCGCGCCGCCGCCCGACCGGGAGCCGCCGAACACGCTCGCGGGCTTCTACTGGCACTACGTCTCGCAGGCCAAGGGCCTGTTCATCGGGCTGTTTGCGCTAGGCTTCGTTCTCGCCGCCACCGAGGCCCTGGTGCCCTACCTCATCGGGCGCCTCGTCAGCGTGCTCGCTTCGACGCCGGCCGGGCAGGTCTGGGAGGCGGCCGGGCCGGCGCTGGCCACCATGGTGTTCGTGATCCTCGTGGTGCGGCCGGTCTGCAACATCCTGTTCCGGCTCCTCGTCAACCATACGCTGGCGGTGTCCTTCACCTCCATGGTGCATTGGCAGAGCTACTGGCACGTGGTGCGCCAACCCTT
Organism: Microvirga sp.; assembly: GCA_035944635.1. GTDB lineage: Bacteria > Pseudomonadota > Alphaproteobacteria > Rhizobiales > Beijerinckiaceae > Microvirga. The sequence continues at coordinate 5,049 of DASZAZ010000080.1, forward strand.
GGGGTTCTTCAACGAGGACTTCGCCGGACGCATCGCCAACCGCGTGCTGCAAACCGCACGGCCCCTGCGCGAGAGCATCCTCGCCTTCGCTCGCGCGGTCTGGCAAATCCTGGTGTTCGGCGCGGCCTCCATCGGGCTTCTCGCGACGCAGGAATGGCGCCTGGCCCTGCCCATGGCGGTGTGGTTCGTGCTCTACGCCGTTCAACTCGTCGTGGCCGTGCCGCGCATCCAGGCGCGCTCCAAGGCCACGACGGAAGCGCGCTCCGCGATCACCGGGAAGGTGGTGGATTCCTTCACCAACATCCTCACCGTGAAGCTCTTCGGGCGGCGCACGGAGGAGGACGAGTACATCCGCGAGGGCTACCAGCGCTTCGACCGCGCCTTCATGAGCCAGCAGCGGGTCAGCACCCTCTACATGGTGAGCCTCACGATCCTGAACGCGGTCTTCCTCGCCTCCACGGGCGGCATCGCCGTGTGGCTCTTCAGCGAGGGGCGCATCGATGCGGGCACCATGACCACGGCGCTCATGCTCTCGACGCAGATTCTCTCCATGTCGGCTTGGGTGGCTTTCGAGGTCATGGGCATCTTCGAGAATGTGGGTTCGGTGCAGGAGGGCATGCAGACCATCGCGCGACCGCTCACCCTGCAGGATGCGCCGGACGCGAAGCCCCTGGTGGTGAGCCGGGGCGAGATCCGCTTCGAGCGCCTGCACTTCACCTACACCGAGCAGGGCGATGCGGGCGTTCTGGAAGGGCTCGACCTCACCATCCGGCCCGGCGAAAAGGTGGGGCTCGTCGGCCGTTCCGGCGTCGGCAAGACCACGCTCACGAGCCTGCTCCTGCGCTTCTACGCCCCGCAGGAGGGCCGCATCCTCATCGACGGGCAGGACATCGCCGGCGTCACGCAGGAGAGCTTGCGCGCGCAGATCTCGGTGGTCACGCAGGACACCTCGCTGCTGCATCGTTCGATCGCCGAGAACATCCTCTACGGCCGCCCCGAGGCGGGGGAGGAGGCCATGCGGGACGCGGCGCGCCAGGCCCATGCGGAGGCGTTCATCGCGCGGCTGAAAGACCACAAGGGCCGCCCGGGCTACGAGGCCCATGTGGGCGAGCGGGGCGTGAAGCTCTCGGGCGGCCAGCGCCAGCGCATCGCGATTGCCCGCGTGATCCTGAAGGACGCCCCTATCCTGGTGCTGGACGAGGCCACCTCGGCCCTCGATTCCGAGGTCGAAGCCGCGATCCAGGAATCGCTCGCCGTGCTGATGCAGGGCAAGTCGGTGATCGCCATTGCGCACCGGCTCTCGACCTTGCAGCTCATGGACCGCCTGGTGGTGCTCGATGCGGGCCGCGTGGTCGAAGAGGGCTCGCATGCGGCACTCCTCTCCCGCGGCGGGATCTATGCCGATTTGTGGGCGCGCCAGTCCGGCGGCTTCATCACGCCCCCGCGGCAGCGGCGCGAGACCGCGGCCTGAACGAACCCGTTCCGGAACGGCCGCACGCGGTCCCTTGTTGTTGCCGGATCATGAAGGGCGGCTTCAAGGCGTCCTTTGCCTCAAGACCTGTCGGGAGACGATCATGCCGCGTGAAGTGACTGACGACGAGGGCATCCTCTGGACCTGCATCCAGGCCTTTGCAGGCCTCGGCAACGATCCGGAGAAGCGGGACGCGGCCCGCGTGGAAGGCACCCGCGACAAGGTTTATGTGGTCTGCACCCCGAGCGGGGCCGCGCATTCCGTGCGCATAGAATTGCCGGGCAATTGGGAAGCGGTGCTCTCCGACGAGGCGCTCGTCGATCGCATTCGGTCGCGGCTTGCGGAGGACCGCTGACGGTCAGCTCAACGTGAACACCGCCTGAGGCTCCGGCACGTCGCGCAGATCGTGGGTGCCGATGGAGGGTAGGGCCTCGCCCAGGCAATCCGCAAAGGCGCCCGACACCACGACCCGCTGCTGCAGGCGCTTGGCGAGGTCGAGCAGGCGGCTCGCCCGGTTCACGGCCGGGCCCATCACCGTGAAATCGAGCCGGCGCGGAGCGCCCACGTTGCCGTAGGCCACCTCGCCGCAATGGAGCGCGAGGCCGAAGCCCAGGGGCACGCGACCCTCCGCGACGCGCTCCCGATTGGCGCTGTCGGTGCGCTCGGCAAAGAGGCGCGCGGCCGCGAGCGCATCGCGGCAGGCCTCGTGACGGCCCCGCGTGTCGCTGACGGGAAAGATCGCGAGCACCGCATCGCCGATGAACTTCGACACCTCGCCGCCCCGCGCCTCGATGGCCTCCACCATCAGCGAGAACCAGGCGTTCAGGCTTTCCAGCACCTCAGGCAGCGGGGTCTCTTCGGAAAAACGCGTGAAGCCGCGCAGATCCGTGAACCAGAGCGCCGCCTGCAAGGTCTCGACCTGGCCGCGCTCGATGCGGCCCTCGATGATGCGGCTTCCCGTGCGCGGGCCCACATAGGTGTCGAGGAGATCCACCGCGATCCGGCGCAGCACATGGCGCTCGACATACGGGCTCAAGAGCGCCGCGGCGAGGTGCAACTCGTCGAGATCCGCATCGGTGAAGCCGCCCTCCTGCCGCGTCGCGAAGGACAGGGCCGCCGTGCGCGAGCGGTCGAGGAAGGGGAGCGGGAACATGGCGTAATCGGTGGCACCCTCCGCCCGCAGCTCCTCGAGAAGCGGCATCTCGGGCGCCGGCTGGTCGAGCCGCCGGCGGAAGGTCTCGTTGGTGTCGTCGACGATCTTCGTCGGGCTGTTGAGGTAGGACGAGGAGGTCGAGGCCGTGGCGCGGCTTGATTCGCGCACCGTGACGGTTTCGTCCGTCCACACATGCAGCCAGCCGCTCACCTCGGGGTGCAGCACTTCGAGCGCGAGCGAGCCGCGCCACACAGGGCAACTGCGGGAGACGAGCTCGCGGCAGAAAGCGGGAAAGAGCGCCTCGACGGAGAGATGCGGCGCGTCGGCCGTGAGCCAGCGCGCCAGCCCGTCGAGGCGATTCACGAGCCTATCCCTCCCTGCCAAGGGAGGGTGGCCCGAAGGGCCGGGTGGGATGAGAGCTCAGGGCCGAGAGGTGGATGCTTCCACCCGACCTCGCTCACGCGAGGCCACCCTCCCCTGGGCGGGGAGGGATCGGCATCGCCTGTTCCGCTCGCCGGACCCACGGGGCCCACTAGACGTCCAGGTTCGCGACGCTCAGCGCATTTTCCTGGATGAACTCGCGGCGGGGTTCCACCACGTCGCCCATGAGCTTCACGAACAGGGTGTCGGCGTCGTTGGTGTCCTTCACCTTCACCTGCAGCAGCGAGCGAACGTCGCGGTCGAGCGTCGTCTCCCAGAGCTGCTGGGCGGTCATCTCGCCGAGGCCCTTGTAGCGCTGGAGCGTGAGGCCCTTGCGGCCCACCGCCATCACGGCCTGGAATAGGGCGAGGGGCCCGTCGATGAGGGTCGTGTCGGTCTTACGGGTGAAGGTCGCCTGCGCCCCGTAGACTTCTTGGAGCGACGCGGAGCGCTCGTCGAGCTTCTTGGCTTCCTGGCTCGCCACAAGCGCCTGGTCGAGGACCGCGACCTGCTTCACGCCGCGCAGCGTGCGCGAGAAGACGTAGCCGCCGTCGCGCACCTCGCCGATCCAGCCGCGCTCCATCTCCTCGGCGATCCCGTCGAGGCGTCGCGCAATGCGGGCCGCTGCGGCAGGACCCTGCTCGGGGTCGGCAACCACGTCCTCGCGGAGCGCGCCCGCAATCGCGGCCTGCTCGACCACGGTGCGGTCGTAGCGGGAATGGAGGCTCTGAACCACCTGCCGCACGAGGCGGGATTCGTCGATGAGGCCCTTCAACTGCTCGCCGCCGAACTCGGTGCCGGTGGCAAGCCGCAGCACCGCGCCCTCCGTGCCGGCGTCGATGAGGAAGTCCTCAAGCGCGCGCTCGTCCTTCAGATAGATGGCCTGCTTGCCGCGCGTGGCTTTGTAGAGCGGCGGCTGCGCGATGTAGAGGTGCCCGCGCTCGATCAGCTCCGGCATCTGCCGGAAGAAGAAGGTGAGGAGCAGCGTGCGGATGTGCGAGCCGTCCACGTCCGCATCGGTCATGATGATGATGCGGTGGTAGCGCAGCTTGTCGGCGTTGAACTCCTCGCGGCCGATGCCGGTGCCGAGCGCCGTGATCAGCGTGCCGATCTCTTGGGACGAGAGCATCTTGTCGAAGCGCGCGCGCTCGACGTTGAGGATCTTGCCGCGCAGGGGCAGCACCGCCTGGAAGGCGCGGTCGCGGCCCTGCTTCGCGGAGCCGCCGGCCGAATCGCCCTCGACCAGCAGGATCTCGCACTTCGAGGGGTCGCGCTCCTGGCAATCGGCGAGCTTGCCGGGAAGCGACGCGATGTCGAGCGCTCCCTTGCGGCGGGTGAGCTCGCGCGCCTTGCGCGCGGCCTCGCGGGCGGCGGCCGCTTCCACGACCTTGCCGACCACCTGCCTGGCCTCGTTGGGGTGTTCTTCCAGCCAGTTGTTGAGCGCCTCGTTCATCACGTTCTCGACGGCCGGGCGCACCTCGGAGGAGACGAGCTTGTCCTTCGTCTGCGAGGAGAACTTCGGGTCCGGCACCTTCACGGAGAGAACGGCGGTGAGGCCCTCGCGGCAATCGTCGCCGGTGAGGGAGACCTTCTCCTTCTTGGTGAGGCCCGAGGACTCGGCGTAGCCCGTGATCTGGCGCGTGAGGGAGGCGCGGAAGCCCGCGAGGTGCGTGCCGCCGTCCCGCTGCGGGATGTTGTTGGTGAAGCAGAGCACGTTCTCGTGGTACGAGTCGTTCCACCACAGGGCGACCTCGACCCCGATGCCGTCCTTTTCGGAGCGGATCATCACGGGCTTCTGGACCAGCGGGGTCTTGGCGCGGTCGAGGTAGCGCACGAAGGCTTCGACGCCGCCCTCGTACATCATCTCCTCGCGCTTCCTCTCCGCATGGCGGTTGTCGGTGAGGACGATGCGCACGCCCGAGTTCAGGAACGCCAGCTCGCGCAGGCGGTGTTCCAGGGTGTTGTAATCGTACTCCACCATGGTGAAGGTCTCGGTGGAGGCCAGGAAGCTCACCTCCGTGCCCTGGCGGCCATTGGCGTCGCCGACGACCACGAGGGGCGCCACCGCATTGCCGTGGTGGAACTCGATGAAGTGCTCCTTGCCGCCGCGGAAGATCCGCAGCTTGAGCCAGCTCGACAGGGCGTTCACCACCGAGACGCCGACCCCGTGCAGGCCGCCCGACACCTTGTAGGAGTTCTGGTCGAACTTTCCGCCCGCATGCAGCTGGGTCATGATGACCTCGGCCGCCGAGACGCCCTCGCCGGTGTGGATGTCGGTGGGGATGCCGCGGCCGTTGTCGGTTACGGTCACGGAGCCGTCGGCGTTGAGCGTGACGGTGACCTCGGTGGCGTGGCCCGCGAGCGCCTCGTCGATGGCGTTGTCGACCACCTCGTAGACCATGTGGTGCAGGCCCGAGCCGTCGTCGGTGTCGCCGATATACATGCCCGGCCGCTTGCGGACGGCATCCAGGCCTTTGAGGACCTTGATGGAATCCGCGCCATAGGCGTCAGCGTTCAGGTTCGGGGCGGGTTCGGCCATGGGGGTTCCTTCGGGTCCGGTGGGCATCACGGGGGCTCTCACCGGCGCAATGATTCGTCAGGTCAATTATTTAGGGTCGAATCCTTGAAATTTCACCCCCGTGCGCGTACGCGCACGCGTGAAAAGGGCGAATCGTCCCCGTTATTCCTTCGATTGTCGGGCTGAGCCGAAGCCTACCGGCTCGCGATCGCCGCCGCGGCGCCGGCCATCACCGTCCCGGTGCCCCGGTTGATCCAGCGGATCGCCTTGGGGCTCGTGAAGAGGCGCCGGGCCCGGGCCGCGAGGCCGATATAGGCGGCGAAGACCACGCCCAGTACGCCCAAGGTGACGGCCACGAGCTCCGCATAGCCCAGCACCGTGACGCGGGCGAGGTCGAGGAGGGTGGGCAGGAGGGCGAGGTAGAACACCATCACCTTCGGATTGCCCATGGTGACCGCGAGCCCCGCCAGGAACAGCTTCACGGGGTGCTCGCCGGAGGTGTCGGCCTGGACCTCCGTGGCGCTCACGGGCGCGGTCCAGAGCTTGTAGCCGAGATAGAGCAGGTAGGCGGCGCCGGCATATTTAATCACGAGGAACACCCCGTGGAACGCCTGGGCCAGCGCCGCCAGGCCCACGATCGCGAAGGTGAGCCACACCACGTCGCCCACCGCGACGCCGGCCGAGAAGGCCACGGCGCCCCGGGTGCCGCGCCCCAGCACCCGCGCCACGATGGCCGCGATGCCGGGACCGGGGGAGGCGGCTGCGATGAACAGAGCGGTGGCAAAGACGAGAAGGCCGGCGATGTCCATGGAATGCCCCTGACGCGTCCTAGCCGATAAGCGGGGCAAGGAGCGGCGTCGCGAGCCAGAATACCCCATGGGTGGCCGCATGCGCCAGCATGGCGTGTTCCAGATTGCGGGTGGCGTAAAGCCAGCCGTAGAGGGTGCCAAGGACGGCGTTGAGCCCGATGGTGCGGGCGAGGATCACCCCGTCGGAGGCCCCGGTCTGGAGGATGGCCGGCAGGTGGGCGGCGCCGAACAGCCCCGCGGCGAGAAGGATGGCGGCCCAGACGAGGGCCGCGGGCCGGCGCCGGAGGAGGCGGGCGCCCAGCGCCACGAGGGCGCTCATGATCCCGAAGCGCATCATCAGTTCCTCGGTGATGCCGCCATAAAGGGGCCCGGCGAGGCGGGCGGAGAGCGGCACCGCATCGAGGCGGGGCAGCGCGCCGAACGACGCCGGGAAGCGGGCCCGTAGGACCAGATCGAGGGCCGCGACGAGGGCGGCCAGGAGCGCGGCAAGGCCCAAGGTGGAGGGCAGGCGGCGGGCCTCGAAGGCGGCGGGCTCGCCCCGCGACCGGCGCAGGAGCCAGGACGCAAAACCCGCCCGCTCCGCCGTCGCGACGCCGAGCGCCACGGTGGCGAGGACGAGAAGCGCGGGCTGGACCAGGAGCACGGCGACGAGAGCCGCCTCTGGCATCGGCGGCGCGTCGGGGAGGCTGCGGATGCGGGCGATGAGCGGCCCGAGCGTCGGGACGATGGCGGCGACGCCGAGGAGTCCGAGCGTGCTCAAAAGGAGGAAGGGACGCAGGAACGGCCGGGCGCGGGCCGGCAGGGGGGTGCTGGTCATGGGCCGCCCTTTGGCGGGACCGCCCGAGCCGGTCAACCGGGAACGGCGCAGAACAGCCAAGCTCCCGATGCAGGGACGGTTAGAGTGCGGCCGCCGTGACCCGGCCCGCCTCGACCTGGAAGAGGTCGGCGCGGCCGGCCAATTCCGCGAACACCGCCGGGTCCGCCCCCGTCATCCAGACCTGGCTCCCGAGGCTGGCCAGCGTGTCGTAGAGCCCGGCGCGACGGCGGGGATCGAGGTGGGCCGCGACCTCGTCGAGGAGCACGAGGGGGGCCATGCCGCTCATGAGGCTCACCAGCCGGGCATGGGCGAGAACGAGCCCGATGAGGAGCGCCTTCTGCTCGCCCGTGGACGCCGTGCCGGCGGGAATGTCCTTCGGCCCGTGGCGGACGAGGAGATCGGAGGCCTGGGGGCCGACCAGGGTGCGTCCGGCGCCGCGGTCGCGGGCGCGGGCGCCCCGCAGGATGGCCCGGTAGCGGTCCTCCGCATCGACGGCGGGCAGGGTCGCGACAAGCGTGTCGAGGTCGCCTTCGAGCGCCAGGGTCGCGAAGGGAAAGGGCGAGGCGTCGGTGCGGGTTGCAAAGATCAGCGCGCCGAGGCGCTCCACGGTCTCGCGCCGGGCAGCGGACACCGCGACGCCCAGTTCCGCGACCTCGCGCTCGATCGCGTCGAGCCAGAGATGATCGTCCGGGTCCTCCTCCAGCACCCGGTTGCGGGAGCGCAGCGCCCGTTCGAGGGCGTTGACGCGGGCGCCGTGCTCCGCATCGACGGCGAGCACCAGGCGGTCGAGGAAACGGCGGCGGTCGCCCGCGGGACCGCGAAAGAGCGCATCGAGATCCGGCGTCAGCCAGATCACCCGCAGGTATTCGGCAAAGGCCGCAGGCGAGGAAGCCGTGGCGCCGTCGACCCGGCAGATCCGGGCGCTGCGGCCCTCGCCCGGCGCCTCGATCCCGGTGCCGAGGCGGTGCTCGCCGTAGGGGGTTTCGAGGGCGATCGAAACCGCGAACGCTCCGGGGCCGCCCTGGCGGGCCATCTCGGCGAGTTCGGCCCGGCGCAGGCCCCGGCCCGGCATGAAGAGCGACAGCGCTTCGAGGAGATTTGTTTTCCCTGCCCCGTTTTCGCCGACGAGCGCCACGAGGCGGCGCTGCACCGGCAGATCGAGCGCCGCGTAGGTGCGGAAATCCTGCAGGCCCAGGCGTGCGACCCGCGGGGGACCCGCCTCCGGTTCGGCCGGGTGGTGGCGAGGATCGTCGGGAGAGCCGAGAGCGCTCCCTCTCTCGGCCTGCGGCGGAGAGGATAGCGGGGGCTGCGTCTCGCCGCTCTCCGGGTTCTCGTCCGTCACACCCGCATCACCCGGGATCGCTGGCTCTCTCGTGCCTGAATGGGCATCCCAGCCTGAACTGGGGTCCGTCACACCCGCATCGGCATCAGAACGTAGAGGGCGGGCGCGCCGTCGCGGTCCTGGATGAGGGTCGGGGAGCCAGGATCGGCGAGCTTGAAGAGGGTGGTGTCGCCGTCGAGCTGGCTCGTGATGTCGAGGAGGTAGCGGGCGTTGAAGCCGATATCGAGGGCGGGCGCGTCGTAATCGACCTCGATCTCCTCCGTGGCCGAGCCCGAATCCGGGTTGTTGACGGAGAGCGTCAGGCGCCCCTCGTTGAGCGCGAGCTTCACGGCGCGTCCGCGCTCGGAGGAGATCGTGGAGACGCGATCGACCGCTTTCGCGAAATCCGCGCGCTCGACGACAAGCTGCTTGTCGTTGCCCTGCGGGATCACGCGCTGGTAATCCGGGAAGGTGCCGTCGATGAGCTTCGAGGTGAGCACCACGCCCCCGAAGGTGAGGCGGACCTTGGCGGAGGAGAGCTCGATGTCGATGGCCTCTTCGCCGTTCTCCACGAGCTTCTGGATCTCGGCCACGGCCTTGCGCGGCACAATCACGCCCGGCATGCCCTGCGCCCCTTGCGGCGCCGGCATCTCGACGCGCGCGAGGCGGTGACCGTCGGTGGCGACCGCGCGCAGCACGGGGCCGTTGCCGGCGTCGAGGGTGTGGAAGAAGATGCCGTTGAGATAATAGCGCGTCTCTTCCGTGGAGATCGCGAACTGCGTCTTGTCGATGAGGCGCTTGAGGTCGCCGGCCGGGAGCGCGAAGCGGTGGGGCAGATCGCCCGCCGCGAGATCCGGGAAATCGCCTTCGGGCAGGGCCTGGAGCATGAAGCGCGAGCGCCCGGAGCGGATCTGCATCTGGGCGCCGTCGCCTGCGATCTCAAGCGACACCTGCGCCCCCTCGGGGAGCTTGCGCACGATGTCGTAGATCACATGGGCCGGCACGGTGGTGGAGCCCGCGGTCGTGACCTCAGCGGGGATCGTTTCCGTGACCTCGATGTCGAGATCCGTGGCCTTGAGCTGCAGGCCGCCGTCCCGCGCGCGCAGGAGCACGTTGGAGAGGATCGGAATCGTGGTCCGCCGCTCGACGACGCGATGCACATGCCCGAGCGACCGCAACAGGGCCGCCCGCTCAACCGTAACCTTCATCACCCGACCTGCTGGTTTTGGTGTCTTGATGCCCGGGCCGGCCCGAGGCCGGCCTGTGAAAGACGGGCGAGCACATTGGCGAAGGGTGGCCCCGATGGCAAGGCCGCGGGCCCACGCGTCAACAGCGGCGAGAGGCAAACAGGGTTAACGGCTCCTTTACCGGAGCAGGCCTAGCCTCAAAGCGGGTTCGATTCCCACTGGGCCTGGCCTTTCTCTCTCGCGCGACGACCCCCTGGGCGCGGTCAGCGAAACGAAGGCCGGGCCGGCTCTGGTGCCCACCAAGACCTCTTGGTGCCAGCCGCAAGGCAGCCGGCGGAAGGCCCTGCGGTCTCACGACCCCGCCTCCCGCCTGTGGCACCAAGAGGTCATGGGCACTCCTGGACCCCACCATGGCCGAACGGCTCCTTTTCACCCTCGTTTTCCTGCTCCTTCTTGCCGCTGCGATCGCGTTGCTGCGGCGGCTCGCGGGCCGCAACGATTTTTCCGCCTTGGTGCACGAATGGGAGCACGGGCTCCTCTATGTGGACGGGCGGTTCGAAGGCGTGCTGCCGGCGGGGCGCTATTGGACGCTGCCATTCGGGCCGCGCCGGGAAATCCACCGCGTGGTGAAGCACCAGCAATACATCACGACGGCACCCGTGGACGCGATGAGCGCAGACCGGCTGCCCGTGCGGCTCTCCGCTCACGTGATCTTCCGCGTCAGCGATCCGCGCACCGCCTTCGAGGCGCTGTCGATGGAGTTCATCCGACTCACCGCATCATCCGCGCTGGTGACACTGGCAGCCGGGCGCAGCCTCGATGAATTGCTGGGCGAGCGGGCGCCCCTCGAGGCAGGCCTGCTCGCGGCGTTTCCCGCGCCCATCGGCGGCTGCGTCGTGGAATCCGTGATGCTCGCAGGCGTGACGCTGCCGCCGGAAATCCGCCGCATGATCTCGGAAGCCGAGCGGGCGCGCCTGGAGGGCTTGGCCGCCCTGGAGCGCGCACGCGGCGAGCATGCGGCCCTGCGCTCCCTCGCCAATGCCGCGCGCATGCTCAAGGGCAATCCGGAACTCATGAACCTGCGCGTGCTGCAGGCGCTGTCGGCGCCCGGCAGCCGCGGTCAGTCCATGCTCGTCATGAGCCCGACGGGGCTCGTTCCGGTCCCGGCAGAAGCGGCCGGCGACGCGCCGACCGCGTAAGCCGAAAGCTATTCCTGCAGCATGCGCTTGAGGAGTTCGACTTCCTCGTTCAGCGTCGTGTCCTCGCCGATCGCCTTTTCGATCTTGCGCACCGCGTGCAGCACGGTGGTGTGATCGCGTCCGCCGAAGCGGCGGCCGATCTCAGGCAGCGAGCGCAGGGTGAGGACCTTCGAGAGGTACATGGCGATCTGGCGCGGGCGCACCACGGCGGCCGTGCGGCGCTCGGAGAGGATGTCGGAGCGGGACACGTTGTAGCGTGAGGCCACGAGCTTCTGGATGTCCTCGATCTTCACCCGCTTCGGCTCGCGGTTGCGCACGAGGTCGCGGATCGCGGTCTCGGCGGTTTCCAGCGTGATCGCGGAGCCCGTGAGCGTCGCGTGCGCCAGGAGCCGGTTCACGGCACCTTCGAGATCGCGGCCGTTCGCGGTGATCGCGCGGGCCACGTAAGCGGTCACCGCCGGGCTCACCTCGAAGGTGGGGTGCAGTGCCTTGATGGCGCCGATGCGGGAATTGAGGATCGACATGCGGAGCGCCTCGTCGAGGGTGCCGACCTCGACCACGAGACCGCCCGCGAGCCGCGAGCGCACGCGCTCGTCGAGCGCTTCGAGGTCGGTCGGCGGACGGTCCGCCGCCACCACGATCTGACGGCCCGCATCGATGAGCGCGTTGATGGTGTGGCCGAATTCCTGCTGGATCTGCTTGCCCTGGATGAACTGCACGTCGTCGAGGATGAGCAGGTCGATCCCGCGCAGGCGCTCCTTGAAGGCGAGGGAGGTCTGGGCCTTCAAGGACGCCACGAAGCCGTACATGAAGCGGTCCGCGGTGAGATAGATCACGCGTCGGCCCTGGGAGCGCGCCTCGTGGCCGATGGCGTGCAGGAGATGGGTTTTGCCCAAGCCCACCCCAGCATGAAGATAGAGCGGGTTGTAGAGCGCCTGCCCGGTCTGGTGGCGCGCCACCCGGTCGGCGGCGGCGTGGGCGAGCGCGTTCGAGCGGCCGATGATGAAGCTCTCGAAGGTCAGGCGCGGGTCGAGCGGTGCGCCGGCGATGTCGCCGCTCTCCGTGCGCTCGTCCTGGGACGGGGGCGCCTTGATGTCGCCGGAGAACACCGATGCGCGGGCGGCGGGTGCAGCGGCGCGGGGCGCCTCGCTCAGGCGGCGAACCGGCGTCCCGGCCTCGCGCCCGAGGCTCGACCGCACGCCGATCGCGATGCCCTTCAGGCTCGGCATCTCGGCGCGATAGACCGCCAGCACGCGGTCGGCGTAATTGGCTTCGATCCAGCTTTTCAGGAAGCGCGTCGGCACCGTGAGATGGGCGGTGTCCGCGGCCATCATGTCGAACTCGAGCCGGCCGAACCAGCTCGTGAACACCTCTTCGCCGAGCTCCGCCCTGAGGCGCCGCTTGACCCGCGCGAAGCTCTCGGTTGCGCCCTCCGCGTCACTGGCGCCGGGCAGATCCCGTTGTTGGTACATTCATCCCTCCGGGAGGCGCGCTGCCCTCGGCAGGAGCGCCTCGTTACGCTGCACACCATCGCTCTGCCTGCCGCAAAGGAGACCAGGCACAGGGTCTCCCCGGGCGGCTCGAACGTCGATGCCCCCACGAGCGTATTCGTCAACTTTGACGGGTTGAGATTTCTGCCGATCTCAGGGTCCGTGAAGTCGATCTCTCGTTCTTCTACGAACTGCTCCGACAACAGATCAGCCAAGGCCGCGGTACTTGTTGTTCGTCTCGTTCAGACAACACGGCTCTATCCCCTTAGAAGAGGTTATTGATCTTGCTATCGTCTTGGATAACTCCGGGGAAGGTCCGCCGGAGTAACTTGACCTTACACAGGCCCCTGGGGGTCCGCAACACGGCCAAGCCTCGGAATCCAACCACGCTATCCCCAAACCCCGCACGACTCCGTCCACAGCTTTCCGGGCGCCTCACAAAACCGGAGACGATTCAACGGTTTCGCGGAGTCTGGGGCAGGGCTTTCGCAGCTCAAGCGAGTCCAAGAAAAAAGATTCGCACAGGCTCCGATTCGCCCCCTCGCGGCCCCGGAATCCAGGGTTGTGGCGACCTTTGCCTGCTAAGCTCTTGACGGAACGGAGGTTTGTCTGCGCGGTCGCGCGACGCCCTCGGGCGCCGGATCACCCCCGAGGCATCCCCCCAAGTCAAGCTCGCTTGTGGATGAATCGGGGGCGTCGGAGCAGGCCTTTCGGAGGCCCCTCAGAGGCCCCTAAGCGGCCCCCTCGGGGTGCCGGCGAGGAGGCCGGGAGCCCGGAAACGACAAAGCCCGGCACGAGGGCCGGGCTTTGGGAAAGCAGGGGAGAGCGAGGGCTTTTTAAGCGCTCAGCGTCTTGATGCGGCTCGCGAGGCGCGAGACCTTCCGCGAGGCGGTGTTCTTGTGAACGATGCCCTTCTGGGCCGCGCGCATGATCTCGGGCTCGGCCGCGCGGAGCGCCGCGGTGGCGTCGCTCTGGTTGCCGGTGGCGATCGCCTCCTCGACCTTGCGGAGGAAGGTCCGCATGCGGGAACGACGGGAGCGGTTGATCACGGTGCGCTTCGCGATCTTGCGGGTCATCTTCTTGGCCGACACGGTGTTGGCCATGGGCTCGTCCTCGTGGTTAGACCGACCCACAAGCGCGGTTGCCCTGTTGGGCCCGGCGGCGATCGGATGCTGTGTTGAAAACCATTGAGCCCGCGGATCGCGCGGGCTCGTGTGGGCCGGCTTATAGACGCGGTGCCGCCAAAGGTCAACGCGGGAGCGCGGCGAAGACGCAGATCCTTGCGGCCACGCTCCTGGAAGAGCTGTCGCAGCCCCTGCCGGATCGGAGAGGCGCCTCTCTCTTGAACCCCTTATGCGGAGACGGGGCTTCGCGTGGGCCCCTCAGAAGAGCTGTCGCAGCCCCTGCCGGATCGGGTTCTCGGGGTCGAGCAGGAGGCGGATCGCCAGCCCGCAGCAGACCAGGACGAGGAGGGGGCGAATGACGCGGGCGCCGTGGCTGATGGCGAGCCGCGACCCGGCCTGGGCGCCCAGAAACGCGCAACCCGCCATCACGAGCCCGAGCGGCCAGACGATGGCGCCCGTGGCCGCGAACAGCAGCAGGGAGCCGAGGTTGCTGGCGCAATTGACGAGCTTGGTGTGGGCCGTGGCCTTCACGACCCCGAAGCCGAGGAGCGTCACGAAGGCCAGCAGATAGAAGGAGCCGGCGCCGGGCCCGAAGATGCCGTCGTAGAAGCCCACCGCCACCGGCACGGTGACGGCAAAGAGCCCGCGCGAGACCCGCGCCCGGGCATCCGCATCCTGCATCTTGGGCGAGAGGGCGAAGTAAAGCGCGACCCCGATCAGGAGCACGGGAATGAAGGCCTCGAGCCATTCCCGCGGCAGGACGCGGACGCTGAGCGCGCCCGCGACGGCACTCACGAGGGCGACGCCTGCGAAGGGGAGCGCCGAGCGCCAGTCGATGAGCCCCTTCTGGGCGAAGGCGGCGGCCGCAGACGCCGTCCCGAAGGTGCCCTGGAGCTTGTTGGTGGCAATCGCCTGCACGGGGTCGAGCCCCGCGAGCAGGAGCGCCGGCACGGTCAGGAGTCCCCCGCCGCCCGCGATGGCGTCGATGAAGCCGGCGAGCAGCGCGACGGCCGCCAGGGCCGCCAGGATTTCCGGCTCTACGCCCAGCACAGCAATCGGATCCGGCGCGCTCGTCTAGGCGAGGTGGCGGGCGAGCGCCCGGGGATCGACATTGCCGCCGCTGATCACGATGCCGACGCGCTTGCCCTCGACGGGCACGGCGCCGAACAGCGCCGCGGCGGCCGCAAGGCAGCCCGTGGGCTCCACCACGATCTTCATGCGCTCGACGAAGAAGCGGAGGGTCTCGACGAGCTGCGCATCGCTCACCGTGAGCATGTCGTCGGCGACCCGCTGGATGATCGGGAAGGTAATGGTGCCGAGCGAGGGCCCCTGCGCCCCGTCCGCGATGGTCTGCGGGATGGGAATGCGCACGAGGGAGCCCGAGCGGAAGGATTGCTGGCCGTCGTTGCCGGCTTCCGGCTCGACACCATAGACCCGGCAGTCCGGGGCGAGCGCCTTGGCGGCGAGGCCGAAGCCGGAGAGCAGGCCCCCGCCGCCGACGCAGACCAGGAGGATGTCGAGGGGGCCGGCTTCTTCGATGAGTTCCTTGGCCGCGGTGCCCTGGCCCGCGATCACGTCCGGGTGGTCGTAAGGGGAGATGTAGGTGAGGCCCCGCTCCCCCGCGAGGCGGCGAGTGAGGGCGTCGCGGTCGTCGGTGTAGCGGTTGTAATGCACGACCTCGGCGCCGTATTCGCGGGTCGCGGCCACCTTGGCGGAGGGGGTGTCCTCCGGCATCACGATCACCGCCGGAACCCCGAGGATCCGGCTCGCATAGGCCATGCCCTGGGCGTGGTTGCCGGAGGAGAACGCGATCACGCCGCGGCGGCGCACCTCCTCGGGGAGCTTCGCGATGGCGTTGTAGGCGCCGCGAAACTTGAAGGAGCCCGAGCGCTGCAGGTTCTCGGCCTTGAAGAAGAGCTTGGCGCCCGTGCGCGCATCCGCTGTGCGGGAGGTGAGCACCGGGGTGCGGTGCGCCACGCCCGCGAGACGCTCGGCCGCGGCGGCAATGTCCGCGTAGGCGGGCGAAGGGGCGGCAGGGGCTTGCGCTTGAGCGCTCATGGGATCACCCGTGACAGACGTTTAGCGGTTCTGGAAGCCTGCCCCTCGGGGGGCCTGGACGACATCAGCGGTTCTGGAAGCCTGCCGGCCGCTTCTCCACGAAGGCGCTCATGCCCTCCTTCTGGTCGGCGGTGGCGAACATGGCATGGAACACCCGGCGCTCGAAGCGGATGCCCTCGGCGAGCGTGGTCTCGTAGGCGCGGTTCACGCTTTCCTTCGTCATCATGGCGATGGGAAGCGACATGGCCGCGATGGCCTCGGCCGCCTGCATGGCCTCGTTCATGAGCTCGGCCGCCGGCACCACGCGGGACACGAGGCCGGAGCGCTCGGCTTCGTCCGCACCCATCATGCGCCCGGTGAGGCACATCTCCATGGCCTTCGCCTTGCCGACGATGCGGGTGAGGCGCTGGGTGCCGCCGGCCCCCGGCATGACGCCGAGCTTGATCTCGGGCTGGCCGAACTTCGCCGTGTCCGAGGCGATGATGAAATCGCACATCATCGCGAGCTCGCAGCCGCCGCCGAGCGCGAAGCCCGACACGGCCGCGATGATGGGTTTACGGCGGTTCGCCACCCGGTCCCAGGCGGTGATGAAATCGTCGAGATAGGTTTGCGGGTAGGAGAGGCCCTGCATCTCCTTGATGTCGGCGCCGGCGGCAAACGCCTTTTCCGACCCCGTGATCACCGTGCAGCCGATGGCGGGATCCGCCTCGAAGCCGTCCAGCGCCTGGTTGAGCTCACCCACAAGGGTGGAGTTCAGGGCGTTCAGGGCCTGCGTGCGGTTCAGCGTGATGAGCCCGACGCGACCGCGGGTTTCAGCGAGGATCGTTTCGTAAGCCATGGCGCGGGGAGCCCTCCGAACAAGCCGGCCATGGCTAGGGGAGAGGGCGGGGCGGGGCAAGGGGATTTTCCCGCGAACCCGGGGCCGCTGACCCCATCGCCCGTGGGTCCCCTCATTCGCCCGGGGGCTGACACGTCAGACAGTAGAAGGTGGATCGCCCGCCCTGCACGAGGCGGGCAACGGTGTTGGCGCAGCCCGGCGTCACGCAGGGCTCCCCCTCCCGGTCGTAGACCCGGAAGGTGTGCTGGAAGTAGCCGAGCGAACCGTCCACCTGGGCGTGATCGCGCAGGGTCGAACCCCCGGCGGCGACGGCCTCCTGGAGCACCTCGCGGATGATGCCCGCGAGTTCGGCCGCCTTCTCGGGCGACAGCGACCCCGCCGGCGCCTCCGGATTGAGGCCGGCGCGAAACAGCGCCTCGCACACATAGATGTTGCCGAGCCCGGCAATCAGCCGCTGGTCGAGGAGGGCGGCCTTCAGCGGCGTGCGCTTGGCTTCGAAGAGTCTTGTGACGGCCTCGCCCGACAGCTCGTTGCCGAGAGGCTCGATCCCCATGCCGTCGAAATGGCGGCAGGTTTCGATCCCGGCCCGGGGCACGAGGTCCATGAAGCCGAAGCGCCGGGCGTCGTTGTACGTCACCTTGGCCCCGTTCGAGAGATGGAACACCACATGGTCGTGGGCGCTCTCGCCCCCATGCTCGTGGTGGAACTCCCCCGGCATCCTCGTCGCCCCGCCCTGGGTGACGAGGAAGCGTCCGCTCATGCCGAGATGCATCACGAGCACCTCGCCGGAGGCGAGATCCGCCAGCAGATACTTGGCCCGCCGCCCGAGGCCCTGCACCTCCTGGCCGACGAGCCGTTCCGCGAAGCGCTCGGGAAAGGGAAGGCGCAGATCCGGCCGGCGCTGCTCCACCCGGGTGAAGCGGGCGCCCACCATGGCGGGTTCGAGGCCGCGGCGGACGGTTTCGACTTCGGGGAGTTCGGGCATGGGCGGCTCTCGGCTTGTCGTTCGACTTCTTGATGGCCTGCACGTCCTCCCTCCCCTCAGGGGAGGGCGCGGTGGGGTGTTCGCCGTCAGGCGAGTTCTAGACCCGACAGCGAAGGATGCGTCGCGGCGAACGTCCCACGCTTCTCCTGGTTACATGCAGTGCCGGATGCGCTTCGCGCAACACCCCACCCGTCATCCTTCGGATGCCACCCTCCCCCGAAGGGAGGGAGGGCGCTGCGTTCAAGCGCAGAAGCCTCAGTCCAGACCGCCACATAGCCATGGCGGGAGGCTTCCGCTATGGATCGCGACGATTGGCAACAAGGTTCGGTGCATGGCGGAGGACACGACCACCGCGGCGGGGCACCGCCGCTCGTACGAGAGCCTTGTGACGAACGAGACCACCCGCCTTGGCACGCCTGCGTGCAGGACGAGGAGCAGATGACGGACGAGACCACCCATTTCGGCTTCGAGACCGTGCCGCTTGGCGACAAGCAGGGGCGGGTCAACGAGGTCTTCCATTCCGTCGCCCGCCGCTACGACGTCATGAACGACCTCATGTCGGCGGGGATGCACCGGCTGTGGAAGGATGCGCTCGTCTCCGCCGTGCGGCCCCCGAAGGCGCGCCCCTTCCGCCACCTCGACGTCGCCGGCGGCACCGGGGATGTGGCCTTCCGGATCCTCGATGCGGGCGGGCCGCAAACCCAGGTGACGGTGCTCGACATCAACGGGGACATGCTCACGGTCGGGCGCGAGCGGGCCGGCACCACCTATCCCGGCCGCATCGACTTCGTGGAGGCCAATGCGGAGGCCCTGCCGCTGGAGCCCAAGAGCTTCGACGCCTACACCATCGCCTTCGGGATCCGGAACGTGCCGCGCATCGACGCCGCGCTCCGGGAGGCACACCGCGTTCTGAAGCCCGGCGGGCACTTCCTGTGCCTCGAATTCTCGAAGGTGGACGTGCCGGGCCTCGACGCCCTTTACGACGCCTATTCCTTCAACGTGATCCCGCGCCTCGGCAGCGCGGTCACGGGCGATGCGGAATCCTACCGCTATCTCGTGGAATCCATCCGCCGCTTCCCGGCGCCCGGCGCCTTCGCACGCATGATCGAGGAGGCGGGTTTCAAACGCGTCACCCACCGCCCGCTCACCGGCGGCGTGGTCGCGATCCATTCGGGCTGGAAGATTTGATCCGCCTCCTCTTCAGCGAGCCCGTCGCGTGATCGGCACCCTCGTTCATCTCGTCCGCAATCTGCGCGCGGGCTTCGTGCTGGCGCGCGAGGGCGCCCTCGGCCTCGTCGATCCCTCCGCCCTGCCGCCCTCGGCCCGTATCGGCCTGCGCGTGGCGCGTCTCGTGGAGCGGCCCGACGCCGGCGACGGGTCGGCGCGCCTGTCCAAGGCGCTGACCCGGCTCGGGCCCTCTTACGTGAAGTTCGGTCAGTTCCTGGCGACGCGTCCCGACATCGTCGGCGTGAAGGTGGCGCGGGATCTGGAGAGCCTGCAGGACCGCATGGCGCCCTTTCCGCAAGCGGAAGCCGTCGCGGCGATCGAGTCCTCCCTCGGACGCCCCGTTTCGGAGCTGTTCCTGGAGTTCAGCCAGCCCGTGGCCGCGGCCTCCATCGCGCAGGTCCACCGGGCCCGCATCCGCACCGCGGAGGGCGAGGCGGAAGTGGCCGTGAAGGTGATGCGGCCCGGCGTGCGCGACCGCTTTAACCGCGACATCCAGGCCATGCGCGCGGCCGCCCGCGTCGTGGAGCGCCTGTCGCCGGATGCGCGGCGCCTGAAGCCCGGGGAGGTGGTGGAAACGCTCGCCCGTTCCGTCACCATGGAGATGGATCTGCGCCTCGAGGCCGCGGCCGTCTCGGAACTGGCGGAGAACACCAAGGACGATCCAGGTTTTCGCGTGCCGAAGCCCTATTGGGACCTCACGGCGCGGGACGTGCTCACCACGGAATGGATCGACGGCATCCGCATGAACGACCTCGCCGCCATCGAGGCCGCGGGCCACGACCGGGTGGCGTTGGGTCAGACCGTGATCCAGTCCTTCCTGCGCCATGCCATCCGCGACGGCTTCTTCCACGCCGACATGCACCCGGGCAACCTCTTCGTGGATCGGGAAGGACGGCTCGTCGCCGTTGATTTCGGCATCATGGGCCGGCTCGGCATGAAGGAGCGGCGGTTTCTGGCCGAAATCCTCCTCGGCTTCATCCGGCGCGATTATCTGCGCGTCGCGCAGGTGCATTTCGAAGCCGGCTACGTGCCGCCGCACCATGCGGTGGAGGATTTCGCGCAGGCGATCCGCGCCATCGGGGAGCCGATCCACGACCGGCGCGCCGACGAGATCTCCATGGCGAAGCTGCTCACGCTTCTCTTCGAGGTGACCGCGCTCTTCGACATGGCCACGCGCACCGAACTCGTGATGCTGCAAAAGACCATGGTGGTGGTCGAAGGCGTGGCGCGAAACCTCGACCCAAAGCTCGACATGTGGACCACCTCCGAGCCCGTGGTGCGCGAATGGATCGAGCGCAACTTAGGCCCCATCGGCCGCATCGAGAATGCGGGACGGGGCGTGTGGACGCTCGCGGGCGTCGTGGCCGACCTGCCGGACTTGGCGCTCCGCGCCGAGCGGGTGCTGGGGCAGCTCGAAGAGGTCACGGGGCGGGGCTTCCCCCTGCATCCCGAGAGCATCGCCGCCATCGGGCGCGCCGAAGCGCTCGGCAACCGCTGGGGCGTGGCGGCGCTGTGGATTCTCGCCGTGCTGCTCGTTATCGTGATCGTTCAAGCAGTCTGAGGGGCGGACATGCGGCGCCCGGCTTCACCCGTCGTGAAAGCGGTTTGACATGGCGATCGCGCGCACGCTCCAGGGCAAACAGGTTCTCCTCGTCATCGGCGGCGGGATCGCGGCCTACAAGTCCCTCGACCTCATCCGCCGCTTGCGCGAGCGCGGCGCGTCGGTGCGGTGCATCCTCACGGCCGGCGCGCAGAACTTCATCACGCCGCTCGCGGCCTCCGCGATCTCCGGCCAGCGCACCCACACCGACCTCTTCGACCGCGAGGACGAGGCCGATATCGGGCATATCAAGCTCGCCCGCGATGCGGATCTCGTGGTGGTGGCGCCCGCAACTGCGAACTTAATGGCCAAGATGGCGCAGGGCCAAGCGGACGATCTCGCCTCCACGATGCTGCTCGCCACAACGCTGCCGATCCTGATCGCGCCCGCCATGAATGTGCGGATGTGGCTGCACCGGGCCACGCAGCGCAACCTCGCAACGCTCAAGGGCGACGGCGTGCACGTGGTGGGCCCCAACGAGGGCGCCATGGCGGAAGCCGAATACGGACCCGGCCGCCTCGCGGAACCGCTCGAAATCGTCGCCGCCGTTGAAGCGCTCCTTGCGCCGCGCGCCGGTGCGCTCGCGGGCAGGGCGCCGCGCGCCGGTGCGCTCGCGGGCAGGCGCGTGCTCGTCACCTCCGGCCCGACGCACGAGCCCATCGATCCCGTGCGCTACATCGCGAACCGCTCGTCCGGAAAGCAGGGGCACGCCATCGCGCGCGCCGCGGCTGAGGCTGGAGCCGAGGTCACGCTGGTGTCGGGTCCGGTGTCGATCCCTGATCCTGTCGGCGTCACCACCGTGCGTGTGGAAAGCGCCCGCGATATGCTCGCCGCCGTCGAGGCGGCACTTCCCGCTGATATCGGCATCTTCGCGGCCGCGGTCGCGGATTGGCGCAGCGCCGGCGCGGCCGCCGAGAAGATGAAGAAGGACGGGAACGCCCTTCCCCCGCTCCAACTCGTCGAGAACCCGGACATCCTCGCTACCATCGCGCGCCGCAATGAGGGCCGCCCGCCCCTCGTGGTGGGCTTTGCGGCCGAGACCCAGAACGTCATTCCTTACGCGCAGGCGAAACTCGCCAAGAAGGGCTGCGACCTCATCGTCGCCAACGACGTTTCGCCGGCCGCCGGCGTGATGGGCGGTGATCGCAACACGGTCCACCTCGTCTCGGCTGCGGGCGTCGAAACCTGGCCGACGCTCACGAAGGACGAGGTGGCACGACGTCTCGTGGCGCATCTCGCGGGCCTCCACGCCCGATGATTACTCTGCCGGTCCGGCGCCTCCCCCATGCGGAGGGCTTGCCCCTGCCGCGCTACGAGACCGATGGAGCCGCGGGCCTCGACCTCCTGGCGGCGAACGCATCCGAGACGCCGATCGTGCTGCCACCCTTGGGCCGCGCGCTGGTGCCGACAGGGCTCGTCCTCGGCGTGCCCGAAGGATACGAGGCACAGGTGCGTCCGCGTTCGGGACTGGCCCTGAACCATGGGATCACGGTGCTCAATGCGCCGGGCACCATCGATGCCGATTATCGCGGCGAGGTGCAGGTCCTCCTCGTGAATCTCGGCGCAGAGCCGTTCACGATTTCCCGCGGGGCGCGGATCGCCCAGGTCGTGGTGGCCCCCGTCACCCGCGTGGAGCCCCTGGAGCAGCCCGTCCTCGGTGCGACAAAGAGGGCCGCAGGCGGCTTCGGCTCGACAGGCATCTGACGGAGGCCGCTCAACGTAGGGCTTACGTCCAATAGTCAGATCCACCGGGATCGTGTGTGCGTACACGTCAAAAAACGGGATCCATCGGAAAGATGGCGATCCCCGCTCCCAGAGGTTGAGATGATCCTGCTGTCCCGCCGCTCCCTTTTGGCAATCGCCGCCGTTGTTGACGTGGCCCTGCATGCGCGGCCCTTGCCCGTGACGGCTAAAGCCCTCGCGGGACGACACAAGCTGCCGCCCCGGCACCTCGAAACCGTCCTCCAGGCTCTTGTCCGCGAGGGGATCCTGAAAGGCCTGCGCGGGCCCCGCGGCGGCTACGAGCTGGCGCGGGAGCGGCGGCGGATCACGGCCGGCGACGTGGTGCGCGCCGCCATGACGGCCACCGGCGAAGACGGTCTGCCACCCCTGCCCGAGTCGAAGCTTGTAGACGTGGTAATCGAACCCGCCGTGAAGAGCGCAGCCTCCGCGTTTCTCACCGAACTCGATGCGCTTACCATCGACGATCTGTGCCGCCGCGCGGAAGCCGAGGCTGCCATCGAGAGCGCACCGATGGCTGATTTCGCGATATAAATCGTAAAATATTGCAATTATCGACAGCGATTGCGAAATACATTAGGGTCTGCTCCCCATAAAGCCCCGGAGGCTCCCTTGGCTGAACCCGCCCGCAAGTTCGATCCCGCTGCCGAGTCCCGTAAGCCCGGCCGCGGCCGTGTGTACGACTCGATCACCGAAACCATCGGCGATACGCCCCTCGTGCGGTTAAAGCGCCTGCCGCAGGAGCGCGGCGTCGATGCCGAGATCCTTGTGAAGCTCGAGTTCTTCAACCCGATCGCGAGCGTGAAGGACCGCATCGGCGTCAACATGATCGACACCATGGAGGCCTCCGGCGCCATCGGCCCGGGCTCCACCCTCGTCGAGCCCACCTCCGGCAACACCGGCATCGCGCTGGCCTTCGTGGCGGCGGCGCGCGGTTACCGCCTCATCCTGGTGATGCCCGAGACCATGTCGCTGGAGCGCCGCAAGATGCTGGCCTTCCTGGGCGCCGAACTCGTGCTCACGCCGGGCCCCATGGGCATGAAGGGCGCGGTCGCCCGGGCCGAGGAACTCCTGCAGGAGATCCCGGGCTCGGTGATGCCGCAGCAGTTCAAGAACCCGGCCAATCCCGAAATCCACCGCCTCACCACCGCGGAGGAGATCTGGAACGACACGGACGGCAAGCTCGACGTGTTCGTCTCCGCCATCGGCACCGGCGGCACCATCACGGGCGTGGGCCAGGTTCTGAAGCCCCGCCTGCCGCATCTTCACATCGTGGCCGTGGAGCCGGAGGATTCGCCGGTGCTCTCCGGCGGCCAGCCCGGCCCGCACAAGATTCAGGGCATCGGCGCAGGCTTCGTGCCGGACGTGCTCGACCGGCAGGTGTTCGACGAGGTCGTGACGGTGGGCAACCAGACCGCCTTCGAGACCGCGCGTCAGCTCGCGAAGCTGGACGGCATTCCGGGGGGCATCTCGACCGGCGCCAATGTGGCGGCGGCGATCGAGATCGCCAGTCGTCCGCAGTTCAAGGGCAAGCGCATCGTCACGGTCGCGTGCTCCTTTGCGGAGCGCTACATTTCGAGCGCCCTGTTCGAAGGCCTCTGAGAACTCCGAACGGCTATACGGGCAAGGGCGGCTTCGGCCGCCCTTTTCGTTCGCGTGCGCGGCTACTGCGCCGTGCTGCTGCCCCCTTCCGAGGCACCCCCGCCGCCGGCTCCGCCGGACGAGCCGCCCGATCCGCCTGACCCGCCAGATTGGCCTCCACCGGACCCGCCGCCGGAACCTCCGCCGGACGAGCCCCCGCCGCCGCCGGAACCTCCGCTGGAGCCCCCGCCGCCGCCAGACCCTCCACTGGAGGCGCCGCCGCCGGACGAGCCGCCCGCACCTCCGCCACCAACGGACGCACCACCGGCATTCCCGCCGCTTGCGGCACCACCGGAACTCCCAGCCGAGGCGCCACTCCCCGAAGCCCCTCCGGCGGAGGCCGCGGAGCCGCCGTTGTCGCGCCCGCGCCCTGCATCCCCGCCGCCTTCGAAGCGCGAGCCCTCGCGGTTGCCCTCAAGCGATGAGGCATATCCGAAGAACGGAGAGGTCTGACGGCGTCCGCTGTCCACGGCAGGCGTGCTGGCCTCCTGCGCGTCGGGTACACGCTGACGCGCGGCTTCCTGGGTCGGACGACGGATGGAGGGCGACCGGACCACGGCCTTGGGCTCGGCTCGGCCGGCCTCCTCGGCTTTGGGAGCCGGTGCCTTGGCGAAGGCCCGCTTGGTCTCGTTCGCTGGAGCTGAATCGACTGGGGAGGGCCGCGCGGCCTCCCGCACTTCCCTCCGCTTCGGCGCAGGCTCCTCGGAGGCGGGCCGGACGGCCTCCGTGTCCCGCGCGTCCTTGACAGGCGCCGGTCTTGCGTCCCTTCGCTCCGGCGTGACGGCCGCGGGCGCCGGGGCCGGAACGCTCGCGACCGTGGGCACGCCCGCAGCTGCTGTCTGGGTTTGCGGAGGTCGGCGGCGAAGCGCTTCGTCGGGCCATGATGCATCGAGGCTGGCCAACGCCGTGGACGCGGTGAGGTTGGCGGGCGGATCGACCCAGACCCGCGCCTCCTTGGCCGAAGCCGGCGCCACGGCCGATGCGATGGTGCATCCGGCCAAAAGAGCCGCTGCCACCGTTGGTTTGCGTCCCGCCAGCATGATGTTCTCCTGCTCCTTGGGAAAACGCCGCTGCCGACCCTTCGCGTTCCCGGGGCGCGACCGCGAAATGGTGATCCTCCGAGCCGGCCTCATTCCCGCCAAGCGTGGCCGCAACCTCTGAGCCCCCAAGGGGTTCTCCTCGAACCACAGAGTTTCAGGAGAGCGCCATGGCCGAAGACCGGCAGGCTCCGCATTCCTTGCGGGATCAAAGCGCGGATCAGATCCGCAACGAGCAGCGCGGCGGCGCGGGCACCCCCGTCGACCCCAATCGGGACGACGGCCCCGAGGCCAATGCCACGCTCCGGCGCGTGTGGAGCGAGCCGGGCGGGGAGGCGCATGCCTATCGCAACGCCACCATCGCGGCCGGCACCAAGGCCGACGGTCACGAGGATCTGACAGCTGCCGAAACGCCGGAGACCACCAAGCATCTCTCCGACGCCACGCTCGGCCCGAATGATCGCGACGCGACCGCGGAAGCGATTGCCCGCGCGACAGCGGTGAACGGCTCGCAGAAGGGCGAATAGCCCAACCATTCGGAGGAGCATCCATGACCCATCACGACAAGCCGGGCGATCACGGCCTGCCCCAGCGCGACGGCGCAGCGGTGCCGACCACGGATGCGGACGAGGCCGCGAACCATCTCGGCCAGGAGGATGCCGACATCGCCGACGGCAAGGCGGCCGGCACCGCGCCTCAGGGTTCGAGCGGCCTCGCCTCCGGATTGCAGCGCGGCGGCACCATGCCCGGCAAGGCACCGGGCGCGAGCGTCGGTTCGATCGGCACCGGCGGCGGCTCGACCGCGAACCGATCGACCGGCGCGGTCAAGAAGGGCTTGTAAGGCCGATGACTAAGAAGGGCATCGACGCCGAGGCCCGCGCCGCGGTGGAAGGCACGTCCAACACCACCGTGGAGCCCGGCGGCAGCCACGACCGCGGTCCGAAGCCCACGGACCAGCAGCCCCTGGCCGGCACCCATGCCAAGCCGGATTTGACCAACCCGGATTCCACCCCGGGCACCGGCGCACTCACGCCGCCCGGCGCTCACGACGACGTGGATTCCACGAGCAGCTGATCGCGCAAAGATCGGGCGAAACCCCAGAGGAGCGCACCATGACCGAGCAGAAGAAGCCGGGCGGGCAGACCGCGCAGGACAATCTCAACGACCTCTCCATCGACCGCCCGCGCCTCACCCCTCAGGGCCGCACGGACGACAGCCCGGACGGAGAGGATTCCACCAACCCCATGGGCGAAGGCGCCAAGCAGGGGCAGGGCGACAAGGCTGAAGGGTAGCTCCGTCCGCATCAGCACGGCGGATGCTGCCGTTCAAACGACAATGGCCGGCGATGAGCCGGCCATTTCCTTGTGGTTCGACGCTTTCCCGGGAGATTACGACGCCAGCGCCTCGCGCTGGCGCTCGGAGCGCTTGCGGTCGTTGGGGTCGAGGATCGCCTTGCGGAGGCGGATCGACTTCGGGGTCACCTCCACGAGCTCGTCGTCCTGAATCCACGCGAGCGCTTTTTCCAGCGTCATGCGGATCGGGGGCGTGAGGCGCACGGCCTCGTCCTTCGAGGTGGTGCGGATGTTGGTGAGCTTCTTGCCCTTCAGCACGTTCACTTCGAGGTCGTTGTCGCGGTTGTGGATGCCCACGATCATGCCCTGATAGACCTTCCAGCCGGGCTCGATCACCATCGGGCCGCGATCTTCCAGGTTCCACAACGCATAGGCCACCGCCTCGCCGGGCTCGTTGGCGATGAGCACGCCGTTGATGCGCCCTGCGATCTCGCCCTTGTAGGGCTCGTAGGCCTTGAAGAGGCGGTTCATGATCGCGGTGCCGCGGGTGTCGGTCATGAGTTCGCCCTGGTAGCCGATGAGACCGCGGGTCGGCGCATGGAACACGAGGCGCAGGCGATTGCCGCCGGACGGGCGCATCTCGATCATCTCGGCTTTGCGCTCCGACATCTTCTGCACGACGATGCCGGAATGCTCCTCGTCCACGTCGATCACCACCTCTTCGATGGGCTCGAGCAGGTTGCCGCTCTCGTCCTTCGACATCACCACGCGCGGGCGCGACACGGCGATCTCGAAGCCCTCGCGGCGCATGGTTTCGATGAGGATCGCGAGCTGGAGTTCGCCCCGGCCCGACACGAAGAAGGAGTCCTTCTCGGTCGATTCCTCGATCTTGAGGGTGACGTTGCCCTCGGCCTCCTTCAGGAGGCGGTCGCGAATCATGCGGCTCGTGACCTTGTCGCCCTCGGTGCCGGCGAGCGGGCTATCGTTCACGATGAACGACATCGTCACGGTCGGCGGATCGATGGGCTGGGCCTGGATCGGGGTGTCGATCTCAGGCGCGCAGAAGGTATCGGCCACGGAGCCCTTCACGAGGCCCGCGATCGAGACGATGTCGCCGGCTTCGCCGAGATCGATCGGCTGGCGCTCCAGGCCCCGGAAGGCGAGGATCTTCGAGACGCGGCCGTTCTCGACCAGATTGCCGTGGCGGTCGATCACCTTGATGGTCTGGTTCGGCTTCACGGTACCGGACGCGATGCGCCCGGTGACGATACGGCCGAGGAAGGGGTTCGACTCGAGCAACGTGCCGAGCATCCGGAACGGGCCTTCTTCCGTCTTCGCCGGCGGCACGTGTTCCAGGACGAGATCGAAGAGTGGGGCGAGGCCCTGGTCGCTCGGGCCCTCCGGCGACGTGGCCATCCAGCCGTTACGGCCCGACCCATAGAGGATCGGGAAGTCGAGCTGCTCGTCCGTGGCGTCGAGGGCCGCGAAGAGGTCGAACACCTCGTTGATCACCTCCTGGGAACGGGCGTCCGGGCGGTCGACCTTGTTGATCGCGACGATCGGGCGAAGGCCGATCTTGAGGGCCTTCGAGACCACGAACTTCGTCTGCGGCATCGGGCCTTCGGCCGCATCCACCAGGACGATCACGCCGTCGACCATGGAGAGGATACGCTCGACCTCGCCGCCGAAATCGGCGTGGCCGGGGGTATCCACGATGTTGATCCGGGTATCCTTCCAGACCACCGAGGTGGCCTTGGCCAGGATGGTGATGCCGCGCTCCTTTTCGAGGTCGTTCGAATCCATGGCGCGCTCTTCAACGCGCTGGTTCTCGCGGAACGAGCCCGACTGCTGCAGGAGCTTGTCGACGAGGGTGGTCTTGCCGTGGTCGACGTGGGCGATAATGGCGATATTGCGCAGCTTCATAGGCTCAATCCAAGCAAAAAGACCCGGCTCGACCCGGGCCGCGCTCTCTCAGGAACGCAGCCGGTGCAGGATCGTGCCGGGCGGGAATTCTGTTGCAGTGCAATATAGGAATGCAAAGGCGGCGGCAACAGGGCGTCAGCCCAAGTTCTCGGCCGCCAGAGCTTCGGCTTAAAGGTCCGCAACCCGCCCGCGCCGGAAGCGTCGATCGGCTCAGGCGTCGGCCACCCGCCCGCGCCGAAAGCGCCAATCGGGTCGGGCGCTGCGCACCATCATCATCTCGCCGATGTTCTCCGGGGTCAGGAGCCCGACGAAGCGGCCGTCCCCGTCGAGGACGAGGAGGGCCGGGGCCTTCTTTTCGTTCAGCACCTTCAACCCCGCCTCGAGCGGCAGCCAGTCGCGGATGGCGGGCACGTCCCGGGCCATCACCTCCAGCACGGGCGTGGCGGGACCCCCGTTCCGCAGCGCCACGATCAGCCCGTCTCGCGTGAGAAGGCCCCGGGGACGCCCGGCGCCGTCCAGCACGGGAAACTCCTTCTGGGAGGTGCGCAGCATCAGCTCGACCGCGTCGTCGAGGGTTGCGGCGGGAGAGAGGGCCTCGATCCGGTTCACCATCACGGCATGGACGGGGAGCGACTGGGTGCCGTCCTGGAAGGTGACGTGCTGGGCCTCGGCCGTCGCCGAGAGGTAGATGAACAGCCCGATGACGATGAGCATCGGGTTCCAGAACAGCCCCACCAATGCAAAGACGAAGGCTGCGCCCTGGCCGATCCGGGCCGCGATGCGGGTGGCATCCGCATGGGGCCGGCGCATGGCGAGAAGCGCGCGCAGCACCCGCCCGCCATCCATCGGAAAGGCGGGGATGAGGTTGAAGACGACAAGGAAGATGTTGGCCGCGGCCAACCGCGCCAGGAGCCCGGCGCGGGGGTTCTCCATCTCGGTCATGGCGGCGCCGTCGAAGCCGGTGCCGATCACCAGGATGAGCACGGCCGCGATCACCACGTTCACGGCAGGGCCCGCGAGCGCCACCACCAGCTCTTCGCGGGGCTTGTCGGGAATGCGCTCCAGGCTTGCGACGCCGCCGATGGGCCAGAGCGTCACGTCGGGGGTGCGGATGCCGTAGCGCCGGGCTGCGAAGATGTGCCCGAATTCATGCGCCAGCACGCAGGCGAAGAGCAGCACGATGAAGAGCACGCCCTCGAACGCCGCCGCCTGCCCGCGCGCGCGCCATTGCCCGGCGCCGATCCAGACGAGGAAGAGCAGGAAGGTCACGTGCAGGCGCACAGTGGTCCCGGCGATGCGGGCGACGGGAAGGGACCAGAGCATGGGGGTCTCCAGAGCGAGCCGGGGTTAACGGCTCGACCCTGTCGCGGTTCGAGACCGCGATGCCGCAGCAGGAGAGGGGGCGTGTCCCCTACAGCCCCATCTTCTTCTTGCGCTGGGCGAGGGTGCGCAGGCGCAGAGCGTTCAGCTTGATGAAGCCGGCGGCGTCGCGGTGGTCGTAGGCGACCGCGCCTTCCTCGAAGGTCACGAGATCCTGATCGTAGAGGGAATAGGGGCTCTCGCGGCCGATCACGTGCACGCCGCCCTTGTAGAGCTTGAGGCGCACCTCGCCGGTGACGTGCTCCTGGCTCTTGTCGATGAGGGCCTGGAGCATCTCGCGCTCGGGGGCGAACCAGAAGCCGTTGTAGATGAGCTCCGCGTATTTCGGCATGAGCTCGTCCTTCAGATGCGCCGCGCCGCGATCCAGCGTGATCGACTCGATGGCGCGGTGGGCGAGGTGCAGGATGGTGCCGCCCGGCGTCTCGTACATGCCGCGGCTCTTCATGCCGACGAAGCGGTTCTCCACGAGGTCGAGGCGGCCGATGCCGTTGAGGCGCCCGAGCTCGTTGAGCTTGGCGAGGAGCGCGGCCGGCCCGAGCTTCTGCCCGTCGATCGCGACCGGATCGCCCTTGGCGAACTCGATCGCGATGACGGTGGGCTGATCGGGGGCCGATTCCGGATCGTTGGTGCGGGAATAGACATAGTCCGGCACCTCTTGAGACGGGTCCTCCAGGACCTTGCCCTCGGACGAGGCGTGCAGGAGGTTCGCGTCCACCGAGAACGGGGCCTCGCCACGCTTGTCCTTGGCGATCGGGATCTGATGCTGCTCGGCAAAGGCGATGAGCTGCTCGCGGGAGCGCAGGTCCCATTCGCGCCAGGGGGCGATCACCGTGACATCGGGCTTCAACGCATAATAGGTGAGCTCGAAGCGCACCTGGTCGTTGCCCTTGCCGGTGGCGCCGTGGGCCACCGCATCGGCACCGACGCGCTCGGCGATCTCGATCTGCTTCTTGGCGATGAGAGGGCGGGCAATCGAGGTGCCCAGCAGATACAGCCCCTCGTATTGCGCATTGGCGCGGAACATCGGGAACACGTAGTCGCGCACGAATTCGTCGCGCAGATCCTCAATGAAGATGTTCTCGTCCTTGATGCCGAGCAGCTGCGCCTTCTTGCGGGCGGGCTCCAACTCCTCCCCCTGGCCCAGATCGGCCGTAAAGGTCACGACCTCGCAGCCGTAGGTGGTCTGGAGCCACTTGAGGATGATCGAGGTGTCGAGGCCGCCCGAATAGGCGAGCACGACCTTGTTGACGCGCTTCTCAGCCATTGCAGAAGGGTTCCGGTTCATCAGGTGATGCGGCGACTTAGCGGGGAAGCTTGAGGGGCGCAACCCGGCCCTTGGGGCAAGCTCGCCCGCCAGGACTCCCCAGCCGAAGCAGCGGAGGAGGCGGGGATCCAGTCACCCGCCCGGCATCCCGCTGCATCCCCTTCACGCGCCGGCGCTGCGCCAGGGATGGCGCTCCCCGCAATCCCCACCTGTCCCGGCGCCTCCCCGCCCCGGCCTTGTCCTCGACACCTGGACGGGACAGGGTTCGGGAATCAACACGAGGTCATCCATGCCCCGCCGTCCGGTGCTCGAGTTCTGGTACGAGTTCGCCTCCACCTATTCCTACCTCTCGGCCATGCGGATCGAGGCGCTCGCGGAAGGGGCCGGCGTGGAGCTGCGCTGGCGGCCATTCCTGCTCGGGCCCATCTTCGCGGCTCAAGGGTGGACCACGACGCCCTTCAATCTCTACCCCGTGAAGGGGCGCTACATGTGGCGGGACATGGAACGGGAGGCGGCGCGCTTCGGGCTCCCCTGCGTCAGGCCCGATCCGTTTCCGCAAAACGGTCTCACGGCTGCCCGGGTCGCCCTCGTGGGCGCGGAGCGCGACTGGGGGCCGGCCTTCACGAAGACGGTTTTCGCGGAGGAGTTCGGCCGGGGCCGCAACATCGCGGACGCCACTCTCATCAGCGACGCCATCGCGACCGCGGGCCAGAACCCGGACGCGGTCCTGAAGGAGGCGGTCAGCGACGCCAACAAGGGCCGCCTCAAGGCCCTGGGCGAGGAGGCGCGCTCCCGCGGCATCTTCGGCGCCCCCACCTTTCTCACCGAGGACGGGGAGATGTTCTGGGGCAACGACCGCCTGGAGCAGGCTCTGGCCTGGGCGGCGGGGGAGCGCGCCCCCCGCGCCTGAAGCTCGGCCTTTGCCGGAACGCTTGTTTTCCCGAGCGTTTTTCGCTATCAGGCCGGCATCCGAAAGACCTGAACGGGCAAAGCAGGATGGGTGCGGGTGACCGCGCCCTCGCCGTGCTTTCCCAGGGCCATCGGGTGAAACAACACGTTTCCATGCGTCGACGATGCGCCGGCCCGTCTCTTACGAGGCGGCCCGCCAGGAACATTGGCCCAGAGGGCGTTCCTGGCAGCGACGGATGGAGGCGGCCTTGAAGCTCAAGCCGCCGGCGCATGCCCTCGACAATGGGCCATTAGGAGATTGAATGTCTGCAGCTTTCCAACAGGCGCCGAGCCGCGAGGATTTCGCCGCCCTGCTCGAAGAGTCCTTCCGCACGTCCGAGATCAATGAAGGCTCGGTGGTGAAGGGCAAGGTGGTCGCGATCGAAAAGGACGTCGCGGTCATCGATATCGGCGCCAAGACCGAGGGCCGCGTGGCCCTGAAGGAATTCGCCGGCCCGAACCGCGACCAGACCATCAACGTGGGTGACGAGGTCGAGGTTTATGTCGAGCGCATCGAGAATGCGCTGGGCGAGGCCGTCATCTCCCGCGACAAGGCTCGTCGCGAGGAATCGTGGGTGAAGCTCGAGAAGGCGTTCGAGAACAACGAGCGCGTCAACGGCACCATCTTCAACCAGGTGAAGGGCGGCTACACGGTCGACCTCGACGGCGCCGTGGCGTTCCTGCCGCGCTCGCAGGTCGACATCCGCCCCGTGCGCGACGTCGGCCCGCTCATGGGCATGCCGCAGCCCTTCCAGATCCTCAAGATGGACCGCCGCCGCGGCAACATCGTGGTGTCGCGTCGCACGGTCCTCGAAGAGAGCCGCGCGGAGCAGCGCTCCGAACTCGTGGCGAACCTCGAAGAGGGTCAGGTGGTCGACGGCGTGGTCAAGAACATCACCGAATACGGTGCGTTCGTTGATCTCGGCGGCATCGACGGCCTGCTCCACGTCACCGACATGGCATGGCGCCGCGTGAACCATCCCTCCGAGGTGGTGACCATCGGCCAGACCGTGAAGGTGAAGATCATCAAGATCAACCACGAGACGCACCGCATCTCGCTTGGCATCAAGCAGCTGCTTGCCGATCCGTGGGAAGGCATCGCCGCCCGCTACCCCGTGAACGCCAAGTTCAAGGGCCGCGTCACGAACATCACCGATTACGGCGCGTTCGTGGAGCTGGAGCCGGGCATCGAGGGCCTCATCCACGTGTCCGAGATGTCCTGGACCAAGAAGAACGTCCACCCCGGTAAGATCGTCTCCACCTCGCAGGAGGTTGAGGTCGTGATCCTCGAGGTCGACCAGGTGAAGCGCCGCATCTCGCTCGGCCTGAAGCAGACGCTTCAGAACCCGTGGGAGGCCTTCGCCGAGAAGCACCCGGTCGGTACCGAAGTCGAGGGCGAGGTGAAGAACAAGACCGAGTTCGGTCTCTTCATCGGACTCGAGAACGACGTGGACGGCATGGTGCACCTCTCGGACCTCGA
Source organism: Microvirga sp. (assembly GCA_035944635.1). Taxonomy (GTDB): domain Bacteria; phylum Pseudomonadota; class Alphaproteobacteria; order Rhizobiales; family Beijerinckiaceae; genus Microvirga. The sequence continues at coordinate 37,971 of DASZAZ010000080.1, forward strand.
CTGGAACCGTCCGGGCGAGCAGGTCATTGACGAGTACAAGAAGGGCGACATGGTTCGCGCTCAGGTGCTCGACGTGGACGTGGAGAAGGAGCGCATCTCGCTCGGCATCAAGCAGCTAGCGGGCGACCCCTTCGCGGAAGCCGGCGACATCCGCAAGGGCCAGGTCGTCACCTGCGAGGTCATCGAGGTGAAGGACGGCGGTCTCGAGGTGAAGCTCGTGGACACCGATCTCACGACCTTCATCAAGCGCAACGAGCTGGCCCGCGACCGCGGCGACCAGCGCCCCGAGCGTTTCGCCCCCGGCGAGAAGCTCGACGCCCGCGTGACGCAGTTCGACCGCAAGGCGCGCCGCGTCACCGTCTCGGTGAAGGCCCTCGAGGTCGCCGAGGAGAAGGAGGCGATGGCCCAGTTCGGCTCCGCCGATTCGGGTGCCTCGCTCGGCGACATCCTCGGTGCCGCCCTCAACAAGGCGAAGACCGGCGACAAGAAGTGATCCCGCATCGCGGGATCATCCTCGGGGCAGGCGCAGCCTGAGCCCGAGGATCCGGTCATCACAAGCCACAAGCCCGCGCGACTCGTCGCGCGGGCTTTTTGTTGGACTCCGCCCTTGCCGCCCTAGCTTGGGCGGGACTAGGGTGCCGCTCCCTTGCCGCTCCTGTCGGGGCGGGGGTGCCGCTCCCCGACGGAGCAGCCCGCCTCGGGTGGGCACACTCTCGTTTCCCTAACGGAGCAGCCCGCTTTGGGTGGGCACACCTTCGTTCAGCAGAGGATTTTTCCCATGGATGCCGAGATGATCGCCGACCGGCGGCGCTTGCGTCGCAAGCTGTCGTTCTGGCGCGTCCTCGCCGTGTTGGGGCTGATCGCCGCCGTCGTCGCGGCGGGCCTCACCGCGACGCGCAATGCCTCGACCCTCGCGGGCGGCTCGCTCGGCTCCCGCCATATCGCGCGCATTTCGGTGGACGGCTTCATCGCCGGCAACAGCCGCATGGCCGATCTGATGAAGCGCGTCGGTGAGGCCAGCAATGTCGCCGGCGTGGTGATCGCGGTCGATTCGCCCGGCGGCACCACCACCGGGGCCGAGGAGCTCTACCGCAACATCCGCCAGCTCGCCGGCAAGAAGCCCGTGGTGGCGTTCGTGGACGGCACGGCGGCTTCCGGCGGCTACATCACGGCGCTTGGCGCCGACCGAATCGTGGCCCGCGAAACCTCCCTCGTCGGCTCCATCGGCGTGCTGTTCCAGTATCCCGACGTGTCCGGCCTCCTGCAGACGGTCGGCGTGAAGGTCGAGGAGATCAAGTCGGCGCCGCTGAAGGCGGAGCCGAGCCCCTTCAAGCCGACCTCGCCTGAGGGCCGGGCCGCCCTGCAGCAGGTGGTGGCCGACACCTACGAATGGTTCAAGGGCATCGTGCGCGACCGGCGCGCCCTGGATGAGGCGCAGCTCGCGCAGGTCGCCACGGGCCAGGTGTTCAACGGCCGCCAAAGCCTGCCCCTGAAGCTCGTCGACGAGGTGGGCGGCGAGCGCGAGGCCATCGCCTGGATGGAACGCGAGCGGGGCGTCGCCGCCAATCTCCCGGTGCGGGATTGGAAGCCGCGCAACGAGACGGATTTCACCCTCTTCACCTGGGCAGCGCTCGGCGCGAGCCTCCTCGGGCTTGAGGAGACCGCGGAAGGTTTGCGGCGCCTGAGCCTGTCTGCGCAAATCGGCAAGCTTGACGGTCTATTGGCCGTCTGGCACCCTTCCGTCGCCGAAAAATAAAGTAGCATCAACGGTCTAGCCACCACATGATCAAATCCGAACTGGTGCTCAAGATTGCTGAGCAGAACCCGCACCTCTATCAGCGGGACGTCGAGAACATCGTGAACGCGATCCTCGACACCATCGCGGACGCGCTGGCGCGAGGGGACCGGGTGGAGCTGCGCGGCTTCGGCGCGTTCTCGGTGAAGAAGCGCGACGCGCGGGTCGGCCGCAATCCCCGCACCGGTGAAACCGTGTCGGTCTCGGAGAAGGTCACGCCGGTGTTCAAGACCGGCAAGGAGATGCGGCTTCGTCTCAACGCCGCAAAGCCCGAGCCGCGCAAAGCCGTCGCCCGGGCGAGCTGACGCCTGCGGGGCCGCGCGGAACCGGCAGCCCCGTCCCCTCATTGTGACCGGTGCGGCTGCCAGCCGCCAGCCCTTCGAACCCCGTGGCCCCGGTCCGAGAACAGGAGCATGGCATGATCCGCTTCCTCAAAGCCCTCGTCTTGCTGCCCGTCGCGATCCTCGTGATCCTGCTGGCCGTCGCCAACCGCGCGCCCGTGACCCTGTCGCTCGATCCGTTCTCGCAGGAAGCGCCGGAATTCAGCACGCAGCTGCCGCTCTTCGCCGTGATCTTTGCGTCCGTCATGCTGGGCGTGCTCATCGGCGGCACCGCCTCCTGGATGGCGCAGGGCAAGTATCGCCGCGGCCGGCGCCACGCCCGCCGCGAGGCGCGGCACCTGCGCGACGAGGCCGAACGCCTGCGGGCTCAGGCCGCGGCCTGCAAGACCCCGGCTCTGCCGGCTCCGCAGGGCTCCTACCCCTAATCCGACAAGGGTGACCGGAATGCGCGTCGTCTCCGCGGCCGAAATCGACGGCGCGCTCACCTTTCCCGCTCTCATCGACGCCCTCGACGAGGCCTTCCGCAGCGATGCGGTCGTACCCGTCCGCCACCATCACGAGATCGAGCGTCCGGGCGCTCACGCCACGCTCCTGCTCATGCCGGCCTGGACGGGCGCGGGCGAGGCGCAAGGCTTCGTGGGCGTGAAGGTTGTTTCGGTGTTCCCGGACAACGGCGCCAAGGGAATCCCCTCGGTGCTCGGCACCTACCTCCTCATGGACGGCGCCACCGGCGCTCCGCTCGCAGCCTTCGACGGCACCCGTCTCACCCATTGGCGCACGGCGGCGGCCTCGGCGCTCGCGGCCCGCTACCTCGCCCGTGAGGACGCAAGCCGGATGGTGATGGTGGGCGCCGGCGCGCTGGCGCCGTTTCTGATCCGCGCCCACATGAGCCAGCGTCCCATCCGCGAGGTGCAACTGTGGAACCACCGGCCCGAGAAGGCCGAGGCGGTCGCCGCCGAACTGCGGGCGGAGGGTCTTCCCGTGACGGCCATCCGCGACCTCGAAGGCGCCGTGCGCGCGGCCGATCTCGTGACCTGCGCGACGCTTTCGAGCCAGCCGGTCGTCGAGGGCGCATGGCTGAAACCCGGCGCCCATCTCGACCTCGTCGGCGCCTTCAACCTGCGCATGCGCGAGGCCGACGACGCTGCCGTGCAGCGGGCTCGCGTGTTCATCGACACGCCCGCGGCCAAGAAGGAAGGCGGCGAGGTGGCAATTTCGCTGAAAAGCGGCGCCATCGCGGAGGACCACGTGCAGGGCGATCTCTTCGGCTTGTGCCGCAAAGCGGTGGGTGGTCGGCGGGATGCGGAGGAGATCACGCTGTTCAAATCGGTTGGAACGGCGCTCGAAGACCTCGCCGCGGCCATGCTGGTGTGGCGGCTGCGCCAGGGCTGAACCCGCCGGCCACTTCTGGACCCCTTCGCCCGCGGATGCGATAATCGCGGTATGGATCTCGATCAGGTTAAGCGCAGCATCAACGCCGTTCGGGGCGATCTCGAACGGCGTCATCCGATCCGCCTCATCGGCGTTTTCGGATCGGTCGCGCGCGATGAGGCCCGGGGCGACAGCGACATCGACATTCTGGCTGAGGCGCGTCCGGGCCTCAGCCTCTTCAAGCTCGGTGCCGTACAGCTGGCGCTTGAGGAGGCTCTGGGGCATCCGGTCGATCTCGTCTTCGAGGATGCCCTGAGCCCAGGAATCCGCAGCCGGGTGTGGGCTGAATTGCAGCCCCTATGAACGAGCGGGACCGGCAAGCCTTCGACGACATCGTCGAGTTCGCAGGGCGCGCGGCCCGCCTCGTTGGCCACCACCCTTTCGAGAGCTTCGTGGCCGATGAGGCCGTGCTCTACGCTGTGCGCTACTGCATACTGGTGATCGGCGAAACGGCCAACGATCTGTCCAGCGAGGCCAAGGCCGAGGTACCGGGCATCCCCTGGCCCGAGATCATCGCCATGCGACATCGCCTCGCACACAACTACCGGGCCATTACGGACAGGATCGTCTACGACACTTTGGCCGAGGATATCCCGCTTCTCCTGCAAGCGATCAACGCCGCGATGAACCCCAACCGCGAGTGAGCCAAGCCTTGCCCGAGATGCTCATCAAAATCTGCGGCCTCTCGACGCCGGAGACGCTCGCGGCGGCGCTGGATGCCGGGGCCGATCTCGTGGGCTTCGTGCATTTCCCGAAAAGCCCGCGGCATGTGACGCTCGATGCCGGCCGGGCCTTATCCGTTCAGGCCAGGGGTCGTGCGATCCGCACCGCGCTCCTCGTGAATCCCCATGATGCCCTCCTCGCGGCTGCGGTCGAGTCCCTCGATCCCGATCTGATCCAACTCCACGGCAGCGAGGCCCCGGAGCGCGTCGCTGCGATCCGCGCCCGTTTCGGGCGCCCGGTCATGAAGGCCGTCGGCATCGCAGAGCCTGCGGACCTCGCCGCGGTTGCGGCTTACGCGCCTGTCTCCGACCGCCTTCTCCTCGACGCCAAACCGCCGAAAACCGCGGATGCCTTGCCCGGCGGCAATGGCCTCGCCTTCGACTGGCGGCTTCTTGCCGGCCTTGACCCCGCCACACCCTTCATGTTGTCAGGGGGCCTCAACCCCGAGAATGTTGCTGAGGCCGTAGGGCTGACGGGCGCCCGGGCTGTTGATGTTTCGTCCGGGGTGGAGACCCGCCCGGGCGAGAAGGATCCGGCGCGGATCGAGGCCTTCGTCAAAGCGGCGCGAGCTGCCTGGACAGACGCTCAAGCAAAAGTGGGGCCGGCGTGACCATCAACCAGAATCCCGACGCCTGCCGCCCCACATCACTCTCGTGGGCTGTTGACCTTACAGAGTTGTCCCGCTCCGGCGCGGAGGATTGCGCGTGACCATCAACCAGAATCCCAATTCGTTCCGCACAGGGCCCGACGAGCGCGGCCATTTCGGCATGTTCGGCGGCCGCTTCGTGGCCGAAACCCTGATGCCGCTGATCCTCGAACTGGAGCAGGCCTACGAGGCCGCGAAGGCGGATCCGGCGTTCCACGCCGACATGGCGTCGTATTCGACGCACTACATCGGCCGCCCGAGCCCGCTCTATTTCGCCGAGCGTCTGACGGACCATCTCGGCGGCGCCAAGATCTATTTCAAGCGCGAAGAGCTGAACCACACGGGCGCCCACAAGGTGAACAACGTGCTGGGCCAGATCCTGCTCGCCCGCCGCATGGGCAAGAAGCGGATCATCGCCGAAACCGGCGCGGGTCAGCACGGTGTGGCCACGGCGACGCTCTGCGCCCGCTTCGGCCTCGAATGCATCGTCTATATGGGCGCGGTGGACGTGGAGCGGCAGAAGCCGAACGTGTTCCGCATGAAGATGCTCGGCGCCGAGGTCGTCCCGGTGCAGTCGGGCACCAAGACCCTCAAGGACGCCATGAACGAGGCGCTCCGCGACTGGGTCACCAATGTGGAGACCACGTTCTACTGCATCGGAACGGTCGCGGGCCCGCATCCCTATCCCGCCATGGTGCGCGATTTCCAATGCGTCATCGGCCGCGAGACCCGCGAGCAGATGATGGCGCTAGAGGGCCGCCTGCCGGATTCCCTCGTGGCCTGCATCGGCGGCGGTTCGAACGCCATTGGCCTGTTTCACCCCTTCCTCGACGACCGCCAGATCGAGATCTACGGCGTGGAAGCCGCCGGCCATGGGCTTTCGGGCCTCCATGCGGCGTCGCTCAGCGGCGGCAAGCCCGGCGTGCTGCACGGCAACCGCACCTATCTGCTGATGGATCGCGACGGGCAGATCGCGGACGCCCATTCGATCTCGGCCGGTCTCGACTATCCGGGCATCGGGCCGGAGCATGCCTGGCTCCATGAGATGGGCCGCGTCACCTACATCTCGGCCACCGATGCGGAGGCCCTGAGCGCGTTCCAGCTCTGCTCGAGGTTGGAGGGCATCGTGCCGGCGCTGGAGCCCGCGCATGCCATCGCCAAGGCGGTGGAGATCGCGCCCACGAAACCGAAGGACCACCTGATGGTGATCAACCTCTCGGGCCGGGGCGACAAGGACATCCCGCAGATCGCCGAGATCCTGGGGACGAAGCTGTGATGGCCCTGTCCCGCACAGATCTCGCACGCCGGAGCCGCCCGTGACCGCCCGCATCGAAGCCCGTTTCGCCAAGGCCCGCGCTGAGGGCCGCGCGGCCCTCGTGACCTACGTCATGGCGGGCGATCCCGACCCCGAGACGTCGCTCGCGATCCTGAAGAGCCTGCCTGAGGCCGGCGCCGACATCGTGGAGTTCGGGCTGCCCTTCACCGATCCCATGGCGGACGGGCCGTCGATCCAGGCCGCGGGCCTGCGCGCCCTCAAGGCGGGACAGGATACCGCGAAAACCCTCGACCTCGTGCGCCGCTTCCGCGAGGAGGATGCCGACACGCCCGTGATCCTCATGGGCTACTTCAACCCGATCTACATCTACGGGGTCGACCGCTTCCTCGAGGAGGCCAAGGCCGTAGGCGTCGACGGGCTCATCGTGGTCGATCTGCCGCCGGAAGAGGACGACGAGCTCTGCCTGCCGGCGTTAAAGGCAGGCCTCGCCTTCATTCGCCTCGCAACGCCGACCACCGATGACCGGCGCCTGCCGGCCGTCCTCGCGAATACGGCGGGCTTCGTCTATTACGTGTCGATCACCGGCATCACCGGTGCCGCGACCCCCGATTTCGGCAAGGTCTCGACGGCGGTGGAGCGGATCAAGCGCCACACCCAATTGCCGGTGGTGGTGGGCTTCGGCGTGAAGAACGGCGCCCATGCGGCCGCCATCGCCCAAGGCGCCGACGGCGTCGTGGTGGGCTCAGCGCTCATCGACGCGCTGAAAGCCACCCTCGACGCCGAGGGCCGCGCCACCTCGCAAAGCGTTCAGGCCGTCACCACCTTGGTGAACGACTTGGCGGCCGGCATCCGTTCGGTGGTGAAGCAGGCCGCCTAGGGTGGCCTCGCGTCATCCTCGCCTCACTCGTCGGAGGATGACGAGGGTCTGGAAGGATATGCAATGAACTGGATCTCCGAAGTCGTCCGCCCGCGCATCAAGACCCTGTTCAAGAAGGAATCGCCGGACAACCTCTGGATCAAGTGCCCGGATACGGGCCAGGTGGTGTTCCATAAGGATGTGGAGGCGAACGGCTGGGTGATCCCGGGCTCGAACCACCACATGAAGGTCTCGGCGGTGCAGCGCCTCAAGATGACGTTCGACGAGGGCACCTGGATCGACGTGCCCCTGCCGGAAGTCGCGCCGGACCCGCTGAAATTCCGCGACAGCAAGCGCTACGTGGACCGCCTCAAGGACGCCCGCGCGTCCACAGGCCTGCAGGATGCCTTCAAGATCGGCTACGGCCGCGTCGAGGGACTGCCGATGACGCTTGCCGTGCAGGATGTGGGCTTCATCACGGGCTCGCTCGGCACCGCCGCGGGCGAGGCCTTCATCAAGGGCGCCGAAACCGCGGTCGAGAAGCGCACTCCTTTTGTGGTGTTCACAGCCTCGGGCGGCGCGCGCATGCAGGAGGGCATCCTCTCGCTCATGCAGATGCCGCGGACGACCGTGGCGGTGCGGCGTCTGAGGACCGCGAAGCTCCCCTACATCGTCGTTCTCACCAACCCCACCACGGGCGGCGTCACCGCGTCCTACGCGATGCTCGGCGACGTGCACCTGGCCGAGCCCGGCGCGCTCATCGGTTTCGCGGGCCCGCGGGTGATCGAGCAGACCATCCGCGAGAAACTGCCCGACGGCTTCCAACGCTCCGAATACCTGAAGGAGCACGGCATGGTCGACATGGTGGTGCATCGCCATGAGCTGAAACCCACCATCGCCCGCCTCTGCCGCCTGTTCATGAAGGCGCCGGTGACGCCTGCGCCCGTGCCTCAGGCGGCCGAGTAGGACCGGCTCTGCACGCCTGGCCCTGTCGCGAGGGGTGCGGTTGTGCTTAAGGCACGGGTATGGATTCCTCCGATGCGTTGATCGCGCGCTTCCTTGCGCTCCACCCGAAGGTCATCGACCTTTCGCTTGAGCGCATCCGCCGGCTTCTCGCGGCGCTCGGCCATCCCGAGCGCCGCCTGCCGCCCGTGATCCATGTGGCGGGCACCAACGGCAAGGGCTCCACCATCGCCTTCATGCGCGCGGTGCTGGAGGCTGCAGGCCTCGCGGTGCATGTCTACACCTCGCCCCATCTCGTGCGCTTTCACGAGCGCATCCGTCTCGGCCGCATCGGCGGCGGGCGCTATGTGGACGAGGAGCGGCTCGTCGAGGCCTTTCGGCGCTGCGAGGCCGTGAACGGGGGCGAGCCCATCACGGTGTTCGAGATCACCACCGCGGCGGCCCTCCTGCTCTTTGCCGACACGCCGGGCGACGTGCTCCTGCTGGAGGTAGGCTTGGGCGGCCGCTTCGACGCCACCAACGTGATCGACCGGCCCGCCGCCGCCGTGGTGACCTCCATCGGCTACGACCACGCGGAATATCTCGGCACCACGCTCGCGCAGATCGCCGGCGAGAAGGCCGGTATCTTCAAGCGCGGCGTACCGGCCGTGATCGCGCCGCAGGATTACGAGGAGGCCGACCGGGTGCTGCGCGAGCGGGCCGAGCGCGCGGGCGCCACGCCGATCCTCGTGGGCGCGCAGGACTTTGCCGTTCACGAGGAAGGCGGGCGCCTCGTCTACCAGGACGAGAACGGATTGCTCGATCTTCCCCGGCCGCGGCTCTCGGGTCGGCACCAATTCACCAACGCCGGCACGGCGATCGCGGCTTTGCGCGCGTCAGGCTTCCGCAACTTCGAGGCGGCCGCCTTCGAAGCCGGCATGACGCGGGCGGAATGGCCGGGACGGCTCCAGCGCCTGACGCGCGGGCGTCTGCTTGGGCTTGCTCCCGCGGGCAGCGATCTGTGGCTCGACGGCGGTCACAATCTCGATGGCGGGCGCGTGCTCGCCGCCGCCATGGCGGACCTGGAGGAGCGTGGTGATGCGCCCCTCGTGGTCATCGCCGGCATGCTCGGCACCAAGGACTCGGGAGGCTTCTTCCGCAACTTCGCGGGATTGGCCCGGGAGGTGATCGCGGTGCCGATTCCGGGGCAAGTGGCGGCGCGCCCGGCCGAGGAGGTGGCGGCCATCGCAGCCCGGGTCGGGCTCACGAGTTCCACGGCCCCGAATGTGGAGGCCGCGCTCGCTTCGCTCCACGACTACGTGTGGGACCGCCCGCCGCGGATCCTGATCTGCGGTTCGCTCTACCTCGCGGGCGCGGTGCTGGAGGCGAACGGGACGCTGCCGCAATAAGAATCCCTCCCTGCCAAGGGAGGGTGGCGCCGAAGGCGACGGGTGGGATGAGAGCTCGATCTTTCCAGGCTGGTGCTTCCACCCCACCCGCCCTTTCAGGGCACCCTCCCCTGGCGGGGAGGGATAGGCTTAGACGACGCCCTGGATCCAGCGGCTGAGATCGCCCTTCGGCGCCGCGCCGACCTTCTGGCCGGCGAGCTTGCCGTCCTTGAATAGCATGAGGGTCGGGATGGAGCGGATGCCGAGCTGGGAGGCGATACCGGGGTTCTCGTCCACGTTCACCTTGGCGATCGTGACCTTGCCCTGCATTTCGTTGGAAATCTCTTCCAGAGCCGGGCCGATCATGCGGCAGGGGCCGCACCACTCGGCCCAAAAATCCACGACCACGGGGGTCGTGGCCTTGAGGACGTCCTGCTCGAAGCTCTGGTCGGTAACCTTCACGGTGGCCATGCATCACCTTTTCATCGTCGAATGCGGCTCCGTGGAGGGGCGGGAGCAGCTTGAGGTTTGGCCAAGGTAGGAACCGCCCACCATTGAATCAAGGCGAGGCCTCTCCCTCCCTGCCAAGGGAGGGTGGCCCGAAGGGCCGGGTGGGATGAGAGCTCAAGGTGGGGAAGTGGACGCTTCCACCCCACCCGTCACCAACGCTGGCGCGTTGGCGCCACCCTCCCCTGGCGGGGAGGGAGGGCTATGCAGCCCTGATCAGCGCCAGCGCTTGGCTCAGTTCCTCATCGGCCATCTCCCGGATCACGGGACCTGCCGTCCAGATCAGGAAGGCGCGCACCACGCGATCCGGGTAGATCTCGGACACCAGCGCCAGGTAGAGCGCGAGCTGACCCACATAGGTTGCCGGCGCCGGCGCTTCAGGATCCGGCGGGCGGGCCGTCGTCTTGAAATCGGCGATCAGCACCTCGCGGTCGAGCACCGCCAATCGGTCGATCTGTCCCGAGACCGGCGTCTCGCCCGACTCCCTCCGGATGATACCTGAGAGCGGCACCTCGGCCCGCGAGCCCGGGCCGAAGAGGGGCGCCAGCGTCTCGTTGGTGAGAACGCCGAGCGCCTGCAGCACGATGCCTTCGCGCTGCTCGGCCGGAAGACTCGGCGCGCGCGCCGCCACATAGGCCCGGGCGGCCGTGCCCCAGCGGTCGAGGGGGAGACCCGGCAGCCGCTCCAGCAGGGCATGGACGAGGGTGCCCCTCAACCGTGCCTCGCGCATGAAGGGGCCGTCGCCCGGCCGGTGCACCCGGTCGGCGGCGCCGAGGGCGCCGGAAGGGCGGATCGGCGGGGCGGGTTCGGGCTCTGGATCGACCGGCGTGTCGAGCCAGGCCGGAGCCGCGTAGGCGGGGAGCGGATCGCTCGGCGGATCGAGCTTGATCGGACCCGCCTCCCCCTCGCGCCAGAGGTCCACCTCGCCGTAAGGAGCCGTATGGCGCACGAGGCCGCCGGCCTTCTTGACCAATCCCCTACGGATCATCTCGCACCAGGCTTCCGCAGGGGTGTCCTTGGTGTTCGTCGTATAGGGCGCGATGACGAGCCGGTCCTTGGCCCTGGTCATGGCGACGTAGAGGAGGCGGTTGTGCTCCTCGATCTGGCGCGATCGGTGCTGCTCGCGCGCCTCGCTCATGAGGGCCGAGTCGTAGCCCTTCCCCGGCGACCAGACCGGGATCATCTCCAGCGAGCCAGGGTCCGTGGTGATGGGCAGCAGCGGCGATTGCGGCCCGAAGATCTGGCAGCCGTCCACCAGGATCACGATCGGTGCCTCGAGCCCCTTGGCGCCATGCACGGTCATGACGCGCACCTCGTCGCCCGTGGCGTCGAGATCGCGCTTCACCTCGTGCGAGGCTGAGCCGAAGCGGGCGAGGAACGCCGTGAGCGAGGGGGTTTCGGGCTGCTCGGCGCCTTGCGCGACGCCCAGGAAGGCATCGATGGCATCGCCTGCCTCGCTGCCCAACCGCGCCACGAGCTTGCGGCGGCCCTGGAGAGGCCCGAGCAGCGTCGCGTAAAAGCCGAAGGGCCCGTGCTCCCGCGCGAGCGCGCGCCAGGTGTCGAGGCAAGCGCAGGCCGCGCGCGCGGCCCGGTCGCCCGTATCCGCATGGCGGCGGAGCGCGGCGACGAGCGCCTCACCGTCGTCGCGGCCCCCCGCGAGGCGCAGGAGGTCGGATTCGGTGAGGCCGACGAGGGGACTTTTCAGCACCGAGGCGAGGGTGAGGTCGTCCTCCGGCAACAGCGCCGCCCGGCCCGCTGCGATAAGGTCCTGCACGGCGATATGCTCGCCGATGTCGAGGCGGTCCGCGCCCGCGACGGGCACGCCCGCATCCTTCAGGGCACGGATGACGGCAAAGAAGGCGGCGCTGCGCTTCTTGGCGAGAACCAGGATATCCCCCGGGCGCCAGCGGCGGCCCCACTCGTCGCCTTGCGTGGTCCAGCTGCGAACGGCAAGCGCGATGCGCTTGGCCAGCACCACGGGTGGTGACTGGCGCTCCGGCGCATCGACGGGGAGCACCCAGGCCTCGGGCTCCTCGGCTTCCGCGGGCCGTTCCACGGGCCACAGCTCGACCATGCCCGGCTCGGAGCCGCGCACGGTCTCGTGCACCGTTCCAACTGCTTGGTCGTCGAAGGAAAGCCCGCGGAAATGGTCCGGCAGCGCGAAGGTGGCGTCCACCGCCGAGAGCACCGCTTTAGCCGAGCGGAAGGATACGATGAGCGGCACGTCCTCGAAGGGAAGGGACGCGGCCTGCACGGCCTCGCGCCAATGCTGGCGGCTCTCCTCGAAGCGGCGAGGCTCGGCTCCTTGAAAGCCGTAGATGGATTGCTTCGGATCGCCCACCGCGAAGATGGTGCGCGTGCGCCCGCCCGCAGCACCGGCCCCAGCCGTGAAATCTTCTGCCAGATGGCGCAGGATGTCCCATTGCTCCGGATTCGTGTCCTGCGCCTCGTCCACGAGGATGTCGTCGACGCCGCGATCGAGCTTGTAGAGCACCCAGGCGGCCTCGCCGCGGGCGAGAAGCTCCAGGGTCTTGTCGATGAGGTCGTCGAAATCGAGGGCGCCGAGCCGCGCCTTCTCGGCATCGAGGCCGCGCCGGATTTCGGCCGCGAGGGTAAACAGCGCTTGCGTGCGTTCGACCGCTTCGGCGGCCTTCAGATCGTCGTCGAGACGGACGAGGCGCGCCTGCTCGTCCGCGAGGCGCTCCTTGAGCGCCGCATCCACCTTCTTGGTGGCCAACGACGCCCGCGGTTCGCCCTTGTCGGTGAAGAAGATCTCGCGATAGAGCGCAAGCCGCTCGTCGGTGTCCCGCGCGGCGAAGGCCGCCCGCAAGAGGCTCGCCTGCTTCCCGTCCGTCACCGCGGAACTGTCCTGCAGCGCATCGGCAAGGGCGGGCCATTCGGCCGGCGGCAAGCCGTCCTCCAGCATCGCGCGCACGATGTCCGCCGGTGTCACGTCGGCGCGAACTCGCAGGCGCTTGCGCAAGCGGCGGATCGCCTCCTGCGCGCTGTTTTCGCGCGCGAAGAGCCAGCCCTGGCGCACGGTCTGGCGGATGAGCTGGTCGAAGCTCTCGCCTGCAGCATTGGCGCTGACGATCTCCCGCGCCCAGCCCAATGCGCCCGCATCCGACACGGCGCGGTTCAGCACCAGGCCCGTCACCGCGTCGAGCAGCTCTGCGGATTTCGCTTCGTCCAGCACCGCAAAGCGCGCCGGCACATTGGCCTCGAAGGGCACCATGTGGAGGATGCGTTCGCAGAAGGCGTGGATCGTGTCGATCTTCAATCCGCCGGGCGTCTCGACCGCGCGGGCGAAGAGCCGGCGGGCGAAGCGCATGGTGTCCGCGTCGGGGCGGCGGCCCTCCAACTTCGCGAGTTCTTCCGCGAGCGCATCGTCCTCCAGGGTCACCCAGCGCCCAAGGCGCTCGAACACGCGGATCGCCATGTTGGCGGCGGCGGCCTTGGTGAAGGTGAGGCACAGGATCTTGCCGGGCGGCGTGCCGGCCAGGAGCAACCGCAGCACGCGGTCGGACAGCACCTTCGTCTTGCCCGAGCCCGCATTGGCCGACACCCAAGCCGAGGCGCGGGGGTCGGCGGCGCGGCGCTGCTCGTGGGAGATGCGGCTGATGAGATCGCCGTGAATCATGCGGCGCTCTCCGGCATGGTTGGGATGAAGGCCGTTCCCGTCGGCCGGGTTCGGAGCGATGCCGCGCTCATTCGGCACTCTCCAGGCCGTCATTGGCCGCACTCGACCATTCGCTGACGCGGGCGAGGTGATCGTAATCCGTGGCGTAGGCGGTGTATTGCGGGAAGGGCCGCGAGACGAAGCCTGCCTCGCCGCTCGTATAGCGCGACAGGAGTCCCTTGAGGCGGCGTAGATGCTCGGCCACGACGTCGTCCACGGAGCGCGTCTCGCCCCGCGGCGGCTTGATCTCGGTGGGCTTCAGGGGCTCGCGTCCGCCGGACACATGGATGTAGGTGAGTGCGGGCGTCGCGTGCGCCTTCGGCACATCGCGAAACCCGCCCTGCATCAGCATCGCGGCCTGCAAGGTGAGCTGGGGCGAGAAGCCGGCATAGACGGTTTTCGCCGTCGGCGGTGCGCCGGTCTTGAAGTCGAGGAGCGTCAGGGCGCCGTCGCGGCCGACCTCGATCCGATCCGCGCGGGCCCGCAGGGTGAAGGCGCTGCCGTCGTCGAGGGTGAGGGCGAGCCGGCCCGATTTCTCCACGTGGATCTCTTTGAGGCCCGAGCGCCGCCCCGCCTCCCAGGCGATAAAGGCATCGACCACCGCCTGAAAGCGCGGCCACCATTCCGCGTGCAGGCGCGGCGACAGCTGCTCGATCGGCGCGAAGGCCTCGCCTCCCTCCTTCAAAAAGAAGGCGAGCGCTTCCTGCGGGTCCGGCATCGGGCCGGGATAGCGCTCCACGAAACGGGCGAGCAGATCGTGCACGATGGTGCCGCGCGACGCCGGGTTCGGCGTGCCCGCGACCGGGTCCAGGGCGTCGAGGCCGAGCACGTGGCGGGCGTAGATCACGTAAGGATCGCGGATCAGCGTCTCGATCTCGGTGACGCTCAAGGAGCGCGGAACGAGGGCCGGATCGGGCTTGGGGTTCGGCCGCGGCAGCGGCGAGAGCGGCTCCGGGGTTTCGAGCAGGCGCGCATAGGCACGGAAACGCGCACCGCGGGCCACCATCTCCTTCCAGATCGCATCGCCCGCAAAAGCCTTCAGCCGCTGCAGGAAGCGCGAGGGCACCATGGGCGAGCCGTCCCGCTTTTGCGCCCGGGTGATCACGGCGTCCTTGACGCCGAGCGCCTGCACGAAATCGTGCGCGGTCTGGCCGATACGCCGCTCCGGGGGCGTAAGCCCGATGCGGGCCCGCATCGGGCGATTGAGGAAGGCATCGGTCTCGGCGCGCGGCGGCCACACGCCTTCGTCGAGGCCGCCCAGCACCACGCGATCGACGGTGAGCAGGCGCGCTTCGAGAATGCCGAGGATCTTCAAGCGCCTGTGCGAGTGGCGGTGCGCCGGCGGTAGGGTGCGGCTGCGGGCCAGCGCCGTGAAGAAGTCCTTGTAATCGGACAGGCGGCCCTCGACCGACCCGGCCCGCGAGAGGGCGAGGTCGTCGAAGAGCGCGTCGAGGGCTTCGACGGAAGGGTCGTTCGCCGCCATGTCGTCGTTGTCCGCGCCCGCTGCGCGCAGATGCTCCATGACCGAGCGGTGGCGCTCGGCCAGGGCGACGAGATCCAGGGAACCGCCGAGGGTCGCGGCGAGGAGGGGCTCGAAGGCGGTGGCGAGGCGCTGGATCAACTCCGCGGCGAGCGCCCAGTCCTCCTCGGTCAGGCGCTTGCGCGGACGCGGCGCATGGTGCTCGGGCAGGGAGCGGCGCGCGTCCAGCGCATCGCGCAGGCCCTCGAGACCGGGCGCGGGGGCGGGACCGCGCAGCACGCCGATCTCCAGCGCCGCACTCGCCCGCTCCAGGGTCTCCCGCGGCCAGCCGAGGCGCAGATCCGGATGGGCCAGGAGCGCCAGCACGCGGGCAGGATTGAAATCGAGGGCCGCGGCCTCGGCGGCCAGACGCGCGAGGCGGCCGGCCGGTGTTTCGCTCAAGGGTGTGCCGGCAGAATCCTCGACCAGAATGCCCCAGCGGGCGAGTTCGGCGGCGACGCGGGTGGCAAGCCCCCGGTCGGGTGTCACGAGAGCGGCGGTGCGGCCAGGGTGATCGAGGGTTTCGCGCAACGCGATCGCGGCGGCCAAGGCTTCGTCGCGTTCGTCGACCGCTTCGATGATCGCGATCCCGTCCGTGCCGCGCCGGGCGAGGCTCAGGCGCTCGTCCGTTGAGACATCCGCCCAGCGTTCGGTGGTGTCGGCGGGGCGAAGGGCTTCGGAGAGGAGGTGGGTGCGGGCGACGGCGCCCTCGGACAGCGAGCCGAGCGTCGCGACCTGGGCCCGCGACACGCGCAGATGCTCGGCCAGCAGCCGACGCAGGATCGCCTGCGGATGGCCGTGGGCGGGATCGATCTCCTCGCCCGCGGCCGGGCCGATCGCGCTCCAGCTCGCCTCGTCGAGATCGGTGTCGAGACCGGGGAGCACCACGGCGCCGTTCGGTAGGCGCGCGATGGCGGCGAGGAGTTTCGCGGTGGCCGGAATCGAACCGGTGGAGCCGGCTGCGATGATCGGCGTGGTGGGCCTCTCCCGGGCGAGCCTGCGCGCTTCGGCCTCTATCAGCGCGCCGCGCCGACGCGCCGGATCGCTCGCGCCGCGTTCTTTGAGGATCTTGGGCCAGTTCTCCGCGGCGATGCGGACGAAGTCGAGGGTGATCTTGAAGTAGTGGGAGTAATCCGCCTCGACGGCTTCAGCGATGGCGTCCCAGGGGATCTCCTCCGTGGTGAAGGCATCCATGAGGGCTTCGAGATCGCCCGCGAGGTTCACGGCATCGGCCGGCGAGGCCGGCACCATGAAGGGTATGCCGGGACCGAAGCGCAGGAGATCGCGATCGACTTCCTGCGACCAGCGCTGCACGAGGCGCGTCAGAATCAGACGGCGCTCCAGGGCCGGGATCGGCGGCGCGAGATCGTCGGCGTCGCCGAAGGCCGCGTCCTCCGAGCACTCGAGCCCGAATTCGTCGGCTTCGCCTAAAGCCACGATGCGGGGCAGCAGCAGGGCGCGCCCACCCGCCCGTTCCGCGAGGAGCGCCGTCAACGCCCGCGCGGCGCGGCGGGTCGGGAGATAGAACACCGCATCCGCGAGGGCCCCCAGCCCGGCGAGACCTTCGATCAGGCGCCCGTCCACCAGGGCATCCGCCAGGGTCGGCAGGAACGGCGCACCGGGAGGCACCGAGAAAACGCGTGCAGGTGCGAGCCGCATGGATGCCCCTCCGCGCCCCGCTACTGCACGCTGGCAGCGAGGCAATCCTCCGCCTCTTTGACCGAGTCCGGCGTGCCAACATGGAGCCACTGTCCATCCAAGCGCAAGCCGTAGAGCCGCCCAGCCTCGATGGCGCGGTCGTAGAGAAGGTTTGCTGAAAACGATCCGTCGGGCGTATCCGCGAGAAGCTCGGGCTTCACCACGGCGACGCCTGCATAGACGAAGGGCGTGATCTCGCGCTCGCGCCGACGGCGCAGGAGACCGGTCGCATCCATCACCATGTCCCCGCGCCCCTCGTAGCCGATGCTCGTTGCCGTGGATGCCACGAGCATCAGGATGTCCATGCGTTCCGGCTCCCAGGCGTCGAGGAGGCGGATGAGGTTCGGCTGCGGTCCCTCGATCCAAAGGGTATCCGAGTTGAAGGTCACGAAGGGGTCCGCGCCCAGCAGCGGCAACGCACGCTTCAACCCGCCGCCGGTTTCGAGAAGCGCGTCGCGTTCATCCGAGATCAGGATCTCCGGTCTGGTGCGGCGCGCCAGATGCGTCTCGATGAGATCGGCGAGGTAGTGCACGTTGACCACGGCGCGCGCGATGCCGGCGCCCGCCAGCCGATCGAGGCAATAATCGAGGAGCGCGCGCCCGCCGACCTTCACCAGGGGTTTCGGCACCGTGGCCGTGATCGGCTGCATGCGCTTGCCGAGACCCGCCGACAGCACGATGGCGGTGTGGGGACGAACATGGCTCATGAGAAAATGCTTTAGGCCTGGGCCCCCAGGCGCGGCAGGTACGTGTCGTACCAGACCTTCACGCGTGCGAGCGCCGGGTGCGCGAGGTCGCGGGCAAGATAGGCCTCGATGCGCGGCAGATGCTTCAGGTATTGCGGCTTGCCGTCCCGCTTGTCCAAGCGCGCGAAGATGCCGAGGATCTTGGTGTTGCGCTGCGCGCCCATGATCGCGTAGGCGCGGGCAAAGCCCGCCATGTCGAAGGCGGGATCGGCCGCCCGGCGCTCGCGCACGTAGAGGCTCAGGAGCTTCAGTTCCAGATCCGGCGGCACGGTCACGCGCGCGTCCTGCAGGAGCGAGGCGACGTCGTAGGCCGGGTGTCCCAGCACCGCATCCTGAAAGTCGATCAGGCCGACGCGGCGCAGGCCGTCGCGGTCCGCCTGCCAGATCAGATTCGGCGAGTGATAGTCGCGCAGGACCCAGGTCGCGGGGGCCGAGACGATCTCGACCAGGGTTTCCGACCACAGGTTCACGAACTCCGCCCGCGCCGAGCCCGACGGATAGGTGCGCAGCACATGCGGCATGTACCAGTCGAGCAGGAGTTCCGCCTCGATGAGAAGGGCTTCGAGATCGAAGGGCGGAATGGTGTGCTCGCGTTCCGCCGTGACCGGGAGGACGGTCGGCAGTTCCCGGGTGTGAAGCCTCGCGAGGATGCGCGTCGCTTCGCCGTAACGCTCCGGGATGGGGCCGTTCTCGTCGACCACGCCGTCGTTGCCGAAATCCTCGATGAGGAGGAGACCGGCCTCCAGATCCTCGCCGTAGATCTTCGGCGCCGTCAGCCCAAGCGCCCTCAAGCCCCGATCGACCGCCACGAAGGCGTGCACGGTCTCGGCGAGCTTCGCGAGCGTCGTATAGGGCTTGCCGCGCCGCACGGGCGGGCCGACGAGCCGCGGCGGCGAGATCATCAGGATCGCGGTCTCGCCGGTGGGTTTCGTGAGGCGCTCGTAAGCCCGCACCGACGCATCGCCGAAGATCGGCACGCGCTTGGCCTCGGCCCATCCGCTCGAATCGAGCAGCGTGTGCAGGGCCTGGAGCCGCTGCAGACGCGGCACGAAGGATCCCGATGCGGTGAGCGTTGCAACACGGGCGTCGGGTCCGCCTTGCGGTGCCAGGTCCATCGCGATGTCGAGGCGCGTGGCCTTCAGGCCTGAGGCCGCGCGCTCGGGCCATTCCACGAGGGCGAAGGCCTGGTCGGCGATCTCGTCCCAGCCGAGTTCGTAGAGTTCTTCCGCGCCAGAAAGCCGGTAGAAATCCGCATGCACCACCGGCGCGCGCGGGCTCTCGTAGACCTGCATGAGCGTGAAGGTGGGACTTGGCACCTCGAGCCGCGGGTCGCCCGCAAGCGCGCGCACCAGGGCACGGGCGAAGGCCGTCTTGCCGGCGCCGAGGCCGCCCGAGAGCGTCACGAGATCGCCGGGCTTGATCTCCTCGGCGATGACGCGCGCAAAACGTTCCGTTGCGGCGAGGTCCGGCAGCGGCACCGTCCAGGCCGGCGGCAGGAGGTCGGGCCCCTTCGGGGTCCAGCGGGAGGACGCTTCAGCCATCGCGTGCACCGATCACCCCACGCATGAGAAGAGGACGAGATTGCAGGCACGCTGTGGACCGAGCATCGGCCTACTCCGCCGCGAGCCGAATGGGTGCGCCTTCCGCAGGGAAGACGCAGGTCACGGTGGTGCCGGCACCCGGCGCTGAAACGAGGTCGATGCGGCCCCCATGCAGCTCGACGAAGGAACGCACGATGGAGAGGCCGAGGCCGACGCCCCGGTGGCGGGTGCCGAGCGTATGGCTCTCGAACCGGTCGAACACCCGCGCCCTCACCTCGGGCGGGATACCACGGCCGTGGTCCTGCACCTCGAACACCACCTCGCCGTTCACCTTGCGGGCCGAGACCCGGATGGTCTGGCCGGGGGACGAGAAGCCGACCGCGTTGGAGAGCAGGTTGAACAGGATCTGCCGCACGCGCTTTCCGTCGGCCACGAAGGTGCCGATGTCGGCCGGCGTTTCGATCTGCAGGGTCAGCGAGGATTCCGCGAGACGATCCTCCAGGCCGCGCTTGGCGGCCTCGATGGTGGCGCGGATATCGACGCGCTCGGGCACGAGCTCCAGCGCGCCCGTATCGATGGAGGCGAGGTCGAGGATGTCGTTCAAGATCGCGAGCAGGGCCGTGGAGGAGCGCGTGATGTGACCCGCATATTCGCGCTGGCGCGGATTGAGTGGGCCTACCGTCTCATCGCCGAGGAGCTGCGTGAAGCCGATCACGTTGGTGAGCGGCGAGCGCAACTCGTAGGACACATGGTGCACGAAGTCGTCGCGCAGGCGCGAGGCGCGCTCCAACGCGTCGTTGCGCTCGGTCAGCGCGCGCTCCACGTCGACGCTCGTCGTCACGTCGATGAAGGTGAGGAGCGTCGCTCCATCGGGCAGGGGCTGAGCCGTGCAGTCGAGCGCCGTTCCGTCCAGGCGCTCCATGCGGGTATTGAGGCCCATGCGCCGGTCCGCGAGACCCGCGACCGCGCCGCGGACGTCCACCCAGGGCTCGTCCTGCGGGGCGAGGTGACGGCCCAAGCGAATGACGGCGTCGATATGCGGATGCTGCGCTGCGGCTTCTTCCGTAATCCGCCAGAGATTGAGAAAGGCGCGGTTGTAGAGCTTGAGGCGGCCGTCGGTGCCGAACACCGCAACACCCTCTTTCAGGGTGTTCAGGGTTTCGCTCTGCACGCGGGTGAGCGCATGCACCTGCGATTCGAGCTGGAAGCGCTCGCTCAGATCGTCGAACAGATAGGTGACGCCGCCCTGCGGATTGGGATTGACGACCACGCGCAGGGTGCGCCGATCGGGGAGATGCCACCAGGTCTCGCGCGGTTCGACAGCTTGATAGGCCGAAAGCGCCTCCGCCTTCCAGGTGCGGAAATCCGCCTGCTCGGGCAGCTTGCGCAACGAGCGCAGGCGATCGAGCACCTCGCCGTCCGAGGGCTGGCCCGATAGGAATGCGGAATCGAGGCCCCAGAGGCGCTCGTAGGCCGCGTTGTGGAAAACCAGGTGTTGCGCCCGGTCGAAGATCGCCACGGCAGTCGGGAGTTCGTTCAAGGTGCGCACATGCGCCTGCATCTGCCGCTGCAGATCCGCACGCATGGATTCGAGTTCCGACACGTCGATCGCGATGCCGGCGCTGCCCGCCGCGGTCGGACGTTCGACCACATCGAGGCTGTGACGGCCGCCGCCCACGACGCGGGCATCGTAGGGCTCGCCGCGCACGCGGCAACGATGAGCCTCGGCGCGCGCCGTGCTGTCGAGGAGTTCGAGCGAACGCGTGCGCGCATCCTCGAGGCTGCGCCCTTCGACGGCTTTCAGGTAGGCCTGGTTCGCCCAGACGAGCGCGTCGTTGCCGTCGCGCAGCCACATGGGATGGGGGACGGTGTCGAGGAGCCCCGTCATGGAGCGCAGATCGCTGCGCGCCGCGGACAGCTCGTTGCGGGCCCGCAGGAGTTCTGCGTGGTCGCCCTTCACGTCGCGCAGGCGAAGGATGGCGCGTCCGCCGCTGGTGCGTCCTTCCGCCTCCACATAGCCGCCCGTGAGTGTGCGGGCGGTGAGGTGGAAGGGTTCGCCGCGGCCCTTGAGGTGTTCGAGCGCGCCTTCGAGGGCCGCCGCATCGCTCGGCGCCATCCAGGACCCGAAGGCGAGCACGCGTTTCACGGTGGCGCCGTCGCCCGCGATCGATGGGTCGCCCTCGAAGCGCGGCTCGCCGCCGCGGGCGGACCAGATCACCAGCAGCTGCCGCTCGGAGCCCATCAGGAGAGCCACGCGATCCTCGGCGCCGCGCAGGCGTTCGAGTTCGGCAAGCAGCCGCCGTTCGCGCGTGACGGAGCGGCGCCGCTCCCGGCTGTAGAGTGCCGCCGTGGCGGTGGCGACGCCGAGAAGCCCCAGCACGAGCGCAAAGGTTGCGGCGCCGTGCAGATCGAAGGGGTCGAGGGCGTTCAGGAGCGTGCGGGACTCGAAGGAGGCGCGCAGGGCCGGTGGTGACGAAGCGGCAGGCGGCTCGCTTCGGGCATCCGATGCGCTGGCCGCAGCCGACCGCACCGCCGCGCCCACGAGGGGATGACCGGGCGGCGAGCCCACGAGCGACGGCGTTCCCGTCGGGCGGGCGGCATCGGTGAGGGCGCCGACGATCTGGCGTTTGCCCTCGTCGAGGGAGAGGGCGTCGGCGGGGCAGGCGAGAATGGGAGCGGCGGCCAGAAGCGCGAAGCGCCAGCGAGCACGGGGCGTGCGCCAGGAGCGAGCGTCACCGCCCGCCGCGCATGTATCCCCCAGACGCCCCCGCATGCCGCCTTGCCCCCCTCGGCATGACCTCCCGCTTCCCGGCGGGAGTCGAAATCCAACCACCCGCGGATTCGTGCCGAATCCGCGCTCGCAAACGCTTCGAACCTTGTACGGAAGCGCCCCGGATCGTGTGCCGATCGGTAGGGCGCGGACGAATCGTGTTGCGTCCACCTTAGACCGCACGTGAGTCCACCAGAAAGAGGGTTAAGGCCAGCTTAAGCCGGCTTTGGGGAACCTGTGGACAGATGGTGGAAGGCTGTTGCGACGGAGTCACTTTGCGTTACGTCGCGCGCCGCGATTCGCGGGCCCGAAAAAGCCCGGCACGAGGCCGGGCTTCGCGTCGCTCCCTAACGGAAGCGGAGCACAATTCAGGGGCGGTGGTATTCCGCGGCCTGAAGGCGTGATGCACTCAGTACCGGTAGTGATCCGGCTTGAAGGGGCCCTGCTCGGACACGCCGATATAGGAGGCCTGATCGGGGCGCAGCTTGGTGAGCTTCACGCCGATCTTGTCGAGGTGCAGCATCGCGACCTTCTCGTCGAGGTGCTTCGGCAGGGTGTAGACCTTGCGCTCGTAGCGGCCCTCGTTGGTGAAGAGCTCGATCTGCGCCAGCGTCTGGTTCGTGAAGGACGCCGACATCACGAAGGACGGGTGACCCATCGCGTTGCCGAGGTTCACGAGACGGCCCTCCGAGAGGAGGATGATGCGGTGCCCGTCGGGGAACTCGATCTCGTCCACCTGCGGCTTGATGTTCTGCCACTTCATGTTCTTGAGACCCGCTACCTGGATCTCGTTGTCGAAGTGGCCGATGTTGCACACGATCGCGCGATCCTTCATGGCGCGCATGTGGTCGATCGTGATCACGTCCTTGTTGCCGGTGGCGGTCACGAAGATGTCGGCGCGGGGCGCGGCATCTTCCATGGTGGTGACCTCATAGCCTTCCATCGCGGCCTGAAGCGCGCAGATCGGATCGACCTCCGACACGAGCACGCGGCAGCCGGCCTGGCGAAGCGACGCCGCCGACCCCTTGCCCACATCGCCGAAGCCCGCGACCATGGCGACCTTGCCGGCCATCATCACGTCCGTGCCGCGACGGATGCCGTCGACGAGCGACTCGCGGCAGCCGTAGAGGTTGTCGAACTTCGACTTCGTGACCGAGTCGTTCACGTTAATGGCCGGGAAGAGGAGCTTGCCCTCCTTCTCCATGATGTAGAGGCGATGCACGCCGGTCGTGGTCTCTTCCGACACGCCCTTGATCGCCGACGCGACCGTCGCGAACCAGCCCTTCGGCTTCTCCTTCAGGAGACGCTTGATGAGCGCGAAGAAGATCTCTTCCTCTTCGGAGCCCGGCTTGTCGAGGAAGGCGGTGTCGCCCTGCTCGGCGCGCAGGCCGAGATGCACCAGCATGGTGGCGTCGCCGCCGTCGTCCAGGATCATGTTCGGCACGCCGCCGTCATGCCAGTCGAAGAGACGGGCGGTGAAATCCCAGTACTCTTCCAGGCTCTCGCCCTTGTAGGCGAAGACCGGGATGCCGGCGGCCGCGATCGCAGCCGCAGCGTGGTCCTGGGTCGAATAGATGTTGCACGACACCCAGCGGATGTCGGCGCCGAGAGCCTTCAAGGTCTCGATCAGCACCGCGGTCTGGATCGTCATGTGGAGGGAGCCCGCAATCCGCGCGCCCTTCAGAGGCTGGCGGGGGCCATACTCCTCGCGCACGGCCATGAGGCCGGGCATCTCGGTCTCGGCGATCGAGATTTCCTTGCGGCCCCAATCGGCCAGGCTGATGTCCTTGACGAGGTAGTCGCCCTGCGGGGCAACTTTGAGGGCAGCTTGCGTCATCGATCTTTCTCTCAAACCGGGGCGGCGCTCTGCGTCGGGCCAGGGGCCTCGAAGGCGGATAAGCGCGGCCTCAAAAGGATGAGAGCTGAACCCGCCAAACGCGGTCAGCCCTCAATGGGCGCTGCATAGCACCCTCCGACGCCCGAGGCAATCAAGATATAAAGATGTCTTTATATGTCGGCTGGAGTTCTAGATGGCTTGGCCGGGCTGCTTCAGCAGCGTGCAGCCCGCGATGCGCCATGTGCCGTCGGATTGCTTCTCCAGGGCGTAGACCGCGAGCCAATCGACGCCCTCGTCATCCTGGATGCGCACCGCCTGCAAGGGGCCCGAGGCCGTCTCCTGAATGGCACCGAAAGTGTAGCTGCGCTGGCGGTACACGGGCTTGTAGCCTTCGCGCACCATGCTCATGAAGCGCTCGAGCGGGAACAGGCGCTGGATTTCGGGCGCAGCCACCGCATAGGCCGCAGCGGCATCGTCGGCCTTGAAGGCCTGGATCTGGCGCTCGATCACACCCCGGATCGCGGCGCGATCCCCCTCCTCGACCGCCTGTGCCGAACCGATCCCGAGGACGACGCAGAGAACGAGCGCGCGCCACATGACAAACCTCCCTGGGTGGATGCCCAAGGAGGTAGCTCGACCGATCCCGTCGGCAAGTGAGGCACGTCGGGCGAGATCGTCACCGTCGACTCACCTCGGCGGTGACGATCGGCATGAGCAGGCTCACGGCAGGTCACCGCCGTCGACGCCGACCACATGCCCGGAGACGTAGGATGCACGCTCGCTCGAGAGCCACAGCACGAGCTCGGCCACCTCCTGCGGGGTGCCGGCGCGCTTGGCGGGATAGGACGCCACGAGCTGCTCGGTGGTGACACCCCATTGCTGCCGCACCCGCTCCAGCATCGGCGTCTCGATCGCACCAGGCGCCACGGCGTTGACGCGGACGGTATGGCCGTATTCCTGCGCGGCCGCGCGGGTCATGTGGATCACTGCCGCCTTCGAGGCGCCGTAGGCCACGATGTTCGGGAAAGCGTGCCGGCCGCCGATGGAGGCCATGTTGACGATGTTTCCCCTGGTCTTCAGCAGATGCGGGATCTCGTGCTTCATGGCCAGGAAGACCCCGCGCAGATTGGTCGAGATCAGGTCGTCGAAGCCCGAGGTGTCGGTTTCGGCGATCGGGGCCGGCGGCTTGTCGGCGCCTGCATTGTTGAATGCGATGTCGAGGCGGCCGTAGCGGGCGATCGTCCCGTCCACGAAAGCCTTGAGCTGACCCTCGTCCCGCACGTCAGCCCGCATGAAGAAGGCTTCGCCGCCCTCTCCCCGAATGCCGGCCTCGACCTCGCGGCCCAGGGCTTCGCGGCGACCGCAGAAGGCCACCCGAGCCCCCTCACGGGCGAACGCCTCCGCGGTGGTACGGCCAATGCCCGAAGTGGCACCGGTGATCAGCACGACCTTACCGGCGAAAGCGCCCGTGCGGCCGGTTTGCGCAGCCGCCGGGACTGCGGCAGCGGCGGCGAGAACGGAGCCGCCCACGAGGAAGGCGCGGCGGTTGGTGTCGGTGGTCGTCATGGTGCTCTCCTCTTGAAGGTCCGGGAAAAGCCCGCCCGGCCGATGAGAGGAAGCTAGCTCCGCCCCGCCTTTTGGATTAGCCGTTGAATGCTGCAAGCGCTTTTTAGTAAGGCTTCACAATGGCGGCGGTCGATTACGAAGGGCTGGCGGCATTCGCGCTCGTCGCCGAGCGGGGCGGGTTCTCGGCGGCAGCGGCCCGCCTCGGCGTCAGCCCTTCCGCGGTCAGCCAGAAGGTGCGTGCGCTGGAGGATCGTCTCGGCGTGCGCCTGTTCGAGCGCACCACCCGGGCGGTCCGCCTGACAGAGGCCGGCATCCAACTTCTTGCCGAGGCGGGGCCATCGCTGCGCAATCTGGAGAGCGCCGTCGAGGGCTTGCACGCGCGAGCGGGCCGCCCGACCGGAACGCTGCGGCTGACGGCATCCGCCCTTGCGTCCGAGCTTGTGCTGGGGCCGCATCTTGCCGCCTTCCACCGCGCCTATCCCGGCATCGTGGTGGAGCTTTCGACCGACGACGGGCTCGTGGACATCGTGGCCGGCGGGTTCGACGCCGGAATTCGCCTCGGCGAGCGCCTCCGCCAGGACATGATGGCGGTTCGCCTAGGGGCGGACCTCAGTGCAGCGGTCGTCGGCTCGCCCGCCTATCTCGCCGAGCATGCCCCGCCTCTGATTCCTGAGGACCTGCACGCCCACGCCTGCATCAACTACCGCCGACTGTCGGGAGGCGATCTCTACCGCTGGGAGTTCACGGTTGCGGGCCGCGACATCGAGATCGGGGTCGAGGGTCCGCTGACCTTGTCCAGCGCCGCCCTCATGCGCCGGGCTGCGCTCGACGGCATGGGTCTCGCCTACCTCATCGACCAGCAGGTGGCGGACGACGTCGCGGCGGGGCGGCTCGTGCGCGTGCTGGAGCCCTTCTGCCCGCCCTTTGCGGGGCACCACCTCTATTATTCGGGGCGCCGCAACGTGCCCGCGAAGCTGCGGGCCTTCATCGATTTTCTCAAAGCGCGGCTGGGCTGACGTTTCGGTCGCTGACGGACCGTGCGAGCTACTCGTCCTCGCCGAAGCGGTTGGCGAGAAGGGCCGCGATGCCGTCGAGGCAGGCTTCGGCGTCGTCACCCTCGGCCGTCACCGTGATGGTGGTGCCCTGCGCGGCGCCAAGCGTCAGGAGGCCCATGATCGAGCGCCCGCCCACGGTCTCGCCGCAGCGGGTGACGGTCACCTCGGAATCGTAGCGCTCCACGGTTTGCACGAACTTCGCCGAGGCGCGGGCGTGCAGGCCCTTGCGGTTGATGATCGGCAGCTCCCGGGCGAGAGCCCCGTCCGGCACGGGCGCCGGCGGGCAATCGTCGTGGGGAGGCGTCATGAGGGAGGCTTACTTTCCGGAGAGAACGCGGGAGGCCACGTTGATGTATTTGCGACCCGCTTCCTGGGCGTGGATCACCGCATCGCCCAAGGGCTCCTCGTCCCGCACGCTCGCGAGCTTGATCAGCATGGGCAGGTTGATGCCGGCGACCACCTCGACGGAGCCGCCGTTCATGCAGGAGAGCGCCAGGTTCGACGGGGTGCCGCCGAACATGTCGGTGAGGACCACGACGCCCGAGCCGGAGTTCACGCGGCAGACGGCATCCATGATGTCCTTGCGCCGGGTCTCCATATCGTCTTCAGGGCCGATCGTGATCGTTTCGAGCTGCTCTTGAGGCCCCACGACATGCTCAAGCGCGGCTCTGAACTCCGTCGCGAGCTGCCCGTGGGTAACGAGCACCATGCCAATCATAATATTACTGTTCCGGCCGCTCGTTTGAGCGAGGCCGCTATTTTGTGCACCGCGAAGCGGAGCGCAAGGGCGTTGCGGTGAAATGTTCATCACAGTGTCACGAGGGTACTCACCTGCCGCTGAAGCTGGGCCAGCACCAGGGCGGCAGACGCTGCCCCGGATTGCAGGGAAAGGCGAGGAACCAGGATGCCGCAGAGGGTCGTGGTGCCCTCGTCGGGCGTCGGCAGGCGGTCCGGCCTATCCGACGAAAGGAGGATGACGAGGCGCACGACGGCGGCCGGCTCGTGGGCCGTTTGCAGGATGCCGAGGCCCCGCATCTCGATCTTGCCCGCGATCGCCCCCACCGTCCGGGCCACGAGCCGGCCGTGGCGAACCTCGATCCGGACCCGGTCGTCGCCAACAAGCCGGGCGAACACCCCGTCCCGACGGGCCATGGCGACGATCTCGCGGGCGAGGGTGGACTTTCCCGCTCCCGATGCGCCCTGGATCAGGATTCCCGCCTCGCCGAGGAGCACGCAGGAGGCGTGAACGGTCTCGCCCGCTGCTGGGCTCCCGGCCTCAGGCATGGGGGGACGTCCCGGCCGCGGGCAGGCGCACGACGAAGCGGGCGCCGAGCCGGCGCGGTTCGCCGGCTTCATCGGTCTCGCCCCCCGGCGCGAGGCGGTTCAGCGCTTTGATCGTGCCCCGGTGCGCCTCCACGATCTGGCGCGAGATCGACAGGCCGAGGCCGGAATTCTGGCCGAAGCCCTGCTCCTCGGGGCGGTCGGTGTAGAAGCGCTCGAACACCCGGTCGAGGGCATGCGGCGGGATGCCGGGCCCGTCGTCGTCCACGGTGACCTCGACCCGGTCGCCGCGGCGGCGCAACGCCACCCGGACGCTCCCCTCCGGCGGGGAGAAGGAGCGGGCGTTGTCGATGAGGTTGTTGAACACCTGGCCGAGCCGGCTGTCGTGGCCGAGCACGAGGAAGGCGTCGCGGCCCGAAGGGTGGCGGTCCAGGCTGAGGCGGATCGGCGGGTCGCCCGCGCGGCGGCGCTCGTTCGCAACCGACACCACCGCCTCGAGCAGCCGGGCCATGTCGACCGGCTCGGAGTCGGAGCGGGCGAGTTCCGCGTCGAGGCGCGAGGCGTCCGAGATGTCGCTGATGAGCCGGTCGAGGCGGCGCACGTCGTGCTGGATGATGGACAAAAGCCGCTGGCGGGACTCGTCCGAGCGGGCCAGCGGCAGGGTCTCGACGGCGCTGCGAAGCGAGGTGAGCGGGTTCTTCAGCTCATGCGCCACGTCGGCCGCGAAGCTCTCGATGGCATCGATCCGGTTGTAGAGCGCCTTCGTCATGTCGCGGAGCGCCCCCGAGAGATGGCCGATCTCGTCGGAGCGGTTGGTGAAGTCCGGGATCTCCTGGCGCGATTTCGTGCCCCAGCGGACCCGCTCGGCCGCCTCCGCGAGACGCCGCACGGGCCCCGCGATGGCGCCGGCCAGCAGCATGGACAGGATCAGCATCACGAGGGCCGCGACGAGGAACACCTGCAGCAGCGCGAAGCGCTCGGAGGCGATGATCCCGTCGATGTCGCCGCCTTGGGTGGAGAGCAGCAGCACGCCCCGCACGGCGCGAAAGCGTTGCACCGGCACCGCAACGGAGACGATGGTCTCGCCTTGATCGTTGGCGCGAACCTCGCTCGCCCGCTGGCCGGCGAGCGCCTGCTGGACCTCCGGGAGCACGCGGCCGTTGGCCGGCCCAATGGCTTCCACCGCGGGGCGGCGCTCCGGCCGCACGAGGCCGCGCAGCCACGTCCAGGCCCGCTCCACGAAGCTCGGATCGTCGTTCTGCACTGGCGGGAGTTCGAGGCGCAGCACATCGCCCCGGGAGATCAGCGAACGGGAATCGAGGACGAGCCCGCCCTCCCGGTCGTAGATCCGCGCCCGGGTGCGGGTCGGGGTCACGAGGCGGCGGAGCAGCGGCGCCACCCGTTCGGGATTGATGGAGAATTCGAGCGGCGAAACGGCGTCGTCGCCAAGCCCCGAGGTTTCGCCGAGCTGCATCTGCAGCAGGCGGTCGGGATCGATCGTGATCGTGTCGGGCTCGACGGTGGCTGACGCCGCGATGGCGCCGGCGATGATCTCGCCCTGCGTCAGCAGACTCTGCACCCGCGCCTCGATCAGCCCCTCGCGGAACTGGTTGAGGTAGAGAAAGCCCACGAGCAGCGCCACGAGGCCCGCGAGGTTGAGCACCACGATGCGGCGGGTGAGGCTCGACGACGCCCGCCGCCGCAGCGAGCGGCCGAGGCGGCGCAGACGCGCGACGGGTCCGCGGACGATGGTGTCCTCTTCCGGCCCACCGGACGCGCCATCCCGATCCGCAGGGTTCTCCGCGGACGCAAGCGCGCGCCGCTCCGCCGAGGGTTCCTCGGGAAGGGCCGCAACGGGGACGGGATCTGCCTTCATTCCACCTCGGAAGCGGACGCTTTTCAGGCGTCTCAGGCTTCCTTGAAGCGGTAGCCCACGCCGTAGAGCGTCTCGATCATATCGAAGTTGGTGTCCACCACCTTGAACTTCTTGCGCAGCCGCTTGATGTGGCTGTCGATCGTCCGGTCGTCCACGTACACCTGATCGTCGTAGGCTGCATCCATGAGGGCGTTGCGGCTCTTCACCACGCCGGGACGCTGCGCCAGCGCCTGCAGGATCAGGAATTCGGTGACCGTGAGGGTAACGGGCTCACCCTTCCAGGTGCAGTTGTGGCGCTCCGGATCCATCATGAGCTGACCGCGCTCGAGCGCCTTGGCGTCCACCTCCCGGGGGGCGGCCGTCATATCCTTCGGGGCGAAGCGGCGCAGCACCGCCTTCACGCGCTCCACCAGGAGACGCTGGGAGAAGGGTTTGCGGATGAAGTCGTCGGCGCCCATCTTGAGGCCGAAGAGCTCGTCGATCTCCTCGTCCTTCGAGGTCAGGAAGATCACCGGCAGATCCGACTTCTGGCGCAGCCGGCGGAGCAGCTCCATGCCGTCCATGCGAGGCATCTTGATGTCGAAGATCGCGAGGTCCGGCGGCGCATGCTTCAACCCGTCGAGAGCCGAGGCCCCGTCGGTATAGGTTTGAATCCGGTAGCCTTCCGCCTCGAGTGCGATCGAGACGGAGGTCAGGATGTTGCGGTCGTCGTCGACGAGAGCGATCGTCGGCATCTCATTTCCTTCGCGAAGGACGCGGGCTCGATGCCGCGTTCAGCTAGACAGGAGCCGTGACCCTTGGGCGCTTAACGCGCGAGGCGCCAATTCGTGCCCAAAACCGCCACGGCCATGACACAGGTGAGGCAAAAGGGCCTTGGAGCCCTGCCGGCGGAACAGGGCTCCGCCTTCAATCCTCCCAAGGTGAGGCCGATCCCCGGGTCGCCTCGGCATGAGGCGTGACACAGTTAGGCCCTTGTGACCGGAATTACGAGCCCCCGCGGGTGAACGGGGGCTGAAAGCCAAGCCTTATCGACGTGTTTTCGCATAAGCGTGGCAGGATGAGGGCCGAGCCGGAGGAGACGGACCAGCGTTCGAACTCCCACGCTCCGCTGTCGACGCCGAGACCCGAGGAGACGAAACCTTGAGCGAATCCCCACGCCCCGCACCGGATTTCGACGCCGTGGGCCTCGCCAAGCGCCTCTTGCGGTCCGTCCGCGCCGGGGCTCTCGCGACGCTGGACCGGGACACCGGCTTTCCCTTTGCTTCCCTCGTGACGGTGGCGACCGATGCGGACGGGGCACCGCTGCTGCTCATGTCTCGCCTCTCGGGCCACACCCTCAACCTCGAAGCCGATCCCCGCGCTTCGATCCTGCTGGCCGAGAGCGGCAAGGGTGACCCGCTCGCCCATCCGCGCCTGACCGTGATCGGCCGGGTCGAGCGCACGGCAGAGCCGCGCGTGCGGGCGCGCTTCCTGGCCCGCCACCCCAAGGCGAAGCTGTACGCCGATTTCGGCGACTTCTCCTTCTGGCGCCTGACGCCGGAAAGCGCCCATCTCAACGGCGGCTTCGCCCGCGCCGCAACGCTCGACGGGGCGGCGCTGAGCACCCCTATCGCCGGAGCCGAAGCACTGCTCGAGGCCGAGGAGGGTGCGCTCGCCCACATGAACGAGGATCACCGGGAAGCCCTTTCCCTCTATGCCACCCGCTTGGCACGCGAGCCCGAGGCGGATTGGCGGGCCAGCGGCATCGATCCGGAGGGGGTCGATCTCCTCGCCGGCGACCGCACGGCCCGCATCAGCTTCCCCGAACCGGTCCAGGGTCCGGGCGATCTGCGGCAGGTGTTGAAAAGCTTGGCGGATCGGGCGCGGGCGCTCCCCGCGCCGTAAAGCTTCCTCAAGCGGAGAAAAGCCGCTTCGCACCCGCTCCCGAGCGCGGTTTGACGGCGAAGTGACGCAAGGGGAGGTGGAAATCCCGTTCGAGGAACTTACCTGGCTTCAGACATGTTGACGGCGAAGCTTGTTTCCGTCTTCATCCGCCAGCGTCCGAGCCCTGGCAGCCCTGCCGCGCCGGCTCCCGTCAAGGCCCAAGCCCGGAGGAGACCTTCCGGGAAAAAAGTTAGCGAAGCTGAACCATCCGTCGGCCGCTTCGGATCGCGGATGAGGAGGCGACCAGGAGAAAACGTCGTGGACAATCTCGGCCTCTTCAACCGCGCCCACGGAGCCGACACCTTCGGCTTCCGCAACCTCAAACGGGTTCGCTGGAATCTCGGCGCGCCGGCCCTCTACGAGCACGCCATCGCGGCGAACGAAGCCCAGATCGTCCACGGGGGCGCGCTCCTCGCCGACACCGGGGTACACACCGGCCGCTCCCCGAAGGACAAGTTCACAGTCCGCGACGCCACCACCGAGAACACCGTGTGGTGGGACAACAACAAGGCCATGAGCCGGGAGCACTTCGATACCCTGCTGGCCGATTTCATCGCCCACGCCGAGGGCAAGGAGCTCTTCGCCCAGGATCTCTACGGCGGTGCCGATCCGAACTACCGCATCAAAGCCCGCGTCTATACCGAACTCGCCTGGCACTCGCTCTTCATCCGCAACCTCCTGATCCGGCCCGAGGTGAGCGAACTCACAAGCTACATCCCCGACATGACGGTGGTGGATCTGCCCTCCTTCAAGGCCGATCCCGCCCGCCATGGCTGCCGCACCGAGACGGTCATCGCCTGCGACTTCACCCGCCGCATCGTTCTCATCGGCGGCACGTCCTATGCGGGCGAGATGAAGAAGTCGGTGTTCACCTTCCTCAACTTCATCCTGCCCGGCCTCAAGGTTCTGCCCATGCACTGCTCCGCCAATCTGGGCGAGCGGGGCGACGTGGCGCTGTTCTTCGGCCTCTCCGGCACCGGCAAGACCACGCTCTCGGCCGATCCGAACCGTACGCTCATCGGCGACGACGAGCACGGCTGGGGCCCCGGCGGCGTCTTCAACTTCGAGGGCGGCTGCTACGCCAAGACCATCCGCCTGTCCCGCGAGGCCGAGCCCGAGATCTACGCCACCACGGAGCGCTTCGGCACGGTGCTGGAAAACGTGATCGTGGATCCCTTCACGCGGCTCCCCGACTTCGACGACGAGTCGCGGACCGAGAACACGCGCTGCGCCTACCCGCTCGACTTCATCTCCAATGCGAGCCCCACCGGCCGCGCCGGCATGCCGAAGAACATCGTGATGCTCACGGCGGACGCCTTCGGGGTGATGCCGCCGATCGCGAAGCTCACGCCGGCAGAGGCCATGTACCACTTCCTCTCCGGCTACACCGCCAAGGTGGCGGGCACCGAGAAGGGGCTGGTGGGCGTCGAGCCCGAATTCTCCACCTGCTTTGCCTCGCCTTTCCTGCCGCAGCACCCGTCTGTTTACGGCAATCTCCTGCGCGACCTCATCGCGAAGCATTCGGTGGATTGCTGGCTCGTCAATACGGGCTGGACCGGCGGCGGCTACGGCACCGGCCGGCGCATGCCGATCCGCGTGACGCGGCGCCTGCTCTCGGCAGCGCTCGACGGCTCGCTCAACCGCGCCGATTTCCGCCGCGATCCTTATTTCGGCTTCGCGGTGCCGACTTCGGTGCCGGGCGTCGAGCCGCATATCCTCTATCCGGTGAAGACCTGGCAGGATAAGGCCGCCTTCGCCGAGACCGCCAAGCGGCTGGTCGGCATGTTCGAACAGAACTTCAAGCAGTTCGAACCCTACGTGGACGCGGACGTGCGCGCCGCCGCGCCGCAGATGTCGATCGCGGCCTGATCCCTGGCCTTTCGGCGCGAGCCATCCTAGACGGCGGCCCCTGGGCCGCCGTTTGCGTTCGAGGGTTCGATGATCGTTCTTGTAATTGGTGCCGGCGTCGTGGGCTTGGCGATTGCACGCGCCCTGGCGCTGCGCGGGCACGAGGTCGTCGTGGCCGAGAAGACGGATGCCATCGGCTCCGGGATCTCCTCGCGCAACTCGGAGGTGATCCATGCGGGCATGTACTATCCCGCGGGATCCTTGCGCGCCCGCCACTGCGTCGCCGGGCGGCGCATGCTCTACGCCTTCTGCGAGAGCCGCGGCGTGCCGCACCGCAAATGCGGCAAGCTCATCGTCGCAACGAACGATCTCGAACGGGCGAAGATCGAGGGCATCTACGAGCAGGGCGTGACGAACGGAGTCGAGGGCCTGCAACTGCTCTCAGGGCCCGAGGCCACGGCGCTCGAACCCCAGCTCGCCTGCACCGGCGCCGTGCTCTCGTCCGAGACCGGCATCGTGGACAGCCACGCGCTCATGCTGGCGCTGCAGGGCGATCTCGAGGCGGCCGGCGGCATGATCGCTTTCGGGGCTCCCGTGGAGCGGATCGCTCGAGCCGACGGCCCATGGGAGGTGGAGGTCGGCGGGGCGGAGCCCACGACGCTCGCCGTCGATGCGGTGGTCAATGCGGCGTCCCTCGGCGCGCAGGCCCTGGCTCGCGTGACGGAAGGCTACCCGCAGGAGCGCGTGCCGCCGCTTGTGCTCGCGAAGGGCAACTACTTCGGCTGCATGGGCCGACCCGCCTTCTCGCGCCTCATCTACCCCGCGCCCGTGGACGGCGGGCTCGGCACCCATGTGACGCTGGATCTCGCCGGGCGCATGCGCTTCGGGCCCGATGTGGAGTGGATCGAGGCCGAGGATTACGAGGTGAACCCGCGCCGGGCGGAGAGCTTCTACGCCTCGATCCGCCGCTACTGGCCCGGGCTGCCGGACGGCGCCCTCGTACCGGATTACGCCGGCATCCGCCCGAAGCTCACGGGACCGGGCGAGAAGGCCGCCGACTTCATGATCGACGGACCGCAAGAGCACGGCGTGCCCGGCCTCGTCCACCTCTTCGGCATCGAGAGCCCGGGACTCACCTCAGCCCTCTCCATCGCGGAAGACGTGGCGGAGCGGTTGGCGCCATAATCCTTCCCCGCCAGGGGAGGGTGCCCGCAGGGCGGGTGGGGTGGAAGCATCCACCTCCCCGCCTTGAGCTCCCATCCCTCCCAGTCCTTCGGACCACCCTCCCTTGGGCCAAGGAGGGATGAGGGTCACCTGAAGAACACCAGCGTCAGGATGACGAACGTCGGGATCAGCACCGCGCCGGACCACAGCATATAGCCGAAGAAGCTCGGCATCTTCACGCCGCCCTCGCGGGCGATGGCGTAGACCATGAAGTTCGGGGCGTTGCCGATATAGGTGTTGGCGCCCATGAACACCGCGCCGGCCGAAACGGCCGCGAGCGTCAGCGCGCCCTGGGTCATGAGCTTCTGGGGGTCGCCGCCCGCGAGCTCGAAGAAGACGAGGTAGGTGGGCGCATTGTCGAGGAAGGACGAGAGGCCGCCGGTGAGCCAGAAATAGGCAGCGTTGTTGGCGCTGCCGTCCGGGTTCGTCACGAGGGCGACAAGGCCCGCGAACGGGCCGGCCGCGCCGGCTTTGAGCATGGCGAGCACGGGGATGATGGTCACGAAGATGCCGGCGAAGAGCTTGGCGACTTCATTGATGGGGCCCCAGGAGAAGCCGTTGTCGGCTCGGTCGGCCTTCGGCGTGAGGGCGAGCGAAGCCAGGGTCACGCCGACCATGATGATGTCGCGCAGGGCGTTGGCGAGTTCGACCTCGGTTCCCATGATCGTGACGCGTCCGAGATCGACCGTGGCGCTCATGAGAATCGCGCCGATGATCACCGCGATGAGCAGGAAGTTGAAGCCGCCCGTCACCCGCACCGGCTGATCCGGCGTCGGGTCGGGACGCACCCGGCCTTCCTTGCGGTAGATGTAGGAATCGAGAGCGAAGAACACCGCGAGCACGATGGCGCTGGCCAGCAACGTCTCGCCGAGGAGATGCGTGGTGGTCCAGAAGAAGTCGACGCCGCGCAGGAAGCCTAAGAAGAGCGGCGGGTCGCCGAGCGGCGTGAGCGAGCCGCCGATATTCGACACCAGGAAGATGAAGAACACGATCACATGCACGTTGTGACGCCGATCGTCGTTGGCGCGCATGACCGGCCGGATCATCACCATGGAGGCGCCCGTGGTGCCGATGAAGCTCGCCAGCACCATGCCGATGAGAAGGAGCACCGTATTGGCGACGGGCGCGCCGTGGATGTTGCCCCGGATCACGATGCCGCCCGCCACGGTAAAGAGCGCAAGCAGCAGGAGGATGAAGGGGATGTATTCGAGAAGCGCGGTGTGGACGAGGGCGGCGAGCGCCGTGCCGGCCCCGAAGGCGAGGGCCATGGGCACGAGCACGAGCAGGGCCCAACCGGCTGCGATCTTGCCCTGGTGATGCTCCCAGGCATGAGGCGCGAGGAGGGGAAAGAGCGCGATCGAGAGCAGGATGCCAGCAAAGGGCAGGGCCCAAAGGAGGCCGAGCGAACGGCCGTCGAACTCCGCCGCCGCTGCAGCCTCAGGAAGGAGCGCGAGGGCCAGCGCGATGGCGGCAACACGGGATACGCGAACCAGCACGGTAATTTCCTCCCACGGGCCGGGATCGTCGGTCGAGCGCCGGCGTTGTCCCGGAAGAACCTGGGCTTTAGGCGAAAGGCCGTCTCCCCGCAACGCGACCATGGACGAGGAAACGCCGTCCTGGAGCACGTGAACGGGTTGGGCGCGCCGGTTGCGGGGCTAGCGGGTTCGTCGCCATCTTGGGCCGGGGGAGCCTTCCATGAATCGCACGATCCTTGCCGCCGCCTTTTCCGTCGCGGCTTTGCCGGCGCTCGCCCAGGACGTGGCGATCACGGGCGTGAAAGCGCAGGCCTTCCTCGAGCGTTCGGGCAAGCTCTCGGACGATCTCGTCGCCGCGAAGAAGCCGTTCAAGAACCTCGTGCGCCCTGACGGGGATCTCGGCGAGCCTGCCAATGCTCTCCTGATCACCCTCGCCTTTTCGGGGCCGAAGAACACCGAAGGGTCGAAGAAGGTCGCGCGCGATCTCGCGCAGGTCACCGTGAAGCAGACGAGCGGCGACGCACCCAAGACCCTGCTCTACCGCGCCTTCGGGGGCTTCTCCTTCGGGCCGGACGGGCAGGCCTACCGGGCCTTCATGCTGGACGACGCCACCTGCGCGCCGCTCGAAATCGAGGTGAAGGTCGGCCGCACGCAGAAAACCCAGGCCCTCGACCTCGCCTGCGAGACGCCTGTGGCCGCTGCCGCCACCGCGCCGACCAATACGGGAAAACCGGCCGCGCCTCGGCGCTGAGGGGCCACGTTAACGGGGTATTCACCATAAGCCCCGGATGCTAGAGCTTTGCTGGCTTCACCTGCAGGGCTCACCCCGCCATGTGCCGCTTTCTCGCTTACCGGGGCGAACCGGCGTTCCTCGCCGATTACGTCTGCGCCCCCGCGCATTCCCTCGTGCATCAGTCCCTGCACGCCACGGAAGCCAAGACCGAGACCAACGGGGACGGGTTCGGGATCGGCTGGTACGGCGAGCGGCCGGAACCAGGCCTTTACCGCGAGGTGCGTCCGGCCTGGTCGGACGAGAACCTGAAATCGCTCTGCGCCCAGGTGCGCTCGCGCCTCTTCTTCGCCCATGTGCGGGCTTCCACGGGCACCGCGAGCACCCGGGCGAACTGCCACCCCTTTGCCCATGGCCGGCATCTGTTCATGCATAACGGCCAGGTCGGCGGCTATCACCGCATCAAGCGCCGCATCGAGGGGATGATCCCGGACAGCCTCTACGACGCGCGCCTCGGCACCACGGATTCGGAGGCCATCTTCCTCCTTGCCCTGGCGAACGGCCTCGCCGAGCGCCCCGTCGCCGCCATGGCGCAGACGCTCAAGACCGTGCGCGGCCTCATGAGCGAAGCCGGGATCGACGAGCCCCTGCGCTTCACGGCGGCCTACACGGACGGCGAGGGCTTCTACGCCTATCGCTGGGCCTGCGACAGCCGCCCGCCGACTCTCTATTTCCGGGAGAGCGCCGGGAGCCTGCTCGTGGTGTCGGAGCCCATCGACGACCGGGCGCAGGGCTGGCGCGAGGTCCCCAAAGGCTGCACCCTCGTGGCGCGCCCCGGCGGCACCGTCGCGGTGGAATGCCTCAACGAGGCCATGGGGCGGCTTGCGGCTTGAGCCCGTCCCTCCCCGCCAGGGGAGGGTGGCCTGCAAGGGCGGGTGGGGTGGAAACGCTCACCTCCCCAGTTTGATGTCTCATCCCACCCGTCACCAGCACTGCGTGCTGGCGCCACCCTCCCTTGGCAGGGAGGGATCGTGCTAGTGCGCCTCGTCCCAGTTGCTCGCCGCGCGCGCCTCGACGGCCAGCGGCACCTTGAGCTGCACGGCCGGGAACGGGGCCTCTTCCATCACCCGTGAGACGACCGGAATCGTGGCCTCGACCTCCTCTTCGGGGGCTTCGAACACGAGTTCGTCGTGCACCTGCAGCAGCATGCGGGCGGAGAGCTTCGCGTCCGCCAAGGCATCCTCCATGCGGATCATGGCGCGGCGGATGATGTCCGCGGCGGTGCCCTGGATCGGCGCGTTGATGGCCTGGCGCTCGACGCCCGCGCGCTCCTGCGGGTTCGGGGAGCGGATGCCGGGATAGTGGCACACGCGCCCGAAGAGTGTGGTCACATAACCCTTGTCGCGGCAGGCGCGCTTCGTGGTGTCGATGTAGTCGCGGATGCCGGGGAAGCGCTCGAAATACTGCTTGATGAAGGTCGAGGCTTCCGATTGCGGGATGCCGAGGCGCTCGGCCAAGCCGAAGGCCGAGATCCCGTAGATGATGCCGAAATTGATGGTCTTGGCCTTGCGGCGCAGATCCGGGTTCATCTCCTTGATCGGCACGCCGAACATGGCCGAGGCCGTGGCGGCGTGAATGTCGATCCCTTCCGCGAACGCCTCCTGCAGCTGGGGGATGTCGGCGATGTGGGCGAGGAGCCTGAGTTCGATCTGGCTGTAGTCTGCCGAGATGATCTTGTTGCCGGGCTCGGCCACGAAGGCGGTGCGGATCTTGCGGCCGGCTTCGGTGCGGATCGGGATGTTCTGCAGGTTCGGGTCGGAGGACGACAGGCGCCCCGTCGTCGTGGCGGCGAGGGCGAAGGAGGTGTGCACGCGGCCCGTCTGCGGGTGCATGTGCTCCTGGAGCGTATCCGTATAGGTGGATTTCAGCTTCGAGAGCTGACGCCATTCCAGGATCCTGGCCGGCAATTCGTGGCCGGCTTGCGCGAGTTCGTCCAGCAGCGTTGCGGGCGTCGCCCACTGGCCGCTCGGCGTCTTCTTGGCGCCGGGGAGGCCCATCTTGCCGAACAGAATATCGCCGATCTGCTTCGGGCTGCCGAGGGCGAAGGTTTCGCCGGCCATCTCGTGGATCTCGTGTTCGAGACGGGCGAGGGTTTGGGCGAAGTCCCCGCTGAGCCGGCTGAGGATGTTCCGGTCCACCGCGATGCCGCGCATCTCCATGCGGGCCACCACATCGACGAGCGGGCGCTCCAGGGTCTCGTACACCGTGACCCGGCGCTCGGCCGGGAGGCGGGCCTTGAGGAGCTGCCAGAGCCGCAAGGTGACGTCGGCGTCCTCGGCCGCATAGGCCGTGGCCTTGCCGATCTCCACCTGGTCGAAGGTCACCTTCGAGCGGCCGGTACCGGCCACCTCCGAGAAGGTGATGGGCTGGTGGCCGAGATGGCGACGGGAGAGCTCGTCCATGCCGTGCGAGCCCTTGCCGGCGTCGAGCACGTAGGAGATCAGCATGGTATCGTCGAAGGGCCGCACCTCGATGCCGTGGCGATGCAGGACGAGCCAGTCGTATTTGATGTTCTGGCCGATCTTCAGCGTCGCCGGGTCCTCCAGCATCGGCTTTAGGGCATCCAGCGCGTCGTTCAGCGGGATCTGGTCCGGCAGCAGCCCGCCGCCGAAGAGATCCGATCCGCCCCGGTGCTGCAGGGGAATGTAGCAGGCGCGGCCCGGCGCGAGCCCCAGAGATACGCCGACGAGATCGGCCTGCGTCGAATCGAGCGAGTTCGTTTCCGTATCGACCGCGACATAGCCCTGCTCCCGGGCCTCCGCGATCCACTCCTTCAAGCGCACCAGGGTCGTAACGGTCTCGTAGGCCTCGCGGTCGAAGGGCTTCGACGAGGCTTCGGTGGCGAGGCGCGCCGCGACGGTCGAGGGCGTGCCGACGCCGTCCACGGCTTGGCGCTGGGGCGCCACCTCGGGGAGGTCGAGCCCCGCGAACGGGTCGATCTCGCCTGCCGGAGCCGACGCTTCGCCGGCCTCGCCGAAGAACGGTAGCGGGCCGCCTTTCGGAGCGGGCGCAGGAGCGGCCTCGCCGTCGTCCGCGCCGCGGCGGCGCAGGGCCTCGCCACCCGGCAAAAGCCGCGGATCGGGCTCGACGCTCTGCGGGTCCACATCGAAGAGCTCCGCGACCCGGCGGGTGAGCGTGCTGAATTCGAGCGCCTTGAGGAAGGCCACGAGCTCGCGCGGGTTCGGCTCCTGGAGGCGCAGCTCGTCGAGGGCGACGGGCAGGGGCACCTTGCAATCGAGCATCACGAGCTGCTTCGAGAGCCGGGCCTTGTCGGCATTCTCGATCAAGGTTTCACGGCGCTTGGGCTGCTTGATCTCGGCGGCGCGGGCCAGGAGCGTTTCGAGATCGCCGAACTCCTTGATGAGTTGCGCGGCGGTCTTGAGCCCGATGCCCGGCACCCCCGGCACGTTGTCGGAGGTGTCGCCCATGAGGGCCAGCACGTCGCCGATCTTCTCCGGCGGAATGCCCTCCCAGCGCTCCGTCACCGCGGCCTCGTCGAGGTTGCGCTCGGGGCGGTAGCCGGGCTTGCCCTTCTGACCGGATTCGAAATCGTAGAAGCGCACCAGCGGCCCGACGAGCTGCATCAGGTCCTTGTCGGAGGACACGATCAGCACCTCGGCGCCGCGTTCGGCCGCCTGCACCGCATAGGTGGCGATGAGATCGTCGGCCTCGTAGCGCTCCAGCTCCACGGGTTCGAGGCCGAAAGCGCGCACGGCTTCGCGCATCAGCGGCATCTGGGCCTTGAGATCGTCCGGCGCGTCGGGCCGGTGGCCCTTGTAGTCGGCGTAGAGCTCCTTGCGGTGGGAGCCTTCCGACTTGTCGAAGACGATCACGAGATGGGTGGGCTTCAGGCCCGCGGCGCCGTCGCGGATGAACTGGAGCAGCTTGCCGCAGAAGAGGCGTACGGCCCCGGTGGGCAATCCGTCCGAGGGCCGCGAATTGTACTTTTCGGGCTGGTTCATCGACTGGAAGTAGGCCCGGAAGATGAAGGACGAGCCGTCCACCAGGATGATGTGGTCCCCCGGCCCTACGGGCTGGGCGGCGCGGCCGGCGGCGGATTGGGACGACGGCTTCTCGGACGCGGCGGGGGAGGTCGGGGACATGCGGCTTTCGTCTCTTCGGAGGGGTTGAGAGATAGACCCTCCGGAGCCCGAAGGCGAGGCCGTGCGGCTTTTCCGACCCTCTGGCGCGCTCATGACGCCTATGTCAGCGTGCCGCCCCCGCCGCCCATCGGGATCTGCCATGACCCAAGCCCTCCGCCCGCTTCCGCCGCATGAGCCGCTCGCCTTCCAAGCCGTGTCGGAGGCGGAAACCCTGCGCCGCGTTCGCGCCTTCGAGGCCATGCTGCGCCGTCGGCGCACGGTGCGGGATTTCGCGCCCGACCCCGTGTCGCGCGAGGTGATCGAAGCCGCGATCCGCGCGGCGGGCTCCGCTCCCTCGGGTGCCAACCAGCAGCCCTGGTCGTTCGTCGCCATCGCGGACCCTGCCATCAAGGCCCGCATCCGCGCCGCGGCGGAGGAGGAGGAGCGGGCCTTCTACGAGAGCCGCGCGGGAGAGGAGTGGCTGG
The DNA here is from genome assembly GCA_035944635.1 of Microvirga sp. GTDB lineage: Bacteria > Pseudomonadota > Alphaproteobacteria > Rhizobiales > Beijerinckiaceae > Microvirga. The sequence continues at coordinate 79,271 of DASZAZ010000080.1, forward strand.
AGGCGCTGGCTGTCCTCGGCACCGATTGGGAAAAGCCGTTTCTCGAGACTGCGCCCTGGCTCATCGTGATCTTCCAGCAGCGCTGGGGCGTGCGGCCGGACGGGCGGCGCGTGAAGCACTATTACGCGCCGGAATCCGTCGGCATCGCCACGGGCTTCCTCATCGCCGCGTTGCACGAGGCGGGGCTCGCGACGCTGACGCACACACCGGCGCCGATGGGCTTCCTGAACGAGATCTGCGGGAGGCCCGAGAACGAGAAGGCGATGATCCTCCTCGTGGTCGGCAAGCCGGCTGAGGGTTGTCAGGTGCCGGCGATCGGCAAGAAGCCGCTCGAGGAGATCGCGACCTTTCTCGAGGGCTAGCCCCGGGCGCCCGCTCCTGCCGGCACCGCGATGTCGTCCACTTCATCCGCCACGGGCCGGTTCTCGGCCGCGATGGTATCGCGCCGCACGATGAAGCAGAGGATCACCAGGGGGATGCCGATGGCGGCGGTCGCCGTGAAGAGGGTCGGGTAGCCGTAGGTGTCCACCACGGCGCCCGAGAAGCCGCCGATGAACTTGCCCGGCAGCGCGTAGAGCGAGGACAGCAGCGCATATTGGGTCGCCGCGAAAGCCGGCGAGGTCAGCCCCGACATGTAGGCGATCAGCGCCGAGCCCGCGAAGCCGGCCGCGAAATTGTCGACACTGATGGCGAGCGTCAGCAGGCTGAGCTGCTGTCCGGCCATGGCGAGCCATGCGAACATCAGATTCGAGGAGGCGGCGATGACGGCGCCTACCAGCAAGGTCGGCCACAGCCCCACCCGCGTCAGCATCAGCCCGCCCCCGAAGGCGCCGAGAATGCCAACCCACACGCCGTAGAGCTTCGTGACGTTGGCGATGTCCACCTTCGAGAAGCCGAGATCGATGTAGAGCGGGTTCGCCATGACGCCGGCCACGAAATCGGGCAGGCGGAAGAGGCCGACGAGGAGCAGGATCGGGATCAGCAGCATCTCCTTGCGGCGGAAGAGATCGGCGAGTGGCTCGATCACGGCGCCCGCGAAGGAGAGGGGTTTGCGCTCCACCACCGTATCGGTGGAGGGCGCGAGCAAGGTGCCGAGGAGGCCCACCACCATGAGGCCCGCCATGCTGAAATACGCCGCGCGCCAATCCACGAACTCGGCGATGTAGAGGGCGCCGGCGCCTGCAGAAATGAGCGCGACGCGGTAGCCGAGCTGATAGGCCGCCGCCATCATGCCCTGCCGCGAGGTCTCGGCCACGTTGATGCGCCAGCCGTCGATCACCACGTCCTGCGTCGCGGAGGCGAAGGCCACGAGAAGGGCGCAGAGGACGGTGAACGTGAGTCCTGCCTTCGGATCGCTCAAGGCGATGCCGGCGAGACCGATGGCGATCACGATCTGCGCCAAGGCCATCCACCCCCGCGCCCGTCCAAGCAGACGCGAGAGCACCGGCACGTCGTAGCGGTCGATCACCGGGGCCCAGAGGAACTTCCAGGCATAGGCGAAGCCGATCCAGGAGAGCAGGCCGATCTCGGTGCGGGAGATGCCGGCCTCGCGCAGCCATGCCGAGAGCGTGCCGAAGACGAGAAGAAAGGGTAAGCCCGCCGAGAAGCCGAGGAGCAGCATCAGCCCGACGCGGCGGTCGGTGAGCACGTCTTTGAGGGACAGGCGGGTGGAGCGGGCGGTGGCGGCCAAGGCGTGCCTCATCTTCAGAAATGCAGGGCATCTATCTGCCTCAACCGGGGCGCCGTTGAGGCAGCTTGAGCGGCGGCGCTTGCGCGACGGCTCCAGGGTCAGAATGATAGGGTTCCCGTTGACGAAGCGTTAACCACGACCGATGCGGCCAAGAACCCTCTACGAGAAGATCTGGGACGACCACGTGGTCGAGGAGCGTCCCGACGGGTCCTGCCTGCTCTATATCGACCGTCATCTCGCCTACGAGATCACGAGCCCTCAAGCCTTCGCGGCGCTCCGCGAGGCCGGCCGTCCCGTGCGCCGGCCGGAGCTATCCCTGGCGGTGGCGGACCATGGGGTGCCCACGATGGGGGACCGCCGCCGGCCCCTCGCTGACGAGGGCACGCGGCTTCAGGTCGAGACGCTCGCGGGCAATTGCCGCTCTGCCGGCATCCGCTACCTGCCCCTCGACGACCCACGCCAGGGCATCGTTCATGTGATCGGGCCCGAGCAGGGCTTCACGCTGCCCGGCGCCACCATCGTTTGCGGCGACAGCCACACCACCACCCACGGTGCCTTCGGGGCGCTCGCCTTCGGGATCGGCACCTCCGATGTCGAGCATGTGCTGGCGACGCAAACGCTCGTGATGCGGCGCGCGAAGACCATGCGGGTGCGGATCGAGGGCACGCTGCCCCGCGGCGTCGCCGCCAAGGACGTGGCGCTCGCCCTCATCGCCCGGATCGGAGCGGGCGGCGCCACCGGTCACGTGATCGAATACGCCGGCGCCACCGTCGCGGGTTTCGCGATGGAGGAGCGCATGACCCTGTGCAATCTCTCCATCGAGGCCGGCGCCCGGGCCGGCCTCGTCGCACCCGACGCCGTCACCTTCGCGTGGCTGGAGGGGCGCCCCCTCGCCCCGAAGGGCCGGCTCTGGGATGCGGCTCTTGCCGATTGGGCAGGCCTCGCGAGCGATGCGGAGGCAGCGTTCGACCGGGAGGTCGCCCTCGACGTCGGCGCTCTCGAACCGCAGATCACCTGGGGCACGAGCCCGGAGCACGGAACCGCGGTGACGGGACGGGTGCCGACCCTCGACGAGGCCCCCGATGGCGCAACGCGTGCCGCCTGGGAGCGCGCCTTGGCCTATATGGGGCTAGAACCTGGCCAAGCGCTCGCTGGCATCCCGATCCAGCGGGTGTTCATCGGCTCCTGCACCAATGCGCGCCTGTCGGATCTGCGCGCCGCCGCCGCCGTGCTGCATGGCCGGCGGGTGGCGGCAGGCGTCAAGGCCATGGTGGTGCCGGGCTCCGGCCTCGTGAAGCAGGCTGCCGAAGCCGAGGGCCTCGACCGGGTGTTCACGGAAGCGGGTTTCGAATGGCGCGAGCCCGGCTGCTCCATGTGCGTGGCTGTGAACGCCGACCGCACCGGGCCCGGCGAGCGCTGCGTTTCCACCTCGAACCGCAATTTCGAGGGGCGCCAGGGCCCCCGCGCCCGCACGCATCTCGCCTCACCCGCCATGGCCGCAGCGGCAGCCGTTGCGGGCTGCATCGCGGATGTGCGGGACCTCCTCTGATGGAACCGTTTCGCCGCCTCACCGGCATCGCGGCGCCCTTCCGGGTCGCCAACGCCGATACGGACCTCATCTTTCCGGCGCAGCATGCCAAGACCGTGGAGCGCCGCGGTCTCGGGCGCTTCCTCTTCGCGGGACTGCGCTACCGCGATGACGGTTCGGAGAACCCGGACTTCGTGCTGAACCAGCCCGCCTATCGCAAGGCGCAGATCCTGGTGGCGGGGGACAACTTCGGCTGCGGCTCGTCGCGCGAGCATGCCCCCTGGGCGCTCCTCGACTTCGGCATCCGCTGCGTGATCTCAACAAGCTTCGCCGACATCTTCCGCGCCAACTGCTTTCGCAATGGCATGCTCCCGGTGACGCTCGAGGCCGCGGCCGTCGCATATCTCATGGCTCGCGCGACGCAGTGCCCCGAGAGCCCGTTCACGGTCGATCTCGAAGCTGGCTTGGTCGGCACGGAGGAGGGGTGGAGCGCCGCCTTCGCGGTCGAACCGGACCGCCGCGAGGCCCTGCTGCAGGGCCTGGACGAGGTTGGCGCAACCTTGACCCGTTCTCCCGCAATTGAGAGCTTCGAGGCCAAGCATTGGGCCCGCCGACCCTGGCTGGGGCCCGAGGGAGCATCCGTTTGACCCAGAAAAAAACCTGGCGCGAGCTGTGCGCCGCCCCGGAGCCGTTGCTGCTCCCTTGCGCCCATGACGGGCTGTCCGCGCGCCTGATCGAGCGCGCCGGTTTCAAGGCTTTCTCCATCGGCGGCTTCCCTCTGGTCGGCGCGCGCTACGGCCTGCCCGATATCGGCCTGGTGGGCTTGGGGGAAATGGCGGCGGGCATGCGCGATATCCTCGCCGCGACCGACCTGCCGGTGCTCGTCGACGGCGACAACGGCTATGGCGATGCCAAGAACGTCGCGCGGACCTTGCGCACCTACGAGACCATGGGGGCATCGGCGATCTTCTTCGAGGATCAGGTGCTGCCGAAGCGCTGCGGCCACATGGCCGGCAAGGCCGTGGTGCCCGTGGAAGTCATGGAGGAGAAGCTGCGGGCAGCGGCGGCCGCCAAGACCAATCCCGACACCTTCCTTCTCGCCCGCACCGATGCGCGGGCGCTCTACGGCCTCGACGATGCGCTCCGCCGGGGCGAGCGCTACCTGAAGGCTGGCGCGGACGGTGTGTTCATCGAGGCCCCGGAAAGCCTTGAAGAGCTCGCAATCGTCGGGCGCACCTTCGCGGGCGTCCCGCAACTCGCCAACATGCTGGAGGGCGGGCGCACGCCGCTCCTCAAGCCCAAGGACCTCAAGGCCATGGGCTTCGCCATGGTGGCCTATCCGACCACGCTCATCTTCCGCGTCGCGCGCACCATCGAGCGCGCTCTGCAGGATCTCGCCGCCGGCAGGCTCAATCTCGAAGGCGAAGGCGTCGATTTCGACACCTTCAAGGACGTGATCGGCTTCAAGGACTGGATGCACTGGGAAACATTCGCGGCTCAGCCCGTCCGCGAAACCGCTCCCCCCAAAACCCCCACGGCGGCCTAGATCGCCGGAGCACACCAGGAGGACACCCATGAAAGCTTTCAAGATTGCAGGCTTGGCCGGCCTGCTGGCCTTGGCCCTGCCCTTTGCGGGCGCGCAGGCGCAAACCAAGGTGACGCTCGGCGTCGGCGGCAAGCCGGTGCTCTACTACCTGCCGCTCACGATCGCGGAGCGCAAAGGCTTCTTCAAGGAAGAGGGCCTCGACGTGCAGATCCAGGATTTCGCCGGAGGCGCGCGGGCGCTGCAGGCCCTGGTCGGCGGCTCCGTCGATGTGGTGACGGGCGCCTACGAGCATACGATCCGCATGCAGGCCAAGGGGCAGGACGTTCGCGCCGTCACGGAGCTTGGGCGCTTTCCCGGCATCACGGTCGGCGTGAAGAAGGAGCTTGCGGGTGAGATCAAGAGCCCAGCGGATTTCAAGGGCCGCAAGATCGGCGTTACGGCGCCGGGATCCTCGACGGCTCTCGTGGCGCAGTATGCCATGGTGAAGGCGGGCCTGAAGCCCTCCGACGCCGCGATCATCGGCGTCGGCGCGACCGCGAGCGCCGTAGCGGCCATGCAGAGGGGCGAAATCGAGATCATCTCGAACGCCGAGCCCGTCATCTCCAAGATGGAGCAGGACGGCCTCATCGTCTCCCTCGTCGACACGCGCACGGAAGAGGGCACCCGCAAGATCTTCGGCGGCTCGAACCCGGCCGCGACGCTCTATTCCACGGGCGCCTATATCGAGAAGAACCCCGAGACCATGCAGCGTCTCACCAACGCGTTCCTGAAGTCGCTGAAATGGCTGCGAACCGCGAAGCCCGAGGAGGTCGCGGATGCGGTGCCGGCGGAATACCATCTCGGCGACAAGGACCTCTACACCCGCGCCGTGAAGAACTCGCTGGAGAGCTATTCCCGCGACGGCGTCGTGGCGCAGGCCGGCATGACCAGCGTCATGGATATGCTGCGGACGCTCGATCCCGAGATGCAGGCCGCGCAGGTCGATCTGTCGAAGACCTTCACGGACCGCTTTGTGAAGGCCTCGCCGGTGAAGATGCAGTAAGCCGAACGCATCGATCAAAAGCGAAAAGGGCCCGGCACCGCCGGACCCTTCTTGCGTTCAGGCCTGGGCCGCAGCGCGCCGCTTCATGACCTCCGAGACCGCGACGCCCGCGGCGATCACGAGGGCGGCGATCCAGGTTGCGGCGGCGTAACGCTCGCCCAAGAGAAGCGCGCCGCCGAGCAGGCCCAGTACCGCGCCCACATAGCCGATCTGGCTGAACGACACGATGCCGCCGGAGCGTTGCAGTTCGAAGTAGATCACGTTGCCGAAGGCGGCGATCACCATCGAGGCCACGAGATAGAGGTAGCCTGCGGGCTGGATCGCGGGCAGCGCGCCGCCCGCCAGCGCCGTCACGGCAAGCGCAAGGCCGAGCCAGAGGGCGGCCGCAGCCGACATCGCGAAGGCGAGGTCGAGGGGCTGGCTGCCCTGCGGCCAGTAGCGGCTGCGATAGATGTTGCCCGAGGCGATGGCGATCGGGGCCAGCATGGCAAGCACCACCCACATTCCGTCGCCCCCGATGCCGGCCGAGCGCGAGATGGCAAGCCCGATGGCGCCCGCGAAGGCGATCCCGACCCCGAGCGTGCGTCCGAGCGAAGCCCGCTCGATACCGAAGAGGGCTGCGAGCACATAGGTGAGCGGCGTCGGGAACGCGTAGGCGAGCGAAGCGATGCCGGCGCTCACATAGGCGGAGGCCGAGTAGATCAGCACCTGGGGCAGGGCGATGGAGATGAAGCCCGCGATCGTGCCGTAAAGCGCAACCGCGCCGTTCAAGGGCGAGCCCGTCGGCCGCAAGCCCCGGTAAGCGGCGAGGAACGCTGCCGCGCCGGCCGCACTCGCGAAGGCATAGACGAGCGGGGCCACACCGGCCCCGCTCGCCTGCCGCGACAGGAGCGTGTGGGTGGCGAGCACGAGCCCGTTGAGGAGAAGCAGGATGAGAACTTTGCGGGACATCGGCGCGCCTGGATAGACAACCCGATGTAGGCGCTCGGACGCGTAACAGCCATGCTGGCCACGGGGAGGCAGCCCTGTGCGACAGGAAGCCCCGTGACGGGGCCGTCCCCGCACGCGTTGTCGGCCGCCCTTGCGCCCGCGGCCCTTCGGCGGGACATTCGCCCTTGGGCACCAACGGAGGCGGCATGAGCGAGGACAGGGGCTTCTACGATGCGCTGCCGGTGTTCCGCGCCTTCGACGATCTCGCCGATCCCGCCCTCTACCGGCCCCTGCCGGGCGACTGGTGGATCGGCCTCTCGGATGTGGTGCATTCGACGCAAGCCATCGCGGCCGGGCGCTACAAGGTCGTGAACGTGGTGGGCGCGGCGCCGATCGCGGCCCTGACCAATGCCCTGGAGCGACGGGAATTCCCCTTCGCCTTCGGGGGCGACGGGGCCAGTTTCGCGGTGCCGCCGGAGGATGCGGAGGCCGCCGGCGCGGCGCTCGCCGCCACCGCGGCCTGGGCCCGGGACGAGTTCGGCCTGTCGCTGCGCACGGCGCTTGTGCCGGTGGCGGCGATTCGCGAGGCTGGGTTCGACGTGCGCATCGCGCGCTTCGCGCCCTCGCCCCATGTGTCCTACGCCATGTTTTCCGGCGGGGGGCTCGCCTGGGCGGAGAGCGCCCTCAAGGAGGGGCAATTCGCGGTGCCACCGGGGCCGGAGGGCGCGCGGCCTGATCTCACGGGTCTCTCCTGCCGCTGGGAGGAAATCCGCGCCTCGAAGGGCGTGATTCTGTCTCTTGTGCTGGTGCCGCAGGGCAGCGGCGAGGAGCCCGCCTTTCGCGGCCTCGTGCGCGAACTTTTGGGCCTTGCCGAAGGCAGCGAAGCGGCGGCGTCCCCGGTCCCGCAGGGCGGACCGGCGCTCGGCGGTCCCACTGCGGGTCTCGACATCGAGGCGCGGGTCGAGCGGCGGGCGAACGGCAGTCTTGTGCTTGCCCGCATGGCCCTGCTGGCGCGCCGGATCGCCGCCTGGATCGTCTTTCGCCTCGGGCGCCCGCTCGGGCGCTTCGATCCGCGCCGCTATCGCGAGGAGCTCGCCGCCAATTCCGATTTCCGCAAATACGACGACGGCTTACGCCTCACGCTCGACTGCACCCCGGCCCTCGCCGATACGCTGGAGAAGCGCCTTGCGGCGGCGGAGGTCGCCGGAATCGCCCGGTTCGGCCTCCATCGGCAGCCCGCCGCCATCATGACCTGCATCACGCCCTCCGTGTACGACAGCCGGCACGTGCACTTCATCGACGGTGCGGCGGGCGGCTACGCCTCGGCGGCGGCGCGGCTGAAGCTTGCTACCCCGGCCTGAGCCGGCCAGCGGCTGTCCCTGTCGATTTATGATCTGCCGCCCGACTGAAGCTCGCCGCTTCGTCTCCTGAAGTCGGGCCTTCCCCCGCAGATTTACGAATTCGAGAGGGTCTTTAACCCGCCGTTAACCATGGGGGGCTCTGATGGCGTCACAGCAACGGTGTTTTAACCTTCGTGACCGCTACAGCCCGCTCCCTCCCGGCCCATGCCGCTCCCGCCCGCCAGGCGATCCGGTTTCGCGGCCGCTCCTTCATGGCCCTCGTGCTTGCGCCCGAGGCTCCCGTCGACGAGTGGTTCGCAGCCCTCGACGGGCTCCTGGTGCGCACCCCAGGCTTCTTCATCGGCCGGCCGGTGCTCCTCGATCTCGCGCGGCTCGAGGTTTCGCCGGGCGAGTTGAAGGGCTTCGTGGCCGCGCTCGCCGCGCGCCAGATCCGCGTGACCGCCATCGAAGGCGTGGGGCTCGGCGACCTCGGTCCGGATCTGCCCCCGGTTCTCTCCGGCGGGCGTCCCACCGCCTATCAGGTGCCGGACTCAGGCCCGCTCTCCAACACCCATGGCCGCGGTCCCCGCGCCCCGACGGCGCGCCCACAGCCGGAGCCCGAGCCGGTGGCGGCCTCCACCCGCACCTCGGAGCCGCGCTCGCTCCTCATCGACGCGCCGGTGCGCTCGGGCCAATCCGTAATGTTCCTCGAAGGCGACGTCACCATCGTGGGCTCCGTGGCCTCGGGCGCCGAGGTCATCGCCGGCGGTTCGATCCACATCTACGGGGCGCTCCGCGGCCGCGCGATCGCGGGAGCGACGGGCAACGCGGAGGCGCGGATCTTCTGCCACAAGCTCGAAGCCGAGCTCGTCGCCATCGATGGCGTCTATCAGGTCGCCGACAACATGGAGGCGGCCGTGCGCGGCCGTCCCGTCCAAGCTCGTCTCGAGAACGAGCACATCGTGATCACGGCTCTCACGTAAGGGGCCGCGTGTAACGCGTTCGAAGCGGTGCTCGGCGAAGGATCACTCCGGAGCCGGTGTCACCATCAGCACAAGCTCTGACATACAAGGAAGGGGAGCAGAGGAATGGCCAAAGTCCTGGTCGTGACTTCAGGCAAAGGCGGCGTCGGCAAGACCACGTCCACGGCAGCCATCGGGGCTGCTCTCGCCAAAAGCGGGAAGAACGTGGCGGTCGTGGATTTCGACGTCGGCCTGCGCAATCTCGATCTCGTCATGGGCGCTGAGCGCCGTGTCGTGTTCGACCTCATCAACGTGGTGCAGGGCGAGGCGAAGCTCGCCCAGGCGCTGATCCGCGACAAGCGCATCGACACCCTCTCGCTCCTGCCGGCCTCGCAGACCCGCGACAAGGACGTACTCACCGAAGAGGGCGTGCAGCGCGTCATCGGCGAGCTGCGCGAGAAGTTCGACTGGATCATCTGCGACAGCCCGGCCGGCATCGAACGTGGCGCCACGCTGGCCATGCGCCACGCGGACGTGGCCGTGGTCGTGACGAACCCCGAGGTGTCCTCGGTGCGCGACTCCGACCGCATCATCGGCCTGCTCGATTCCAAGACCGAGCGCGCCGAGCGCGGCGAGAAGATGGAAAAGCACCTTCTCCTCACCCGCTACGACCCCGCCCGCGCCGAGCGCGGCGAGATGCTGAAAGTGGACGACGTGCTCGAGATCCTCTCGATCCCGCTGCTCGGCATCATCCCGGAGAGCGAAGAGGTGCTGCGCGCCTCGAACGTGGGCTCGCCCGTGACCCTCAACAACGAGGCGAGCGCTCCCGCCCGCGCCTATATGGACGCCGCCCGGCGTCTCATGGGCGAAACGATCCCCATGTCGGTTCCGGCCGAGAAGAAGGGCCTGTTCGGCATGTTCTTCGGCCGGAGGGCGGCATGACGGGCCAGAAGCCGCAGATGGGATGGAGGGACGGATGAACCTGCTGAACTTCTTCTCGCGCCGGACCTCGGCACCCGTGGCCCGGGAGCGGCTGCAGATCCTGCTTGCTCACGAGCGCTCGCTGGTGAGCGGCCAGCCCGATCTCGTCGCGATCCTGCGCGAGGAGATCCTCGCCGTGATCCGCAAGCATGTGGCGGTGGACCAGACCCGGGTGCGCGTCACTATGGACCGGGGCGATGCGGTCTCGACCCTCGAGGTCGATGTGGAGCTTCCCGGCGCCGCGGCAGCGGCCTAGCCCGGGAACGCACCCTAAAAAAGCAAAAGGGCGCGCCGTGCCGGCGCGCCCTTTGCGTGTTTCGGGGTCCGTCGATCAGGAGCGCTGCGTGCGCGGCGCCAGGGTGCGGGCCAGCCGCGCGATCTCCTCGTCGATCTCCACCGTGTTGGCGTTGCGCAGCATGGGCCGGCGCTGGCCCTCCGCGTCGCCCTCCCGGTGGACGGGCGTGATCTCAACGACGGTGGAGGGCGCCGCGGGTTCCGCTGCAGCCGGCGCGGCTTCAGCCGCGGGAGCCGGCGCTTCGGTCACCGGCTCGGCCCGGGTCGCCGCCTCGGCTCGCGGCGCCTCTACGGCCGCCGGGGCAGGAGCCTCGACGGGACGCGCACGCGCCGCCGCAAAGGCGGACTCGGCCGGTGCCGGGCTGGGACGGGGTCTAAAACGGTAGGAGCCGCGCCCCTCGAGCGTGTCGAGCAGGGACTCGAGAGCCAAGTTGGAAATCTCGATCTCCGGCACGGCCGGCGCGCCCTCGACAGCCAGCGACGCGGGCTCGAACGCCGCCTCGTCCGTGATCTCCATGCCGGCCCAGAGGGGCGGGACGAACGCGCGCGGATCCGAGCGGATCGTGACGGTGAGAACATCGAGGCCCTGGGGCACCACGTACCGGTCGAGCACCGCCTCGACGTCATGGCCGATGCGCACGGGCATCCGGTCGAAAGCGATTGCGCCGGCGGCGACGTCGATCAGCGCTTCCGCATGCGAATGCGGCACCTCGGCCTGCTCCTCGGTGGCGGCAGCGCCCTCCTCCCGGTTCACCAGCACGAGCACCGCCCGCTCCCGCTCGACGCGGACGAGTTGGCGCCGGCCCCCTTGGGGCGCGAAGTGCCCCTCGCAGATCCGGGTCGTAGCCACGCTCTCGCGCTGAATCAGGCGAGCCAGGGACGATGCAACCAGGAAACGACGCTCAATGACCATGAACAGACCTCAATGCAGGGCTTGGACCCTCAAGATCGGGTGCTGGAAAAACGTAAGCTAGCAGAGTCCCTGCCGTAGAGGCCAGCATAGACCCGCCGCCCCGCCTGTGCATTGATGTGGGTTGTTGTGGCTGAAACCAGGGCCAACCTTACGGAATCCGGATCTCGACAGCTTGAGCGGCGGCTTTACGCCACGCCCAAATTCATGCCGACAATGCATGAGGACGACGGGTAAGGGGCAATCTCATTCGCTCAGCGCATGCACTGCCTTCCCGTGACGCGCTCCTAAACCGCGCCCGCATGGCCCATAAGGCCGGTACCGAAGAGGCGAGATCGATGGGTTGGGGCGCGGCCGTGTTGAACGAGAAGACGGCAGCCCGGGCCCCAGCCGCCGCGGCGCAATCCCCCTTGCGCGGCATCGCGCTCATCGTCGCCTCGACCCTGTTCTTCGCCTGCTCGGACGTGATCGCCAAGGCCCTCACCGCAACCCTGCCGCCGGTCGAGGTCGCCTGGCTGCGCTACGTGACCTTCGTGCTCATCTTAGGCGCGGCCGTGCCGTTTTCGGGCGGAGCGGCGGCCGTGCGCTCGTACAATCCAAGCCTGCAGCTGCTGCGCGGGCTTGGAACCGTGGGGTCGGCGCTTCTCTTCACGGCCGGTCTCACGATGCTGCCCGTGGCCGAGGCCACCTCGATCTATTTCATCTCTCCCATCCTCATCACGGCGCTCTCGATCCCGCTGCTCGGCGAGGTGGTGGGGTGGCGGCGCTGGTCTGCTGCCTTCGTCGGGCTTCTGGGCGTTCTCATCGTCATCCGCCCCGGCACCAGCGCTTTCGAGATCGGCTCCCTCCTGCCGCTGGCCGGCGCCACCTCCTGGGCCGTGGCCGCGGTGGTGACCCGCAAGATGAGCGCCGGCGACCGCCCGATCACCACGATGGCCTATTCGGCCATCGTCGGGTTGGCGGTCACGAGCGCCCTGCTGCCCTTCTCCTTCGCCATGCCGAGCGGCCGAGAGATCGCGCTGGACGTGGCGCTCGGCGCCTTCTCGACCGCCGGCCATTGGCTCGTGGTTCTCGCCTACCGCCATGCCAACGCGTCGCTGGTCGCTCCGTACGGGTACGTTCAACTCCTCTGGGTCGGAGCCCTCGGCTATCTTGCCTTCGGCGCACTGCCGGACGCCTATACGGTGTGCGGCGCCGCCATCATTGCGGTGTCCGGTCTCTACACCGCCCATCGCGAGCGGGTGCGCAGCCGGAGGGCGTGACGGTGCAGACAGCCGACGATCTGAGCCTCGACACCCGGATGGGCTGGCCGGAGGGCCTGCGCACCTTCCTGGAACGTTACCCGCGGGAGGTCTGGTCCGGGCACCGGAACCTCGGCCAGACGGCCCGGTTCTGGCTCCAGCGCCACGACATGTTCCGCGATCTCGGCGGGGCGCTCCAGGCCGGCATGGGCGAGTTCCGGGAAGGCCGCATTCAGGCACCCGCCTTCCGGGGCTGGTTCGTGCCGCGGCTTCAGTTCTTCCTGTCGGAACTGCACGGCCACCATCACATCGAGGACAGCGCCTATTTTCCGCTGTTCCAGGCCGCGGAGCCCCGTCTCCTGCGCGGGTTCGAGGTGCTGGAAGGCGACCACGAGCTCATTCATGGTCGCATCGAGCGGACGATCGAGGCCGCCAACGCCTTTCTGGCGAGCGCGGCGGGCGATCCGAGCCGTTTCGCGGCCGATGCCTATGCCGCTGCGGCCGATACCCTGCTCGCCGGGCTCCTGCGCCACCTGCTGGATGAGGAAGACCTCATCGTGCCCCTGATCTTGGAGCGGGGCGAGGGCGCCCTCGGCCTTTGACGCCGCGCTTCACCTCCGTGCGGCGGGGCTTAGCCGCCGGCGGCACCTCGGGCTTCGGCACCCGCTGGGGGGCGCCGACGGCCTTGCACAGATCGCTCAAGAAGAGCTCGAGTGCCCGTTCCGGCTCGTTGCGGTCCCCGGTGATGACCCGGATGCCCCATTGGTCGAGCACCGCCTCCTCGACCGGGTTCGGGCGCATCATGAACACGTAGGAGCGCGGCCGATCGCGCTCGAAGCCCGAGGCCTGCCAGGTTTTCCAGAGCCGGTGCAGGAGGAAGCGGATGTTGAGGTCCGAGAGGCTGTAACCCAGGAACAGGATCGTCTTGCCGAGCGCGTCGGAGCGGAACTTGATGTCAAGGGGCGACTCGAAGGAGAGGCGGTCGAGATAGTCGGTCTCGGCAATGACGATGGAGGGATCGTCGTCGAAATCCCCGTGAAACTTCACGATCTGGGTGACCCCGTCGCGAACCCTCGCGATGTCCTTCGCGCTCACGATCTTCACGAAATCCTTGCCCTTGAGCTGGAAGGCCGTCTCGAGGTTCCGGTCGAAATTCGTCGTGTAGATGATCGGGAAGTCGAGGGAGCAGATGAGCTCGTGCACCTTGGAGGTCGCGAGCACGTCGTCGGGGATGCTCCAGTTGCGATCCATCCAGCTCCTCAAGGAGCCGATGCTGCCCTGGCGGATGCGGTAGTATTCGGCGAGCGTCAGGTAATTGACGTCGGCGCTTGCCACGGCCTCCCGCGCGATCCCGAGCTCGTCCGCGATGTGCTCCACCAGGGTGCGCCAGGAGGGCAGGCCCACGGTCATGGAAACGCCCGCGCCGGCGAACAGGATCGCTTGGCGGTTGCGAATCGCGGTCACGAGGTCTTCGATCACGGCCTCTCCTCGGGCTGCCCGCATGGCGGCTGCAACATAACGCTGGTGGCCGCGCTTCGGCTCCGCCGGAGCCCCGCAGCAAACCGAAAGCCGGTTCCGGCGTTGTCGGAGCGGCCCACCGAAGGGCGGTTCCGGCGTTGCCGGAGCAGCCCGAAGAACCCTGGAGCGCCCATGTCCGCCTCAACCCCCGAGCACGATCCCGACCACGTCGACGTCGAGGTGGTGGACAGCCGCGTGGGCTATCAGGGCTTCTTCCAGATCGACGTGCACCGCCTGCGCCACCGCCGCTTCGACGGCTCCCTCACCGATGTCATGACCCGGGAGGTGTTCGAGCGCGGCAACGCCGCGGCGGTGCTGCCCTACGACCCCCGCCGGGACGAGGTGCTGCTGATCCGCCAGTTCCTGCCCGGCGCCTTCTTCGGCGGGCGCATGCCCCGGCCCCTGCAGGTGATTGCCGGCATGGTGGAGGACGGCGAGAGCGACGAGGAGGTGGTGCGCCGGGAGGCGGTCGAGGAGGCCGATTGCCGCCTCGGTCGGGTCGTCCAGGCCCACGCCTTCCTGCCGAGCCCCGGCGGCAGCTCCGAGCGGGTGGTGGTGTTCTGCGGCGAGGCGGACCTCGCGGGCGCCGGCGGCATCCACGGCCTCGCGGACGAGCACGAGAACATCCGTGTGGAGGTCTACCCCGCGGACGAAGCCATCCGCCTCCTGGACGAGGGGCGGATCGAGGCTGGCCCGGCCGTGGTGGCCCTCTCCTGGTTCGCCCGCCACCGCGACCGGCTCAAGCGGGAATGGCTCGCATGAAGGGGGCCCGCCCGCGCAAGCCGCTACGGGAATGGCCGGCCTGAAGGGAAGCAACCCTCAAGAGCGGCCGAGGGGATGGCTCGCCTGACGCCCGAGCGGGCGCCGGCTCGACTCAGGCGGGGATCAGCGGCGCGTTGACCGTGCAGACCACGCCCGTCGGCGCGAAGTCGATCTTCACCTCGCCCCCGAGATCCTGGGCAAGGCTCCGCTCCACGAGCCGTGAGCCGAAGCCGCGCCGGGAGGGCGGCACCACGGTCGGGCCGCCGAACTCCTGCCAGCGCAGCTGAAGGCGGGCCGGATTCTCGGAGCGGTCGATCAGCCAGGTGATGCGCACCTGCCCGGTTTCGTTGGACAGCGCCCCGTACTTCACCGCGTTGGTGACGAGTTCCTGCGCCGCCATGGCGAGCGCCAGCGCCGTGCGCGGCAGCAGGCGCAGATCCGGCCCCTTGATGGAGAAGCGGCCCTCGCCCTGATGGCGATAGGCCTCCACCGCGCCGGCGATGATCTCCTCAATGCTGGCGCCTTCCCAGTTCTCGCGGGTGAGCACGTCGTGGGCGCGGGAGAGCGCGATGAGGCGCTCCTCCAGATCCTCCCGGGCCTGAGCCGGCGAGCGGGCGTTGCGGAGCGTCTGGGTGGCAACGGACTGCACGGTCGCCAGCGTGTTCTTCACCCGGTGGTTCAGCTCGTTGACCAGGAGTTCGCGGTGCTCCTCCAGCCGTTTGCGCTCCGTGATGTCGGTGACGGCGGCGAGTGCCGAGCGGCCCTGGCTGGCGCCGTCGCGCACGATGGTGAGGCTGTCGTGCACCCACACGATGGTGCCGTTGGGGCGGATGTAGCGCTTTTCGAGTTCGAAGGCCTCGCCGGATTGGACGGCACGGCGGAAGAGGGTCGCGTGGCGATCCGCATCCTGCGGGTGGGTGATGTCGCGCATGCCGAGATGCAGCAATTCCTCGCGCGGCCGCCCGACGATCTCGCAGAAGCGGTCGTTCACCCGCAGCAGCCGGCCCTTCAGATCGCCTTCCGCGAGGCCGATGCTGGCTTGGTTGAAAATGGCCGCGAATTGCTCCCGGCTCTCGCGCAGCGCCGCCTCGTGGTCCTTGGCGTCGGTGATGTCGATGTTGCAGCCGGTATAGCCCAGGAACGCGTGAGCGTCGTCGAGGCGCGGCACGCCCTCGCAGCGCAGCCAGCGGGTGCTCCCGTTGCGGTCGATCACCCGTACCTCGCCGCTGAAGGGGCGACGGTCGCGGAAAGCTGCGAAGAACGCGGTTTCGAAGCCCGCGATATCGTCGGGATGGAGGACGCTCTTCCAGCCGCTTCCGAGCATCTCCCGCGCGGGCCGGCCGAAGAGGTGGTCGTAATGCATGTTCGCGAAGGTGAACGCCCCTTCCTCATCGGTCATCCAGATGAGCGCCGGCGCGGAATCGGCCATGTGGCGGAAGCGCGCCTCGCTCTCGCGGAGCGCCGCCTCGCGGCGTTTCTGCTCCGACACGTCCCGCACCACGAGCGCCGCGCCGGCCACCCGACCCTGTTTCAGGATCGGCGTGTTGGAGCAGGAGATCGGGATCGGGGTCCCGTCCTTGGCGAAGAACACGTCGTCGTGGGACCGGAGGCCTGTGCCGGCCTGGAAGACGGCGGCAAGGGGGCATTCCTCCATGGGGAAGGGGCGTCCGTCCGGACGGTGGTGGTGGACGAGATCGTGCAGCACCTGCCCCATCATCTCGTCGGGCGTGAAACCGAACATCCGCTCGGCCGCCGGGTTCATGAAGCTCACCCGTCCCCCGTCGTCCATCAGGAACAGGGCCTCGGCCGTGTTGTTCGTGATGGTGCGCATGAGATCGAGCTGGTCGCGCAGCTCCTGCTCAGCCTGACGGCGCTCGGACACGTCGCGAAAGGCCACGCCGAGCCCCTGCCGGGTCGGGAACGCGCGAACCTCGAGCCAGCGGCCGGGCTTGGCCGCCGATTCCGCCTCGAACTCGGTGGGGGTGCGGGTCGCCATGGCCCGCCGGTACTGGCGTTCGAACTCGGAGCCGACCGTCTGCGGGAAGAGCTCCCAGACCATGCCGCCGAGAATCTGTTCGCGGGGGCGGCCGAAAAAGCTTTCGCAGGCCCGGTTGAAGTAAACCACGTGCCAATCGCGATCGAGGCCGAAGAAAGCTTCCCCGATGCCGTCGAGGATATCCTCGGTGTTCCGCTCCGGATCGAGATCCGGTTCTGCCATCGGGGAGCGATGCACGAGGGGCTTGGCCTCCATTCTTCTTGGGCAAGCCCTTTGTGCCACAGGGGAATGGGGGCTGGGAAGCCGGCAGACCGGTGGGCCACCCGGCCGCGCAGCCTCAAACGGTTCGTCATTACGCGCCGCTGAGCCCTGGGCTTGCGTCGGGCGCGCCCCAGTTGTCCTGCCGCCACGAATGGAGTTGATGCACCCATGAGCACCGGGGCCGATCAGGCCGAACTCGCCGCCCTGCGGCTCATTCTCGCCAATGTGGTGGCGCGCCTCGCCGTGCTGGAAGCGGGCGACCCCGAAGACCGGCGCAAGCTCTTGAGCGCCATGAGCGATGCCTGCAAGCTCGCCGCCGAACGCTATCCGGCAGGGCCGTCCGGCACCGAGCACGCGGCCCTCATCGGGCGCACGGTCCGCCACATCGACGAGTTCTTCAAAGGCATCACGATCGGGTGACCCGGGGGCTTCCGATCCTCAGCAAAGCTCTGGCCGAACGCCGGCAACCCAAAGGGGCAGATCCATGGAATACGTTCGCTTCGGCACCACGGGCCTGCAGGTCTCGCGCCTGTGCCTCGGCTGCATGACCTATGGCGATCCCGCCTGGCGCGAATGGGTGCTCGAAGAGGAGGCGAGCCGCCCCTTCATCCGTGACGCACTGGAGCGGGGGATCAACTTCTTCGACACGGCCGACATGTATTCGCTGGGCCGGAGCGAGGAGATCGTCGGGCGGGCGCTCAAGGATTATGTGCGCCGCGACGAGGTCGTGATCGCCACCAAGGTGTTCAACCCCATGGGGCCGAAGCCGAACCAGAGGGGGCTGTCCCGCAAGCACATCATGGAAGCCGTGGACGCCTCCTTGAAGCGCCTCGGCACCGATTACATCGATCTCTACATCATCCACCGATTCGATCCCAACACGCCCGTGGAGGAGACGATCGAGGCGCTCTCCGACGTGGTGAAGGCCGGCAAGGCGCTCTATCTCGGCGCCTCCTCCATGGGGGCCTGGCAGTTCATGAAGATGCTGGGCCTGCAACGCGCCGGGGGCTTCGCGCCCTTCGTGTCGATGCAGAACTACGTGAACCTGATCTACCGGGAGGAGGAGCGCGAGATGCTGCCGCTCTGCCGCCAGGAGGGCATTGCGGTGACGCCCTGGAGCCCGCTCGCGCGGGGCTTTCTCGCCGGCAGCCGCCCGCGGCAGGGCGAGGTGACGCTGCGCGGGCGCACCGACAGCATCATGGACACCCTCGGCATGGGCTCGGAGCAGGATTATGCGGTGGCGGAGCGGGTCAGCACGGTCGCCGAGCGTCTCGGCTGCAAGCCCGCGCAGGTGGCGCTCGCCTGGGTGCTGGGGCTTCCGGGCGTGACCTCCCCCATCGTCGGCGCTTCGAAGCCGCACCACCTGGACGATGCCATCGGGGCGCTCGGCGTGGTGCTGGATGCCGAAACCCGGGCCTATCTCGAAGAGCCCTATCGGCCAAAGCCGGTGACCGGGCACGCGTGAGGGCACGACTTCCGGACGCCTTGGCGATCGGGGGTTGGCAGGGGGGACCAATCTGCGCTAGGTTTCGCCTGTCTCGACCCTGCTTCGAGGCCTTCAGCACCCGTAGCTCAGCTGGATAGAGCGTTGCCCTCCGAAGGCAAAGGTCACACGTTCGAATCGTGTCGGGTGCGCCAGATTTAACCCCGCTAGGTCAACGACTTGGCGGGGTTTTTGTTTGCCCGATGCAGGGGACCGACCGTGCACAAAGTCCGCCAAAAGTTGGCAGAGACACCCCATCAGGAGCGACTTCGAACAAGCAGAGCATCCAAAGTGCAAAGCGAAATTCACGCTTATGGTCTTGGCAACTCAGCGACCTCAGCGAGCCCATGCGCCGGGCTGGCCAATGCTTTCGAAGCGCTGCGACTGCGCGATTTGCCCTCCTTGCGGAGGTCCAGTTGACTGGACCTCCGATTGCAGCATTCCCCGCTACACAGAAGTAGAGCAATTCCTACACCTCTGTCCGTGCTGCCGAAGGTGAACTTTTCAGACAGCGCTTTGGCCCATTTGACCAGCGGCCCCCAGAACCTGAGAGAGCCTCTCTGCTACTTTCCGCATGCGCGGGTTCTCCGGCTCAACGCTCCTCCAAAAGTGAACCCAACCCCTTGGGTGCTCCAGCTACAGCCAGTCGTCGGCCCTTCAGGTCCAAACGGCCAACGAACCTACTTAGTTGTTCAGCTTCAAGCAAAGACGCGCGCATACGTCTGTGGGACCCGATCGGTGATCTGCTAGTGCCTGTGATCTTGAGGGTAGAGTTCAGCGAGCGACCGGAGACAGCGACGGCCATGATCGTACGCTTTGCTCGTGGTCTTGGTGGCACTCTATCGCTAGCAACTCTCGAGGCTGGGCATTATCGTTCCTGCCTCACGGGCAAGCGCGATGCGGCTCAAGCCCGTTGGCTGTGAGATATCACATAGCGAGCGTTCCCAGGAGCCTCGCAGATCTGGCGGAGCGTAATCGTATGGACAAGGCGAAACAGCCCGCAGGGCCAGGCTCGTTCAAGAAGGCCCCGCGACGCAAGAAGGAGCCTATCACGAGAGTTGTGCTGTCGCCCGATGCCAAGCGGGAGTACGAGCAACTGGTCCAAGACCGAGATGAACGTCAGCGGAGCTACGAGGGACACCTGCCGAGCGACAAGACAAAATGAGAGCGTGACAGCAGCCGTAATAAAGGGTGACCAGAACCGGTGCGGCTCAGCCTCCGGTTGCCGCCTCGTCGCCTCTTGATAGGGGTTTATCAGGACCACCGATCACGTGCCGTATGGCGCCAAATCCCTGAGCATGACCCGGATGACCGCTTGCATCACCCGCTGAACCGCCTGAGGTGAGCTTCGGTTTGGAGGTCGTATGGTCTGGCTGGTCCTCGGATCGTGCAACGACCGACATCAGGCACCCAGCACTCGGCGAATGGTCTCGGCGAGTTCCTTCCAGCGGTAGGGTTTGCGGAGGAGGAGGGTGCCCTGCGCAGGGCGACCGTGATGCTGGAGTGTCTCTCTGAGGATGCCCCGAGGTGAGTAGGACCCGCCATGCTGTACTCCGAGCCCAAGCGCGGGTGGGTCGAAGATGCCTAGCGCTTCAGTTCCTGGCGGCCTTGAGCGGTGATGGCCACGATCCGGTTGGACTGAATGGCATCGTGGCTGATCCGCACGAGGCCCTTCTCCTCCAGCCGCGCCATGATCGCGAAGGTGGTACCAAGGGGCAGGCTCAAGCGGGATGATACATCCTGCACCCGGCAGCTGGGGTGGCGGGCCACCTCGGTCAGAACGGCTTCGCCTTGTGTGATCGCAGCAAGAGGAGACTGGCGTAGGCGGCGTCTGAGCCAGCGCCAGCCCGTGTGAAGCTGATCACGAGCACGGTTCAACACTGACATCTCAATCCTTCCCGGACACAATTACCCGATCACGCGACCAGCTTGCCCTTCACCCGCCGCAGTTCTGCAATCAGGCGAGCGGGCCGGACCGGCTTAGAGAGCACCGCGAGGTCAGGATGCCTGCGGCGCACGTCTTCGGGGAGGTGTCCACCGGTATAGATTACAGTTGGTATGTGCCGGGCGCGCAGCGCCTCCAGCACCGGCGTGATCGCTCCATCACTGACGTTCACGTCCAGCACGGCCATATCGACCCGACCGTCCTCTCTCAGGAGGTCACGCGCTTCCCGGGTACCGGAGAAGGGGCCGAGCACCACCCCTTCAGCCTCTCGGATGGCCTCGCTAATGTCCTCTGCGACGATGGCTTCATCCTCGACGACCAGCACCCGATAGCCGCTCAACATAAACTTGTCTCCTGCGAGAGCACTGACAACGCCGCTGAGGAGGGCAGGTTCGGCCTAGGCCCAGGCGATGACGAGGACGTGTGGCAGGTGGCGACACCGATCCGGAACGGCGTCAAGGCTCCGAGTGATCAGGGGGGTTCCAAAGCAGGAGGTGACTTCTGTGCGGAGTGCCAACGAGGTGCTAGCGAAACGGGTGACCTTCTAGGGCTTTGATGTCGTACTCTCCGATCTCGTCATGTCGGGCGAACGGATCGGCCTGGACTTAGCGCGCACGGTACGGGCGCTGGCCCTCTCTCCCGGTACTCCTCGCAACCGGCTACGGCGACGCGGCCGGTGGCGCCCCACAGGAGGGCTTCAACCCTCCAGACTTAGCCTACAGGCCCGATACCCTGCTACGGCCTGTCGCGGAGCTAAGCTCCTCGGGGGAAAGAGAGCGTCGAGTGTCACGTCCTTCCCGGATCTTGGGGAGACGGAGTTGCGCCTGCTCGACAGTCAGGAGCATGACAAATCGACACTGTTTAGGTTGCACCAGGCACGCCTCGATCCGCACGATCCTTGCCGGATGATCTCAGCGGCTGAGCTTCCAATGATGCTGGCGCTATTGAGCAATCTTCGCGATGGCGCGTGCGAGATCGCGGCTCACGAACGGCTTCTGGATCCGAATGGCATCCTTATAGTCTTCACTCACGCCCTTGGAGCCATACCCGCTTGCAAAGAGGAATGGGATGCCCCGCTCCCGCAGCACGTCAGCAATGGGAAAGCTGACCCGACCCGCAAGGTTGATGTCGAGCACCGCGAAGTCGAATTCTCCTTCACGGGCGAGGGGCAGAGCCTGCTCGAATGCCGTTGCCAGTCCCGCCACCTCAAAACCGAGGTCCGTCAGAAGGTCCTCGACATACATCGCGACCATGATCTCGTCCTCAACGATCAGAGCCCGCCGCAGAGCTGCATTCCCGCTCATCGCATCAGACCTCCGGGACGCCACTTTTGGGGAGCGGCGCATCGATGGTGCACTTCAGACCGCTGAGATCGTAGGATAACTCAACCCGTCCATCGAGTTCGGCAGCCAAGCCTCGCTCGACCAACCGGGTCCCGAAGCCCTTGCGCGTCGGTGGCGTCACGGGTGGTCCACCTTGCTCCACCCAAATCAAGTGCAGCCGAGGTCCACCGTCACCGTTACGGACCTGCCATGTGATACTAATTCGCCCATTCTCGTTCGAGAGGGCTCCGTATTTGATCGCGTTCGTTGCAAGCTCATGAAGAGCCATCGCAATCGCCAACGCCGTCTTGGGAAGCAACTGGACCTCAGGTCCTGCCATCTCGAAGCGGTCGTGTCGCTCGCTGCGATGAGGGTGCAGCGCCATTTCAGCGACGCGGCCGAGGGTGGCCCCCTCCCAATTGTGCTCCGTCAGCAGATTGTGAGCGTCCGAGAGGGCCATGAGACGCGCGTTCAATTGCTGGCGAACTCCCTCGTCGACTGCACTCGAGCGCAGGGTCTGAGCCGCCACGGACTGCACCGTTGCGAGCGTGTTCTTCACCCTGTGGTTTAGCTCGTTGATGAGCAGTTCGCGATGCTTCTCGGCGGCCTTCCGATCCGCGATCTCCCGCTGCGCCGCATCGTAGAGGCGGGCGTTGTCGATCCCGATAGCGGCCTGCCCAGCAATCCCGATGAGGAGCTCCTCATGGCGTCCAGTGAACCGCCCTGGTTCAGAGTGCCCGAAGAACAATCCCCCCATGACCTCGCCGGACCGCGACTTCACCGGAACCGCGAGATAGCTCCGGACAGGAAGATGTCCTTCAGGCATACCCTTGTGGGGGGCGTTCTGTCCGTATCGCGGGTCGGCGAGAATGTCGTCGGATCGAACCGGCCCATCACCTCGGAAGGTGGGAGCAAAGACGTGCGTAGCTCGGGGGTTCGGGAACTTGGAGAAGTGCTCTCGTGGCACGCCTGAGATGGTGTAAAGGGTGAGGGCGTCGCCTTGTGCGTCAGTTACGTTGTAGAAGAATGCGCCGAACTGAGCCCCTGTGAGGCTCACGGCTGCATCCGTGACGGTCTGAACGAGCCGCTGAAGGTCGAGTTCGGCAGAAACGTCGGACATCGTCCGGGTGAGAGTTTGGAAATGCTTTTTTTCTTCGATCCGGACGCGCTCCAAAACTTCGTCAGCTTGCTTGCGTTCGGTGATATCGCGCGTGATCTTGGCAAAGCCGATCAGGTTGTCCTGCTCATCGCGAATGGGATCAATAACGACATTGGCCCAGAATCGTGATCCGTCTTTGCGAACCCGCCAGCCCTCCTTCTCGAAGCGACCGTCTCGGGCTGCAACCTCGAGAGCCTTGACGGGGAGACCTGCGATCCGGTCCTCCTCCAGGTAGAACCGGGAGAAGTGATGCCCGACGATCTCCGCGTGCGCATAGCCCTTGATCCGTTCGGCACCTGAGTTCCAGTTGGTGACGTATCCTTGAGGATCGAGCATGTAGATGGCGTAGTCCGTGACGCCCTGGACGAGTAGCCGAAAGCGCTCCTCGCTCAGCCTGAGGGCTTCGTCGGCCTTCTTCTTGTCCGTGATATCGCGGGTGATCTTGGCGTACCCGATCAGATGGCCCGCCTCGTCCCAGACCGGGTCGATGACGACGCTGGCCCAGAAGCGGGAGCCGTCCTTCCGGACCCGCCAGCCCTCTTTCTCGAAGCGGCTCTCACGAGCCGCAGTCGCCAGCGCTCGTGCTGGGAGACCAGCCTGCCGGTCCTCCGGCGTGTAGAAGCGGGAGAAGTGTTGGCCGATGATCTCAGCTTCACTGTAGCCTTTGATGCGCTGGGCACCGGAATTCCAACTCACCACGATCCCAGTCGGATCGAGCAAGAAGATGGCGTAGTCGGTCACCGCATCGATGAGAAGCTGAAGGCGCTTCTCAGTATTGAGCATCGCGACCGAGGCCCGAGGCAGGTCCATGGCAATCCCCTTGCCACCACAGCCTCGCGCAGGTTTTTAGGCGCATCGGCGGGTGACTAACCGCAGCTAACGCCTGTGAAACCGGGCAGTTCCCGTCGAGGTTCGGCAGGGAGCATCGCGGGGGCCTCCGGCTCCGCACCTGAACGGGCCCGGCAGCCCCTTTTCGACCCAACGGCCCAGGTTGAGCTATCTGGTTGAGGCTGACGGTGATAGTGAGAAGCGATGACGGTCCGCCGCCTCACCATTCAGCAGTGTCTGCTAGCCTTTGCCGCTGCCCTGCTCGCACCGGGGCTGATCTTCGCAGGTATCATCCTGTGGGGCTATTCCACCTCCGAGCGGGGCCGTTACGAGCAGGAGGCACTGGAGGCCGCCCGCCGGACAGTGGCCGCCATTGATCGCGAACTCACCGGCCTCCAAGCCGCCGCTCAAGCACTTGCCACCTCGGCCTCCCTTCAGGAGGGTCAGTACGAGGCATTCCACCGGCAGGCCCAGGCGACGCTTCAGGTCTGGTCCCCTGAAAGGGGCGGCGACATCGCTATTGTGGTGCGAGACATCCACGGCCAGCAAGTCGTGAACACCCGTCTGCCCTGGGGCTCGCCCCTCCCGAGGGGGGCCAACCTCGCAGTCGATCAGGAAGTCATCACCAAGAAGCAGCCGATCATCCAAGACCTCTTCACAGGTGCAACCGCCAATCGCCCGATTATCAGTGTGCGGGTGCCAGTCCTGAAGGAGGATCAAGTCACCCACATTCTCTCCATGGCGCTGGAGCCCAGGCGGTTCGCTGAGGTGCTCAGGTCCCAGAGCCTCCCACAGCCCTGGCTCTTAGTCCTGATGGACCGAGCAGACCGTGTGGTTGCTCGCTCCCGCCTACACGACGAGTTCCTTGGCAAGCCCGCCCCCGATGAATTCCGCGCAACCCATACTGGAGATGAAGGCTTCTGGCGCGGCAGCAGCCTCGAGGGGCAGCCGACACTGGCGACCTATGCTCGTTCCCAAGTGTCCGGCTGGCGCGTGGTCGTCGGCGTTCCCATCGAGGCGCTGAATGAGCCCCTGCGACAGTCGCTCTGGACGATGGCAGGTCTAAGTCTATTGCTGCTAGCCTTGTCCTTTCTTCTGGCCCTGCAATTCGGGCGTCGCATCAGTGCTCCCGTCGAGAAGCTCGCCAAAGCGGCGAAGCGCCTTGGACGCGGGGAGCCATTACCAGCGATCAAAGGAACACTGGCCGAGGTCGACGACGTGGCGCAGGCGCTGATCCAGGCTGCAACCGAGCTTCACGTCCGAGAGGCGGCCATCCGACAGAGCGAGGAGCGCCTTCGAGCAACGCACGAGAACGCCGCCGTCGGTATCGTCGAAGTGGACCGGGAGGGCCGCTTTCTATCGGTAAACGAAGCGCTCTGCCGCCTGACCGGCCACGCACGAGAGGAACTGATTGGGCAACGCTTCGCGGAGCCCATGGTCGATGGGGAGGTCAACCGAGATTACCTGCTGTTTCAGCAGCAGGTGGCGAGTGCCCTCGCGCGTTACACTCTGGAGAAGCGCTTCAGCCGCAAAGACGGCTCCTCCGGATGGGTGCGCGTTTCCAGCACCGCCGTCTTGGACGAGGAGGGCAAGTTCCGCTATGCGGTCCGCGTCGTGGAGGACATCACGGAGCGCAAGCAGGCCGACGAGCGCCAAAAGCTGCTGATCGACGAATTGAACCATCGGGTCAAGAACACCCTCGCGACGGTGCAGTCGCTGGCGTGGCAGTCGGCCCGCAAGGGTGTGCCGCCCGAAGTGGCACAACAACGCTTCCAGGAGCGTCTGCTATCGTTGTCCCGCACTCACAACCTCCTCAACGAGACCCGTTGGGAGAGCGCCTCGCTCCGGACCATCCTACAGACCGAGCTTGAGCCGCATGGCTCGGGAGAGGCCCATTACATCCTGAGGGGCCCGGATCTGGATCTCCCACCCAAGGTCGCCGTCGTTCTCGGCATGGTCATCCACGAACTCACCACGAATGCGATGAAGTATGGAGCGCTCTCCAGCCCGCAAGGCTCGGTTGAGGTGGAGTGGAACGTCGGCGGTATGGGTGCGCTGGAACTCCACTGGACTGAGAAGGGCGGACCACCTGTGAGAACCCCGGAGGGGACCGGATTCGGATCTCGGCTGATCGAACAGGCCGTCACCCGCGAATTGCAGGGGCAGATCCAGGTTTCCTTCGACCCTTCGGGCTTACGTTGTCGGTTGACGATCCCACTGGAGCCCGCACTGCGGCAGGTCGCTTGACGCAGGGAAAGACGCCATGAGAGTCAGTCGTCCTGCTTTCGAGATGCCGAGCCGCCGCAACGCGCAACAGGTTCTGCGGCTCCTGTCGCTCGCAGCACTCGCTGGGCCCTTGATCGCCTTCCTGGCTTATGCGGGCTCTTCCTACCGCGACCACTTTCGTGCGGCGGAGGAACGCCTCGAGGGCACGCTCAACCTCATGCAAGAGCATGGGTCGCGGGTGTTCGAGACCTACGAACTCCTCGCCTCCTACACCGACGAGTTGCTGGGCAGCCTCTCCGATGACGAGATCCGCGCACAGGAGCCGGTTCTCAACGCTAAGCTGAAGAAGTTCTCCGACACGCTGCCTCAGGTGCAGGACATCTGGGTTGTCGCTGCCGATGCCCGTCCCCTGGTCACCGCAAACGTTTTCCCCGTTCCCCGTGACCTCGACCTGTCGGACCGAGGGTACTACCGCATCCAGAAGGATAGGGACGCTGGGCTCTACATCAGCGAAGTCCTGCGCGGGAGGGCGCAGAACGCTACCTTCTTCCAATTCAGCCGCCGCCGTGCGAGCCCCGACGGTTCGTTTCGAGGTGTTGTCGCCGTTTCGGTGCAGCCGAACTACTTTCGCGACTACTACGCCCGACTTGCCGCCAACCGCTCGATCACAGGGGCAGCCATTCAGCGGGCCGACGGTGTCCTGCTCTCCCGCTACCCGGAGCCTCCACCCGGGCCGGTGGCCTCCGCTCCCACGCGCGGCTTGCAGGATGCGCTTCAGCAGAACGCGGAGCGCGGCATCTACCGGGTGACCCTCGCTTCCGATGGTCTGGAGCGCATTGTTGGCTACCGCAAGCTCCCAGATTACCCGATTTATCTGTCGGCGGGCTTGCGGACGAACGTTGTCCAGGGGGCATGGCTCTGGTCCCTGGCGTTGCCGTTTGCGCTCGGAGTGCCAGCCTCCCTGGCGCTCTTTGGCTTGAGCCGTGTGGCCATGCGCTACACCGCGCGTGAAAGTGCGGCCCTATCGGCTCTCCAGGAGGAGACCGCAAGGCGCGAAGCGGCGGAGGAAGAACGGCGGCAGGCCGATGCCCTGTATCGGGCTTACTACAACAACACCTCTGAGGGACTCTTCGTCATTCGCGTCCATGAGGACGGGCGCTTTACCGTCGAGGACCGCAACCCCGCTCACGAGAAAGCCTTCCGCTTCGATCTCAAGGCCGTCAGGGGCAAGGAACTGCACGAGTTCATGCCTGCCGCGATGGCCGAAGAGGTGATCGGCTGGTACCAACGCTGCAAGGATGCGAATGCGCCCGTTCGTGTGGAAACGGCGCTTGGCTCAGGAGCGGACCTGCGAACCTGGGAAACGCTGCTCGCCCCCGTTCACAACGACCGGGGGCGGATCACCCATATCGTTGGTGCAGCGCGAGACATCTCAGACCGACTGGCGCTTGAGGAGAACCTGCGTCAGGCCCAGAAGATGGAGGCATTGGGTGCTCTGACGGGTGGCATCGCCCACGATTTCAACAATCTGCTGACGGTAGTGATGGGTAACCTCGACATGCTCCGCCGCGTCGGCGACGAGCGTAAGGCCCGCCTCATCGACAATGCCCTTCACGCTGTGGAGCAGGGCCGCAAGCTCACGAGCCAGCTTCTTGCCTTCGGGCGTCGTCAGCCCCTTAGACCGGAGGTCCTCGATCTCAAGGTTCTCATCGCAGGCATGGATGACATGCTGGCCCAGTCCCTGCGAGGCGATATTCGCCTTGTGCTCGATCTTGCCGAGGACCTCTGGCGTGTCGAGGTGGACCCAACCCAGTTGCAGGTGGCTCTCATCAACTTGGCCGTGAATGCCCGCGATGCCATGCCAAAGGGCGGAACGCTGACGATCCGAGCGGCCAACGCCGTCCTGCAAACGGGCGACAGGGCTGAAGGCGTCGGCCTTTCGCTCATCGACACGGGCCGGGGCATGCCTCGTGAGGTGCTGGCCCGTGCTTTGGAGCCGTTCTTCACGACAAAGGAAGTTGGCAAAGGCACGGGCTTGGGTTTGGCGCAGGTGCACGGCTTTGCGCAGCAGTCGGGCGGGTCGCTTGAGATCCGCAGTGAGGTTGACCAGGGCACGACTGTCACCCTGTTCCTGCCCAGGGCTCATGCTCTGCCGCAGACTCCTGAGGCATCACAGACGGGAGAGCAGGGGATCGGCCGCTCGCTTCGCATTCTCCTCGTCGAGGACAACCCTCAGGTCGCCGAGGTCGCCACATCCCTGCTCCAGGAGCATGGACATCAGGTGACCAGAGCAAGCACCGGAGACGAGGCTCTGACGGTGCTAGAGAGGGACCACCGGTTTGATCTGGTGTTCTCGGATCTGGTGATGCCAGGGGAGAGGGATGGGCTCGCGGTGGCGCATGCGGTGAGGGAGCGTTGGCCTGATCTGCCGGTTCTTCTGGCGACTGGCTACAGTGAGGCAGCGAACCGCGCCATGAAGGATGGCTACACTCTCCTCTCGAAGCCCTATACGCCGAGCACGCTGCTGCGGGCTGTTCATGACCTTGCAGGGCAAACGTACCTTGCTACCGCAAAGAACGTTGTCCGCTTCCCTGGCGCGTGACCGTCCATGACAGGCCCTCCTGATCACGAGGCACGCGCCTGAGGTGGCGGTGAGCGCCGGCCCAAGTCGTGGGTCCAAAGAGAGCCCGAGTTGATAGACGAGAACCCGAGTGGCGACGGCTGAGTTCGGCGACGGTTCACAACGACCGATTCTCTCGGGAGGGCGATAATTGCTCCCTCATCGCTTCACGGGCATTCTGGCTTTGCTCTGTTCCTGTTTGCGCTTGGCTCTACGGGAGAGCATGTTGAGCGCCTCCACCAGCCCTGAGAAGGCCATGGCCGCATAGATGTAGCCTTTTGGGACATGGGCTCCAAAGCCCTCTGCGATCAGCGTCATGCCGATCATCAGCAGGAACCCTAAGGCCAGCATCACCACACTCGGGTTCGCTTCGATGAACTTCGCCAGCGGGTCTGCGGCCAGCAGCATCACGGTGACCGCCACCAGAACGGCAATGACCATGATGACGATCTCGTCCGTCATACCCACTGCGGTGATGATGCTGTCGATGGAGAACACCAGATCCAGCAGCAGGATCTGACCGATTGCTGCCGTGAAGCCGAGCGCCACCTGTTCTGAGCCTGAGAACATGTCGTCGGGCTCCGGGTCCACGTTGTGGTGGACCTCCTTGGTGGCCTTCCAGACGAGAAACAATCCGCCTGCGATCAAGATCAGGTCGCGCCAGGAAAAGCCGTGCCCGAAGACGGTGAAGAGAGGCTGCGTGAGCGTAACAATGAACGCGACGGTGCCCAGCAGGCCCAAGCGGAGCAGAAGGGCCGCTCCTATGCCGATCCGACGAGCGCGGGTGCGATGCTCAGCAGGCAGCTTGTTGGTGAGGATGGAGATGAAGATCAGGTTGTCGATGCCGAGCACGACTTCCATGACGATCAACGTGGCCAGCGCCGCCCAAGCCGCCGGATCACCCGCAAGCCGGATCAGATCTTCCACCGCTCAACCTCCTTGTTGCTCCATGCGACAACATAGGAGAAGCTTTCGCCGTGGCGAGGGCTGCTCAAGGGGTTGGTATCGCCGGAAGAGCACATCAGGCACGGGCCGTGCGAGGGTTGCTGCCTTTCTTGGACGGCATTCTTACCAGAAGCCACCGGCTCGGCTTCGCCCCGCTGGCCTGCACCTTCCACCGATGTGATGTCCGACGGCGGCCATGACCTCGTCCAACGAGGCATATGGGCCAGACCTGATCCCATCGAGGTCCGACCCCTCGTCCGGTACGATCGTGAGGGTCTTGTCCTCGCCTTTGAGAACATCACCCAAGCCACGCATCGAAGGAGAGGCACTCACGCGCCAAATGCCTTGGCCCTGTGTGTAGACCACCGCATCCATGGTTACTCCTCCACCTTGCAGACGCCTTCGGTTCGCTCCGCCATCGCTCGCAGTCGCCTGCAAGCCATAGCGCCCTTTGCCCTCATCGAGCGGGGCGGCTGCTGAAGGGATCAGGACAAAGGCCCTCCACCGTCCCCAAGTTCGCCAAAGTGCCTACTGCACCATGGATCACCGACGCCTTGGGTGCGCTTGGAGTGAGAGTGATGTTCATGGATCAGACCTCCTGTGGGGGCAAGTCGGGTTCAACCGCCTCGCTGAACGGCAGCGTCAGCACGGTGGCTCCACTCTCGTCAGCTACCTCATAGATCCATTCGCGCCGGTCCAGACCCTGAAGGTCACCATCGGCCAGGAGATCACGGGCTGCTTCTATCGCCTCGTCCTCCAAGTCCTCGGCTCCTGAGACCTCGACGCCGCTGCTGTCCTCAACGAGAACGTCACCTTGGCGAATGTGAAAGTAGTAGCGTGGCATGGGCTGTCCCGTGTTCAGGGCTCCCCTTGGGGAGCCCTCGCTATGAGGCGGTGTTCTCGTGCTCACGAGCGATGCGCTCGCTTGGGCACCTTGTGGAGCTGATCAAATAGCGGACTTCCCGATCTCCAGGCCAGACGGAGCCGGCGACCGTGTGCTCCGCTCTCCCATTCACATTGGCTCTCCGGTCGGCGAGAAGGACCGTTTCCCCGAACGATATCACGGTAAGTCGGCATGAGCGGTGCTCCTTCGAGGCTGGCGGCGAGCAGCCGCGCGAACCCACAAGCGACAAACTAGGCGTTATTAGCACATCGGGAATAATAAATGCTGTTCAATCTTGGAATGGGACTCAGAGACACCGGTGAAAATTATAATAATGGATGAAAACAAATTTATGAGTATCTTTCGTTTATATTTGAGCGCATGGTCTTCACGCGACAGGAGATCACGATGACACAATCCTTTTCGATCTGGCTCTCCTACCAAGGTCAGTCCCTCTCGATTGCTCTTCTTGCCATTCTCTTCGGCGGCGCACTGCTCCTCGGCTACGTCTGATGCTTTCGCAGGTGCTGATCGCACTTGTGTTCACGACGGTGATCGATGGGCTGTTCGGCTTCGTGGTCGGACAAGCCTCCTGACGGCCCGCCGAGAGGCGAACACGCAGGGACGGCGGAGCACACAGCCACACAGCATCACACGCATGCCGCTCGTCATCGACCGGCGCTTGCCGCCGCTTCAGATTGGATCACACCCGTGAAATCGCCCAGACTTCTCGTCCTTCTTGTGCTCGTGAGCGGGCTTGGTGCGACACCTGCCTGGGCGAATTGCCAGATCAGCGATGCCAAGCTCGAAGAGGCCATCCTGCAAAAGCCCGAGCTTCGAGGTCGAGCCAACCGCCAGACCG
>DASZAZ010000081.1:0-18851 GCA_035944635.1 Microvirga sp.
GCTGCTGCGGTTTGGGCTAGAACAGTGCTGGGGGCCAGCGACACAGCGCCAATCAGCGCCATCAGGGCAGTGCGGCGGTCGAGGCCGGTGCGGTCAGTAAGTGTCTCTTCGCTCATAGACATGAGGGGAACTCCCGGCTGAGAGATTTGGGTCGTGCTATTCTAATGTACCCACAGCACCAAACCATGGCTGAACAGCCTTGTTCCGCCTCCTCCATGAAACGGCAGCCACTTCATGGTAGCCGAGACCGAGAGGGTGCCCGATGCCCCGACCCTGCGTCACCTTATGCCGCTCAACAACTCGCCGAAGTCATCAATGGGCTGGGTCGGCGTCTTCTCGATGATCCACTTGCCGCATGAGGATGCGGGCGGCCTTACCGGGATCGAGAGTGATTGACAGGTGTGAGCTGGGAGGTGGATCCTTCCTGTGGGGGCGAGCCACAGGAGTGGCCAGATGGACACCTTTGATCACGTACTGAATTGGAAGCTCAAAGCAGGATCTCATCTCTTCCCGAGCCCAGACGGCGGGACCTGCATCAATGAGGCGGCTCTGGTCGCCGCAGGCTTCGACTACAGGCCCATCCGCTCCGCTGTGGATATGCCGGAGTGCTTCTCACGCCCGATCTGCCACCTTGCCATGGTGCTCAACGACCAAGTTGGTGACAACAGTCGCCAGCGCCTGCTGCCTTACGTCATGCGGCTGGCTTGTGCCGACACAGCCGAGATCGAGCAGGAGCGGGCAGAGCACATTCAGCGCCATACGCGCGGATACCCCTATGACATTCCCTTTGAGGTCGGGCTCAAGGCCCTTGATGGAGCCCTGGCGATTGGGCGGCAAGCGGACCCGCTTGGACCGGACGAAGTGAAGACCCGGATGGACGAGGCAAGGACGAGCCCCCCGACACGAATTGTGGTGTCCGAGAGTGCTCCGTCAGCCCCGCACAGTTCCTTCTTCTCGAAGCTGAAAAGCTGGGTCACAGTGAAGGAGACTGCCTGATCAAGAGGGAAGACCTTTCTAAGGAGGGCTTCGGCATTGCCGAGACCCTTCTGATTGGGTCCACGCACGCACCAGAGCGCGCCAACCGATCAACACAGGCTTTCACAGATAAGGAGGTCAGGATCTGTTTCAATCTAGGCTAGAATAGGTCGATGAAGTCGGTTGATCCCGGCCCGCGTCACTGCCCTTGTCGCCACCCACTTCGCGCTCTGCTTGCTCCCAGTGTTCCCGCGCCCGACCGTCTGGGCAGCCTTGCTCTCTCCAGATCTCCAAAGCGCGCCGCCTGATCCTCTCCTCCCGGTTTCGTTCGTCCCTGTCCGTCCTCATCAGGATCCTCCCTGCTGATCTGGGGTCCGCTGCTTTAGGGCGGCAACCTGTTGTCCATGTCTGCTCCGGATGAAGACCGATCTAGTCGTTACCGCAGTTGTCACCCCGAGTTGGTAGTTCCGGGTAGATCGTTACAGCTGCTTTGAGGAATGGGTACAGAGCATTTCTCACCCGCTTCCTTGCCCTTGCTGTCGAGAGTTCGTCCTGACCCTTGATCCAGACGTGAACCTCTGGGGCAGAACCTGCCACCCGGACACTCTCGAAGTTGGTCTCAAAACGGGTGATAACCCGCTCCAGCACGAGCCGGTTCAACACCGCCGCCGCATTGCTCGTGGCGCTGAAGTCCTTCGGCATCTGCTGAACCTTTTGTTGAGCTTCCCGGTCCTGACCGGAGCACCTGACCCATCATACAGGAACGCCGGGGTGGCAACTCCGCAGGCGGGAGCAACGGCGGGGCGCAGCGACCCCGCCTTTCCGCACCGCCGTCTTAGGCAGGCTGCTGTTGAGCGGCTTTCTTGTTGGCGCGAGCCTCAGCGACCTGCGTGAGAAGCTGATCGGTTTTCTTCTCCTCCTGCAGGTTCTGATCGAGAAGCTGCTCAGCCTCTCTCATCCCCAGCTCCTGAGCCCAGGTCTTCAGCGTGCCGTAGCGGACGATCTCGTAGTGCTCGACGGCTTGTGCCGCAGGATGGAGTAGCCAAGTCGCATGGGTCACCTCAGGTGCGGGGTGACGCCAGACCTAAGCTGTGCTACTGAGTAAGTCAACTCACTATATATGAGGCGGAGATGCCGAGACCGGCTACGGACAAAAGGGAGCGGCTTGTGGCAGCGGCCGCTGAGCGCTTTCACCAGCAGGGCTATGCCAACACCGCTCTGGCTGATGTGGCGAGAGCTGCAGGCGTCGCAGCAGGCAACGTGTTCTACTACTTCAGAACCAAGGACGACCTCGCTCTTGCTGTTGTCGAGGAGTGGGTCAGCCGGCTCACTGGCTACATGGCCTCCCTTGAGGCGAGCGATAGCGCGTGGCTGCGTCTGGAGCGCTTCATTGACCAGGCCGCCGTGCAGAGTGAGATGTACGTGACGCTCGGCTGCCCTCTCGCGGGTCTGACGCACGACTTGCGGCATGCTTCACCTGACCTGCAGACTGTGCTCTCCCGGATCTACGCTGTGCAGTATGGGTGGCTTGGTACCCAGTTCCGCGAGCTTGGCTTTGCTCCAGTGGAAGCCGACGCGCAGGCGCGCTTCCTTCTGGCGGGCTATCACGGCGCCATCTTGCTCGCCTATACGCAAGGCGACCCAGGTCTGATCGAGGGCAGCGTACAGGATCTGAAGAGCTGGTTGAGCCGCCTGCAGGAGACCTCG
This sequence comes from Microvirga sp., assembly GCA_035944635.1. Classification (GTDB taxonomy): domain Bacteria; phylum Pseudomonadota; class Alphaproteobacteria; order Rhizobiales; family Beijerinckiaceae; genus Microvirga. The sequence goes on from DASZAZ010000081.1 coordinate 2,683, forward strand.
CGCAGACGCAGCTAACACCCTCAGCTCCAGAGCCGCCTCGCAGATCAGCTCGTGGGCTCACAAGATGTTGCAGGAGCGAGGCTCAAGCATCTGTGGGCGCGTGCTGAGACCTTAGCCTGCGAGGACGATGTCGAAGGTGCCGGCAAGGGCGCTCTCTTCAATGCCGTGGGCGGGTTCGAGCCGCACCGTGAGGGCCGCACGCTGGCGTGGATCACGCAGGCTGGCGTAGAGCCCGTCGCGCTCGTTCAGCGGCTCACCAGCCACATACATCTGCGTAACGAGGCTGCCCCCACCCTGCGGTGTGACCGCAAAGTGGATGTGCGGCGTGCGGCCAGGATAGGCGACCGGGCGAATGGTCCGGAAGCGGTAGCTCCCGTCGGCTCGGCAAGGGTTCGGCTATAGCCCTGGAAGGCTGTGTCGCGGGGTTTGGCGCCGCGGTCGCGCGGGTGGAGGTAGCGGCCATTGGCATCGCACTGCCAGATCTCAACCTGTGCACCAGCAATGGGCCGCCCATCGAGGCTCAGCACGCGGCCCCTGATGTGTGTAACCGTCCCTGCGGCTCGTGCGTCTAGGCCGCGTAACCGGACGAGGTCTTCATCGAAATCGGCTGGAAAGCTCTCGGGGTAGTAGGGACCGGCAGTCTGAGCCGGGGTGATCACTCGACTGGGCGCCTGGCTCTGTGCTCGAGCCGGGACAGGGAGGAGGAGGCTTGTTGCGCCGAGAGCAAGGGTGCCGCTCATGAGGCGGCGCCGGTTGAGTGTGGGGTGCGTCGGCAGGCTCATGGGGCATCTCCTCTGCCGGTGACGATGGGGCACGAGAGAACGGCGTGGCGCATCGGCACCTGAGCCATGTTGGAGATCCACATAGGTCCCACCGTTACCGATGGACAGAGAAGCAAAAGCCCAGCTCCCGCATTCGTGACTGACGTGCCGGCCCCTCGAGTGGCCGCGGTGCTACTCCTCGCTCTTGAACCTGAGCCGATGACTCTGGAGGTGTTTGCCAATGACCCGCAGGGCTGGAAGTGCCGACCTACCCCTCCACGGCGGCCATGTCCCGAAGTGGCTCGCCGACCGCATGACCCGGCTGGGCGCCGTCATCAGCCAGGCCGTCGTGCACCATTACGGCCGCGACGAACTGCTCCGCCGCCTAGCGCACCCGTTCTGGTTCCAGTCCTTTGGGGCCGTCATGGGCATGGACTGGCACTCGTCTGGCATCACCACGAGCGTCGTCGGTGCTCTCAAGCGGGGCCTGGCCCCGCTCTCCGAGGAGCTCGACATTCATGTCTGCGGTGGGCGAGGCCAGCATTCCCGCAAGACACCCGGTGAGCTCATGGCCGTGGGTGAGCGGGTCGGGATCGACGGCGCGGGCCTCGCCACCGCAAGCCGGCTTGTCGCCAAGGTCGACAGTGCGGCGGTGCAGGACGGGTTCGACCTTTACCTGCACGGTTTCATTGTCTCAGATGACGGCAAGTGGGTGGTCGTCCAGCAGGGCATGAACGCCGAGCGCCGGCAGGCGCGGCGCTATCACTGGCTCTCCGAAGAGCTGACGAGCTTCGTGGACGAGCCCCACAGCGCCATCCACGGGCCGAGGCAGGGCGAGATCATCAACCTGACCGACCGCAGAGCTGTCGCGTCTCGGCAGGCGCAGCTGACGCTGCTCGGGTCCCTTGCTCCGGACGAGATCACCCGCAAGTTGGCCGCGCTGAAGAACGATAACGATGGGCCGGAGAAGGCACCGGAGGCTCCCCTCTTGCCACATCTCGTCCTGCCGGAGCACCACGAGGTGGGGGCGAGTGATGTGGTGGCCCGCCGTCTTCATGGCACTCTTGCAGCCGCAGCCGAGCGGGGGCCGGTGGACTACCCGGACCTGCTTCTCACCCCAGGCGTCGGAGCGCGCACCGTGCAGGCCCTCGCGATGGTCGCGGAGGTGGTACATGGGGCACCCTACCGCTTCAGCGATCCGGCCCGCTTCTCTCTCGCTCACGGCGGCAAGGACCGCCACCCCTACCCGGTGCCCCTGAAGGTCTATGACGAGACGCTGCGGGTGCTGAAGTCGGCCGTCCAGAAGGCGAAGCTTGGACGGGAGGAGGAACTCCAGGCCCTGCAGCGACTGGACGAGCAGGCTCGCAGGCTAGAACGGAAGGCGAGGGGACCGTCGGTCGACGCCTTCATCGAGGAGGAGCGGCGCCAGTCCCACGCTTATGGCGGGCGTAGTGTCTTCGGCGACGAGCCGCCGGGCGCCTTGTCCGATGCGGAGGTGTACCTGGCCGCCAAGGGCAAACGGCAGCAGACCCGTTAGACCGCGGCGCTCCAGCCTGCGCCCGGCTGATCTGTCGGAACGTCGCTCCAGCCAAGGGGTTCTCAGGGACCATCGGGTGGGGGCGCCGGTCGCTCAGGAATCGCCCCGTCAGGAGCGAGGCAGGGCTCCCACAATTGGTCCCATGGGCAATAGGCCATCTGAGCGGCCGAGCGAGGGCGCGTAAAGGCTTGAGATGCTGCCATCCAGGAACAGCGCATTGCTGCAGGCCAACTCGTCCTTGAACAGCCTGGCAAACGCGCCGAACGTGACGGCCTCCTCCGAGATCGCAAACACAACAGTGCTCTTGTCCCTGACGCCGACTCCGTTGCGGATCTTACGCGATGGGCCGTTCTCGGAGATCTTCGGGTGAATGCGCCCGTTGATCACCAGCATAGGACCCGACTGAGTGGCGTAGCTGGCCTGCACGCCTGCCTTCAGATAGCGGCTCGTCTCCAGCACGCCCGCCGTTCGATCGGACACAAAGAACACGCCGTTCGGCTTGAGGTGGAAGTTGCCGGGTCCTTGAGCAGTGTTGGCCTTCTTGAGCTCTCGTCCGTTCTCGACATAGAGCCCCACCGGAGATCGGCCCTCGTCGTACATGCCGGCATTCATCGCGAAGACCAGCTTGTTGCCTTCAGGGGTGCTGCGCAGACGGTCGAAGGAGCCGATGACCTCCCCGTCTGCTCCTCTCCAGAACAGACGGATCTGATGCTGGCGCAGGTCGATGGTGCAGATCGTGTAACGAGCACCCCCGACGTGGTGGCTCCGGCACACCTCCTCGCCCCGTGCCGGCTGAGCAATGACCAAGTGAATGAGGGCAAATAGCCCGGCAAGAAGGCTTCTCCAGCTCCGCATGCTCGTATCCCCTTGTTGGTGCAAGCGCCCCCCATTTACATGATGAGCGATGCTGCAGGTCCCGGCTTAGTGGCCGGCGGCGGCAGCTCGAGTAGATAAAGCAAAGACGTCTCAGGGCGGAAATCGAGCGCAGTATGAGAGAGCGCACCAGGCGTGCTCAGTGGGCAGCAAGCTTCCGGGGTTCTTCGCTCAGCTCAGCTGAGATGATGCGAACAGACCCGGCGAGCTTTGGCATCTGCAGGCCAGGCATGGCGAAGCCAGCAAGGCGAACGGGAGTGAGGAAGAACGGCTCCTGCTCCCGCAGCTCCAAGCCACCATCGGCAGGCGCAGCCTCTGCCAGTAGGCTTTCTTGCTGTGGATCGCTGGCGACCGCTGCGCTTCTCGTGTCCGCTACCTCCTGTGCAGGCGCAGCGGGCTTAAGAGGGCGCGCTGCGGCGATGACGACCTCTCGGCCTGCCGCTGCAAGAGCTTCCGGGCGGCTGACCTCTCCGAGCGACACCCCCTGGCGCATCAGTGCAGCAAAGGACCGATGCTGCCCCCCGTCAACATAGGTGGTGCGAATGGCTGGCCATCCCTCCTCAAGCAGCACCGCCGCGTGGTCCTCCTCCTGTGCCCTGTAGGCCAGCACCTCTTCGGGTGGACCACCTCGTGCGGATCGGAAGGTATAGCGGCCACCCGCGACACCTACGATCAGCTCCCGGCCCATGACCTCGAACCAGTCCGAGCCCTCCTTGAGCTGACGCCAGAAGCCGATGTTCGGGTCAAGCCTGTGCCGGACCAGGTTCTCGGCTGTCATGCGGAAGGGATAGGCCTGGAACTGAAAAGCCTTCTGGCCACCACGAAACGCCTCTCTCGCCAAGGCATAGACTTCGCTCATCGCCTCATTGGTCATGGCGAAGCACCCGGAAGACGAGCAGGTGCCATGCACCATGAGGGCCGAACCTGTGGAGCCTTGCGCGCGGTCGTAGGCGTTGGGAAAGCCGGTGTCGAAAGAGAGGTAGTGCGCCGAGTTCGGGTTCATCTGCGCCGGCGTGACGGAGTAGAACCCCTCCGGCGCCTGCCGATCACCCTCCTGCCGCTTGGGACCAAGCTGGCCTGACCAGCGGCAGATGGGAAAGGTCTTGAGGTGGACGTAGCGCCCGTCCTTTGCCTGCTTCCAGACCTCGAGCTCCGCCTCCTTCTTGTAGACCCGCATCAGGATAGGAGCCGCTGGAGAGGTGCCCTTTGCCTTCATCAGGGCGAGCGTGTCCGCTGGGACGGGTGCTTCGTGTTTGGGGTAACCTGCGGCCACATCCCATGAACTCACGGTCAGCAGGACGACGGCCGCGAGTAGGGCATGGGCGAGACGAGTCGAGCGACGGGAACGAGCCATAGGGTGCTGAAAAGGCGCCGAGCGGTTGGGGTGGCGGTGTCCGTCGCAAGAGATTGCGGCAACATCAAGCGAACCGGGTGCCGGGTCCGGTTAATCCACAATCCCAGCGGGGATAGGGACCGCACCGGGGGTCACACTTCCCGCAGCCTAGCAATAATTTTCCTCTGTTGCGGCACTAATTCCGGCACCCTACATGGTGGCCATGAGCCCATTTCTGCAGCGGATGATGGAGCAGTTCGAGGCGCAACGATCCGCGCCTAAGGCCTGCGCAGTGTGTCAGACGCCCCTGTCGGGCCGACGGCGAGTGTTCTGCGCTTCCTGCTTCGATGCGGGGCTCCACAGGCCGATCTACAAGCTTCTGAAGCCACGGCAGGCAAAGACCTGCCAGCGCTGCGAGATGGTGTTCGTGCCGCACAACAACTCTCAGCGTTTTTGCACGAGGGAATGCGGGGCAGCAGCCTGGAGCGAGCGCCGCTCGATCCATCGCGGCAAGCCATGTCAGTGCTGCGGGAAAGCTATCGAGGGGCGCCCGAGGAAGTTCTGCAGCCAGGATTGCCGGCGCCTCTACAAGCGCCCTGCAACCTCAATGCCAGCACATCCAAGTGTCGGTACGTGCTCCTAACCCCGTGAAGTGCACTATGACGCTCGTGGTGCAAATGCCACTCCCGCCCAAGGTTTAACACCTGGAGAGGCGATGCAATTGGCAGCGGCGGCAATGCTGGAGGTACACCAGGCAACACTCTTACCAAAGTTGAGGCGCTCCCGAGGCTCTGGCGCGATCTCGTTACCTCCGAGGTCGAGCGGATCGATAACCCAGAAGTCCTTATCACGCTGGTTAAGCAGTTCGGGGATCAACCGCAGCCACCCGGTTCCGAGGCTCCGCTCCGCGTAGCGCCGCGGATGACCAGCCCGGAACTCGGCCGACTGCTCTCGACATGCGCCAAGTTCCCTCAACAGAGCCTTGGAGGACAATTATTCGAGACAGTGGTGCGGTCCAGCGACCTACCCCAACTCGCGTCTGTCGCTGGAGTGGTAGATCGGTCTGCGTTGCTACGCCTTCGGCCCGAGCTCGCGTTCCTGCGAGGCTTCTGGCCGACGAGCGATGAAGAGCGGGCGAGCCTGCTCGCTAGTGTGTCAGCGGACGGTGTTTTCGGGGCAGCCGAGGCTGTTCAATTGTTCAGCAACGACATTGGCCCGCTAACCGCGGTGGCACTGTTCGATCATTTGCCGCGCCCGGACGGGCACACAACTGTCCTGCTGCTGCGCAACAGACGCGGCACGGTTAGGCGCGCGGTGGCTGAGCGAATCGCACGTGATCCCGAAGCGCTTGGCTCGACTCTAGCAGCAGTGTCGCCTGAAGAGGTAGGCGTACTCGAGCTGCTGGCGGAGGGGGTGGTCCACCAAGCGGACGCGATGCGCTATCCGAGTTCCTGGCTTAAGGCCGTGCAGCCGTCGATTGAACTGGGACGGCACCCACTCCAGCAGATGATTGTAGTCGCTACCTTCCTGGCTGCTCTTCAAGTGGCGACGAAGGCTAGCCTTCAGATTGCTCGGTGCGTGTTCGACCCGCTACTGCGGTCCGTGAGAAGGCACGACTTAAACCGCGACCAAATCGCGGCGCTCGAACGAGTGCTTGCCACTAGGAGAGCCAGCAGGTTTTCACTCGGAGCTAGATTAATCGAAAGCGCGGTAGCAACATGGCCACCGGAGCAAGTGTGGGCCGGTGCACTAACGCTGAGCAGTAATGAGGACCACGTCCGCGACCTTGTCGAGGAGGTGGAGCAGCGCTTGGGCCAGAGTGCACTTGAGGCTGCTCAATATGACCCTGATCTGCCAACTGAGGCTCTAGCCCGCATCAGGCGCAGGCTTGATTCCCCAAGAACCAAATCAGCCTGGTGGTTCTGACCTCTTCAGCTGACCGCTAAAGTTGTCGGTGCGGGATAGTCTCAGCATACGCATCCGTTCTCGGAGCCACTTTTGGGCTAAGGTGTACGCGTTGCCTCCGTTGAGAACATCCTGCACCCTATCTGACTACGCTCGGCGGCTTTGCTTGATGAGACCAACTCACGAGCAGTGGCCGATCCTGCAGATGGAGCGGACCATTATCGAGCCTGGCACTCTGCCGCTGCAAGAATACTCGTCTGTCGTGCGCAGATACTCCTCAAGCTGAGATTCCCCACGTCCCCCGGACACGCAGAATGCCGGTTAGTGAGCCGACACGATCTGGAGCGGAGCCGGTAACGATCTGGCATATGGCGGTGGCGGCAATGACGTGATCTACGGCAGCGCTGGTAACGACCGCTTCTATGGCGACGCTGGTGCCGACACCTTCATCTTTGGGCCAGGGTCGGGCATGGACGAGATCATGGACTTCTCGTTTACGGAGGGAGACCGTTTCCAGCTCAGTGGCCAAAGCTACAGCATCCGCGATACCGCAGAAGGTATGGCTCTCGACCTCTCCGGGGGCTGATCTATCATCCTCTACAACATCGAGCCCTTCAGCTTCTCAACAGTTTTCCTAGTATAGCCGCTGTTGTTGGGGCGAGGACCGCCCCCTTTGGACTGACTTAGCCATCCAGCATCTCGACCTACTAAGGCTCGTGAATGCTCTGCGGGAACAGCCCCACGAGGCCATCGTAGTTCGGCTGGTCACCTCGATGAATCGAGTCAGGCAGCACCAGCCGACCTCGTGGCTTCAGCACTCTCGCAAACTCACGAGAGTCCGTGCGACGCACCTTTGTGGCAGCCTGTGGACCATGAACATCTTTGTCACGGCGTACTGGCTCGCATCGGCAAGGGGATAGCCTCACCGCTGGCCACGGTAAGCTTCAACCGCCGCCAGTGCCTGAGGTGCCGGTGTGCTTCACGAACACACCTGGCTAGAGGCATCACGCACGGTGTGGCGAATCAGGGAGATGAACTTGTCCTCATAGAGTCGCTCCGACGAGAGGATCGCCCAGGGATTAGCTTCGTCTTTCATGATCCATCCGGCTCCGGCACGTTGTCGGCGGAAAGGTGCAAAGGGGCGTCTCAGGAGGTCAATTCTCTCCTGAGCCGGCGCTCGGCTTGCCAATAGCCTCACCCAGCCGCTGCAAGGCGAGGTCGAGCGTGGTGAGACAGAGAGTTGAGCGGGAGGGCTGAACTCACCCGAGGACGAACTTAGCGCCTCAACCTGCGCTCCGCGATCCAACTCAACGGTGCGGCCCAAACCCGGCATCAAGCATTCAACCGGAAAAGGCGAGAGGCCAACGGCTTTGTCTAGCCGCCAGCTGACCAACGTCGTGCCGCGCTCTTCACTGAAACGGGAGGCAGTCCGCTCAGCTTGACGAAGGTGCGTCGCATGCGTTCGGCGTTGCCAAAGCCCGACCGACGGGCGACGAGCTCCATGGATCCTTCGCCCGCCTCGATGGCTGCCCTTGCAGCTTCGAAGCGTAGACGTTCAATCGCCTTGGCAGGCGGCACCCCTGTGACTTCGGTGAACGCTCGAGTGAACTGCCGGACGCTGAGATGCGCCTCCTCAGCCAAGCGTTCGACGGACAGGGGCTCGGCCAGACGCGCGCGCGCCCAGGCCAGAATGGGTGCGAAGCGGTTGTCTGGCGTCACCAGATCAAGCAGCGCAGAGTGTTGCGACTGGGCTCCCGGCCGGCGGTGATACACGACCAGCATCTGCGCGACCTTTCGCGCGGCATCCTCGCCGTGATCGCGGCCGACCATCGCAAGGGCCAAGTCGATGCCCGCGGTCATGCCGGCGGACGTCCAAACCCCTCGGTCCTCGACGAAGATGCTTTCCCCGTCCACGTCGACCGCTGGGTGCTCACGCTTCAGGTCCGGAACGGCCATCCAGTGCGTGGCCGCCCGTCGCCCATCCAGAACGCCCGCCGCGGCGAGGAGGAAGGCGCCTGTGCAGACGCTGGCCACTCGACGGCCTTCAGCGACAGCGCCTCTGATCCCGCGGAGGAACGCGTCATCGGACGTGGGCCCGCGCAGGTGTCCAGCACCCGGCACGATCAGCGTGTCAGCCAACGCGGAGCCAGTCCACGTCTCGGTCTCGACGACGATGCCGCCCGAGCTGCGGGTCGGAGCGCCTGAGATCGAGGCGAACACGAGCCCGTACGGCGCTCCGACCCGACCGGCCATCTCGAACACGGCCGCCGGCCCGGTCGCATCAATGATTTGAAAGCCGTCGTAGACGAGCAGCGCGACCCGATGCATCGGAACGGCCTAATTTGGGGGAACAACGTCCTTTAAGCCACAGCGCGGCGGGAGTAGTCAACTGCTGCCGGCCTGATCACGAGCATCGGACAGCAATTGCAGCATGCCGTGGAGGGCGTTTCTCGCCCGGCCCGGTCTCGCGCACCAGGGTGTTCGGCGGCTGGCTGGATTCGATTTCGAGATCAAGGTCCTCGCGCGCATCCCGGCGCTTGGATAGGAGGCGAGCTGTGACGCAGAAAACTTGTCCGGTTTTGGATCCGGAGGAGCGGCGCATCAACGAGATCATCTCATCCGGGACTGCAGGGCTGGATCATGACCTGTGGTGCCTGATCCGAGCCACCCACGCCCACGTTGCTAACAGTCGGACCACGGCCGCGCGGGAGCAGCACGCGTAATCGGCCAGCAATACCGGGTCGAGGCGTCGCTTGCGCTCGCTCACCGAGCTTAATGCACTACCTCACACTGCGCCGAAACGCCAAGATGTCAATTCCCGAGTCCCACTATAGCCACGGAGGTGCCGATGACCATCACCATCAATGGGCAGGATATGCGCCTACCGCCCGATCCACGCGTATCTTTGCTCGACCTTCTCCGCGAGCATCTGCACCTCACCGGCACGAAGAAGGGCTGCAACCAGGGCGCCTGCGGGGCGTGTACTGTCCTCGTCGAAGGCGAGCGCATCCTGTCGTGCCTCGCGCTTGCGGTGCAGTTTGAGGGGCAATCAATCATGACGATCGAGGGGTTGGGCAGGGTCGGCGCGCTTCACCCGCTCCAGCAGGCCTTTGTCGAGCATGACGGATTCCAATGCGGCTACTGCACGCCCGGGCAGATCTGCTCGGCTATTGCCATGGTGGAGGAGGTGCGACGAGGGGTGCCGAGCTACGTCACGGACGACCTCACGGCCGGGGTGATGCCACTCAACCGCGACGAGGTGCGCGAGAGGATGAGCGGCAACCTGTGCCGGTGTGGCGCACATAATGGCATCGTCGATGCGATCACCGAAACATTTTCGGAGGGGGCAGTATGACACCCTTCAGCTACACGCGCGCCGCCGACCCTGCCGATGCGGTCTCCCGCAGCTCGGCATCCGACGGCGTCAAGTATCTCGGCGGCGGCACCAACCTCATAGACTTGATGCGCGAGACGATTGAGCGCCCGGCCGCTCTGATCGACGTTACCACCCTGTCAATTGCGGTCGACGAGCGGACGGATGGTGGGCTGCTCATCGGCGCCGCGGCCAAGAACACAGCGGTGGCCGAGCACCGCGCTGTGCGGGAACGCTACCCGATGCTGAGCCGGGCGATCGTGTCCGGCGCGTCGGCGCAGATCCGCAACATGGCGACGGTAGGCGGCAACCTGCTCCAGCGTACGCGCTGCACCTACTTCTACGACGATGACGGATCCCGCTGTAACAAGCGGCGGCCGGGGCAAGGGTGCGACGCGATCGACGGCTTCAACCGCAACCACGCGATCCTCGGCGCCTCGTCCGCCTGCGTCGCGACGCATCCGTCGGACATGTGCGTCGCGCTTGCCGCGCTGGACGCCGTCGTCCACCTGCGCAGCGCGGGAGGCGAGCGGTGCCTGCCTCTGACCGAACTGCACCGCCTCCCGGGTGACCGGCCGGACCTCGAGACCGTGCTTGAGCCAGGCGAGCTCATCACCGGGATCGAGCTGCCATGGCTGCCCTGCGCGGCGCGCTCTACGTACCGCAAGGTTCGCGACCGGGCGAGCTACGCTTTCGCTCTCGTTTCGGTGGCGGCCGCGCTGGAAATCGAGAGCGGGCGCGTGAAGGACATCCGCATCGCGCTCGGCGGCGTCGCGCACAAGCCCTGGCGCGCGCGGAAGGCCGAAGAGGCGCTGCGTGGTGCGCCGGTAAGCCGGATGGCCTTCGCGGACGCTGCCGACGCCGAGCTCGTCGACGCGCGACCGCTCAAAGACAATGGCTTCAAGGTCGAGCTCGCTCGGCGCACGATTGTTACCGTGCTAAGCGAACTCGTGGGAGACAACGCATGAGCATCGTCGACGAGACAAAGGCGCTAACGAAGAGCGCCATGCAAGCGGCGATGGCCAAGGCAGTTGCCCTCGCGCCCGACAACTGGATGCGCGGCGGCGAGCCCGATCCGCTGATCCGCAGCCAGCACGGCCACATTGGCAAGCCGGTTTCGCGGCTCGACGGGCCGCTAAAAGTGGCCGGCGCTGCACCTTTCGCTGCCGAGTTTGCGATGGACGGTATGGTCTATGCAGCCCTCGCCTATAGCACGATCGCGAAGGGCCGCATCACCTCGCTCGACATTGCCGAAGCTGAGGCCGCGCCGGGCGTCGTCCTGGTGATGACCCACCGCAACGCACCCCGCATGCAGCCGCCCCCCCTCTTTCTGACCGTCGAGAAGGCTTCGGGCGGCGACAAGGTGCCTGTCATGCAGGACGATCGCATCTACTGGAACGGTCAGCCGATCGCCGTTTTGCTCGCCGAGACGCAGGAACAGGCCGACTACGCCAAGTCCCTAGTTGGCGTGACTTACGAGGTGAACGACGCGCTGACCTCCTTCGCCGAGGCTCGCGTCAGGGGCACCGCGCCCGCGCATTTCATGGGACAGCCGCTGCAGAACAATATCGGTGACGCCGACAAGGCGCTCGCTGCGGCGCCGTACAAAGTCGACGCGACCTACACGACGCCGCGGCACAACCACAACCCGATCGAGCTGCACGCCGTCACGCTCGCCTGGCAGGATGGCACACTGCACATCAACGATGCGCAACAGGCCGTGGCGCACTCCGCCTGGACGCTGGCACAGGTGTTCGGCATCGCCGAGGAGCAGATCGTCATCACCTCGCCCTATGTCGGCGGCGGGTTCGGCAGCAAGACCCTGTGGCAGCACCATATCCTTGCCGCGGCGGCGGCTCGGCTGGCGGGGCGTCCGGTACGCCTCGTCTTGTCGCGCGAGGGAGTGTACCGCGTCGTGGGCGGCCGCTCGCTCACCGAGCAACGCGTGGCGCTCGGGGCGGATGCCGAAGGACGGCTCACCGCGCTGATCCATAGCGGCGCCACGGCGAAGACGCCGCACAACGCCATGCCAGAGCCGTTCATACTGGCGACCCGCAGCGCTTATCGGTCGGATAACATCCGCCTCGATGTGCAGCAGGTTGAACTCGACATGCTCGGCAACACCTTCATGCGCGCGCCCGGAGAGGCAGTGGGGACCTTCGCGCTCGAATGCGCCATGGACGAGCTCGCCGAGGTGCTCGGCATCGATCCCGTCGAGCTGCGCATCCGCAACGAGCCCGAGAAGGACCCGACCACCGGTCTCCCATTCTCATCGCGCCAAATCGCCGAGGCCTGGCGCGCCGGCGCCGAGCGCTTCGGCTGGCAGAGGCGCAATCCTCGGCCCGGTGCGACGCGGGACGGCGAGTGGCTGGTCGGCATAGGCTGCGCGACCGCGACCTACCCGTATTACCGCATGCCTGGCGGCGCCGCGCGCCTCACGCTGACACGGGGTGGTCACGCGACCGTCGACGTGGCCGTGCACGAGATGGGCATGGGCACTGCGACGGTGCAGACGCAGGTGGCAGCGGAGCGCCTCGGCCTGCCTATGGAGAACGTCAGCTTCAATTACGGCGACTCGAGGCTGCCGGGCGTGATCTTAGCAGGCGGGTCGCAGCAGACCGCCGCCATCGGCGCTTCGGTTATCGCCGCATATAACACGCTCGTGGAGGAGCTGCTGCGGCTGGCTGGCAACGACTCGCCGCTTGCCGGTCTGAAGTCGGAGGAGGTCGGCAGCCGCAACGCCGGGCTGTGCAAGCTCGACGAACCGGAGCGTTACGAGACATACGACTCGATCCTAGGCCGGGCGCAGCGCGACGAGGTCAGCGTGGAGGCGGCTCCGCCCAACCCTTCTGAAATGATGCACTGGTCAATGCACAGCCACGGCGCGATGTTCTGCGAGGCGCGCGTGAACGCAATCACGGGCGAGACGCGCGTCAGCCGATTTCTCGGCTCTTTTGATTGCGGCCGCATCCTTAACCCCAAGACTGCGGCCAGCCAGTTCCGCGGCGGCATCATCATGGGCCTCGGCCTGGCGCTAATGGAAGAGACACAGTTCGACGAGCGCAGCGGTCGCGTGATGAACCCTAGCCTCGCCGAGTATCATATGCCGGTGCACATGGATGTGCCAGAGATCGAGGTGATGTGGACCGACATCCCTGACCCGCACACGCCGATGGGCGCTCGCGGTGTAGGCGAGATTGGTATCACTGGCACCGGCGCCGCGGTCGCGAACGCCGTGTACAACGCCACCGGGAAGCGGGTGCGCGATCTCCCAATCACGCTCGAGAAGCTGCTATAGGCGCAGTGACGGAGCAATCATCCCGAGATGTCCGCCTCGAACCGCGGAAGCTGTTCTCTGACATCGTGTACGGGCGCTACTATGAGAGTAATATGCATTCGACACCTGGACAGTGCAGGTAGACATCGCTGACTGGTCTCTGAGTTCCGTCACCAAAGATCAATGTCTCGTGAACGAAGCGCCTGCTTCACCATTCGATCGTCGCCGTGCTTCTGAAATGCCCCGGGAGACGGAGAGATCGCCATTGCAGATCGGGCGCTCGCCCGGACAGGATGGGGAGGTGCTCGCGGGAAATGTGATGTACCAGCGCCACGGTGGCCCGATCACCATCGGCGCACCCAACAACGACACCCGTTCCTATCGCTATCACCCTGCGCGACACTGCAAGGACCTTCACCGATGTTTAAGCGAACCAATGCCTACCGCGGAGCTCTCGCCGTCCTGCTTTGCCTCGCCGCCGTCTCAACGAGCGGTGGGGTGGGGGCTGGCGACACCAAACTCGGTGACGCGCTGGGCGCCACCGTCGCCGGGATTGAAGCGCGGACGGGGGGACGCCTTGGCGTCCGTCTCACGGATTTGGCAACCAACGAGACCTGGTCGCACCGAGGCGGCGAGCGCTTTCCGATCGCGAGCACCTTCAAAGCTTATTCCTGTGGCCATCTCCTCTCGCTGGTGGACAAGGGCCAGGCCGATCTCGGTGATAGCGTACGCGTCCAGGCTGGCGATATCCTGTCCTACGCGCCGGTCACCAAGAGCCGCGTCGGAGAGGACATGACCGTGGCCGAGCTCTGCGAGGCCACGACCTCGATGAGCGACAACACCGCCGCGAACCTGATTCTGCGCCGCATGGGTGGTCCCGAAGCCTTCACCCGCTTCATGCGCTCGATCGGCGATAGGACTACGCGCCTCGATCGCTATGAGCCGGACCTCAACGTCGTGGGACCGGGCGAGGTGCGCGACACCACGAGCCCCGATGCCGCGGCCGCCAGCTTGCAAAAGTTGCTCCTCGGCGACGCGCTGTCTGATCGTTCCCGTGAACAGCTCAAAGAGTGGCTCGTGAACAACCAGGTAGGCGGCCCCCTCCTGCGGGCAAGCTTGCCGATGGAATGGCGGATCGCCGACCGGACGGGTTCGGGCGAGTACGGCTCGCGTGGCGTCGTGGCCGTGATCTGGCCGCAAGGCAACCCCGTGCCGACGCAGGGCCCCGTAGTCGTGGCTGTCTATCTCACGGGAACGACGCTCTCGCTGGAGGAGCGGAACACCGTGATCGCGGAAGTCAGGGCCGCTATAGTGCGCGATCTGCAACCTTGAGGGATCAAGTGACGCCTGCGTGTTCAATGAGCGACCGGTACAGGACACAGTCGAGGAACTGGCTTCAGAGGTCCTGCCGTATTTCCCTGTAGCGAGCGATCCTGCCGCCGATCAGCCGCGATGGGCGGCACGGCCGGCCGATCTCGAACTCTCAACCACGGTGTGATCCTTCCAGTTTTAGAACAGCCTATCACAACCGCATCGAAGTCGAGTTGCCTACGTAGATCACTCGCAGCGACGATCCGTTCTTTTTGCGCGTGGACGTCGGCTGCAATGAATACTTGGGAGGACACAATATGCCACAAGAGGACTTTGAAACAGAGCTCGGGCGCGAGCTCGTACGGATCGGCGAGGAGGCGATCGCGCGCGAGAACGAGGCAGCGATGGACCGCTACTTCACGAGCGACTTTTGCTGCCACACGCCGGAGGGCGACCTGAACTTGGCCGAATTGACGACCTTCCAAAGAGCATTCCGGCGCTCGCTTGAGGAGCTGTCTGTTACGCGGCACGACCTGCTCGTGAAGGGCGACTATGTTGCCTCGCGCACGCGGTTCTCAGGCGTGTTCTCCGGCGCGCCGTTTGAGACGCCCTATGGGACCCGAGAACCGAACGGCCGGCCTGTTGCGCTAGAGATCATCAATTTCTTCCGCTTCCGTGCAGACGGGAGGCTCGCGGAGGAATGGGCCATGTACGATCCAGACGGCTTCTACCGCCAACTCGGGGCCGTACCGCGCTGAGCCACACGCTCCTTCGACGGGCTCGTCGCGCCTGTCTCGGGTAATCTGAAGGCACGAAAGAATGAGGCGATCTGTGATGGAGAAGGCTTGTCCAGTTATGAGCCCGGAAGAACGGCGCATCAACGAGATCATCGCGTCCGCGGACGCAGCGCTACAGCGTGACCTGTGGTGCTTGATCCGAATTACCCAGGAGAACGTTGCAAAGCAGATGCGTGATCTGCCCCATGAACCGCCTTCCGAGGACTACTTCGCGTTCGGAAGCCTCCAGAACATCTTCTTGAGATTGTGCGGGGCCGACAGCGCGACCTTCGACGGTGGCGATGCGGCGCTGGCTAAGAGGATCACCGAGAACCTGGTCAATCTCTCGCGGGGGCGGAGCGCTTCGGATGCCACCCCGTGAAGGACTGACGGAATGCAGACGCGATATCGCAACTCTGAAGCTACGTCAGCCTCATTTGTTGCTCCTCGTCAGACCTGTTCGTCATGTTTGTGAAGCCTCTATGACTATTTGCAAGCGTGGTGTCTTCTACACCCAATTAGAGCGCTCGCCGGGATTCACTCGCGCCGGCTTGGGTATTGCAGTAGGTAACGCGAGCCCCACCACAAGGTCGCGAGCGCACGCGGTCACCACCTCGAGTGGGGAAGGTGGCTTTACTCATGCTATGGATCACTTCGTGCTCAGGGCTACGGTGAGCTGAGCGCAGCTTGACTGGCCCGCATCTTCAGCGCCTGTCTGAGTAGCGGCGAACACGATCAAGAAGGAACCCGACGATGTCGAAACGTATCGCGCTGACCTGTGCAAGCGTTGTCGCCTGCCTGCTCGCCGGGACGGTGCTGGCCCAGACGACGCCAACTGTCGATGCGCTCGGCCAAGGAGCACAGACACAACCCGGCTCATCGGGCGATGCGGACGTGGAGGCCATCGTGGACGCCCTGTTTGCGGTGGGCGGAAACCACAAAGGTGTGCGTGCCAGCGGCGCGAAGGGCGTTTGCGTCAAGGGCACGTTCACCCCGTCGCCCGAGGCGCCAAGCCTGTCCAAG
>DASZAZ010000082.1:0-35690 GCA_035944635.1 Microvirga sp.
GTCTCCGCCCGTAATGATCGCCGCCCGCCCGCTGAGCTTGCCGCTACCCTTGTAGCTGCCCTCGCCGTGGTCGGCCTGGGGGGTCATCTCAGCTTCAGTGCCGGGTGGCTGGATCTGCTCTTGATCAGATTGGCTCATGCCAGTGCTCCCCCTCCGATGAACCCATCAAGCGCCGCACGCGCCGGAAGTTCCCCATCGGCGCCCCCTTGAGCACCGCGTGGCCGGGTTCGCACTCTGGTCCCGGCGGCCTCCCCGCTCGACGCGCCGCCAAGCCGAGGGCGCGAAGACGTTCACCATGTAGACGGGGCCGCCAAGTCGGTGATCCAGTTCAGCCGTTCATTGCGCGCTCCGCTCAATGGGGTGGCCGGCAACGGCGCCGTGATCCGCCCCGTCCTGGTACTCGGCCCAGGCCTGGCGCAGGATCAGGAACGAGGAATTGAGGAACAGCCCGGCCATGATCGCGGCCACCACAAGGTCGGGCCACGCGGTCGTTGTCCTGGCTTGTTCAGGCTGCCTCCCTCGGCTGCTGGTGCAGATAGAGGGGGTCGAACTCGCCCAGGGCCGCAAGCCTGTCCCAGTCGAGTACCGTCAGGCGATCCCTGGTGAGCGTGATCAGACCTGCTCCCCTGATCTCCTGAAGCACCCGGTTGACGTGCACGACCGAGAGGCCGAGCGCATCACCCATCTCGCTTTGCGTGAAGGGCCACGCGCAGCTCAGCTTCTCCACCCTGCCGATGGCGTTCAGCCGGCTCATGATCTCGCACAGGAAGTGCGCCATGTGGGCGTCTGCGGAGCGCTGCCCAAGGTTCTTGATCCACGCGCGGAAGATCGCGCCATCGATGAGCGTCTCACGCCAGAGTGCCGCTGCCAGACGCGGGTAGCGGACGCACAGATCTTGGATCGCCTCGTGCTGGATGAACCCCACCTGGCACGGGGTGATCGTCTGGAGGGAGTGGTCCATCGTCTCGATGTGCAGGCTCTGCAGGTCCGGGACCTCGCCGGCGATATGGAAGGCATAGATCTGGCGCTTGCCCCCCTCCGTCACGCCGTACCGAGCGGCGAAGCCCTCGATGATGAGGCAGCAACGGGAGGGGCGGTCGCCCTCGCGCACGATGTCTTGATCAGCCTTGAGGGTCTGGACCTGCATGGGCAGACGCTGGAGTGCCGCCTGCTCCTCTGCGGTGAGGGAGACGATGCTCGCCATTTTGGTGATCAGGGTGTGAGTAAGGGTGTGCAGAGCGTCCATGACGCAGCTCCTCGTTCGAGGCGGGAGCACGGTCGTGTCTCTCAGCCGTCAGTGCCCAGGTTCGTTCGCCGACGATAAGAGGAAGCTGGCAGAGAAATGGATGCCTATTCCTAACATGATTTATATTATGGCTTTCTACTATGTGACGTTTCCCGCTGCTCACGGAAAATAAACCAACCGAATTATCGCCGTTCAAGGGGCGGTATGAATGAGATTTTCTTCGATCTGCAAGGAGATGGTGGCGCGATGAACGATGTTTCCAGCATCGTCTCGAACATGCACGCTCATGCGGCCCTGCTCAGCTCTGAGCACCAGGTCACGGACCTAATCAGCCAAGCCGATCCGGGCTTCCCGCCGAGCTGCCTTGACGCCATCTGCCTCCAGCCCATCCTCCTCCACGAGGGCAGGTCCGCCATCATCGCTGTCGAAGGAGTAGCGCGGCATGTGAGGACGAACCCTGTGCGGAGGGGCAGGCTCCCTCGCACACGAGAACGCACGGCCTCTCGTCGAGAGCTCTAGTCCAGTTGCCTCGTTTTTCGTCAAGCACCGCTTCTGTCGTCCACTTGTTCCACGCTGCGTCCGATCGGCCGGTGCTTAGGCGCGGTCGAAGGCTCGGGAGCGATCAGGCATCTATCCACGCCTTTGTGCTGAGCGGAGGGCTCCGCGCCAATCATGCGGTGCGGACCAGAGCGTCCTGCGGGTTCGCATCGCGGCGGATATCCGCCGCCCTTTCGGAGTCGACGGACAAGTATCGAAAGCGGCCAGCGAGGTGCTCCTCTTCGCGAAGCAACCGCAGCCCTACCTCCATGTCGCGCTCGCCTGCATTCCGGCGATCCGCGATCGAGGAGGGCGAGAAGTCGAACGTCTTCGTCGCGAGCTCGTGGCTGGCGGCCTGGTAGGCGAGGTGTAACAGCCTGACCCGCGGCCCCTTCGGCTCGATCCGCTCGCGTAGAGCGTACTCCCGTTGCAAAGCCTTGACGGTGCGTCTGGCCGGCGTTGCGAAGAGGATATCCTGCGTCCGCTCCAGCACCGCATCCAGCGAGGCCGGTTGAGGACTGCGCAGACTGAACAGTTCGACCGCGATGCAAAGGAGGTCGCGGTCAAGGGGCTCGTCGAACAGGGGATCCAGGGGCAGGTTGTTGGCATAGCCCGTATCGCACAGGAGCCGGCCGTCGATCTCCACGGGCGGGAATGCCGGCATGATGGCGGTGCTGGCGAGGATGTGCTCAGGCCGGATCTCCTCGCGCGTGTTGTCGAAGTAGACTTCACTCCCGCTTTCCAGATCGACACACCCGACCGTGAACCGGACCTCGGCGCGGTTCAGTCGGTCGAAGTCCACGAGGCGTTCGAGCGTGCTGCGCAGGGGCGCGTGATCGTAGATGGCAACGTCGTTCGGCACCCAGGGCAGGATTGACCACAGGCCGGGATAGCGGCGCTGAAAGATGTTCGGCCGGCAGAACAGCAGGGTCATGATCGAGTGCAGACCGTTGTAGGTCTGGCGCAGGGTCTCGTTCCCGCTCAATGCACCATAGGTGTGCTGCGTCGCCTCGGCCCAAAACTGCCCAAGCCTCTCGAGCCGCCGCTCAGGAGCGTTGCCGGCCAGGATCGCACCTGTGACAGCCCCCACCGACGCTCCGACGATCCAGTCGGGTCGGACATCCTGCCGGTGAAGATGCTCATAGGCACCAGCAAGGTAAGCACCGAGGGCGTTGCCGCCACCGAGAACGAGTGCCGTCTTTGTCGTGGGACCCATAGCGATCCTGCCTTGGATTCATGTTGCCGTGCGGAGAAGACAACCAACCTTGTGCACTGCACAAGGTTCCGAACTCTTGCGGTGAGCCGGCGTTGGTACGCCATGCGAACCATCGACACCGACCAGGGCCGAACAGAGATCGACGCCACCTCCGCAGCGGAGGAGGCCGACGTTGCCCTCGCGGCGCATCTGGCCCGGAACAAGGACCACCCCCTGGTGCGTGGTCTGGGGAGCCTAAGCGAGATTGGCGATCAGCCGCCGCTGCTGGCGCTTTCCGGTGCGATCCTGGCCTATGGCGTGCTCGCCAACAACCAGCGCGCGGCCCAGGCGGGAGCCCGCATGCTGGGATCGCTTGTTCTCGCGACGCTGATCAAGACGGGCCTGAAGCACTTGGTGGCGCGCACGCGTCCGAACGTGCTCCTGGAGGAGGGCCGCTACGAGATTGAGCCGTTTGGGCCCGACGAGGGCGAATGGCACTCCTTCCCCTCTGGCCACACGGCGGGAAGCGTGGCCGTCGCGCGGGCGGTGGGTCGCGTGTACCCGCAAGCGCGAGCAGGAGCCTATGCGGGAGCCGCCGCCGTTGCGCTCATTCAGATCCCGCGTGGGGCCCACTACCCGGCCGACGTCGCCGCGGGAGCCGCAGTGGGCATCATAGCAGAGACGGCCGTCAACGCGGTTGCCGACTATCTCCATGAGCTAACACGTGAACCCGAGGATGAGCTGCCGGGCCGAACCTGGTGGCCTTGAACGTCCCGGTGTAAGAAACGCCCTGCTTCAACCGCCAAACGTGATCGCTCGTGGCGAGGGTGCGCATTGGTATCACCTGAACTCCTTCAGGGACCCCGGGGCGCCTACCCGACGCGCAATGGGAACTTGGCTGTGTGTCAATCGTTGTTAGCGGCCTGGCAACCTTAGCCGTCTCCGGTTCTGCCCCATGATCGTTCGCAAGACCCGCAACGTCTCGCTCACCCCAGAGCTTGAGGCCTTCATCGACATCACGGTAGCGTCGGGCCGCTACCGCAGCGCCAGTGAGGTCGTCCGCGCTGCCCTGAGGCTCCTGCACGACCAGGAGCGCCACGGGGAGCAGCCGGCTCAACCCTCGCGGAAGCAGATCAATGCCGCTTACCCTGGTCGCTGAGAGCGATCGTTCCCCGACTCCCGTCTTCGATGGGGGTCACATCGGCCCGCTGATCGGCACCCGCGACTGGTCATCCTCGCCACTCGGGCCCGTGGAGCATTGGCCCGAACGGCTGACCAGCCTCATCGAGGTTGTACTCGCCTCCAAGACGCCCATGTTCCTCCTCTGGGGGGCGGAACGCACCTTCCTCTACAACGATGCCTACATTCCGGTGCTCGGCCACAAGCACCCTTGGGCCCTGGGCCAGGGTCTCTTCGAGGTCTGGCCCGAGGTGCGCGAGCTGATCGAGCCGGTCATCGAACAAGCCTATGCGGGGCAGTCCTCCTACTTCGAGGACCTTCCGGTCGTCCTGCACCGGAGCGGGCAGCCGGAGCAGACGTACTTCACCTTTTCCTACACTCCGGTGCGGGCAAGGGCGGGCGCGGTTGTCGGCGCCCTGTGCTCCCTGCAGGAAACGACCAACAAGGTTCAGGCCGAGCGACGCCTCGAGTTCCTGCTTCGCCTCACCGATGAGTTGCGCGGCCTCGATGATCCCCTGGAGGTGGTCTGCGAGGCCGCGGGGATGCTGGGCGAGCATCTGGGAGTCAGCCGGGTCGGCTATGGGGACGTAGACGAAAGCGCCCGCTACTTCACCACGGCCCGCAACTGGACCGACGGCACAGTCGAGCACCACACGGGAACACACGATCTCGCCGCCTTCGGCACCGACATCCACGCGGCTCTCCAACGCGGCGAACCGCTCGTACTACAAGACGTGGTGCGGGATCCGCGCACCAACAGCCCCGCCTCGCTGGCAGCCTTCGCTCATCTGGACATCGCCTCAGCGGTCACCGTTTCACTGATCAAGCAAGAGCGGATGGTGGCAGCCCTCTATGTTCACAGCCGCCTGCCCCGGGCCTGGAGCGAGGCCGAGGTCCGTCTCATCCAGGACGTCGCCGAGCGCACCTGGGACGCGGTCGAGCGGGCTCGGGCCGAGGCGGCGCGGCGCACGAGCGAGGGCCGCCTGCGGCTTGCGGTCGATGCGGGACGAATGGCCGTCTGGGAGCACGACAGCACCACCGATACGATCACGACCACACCCGAGCTGAACCGTCTGTTCGGCTACCCGGCGGACGCGCGCCCGACCGCCGCCGAGATCCGTGCCCAGTACCCTCCAGGCGAACGAGACCTGGTTGTTGCCGCCGCTGCGGAGGCGATCAAACGGGGCGAGAACTTCTTTGAGGTGGAATATCGCTTCCGGCGCCTCGATGGGTCGTTGCGCTGGCTCCTCATGCGCGCCGAGATGGATCTCAGCCCCGAGGGCATGCCGACCCGCTCGGTCGGCGTGGTGCTGGATATCACCGACCGGAAGCAGAACGAGGAGGAGCTCAGGGAGCGTGAAGCGGAGCTAAGGACGGCTCTTGAAGCCGGCGCGCTCGCGGTTTTCGACTACGATCATACCACAGGGAGGATGAGGTCATCTCCTCGCCTGAACGAGATGTATGGCTACCCACCGGATCGCCAGCTTACGATCGAGGACATCCGTGCCCGCTATCACCCGGAGCACCTCGACGAGATCGCGACGAGGCTCCGTCAGCGCGATGAGGATTCCACCCTTCACCACTTCGACTGGACGACCCGCCTGCTCCTGCCGGGGGGTGCTGTCCGGTGGTTGAATGGACGTGGGGAGTACGTCCGGAACGAAGCCGGCCGAGCGATCCGCTCTCGGGGCGTGGTGATGGACATCACGGAGCGCAAGCATGCCGAGGAGGCGAATGCGCGGCTTGCCGCCATTGTCTCCTGCTCCTCCGATGCCATCATCTCCTACGCGGCAGCCGACGGGCGCATCCTGACCTGGAACAAGGGCGCGGAGGCGCTCTTTGGCTACACCGCTGCGGAGGCTCTGGGGGGGCCGGTCAGCCTCGTGGTCCCACAGGATCGTCTCGGTCCACAAGAGGACGAAACGGGTGCCTACAATCGCGCCTTGCGAGAGGGACATGTTCAGGTCGAGACGGTTCGCCGCCGCAAGGACGGCACCCTCGTGGACGTGTCGATCTCGGCTACACGCATGACCGATCCCAATGGCCACGTGCTCGGCGTCTCGGCCGTCATCCGTGACATCACCGAGAGGAAACGCTGGGAGGAGCACCAGCGTCTTCTCATCAACGAGCTGAACCACCGGGTGAAGAACACGCTGGCCACGGTGCAGTCCATCGCCAGCCAGAGCCTACGCAGCGCGGCAACCCCTGAGGAAGCTCGCCAAGCCGTGGAGGAGCGCCTGTTTGCGCTCTCACGCGTTCACAACGTGCTCACCCGAGAGAACTGGGAGGGCGCAGCCATCAGGGAAGTCGTGGACGAGGCCGTCGCGCCCTATCAGCCCAAGGGACGCAACCGCATCCACATCGCGGGACCGGACCGGCGCCTTTCGCCTCGCATGTCCCTTGCGCTTGCCATGGCCCTGCAGGAGCTTGCCACGAATGCGGTGAAGTACGGGGCACTCTCGAACGAGACCGGAGAGGTCCGGCTCGAGTGGCAGGTCGACGTGAGCGGGAAAGAACCGCGCCTTCATCTCACCTGGGCGGAGAGCGGCGGACCCCGCGTCAAGGCACCCAGCCGCCAGGGCTTCGGAACCAGGCTCATCGAACGCAGCCTCGCTCAGGACTTGGAAGGCGAGGTGCTGCTAGCCTTCGAGCCGACGGGGCTCGTGTGCACGATCCAAGCGCGGTTGGAGAAGCCGTGATCTCGGCACGAGTGCCGATCCGCGAAGTGGCTTCGGCCCCAGAGAAAACGCGCCCTATTGAGCCACCATCGGCAGGTGCCGATCACAGGATGTGGTTTGGCCGCTCCACGACTCGATCGTTGACGGCCTATGGGCTCGTCCCGTGCCACTGGCAATGCCGGCCGAGCCCATCCATCCCTTATGGGTGGCGATGAGGCCACTCTAGCCATGCGTCACCGGTATCAGGTCCACCTTCCCAACAGCCTTCAAGTCCCGGTACTCGGGTGGCATCCTCGGGTTCTTGGTACGGAAGGGATCGACCACGATCGCTGAGCCGGCGACGCCTGTGATCCGGATCGTTGCGTGTCCGAGCCAGAGGGCTGGGGGCTGAGGCATCGTCCCTGCGGAGCTCGTTGGCACGACGAGCGGCGTACAATGTGGCTGGAGCCGCCCTGCCCCGCTTCGACTGCGGTCAGGAAGGGGTGAACGGCTCTCGGCACCCCTCCCCATTCCGTCCTACGGCTCGGGTGAAGGGCTTTCGCCGCACCCGCGGACAGCCAGCCACCTAGACGAACCCTGAATGGACCTCCACCATTCGCCCATGACCGAAACCAGCCCCCGGGTTCAGCGACGCCTCGCGGCCATCCTCGCCGCCGATGTGGTGGGCTATTCCGCCCTGATGAGCCAGAACGAGGAGGGCGCCCTCGCGCAGATCAAGGCACTTCAGCAGGACCTCCTCGAGCCAGCCCTCCGTCGGCACCAGGGACGGCTGGTGAAGACCACGGGGGATGGATTTCTGGTCGAGTTCTCCAGTCCCGTGGAGGCGGTCCGGTGCTCCCTGATGATCCAGAACGCGCTTGCGGGCGGGCCGCTCCAGCTCCGCATCGGCATCAACCTCGGCGATGTGATCATCGATCCCGACGGAGACATCTACGGCGAGGGTGTGAACGTGGCGGCTCGCCTGGAAGCCCTGTGCGATCCTGGCGGGGTGCTCGTCTCGGGCAAGGTCTACGATGAGGCCGAGGGCAAGGTCGAGGCGGACTTCGAGAGCCGAGGCGAGCAGACCGTCAAGAATATTCCGAAGCCCGTGAGAGCCTATGCGCTGAGCCTCGCATCGCCTCCGCCCTCAAGTCGGCCGAAGCCTCTCCCGCTGCCCGATCGGCCGTCCATTGCCGTCCTGCCGTTCACCAACATGAGCGGCGATCCCGAGCAGGAGTACTTTGCGGATGGCGTGGTCGAGGACATCATCACCGCGCTCTCGCGGGTGCGGTGGTTCTTCGTCATCGCGCGCAACTCCTCCTTCACCTACAAGGGCAAGGCCGTCGACATCCGCCAGGTCGGGCGGGAGCTTGGCGTCCGCTACGTCCTCGAGGGCTCCATCCGCAAAGCCGGCAGCCGTGTTCGGATAACGGGCCAGCTGATCGAGGCCGCCACGGGACACCATGTCTGGGCCGACAAGTTCGACGGCAGCCTGGAGGATATCTTCGACCTCCAGGACCAGATCACCGAGAGCATCGTGGGAGCCATCGAACCGAACTTGCGCTTGGCCGAGATAACCCGTGCCAAATCCAAGCCAACCGAGAGCCTCGACGCCTACGACCTGTGCCTTCGGGCGATGAACCTCCACTCCCTCAGCAACGAGGGTGACATGAGGGCGGCACTTCGGCTTCTGCACCAGGCCATGGACCTCGACCCGGCGTATGCGCTGCCCAAGGGCATGGCGGCATTCTGCTATGGGAGAATGCACCATGAGCGGTGGCACGAGCCGCAGGCGCGCGAGCGAGCCTTAGAACTCGCCAAGGCCGCTGTGACGTACGGCCAGGAAGATCCAACCGCGCTGCGACTGGCGGGGCATATGCTGGGCTATGTTGGCCGCGAGTATGAGGCCGCCCTGGCCGCGGTCGACCGCGCATTGGCTCTCAACCCCAACCTTGCGGCTGCATACGGCAGCAGCGGGTGGGTTCGAATCTACGTGGGGGACTACGCGACGGCCGTTCAGCACTTTCAGAGGGCGATGCGCCTCAGCCCGCTCGATCCCGACTCCTACATGATGCTGTCGGGGATGGCGGCCGCGAGGTTTCAGCAAGGCGGGTACGAGGAGGCGCTGGAATGGGCCGTTCGCTGTATCCGCGAGCACCCCATGTGGTCCACGGCTCACCGCACCCAAATTGCGACCCTCGTTCACCTGGACCGGATCGAGGAGGCCCGCGAGGCGGCCCGCCACTACATGGCGCGCTTCCCAGCCTACCGCGTTTCGGACCATCTGCGGGACTCCCCCATCCGCAGCCAAACAACGAAGCAGCAGCTGGCCGATGCCCTGCTTCGCGCGGGCGTTCCTGAATGACGAACCGCCGCCTTGCTGCGATCCTGGCCGCCGATGTGGTGGGATTCTCGGCTCTTATGGGCCGAGATGAGGAGGGCACTCTCACGCGCATGAAGAGCCTGCGCCGGGAGCTGATCGAGCCCAAGGTCAAGGAGCATCACGGGCGCGTGTTCAAGACGACGGGTGACGGTGTCCTGGTGGAGTTTTCCAGCCCCGTTGAAGCGCTTAGGTGCGCGGTGGGCATCCAGGAGGCTCTAGCAGCCGATGGCTCAAACGAGGTTCAAACCTTCCAGCTCCGTATCGGCATCAACCTCGGAGACATCCTCATCGAAGAGGACGGTGACATCTATGGCGACGGGGTGAACGTTGCCGCTCGCCTGGAACAGATCGCGGATCCCGGCGGGATCTGCATCTCGGGCAAGGTCTACGACGAGGTGAGGGACAAGCTGACTTACGCCTTTGAGGATCGGGGCGAGCAGCATGTGAAGAACATCGCACGACCCGTGCGGGTGTTCGCGCTGGCGAGAAGCCGCTCGCTCGACCGAACCGCTCCAGCCAAGGCCCTGCAACTACCCGATCGGCCGTCCATTGCGGTGCTTCCGTTCACCAACATGAGCGGCGATCCTGAGCAGGAATACTTCGCCGATGGAGTCGTCGAGGACATCATCACCGCGCTCTCGCGGGTGAAACTCTTCTTCGTCATCGCCCGCAACTCCTCCTTCACCTACAAGGGCCGCGCCGTGGACGTCCGACAGGTCGGACGCGAACTGGGCGTCCGCTACGTCCTTGAAGGCTCCATCCGCAAAGCCGGCAGCCGCGTCCGCATCACCGGTCAGCTGATCGAGGCCGCGACGGGGCACCACGTCTGGGCCGATAAGTTCGACGGCAGCTTGGAGGACATCTTCGATCTCCAGGACCAGATCACGGAGAACATCGTCGGAGCCATCGAGCCATCCCTGCGAACCGTCGAGATGGAGCGCGCGCGCTCGAAGCCGACGGAGAGCTTGGATGCGTACGACCTCTACCTTCGCGCTCTGGCCGAGATGCACACCTTCACGGCGCAGGGCTACCAGCGCGCCCGCGAACTCCTCCAAGCCGCGGTCGAGCGCGACCCCGCATTCGCGGAAGCCTGGGCCAGCCTGGCGGATTGCTTGGGCCGCTCCTCCCTCTATGGGTGGATCGCAGACGTGGACGAGGGGAGGAGGCTGTCGGTGGAAGCCGCCAGGCGCGCCGTCGAGGCCAATCCCAACAATGGGCCGGTGTTGGCGTTGGCCGCCTGGACGTTGGCCGTGATGGATGGCCGCGTGGAACAGGGAGCGGAGTACGCCACGCGTGCCTTAAGTCTTTCGCCCAACTCCGCTGCGGTTCTCACGCAATGCTCCTGGGCGTTCGTCTTCAACGGCGAGTCCGAGAAAACCATCACGTGCTTCAACAAGGCCAGACGGCTCGACCCCTTCGACCCACGCCGCACGACCGCAATGACGGCCGTGGCTCTGGCCCACTTCTTCGCGAAGCGATTCGATGAATGCATCCAGATCGCCCAGCGTGTGGTCGAGGAGAACCCCACCAACATGTCGGCTTGGCGCTTTCTCGCGGCAGCCCATGCCCAGCGCGGTGATTGGGACGCGGCGAAGCGAGCGGTGGCCGACGTTCTGGCCCGGCAACCGTCCTCGACGGTGTCTCGCACCGCAAAGACCTCCAGGTTCCGGTACGGCTGGATGATGGATCTGTAACTCGACAGCCTTCGCCTCGCAGGGCTTCCGGAATGAGCTTGGTCGCGCTCCTGCTTCTGCTCGGCTGGGCGACGATCCTCCTCCTGGCCCTCCTCTGGACCATGAGTCGGCTGCTGAGGCCCGATCACCCGCCCTCGGGGGTGGACCCGATCCTCGGCGCACGCGATCGCGTGGCCGTCTACCGACCGAGCGCCCCCTCCATCCAGCCTCACCCCAGCGTCTTGGTGTGCATGCCGGATGATCTCAGAACGAACGAGGAGATGGTCGCCTGGATGACGCAGGAGATGCCGAAGGCCGTCGGGAAGGCGGCTGGCGCGCTCGGGCCCTAGGACCGAACGGCGCCGGACATCGCCTTGATCCCGATCGGACACGCCCTGGCTTCGAGCCCACATCCTTCAGGAACTGCGCAAGGCCTCCCCGGCCGGCGTGCGAGGGCGCCTGTAGTGCTCTGTGATCCATGGGGCAGACGCACAGCTCCGACACGGCCCTGCGGTCCGCTGGCGAGGGCGGCTCCTGGCCGCCCTACGGGCTTGCGCCAGGGCAATGTCGCCCCGTGGCTCTGCCGCAACCCCTGCCTCGCAAACGTGGACGAGGGCTGCGGTGAGCATCGCGCCTCTTCTCCAGCGGCGGTGTCGCGGGCGAACGGACCCGCTCTCAGCGCATCCGCCTCAGCGCGAGCATCAGCGCTGCGGCTACCGCGACCAGAACCACGGTGAGTGCGAAGGGCCGCGCACTGCCGGTGCTTGAGGGCAGAATCCGCAGCGGGCCCGCGAAGGTGTTGACCGAGGCGTGTAGGAGTACGGGGAGGAGAAGGCTTCGGCCGCTCTCCCAGTAAACAAGCGACAGCACGAGGCTGAGCGCCACCG
This sequence comes from Microvirga sp., assembly GCA_035944635.1. Classification (GTDB taxonomy): domain Bacteria; phylum Pseudomonadota; class Alphaproteobacteria; order Rhizobiales; family Beijerinckiaceae; genus Microvirga. The sequence continues at coordinate 11,758 of DASZAZ010000082.1, forward strand.
CCTGAACGGCAAACCACCCGAAGGGCAGTTCGGCCTGCGGCGCCCCCGGAAGGAAGAACAGCGGAGCATGCCAGACCGCCCAAACGGCGCCGATCGCCAGCCCCGCCCCGACAAGACCCAGCGAGGGCTCGAGGTGCGGCAGCGCGAAACCCCGCCAGCCGAGTTCCTCCCCCAGGGGGCCGCCGATGAGCAGGACGGCGACGAAGTTGACCCCGATCATCGGCCAGCGGCTCGCCTCCGGATAGGCAGGTGCGGTCCCGCCGAGCAGGATATGGAGGCCCATGGCGGCGAGCATCGCCGCGGGGGGTCCAAGAAGCACGAATGCATACCAACCGGGATGAACGTTCCACCGCGCCAACTCGCCGAGAAGCTCCATGGCTCTGCCGTGGCGGGCCGCCAGGATGAGAGCGACCGCGCTCGGCGCGGCGGTACCGAGCGCAACGAGCCACTCGCCGGGGAGCGGCAGCCCGAGCGCCCGCTGCACGCCGGGATGCGCCAAGCCCCACGCCGCCCAAGCGCATGCGAACGTCAGGCCGAAGAAAACCCATAGATCGGATGTTCGGCTCACGATGACCTCAAGCCTCTGCGAGGTCAGTCTACGGCTCATAGGCTGCCGGGGTCGAGACGAACGCGCGGTCCACGCCGCTGTGGCGGGCCAGGGGGCCGCTATCGCGAACGTCCTATGTGGCCCTGTAAACCGTGGACAAGCGTCTGGCGGCGTCCCGGGTTGACGGCACCGTGGTCAACCCTCATGCCGGCTCGGACGAGATCGCCGATCTGCCGGAGTGCCTTTCGTGACCTCCCCTCCTCTTCTCCCGCGTCCCCCCGTCGATGCCGCGCGGCTGGACGGCGGGCACGTCAGCCTCGAGCGGCTGGATGTGGAGCGGCATGGGGGCGAGCTGTGGGATGCAATCGGGTCGCGCACGGAGTTGTGGAGCGAAATTCCGCCAGGGCCTTTTACATCGGACGACGCGTTTAGGGATTGGCTGCATGCGCGCGCGGCTCAACCCGGACAGGTGCTCTATACGGTCGTTGACGGGGGCAGCGGGCAGGCCGTTGGGCTGTTCTTCGTCCTGAAGATCGATCCCGCGATGGGAACGCTCGAAATCGGCCTCGTTTACGGCGCGGCGCTCCAGCGAACCACCGGCGGCACGGAGGCGTTCTTTTTGCTCGCCAATTACCTTCTCGGCACGCTCGCCTATCGGCGCCTCGAGTGGCGCTGCAACACCACGAACCTCGCCTCCCAACGCGCGGCCGAGCGCTTCGGCCTCGTCCGCGAGGGCACGCTGCGGCAGACCCTGTTCGTCAAGGGACGTAATTGCGATACCGCGCTTTATGCGCTCATCGACCAGGACTGGCCGGGCCTCCGGGCGCGCTTTGCGGCGTGGCTCGCTCCCGACAATTTCGGGGCGGACGGAGAGCAGTTGAAACCGCTCTCCGCCTTTTGACGCTCAGCCGACGCCGACGCCGAAGGGGTCGTCGACGGAATGCGCGGGCTTGGTGAACCACTCCGCGCCCTTGTCGGTCATAAAGATGTGGTCCTCGAGGCGGATGCCGAACTCGCCGTAGATCGCGATGGTGGGCTCGATGGAGCCGCACATGCCCGCATCGAGGGTCACGGGGTTGCCCTTCACGAAATAGGGCTCCTCGTGCACGTCCATGCCGATGCCGTGCCCGGTGCGGTGGGGCAGGCCCGGCACCTTGTAGCCCGGCCCGAACCCGGCGCGCTCGATCACGCCGCGGCAGGCATCGTCGATGCCGCCCGCCGGCGCGCCGGGTTTGGCGGCCGCGAAGCCTGCGGCTTGCGCCTCCTTGTCGAGGTCCCACACGCTGCGCTGACGCTCCGTCGGGGTGCCGAAGACGAAGCTGCGGGTGATGTCCGACATGTAGCCGTGCATCGCCGCGCCGCAATCCATCAGCACCATGTCGCCCTCCTCCAGGGACTGCGCGTAAGGAACGCCATGGGGATAGGCCGAGGCCTGCCCGAAGAGCACGCTCGCGAAGGGGCAGCCGCCGTCGAAGCCGGCCAGCCGATGGGCCCGGTCGAGGAAGCTCTGCACCTCGGTGGTCATCATGCCGGGAGCGAGAATGCGAGCGGCCGCGGCCTGGATCTCCACGGTGGTTTCCATGGCATGGCGCATGAGCGCGATCTCGTGATCGGTCTTGCGCTGCCGGCACCAGGAGGCCACCGGGCCAGACGCGATGTAGCGCCAGTCGCCCCCTTGCGCGCGGATCCCTTCCGTGACGAAGAAGCGGGCGTGATCGTCGATCGCGATGGTGCCTGAGGTGATGTTGCGCTCGCGCAGCATCTCGACGAAGAGCGCATAGGGGCTCTCGTCCTCCTCCCAGCCGTGCACCGTCTGCCCGACCTTCATGAGGGTTTTCAGCTTTTCGACCTCGAAGGCGGGCGAGAGATAGGCGACCTCGCCCTCGGCGGTGACGAGCGCGCCGATCATGCGCTCCGTCTGCCCGTGCTTCACACCGGTGAAGTATTGCAGGTTCGTGGTGCCATCGAGCCACAGGGCCGCAATGCCGAGTTCGCGCATGCGCTGTTGCGCCCGGTCGAGGCGGCGCAGATGTTCCTCGGTCTCGATCGGCGGCACCGCGTCGCGAACCGATTTGATCTTGGCGAGTTCCGCTTCCGCGTTCGAACCGCCCACTCCCACTGTCATGATGGTTCCCCCTTATTCTTGAATGCGTTTCGCGACGGCATCGGCGATGAGCCCGCGCACATCGGCGGCCAGCGCATTGAGGGAGGCGTCGTGCACGTACATCATGTGCCCGGCCTCGTAATAGGTCATGCGCACCCGGTCGCGGTTCACGCCATTGGTGATGAGCGAGAGCTCGCAGGCGAAGAACGGGGTGGCGAGATCGTACAAGCCGTTGGCGATCAGCACCTCGAAATTCGGTTGCTCGCGTAGGACCCGCGAGAGCCCAGGCGTCACGTTGACGGAGGTCGGCCACACGCGGGCAAAGCCCGCCGAGAGGTTGGGCTTGCCGAGCCAATCCCATTTCAGGAGCGCATTGCGGTTGAAGCCCACATAGGGGCGATCCATGACGATGCCGAGATTGCGCGAGAAGTGGTGGTTGGTGGCCGCCACATACGCCGTGTCGATGGCATAGCTCGACGAATCGGCTTCCGGCGCATCGCCCGCCTCGTCGGGATCGTAGCCCACATAGCGCGCATCGAGGCGCCCGACGGTGACGCCGCGCTCGCGCAGCAACTCCTTGCGGAAGCGCAGGGGATCCACGCGCAGGCGGCTGCGCACCAGCACGGTGGGCGAGATGCCGATGAAATGCGCCATACGCTCCGCGATGCCCCGGGCGGCGTCCGGATCGTTGGCAAGGCCCGTGAGAAGAGCTGCCGCGTATTCGGTCCGCGCGAAGGTGCGGGCCTCATGCAGGAAGGCCTCGCGGTCCTCCGCCTGCACCACGTCGTGATAGAGCGCGGTGGCGGCAAAGCCCGGGAAGTAGGCGACCTCGGGCAGGATGTTGCCGGGGTTGAAGCGCACCGTGTGGAAGTCGAGCACGGTGGAGATGAGGATGAGGCCGTTGAGCCCCGCACCCTGGAAGTCCCCGTGCATGCGCTCCGCCATGGCGACCGCGCGGGTAGTGCCGTAGCTCTCGCCCGCGAGGAAGCGGGGCGAGTTCCAGCGCCCGTTCTCGGTGAGCCAAACCTTCACGAAATCGACGATGGAGCGGGCATCCTGCTCCACGCACCAGTAATCTTCGATCTTGCCCTCGCCCACGGGACGGCTGTAGCCGGTGCCCACGGGATCGACGATCACCACGTCCGTGAGATCGAGGGGCGCATGCTCATTGTCCACGACCGGGAACGGCGGCGCGCCGGCGCTCCTGGCGTCGGAGGGCACAACCACGCGCTTTGGGCCGAAGAGGCCGAGATGCAGCCACATGGAGGAGGAGCCCGGCCCGCCGTTGAATACGAAGGTGACGGGGCGCTCGGCGGGATCCTTCACGTCCTCGGCCAGATAGGCGGCCGAGAAGATGCTGGCGCGGGGCTCGCCGGCCTCGTCGCGGAGATAGGTCTCCGAGGCCACCGCCCTGTAGGCCACCTTGCGCCCGCCGAAGCTGCCGGAATGGCGGCTCTCGAAACGGCGCGGCTCGGGGATCGGCTTCTTGGACGGGGGGGCGTCGTCGTTCTTCTTGTCGGTCATGGATCTCTTCGGATGAGGACTTGGAGGTCGGTCGGGAGCGCCGTGCTAGGTCGGCACGATGGCCCATTCCATGTCACGGGGCGTCTTGAGCAGGGATTCGGGCGCTGTCTTGCCCACCACCATGGTATCGTCGATGCGGTAGCCGCCGAGGCCCCAGATGTAGATGCCGGGCTCGCAGGAATAGACCTCGTTCTCCAGGAGCGGTCGCTCCAGGAACGCCATGTCGTCCGGGAATTCGTGGCCCTTGATGCCCATACCGTGGCCCGTGCGGTGAAAGACGCAATCCTGGAAGCCCGCCGCCTCGATGGCGCTCATGGCGGCACGGTCGATGGCGGCAACCGGATTACCGGCGACGTATTGCGCCTGCGCGGCGAGGTTTGCAGCGAGCGCAGCGTCGTGGGCACGAAAATGCCGCTCGTCGGTGGGGCGACCACAGAACAGGGTGCGCTCGTTTTCGACCACGAGGCCGTTGTAGCGGAAGATCACATTGGAGACGAGCACGTCTCCTTGGCCGAAGCGGCTCCCCGTCGGCGCACCGGTGCCGTGGGGCGAGGCGGCGGCGAGGCCGGAGAGCGTGCCCACGCGGATCTCCATGTTCTCGCCCGGAAAGCGCTCGGCCGCGAGATCGTGCATGCGGGCCTCGACGCTGCGGTCGCATTCCTGCACCACGCGGCCGGGCCGCACGCTGCGCTTCAGCTCCTCCATGCCGATATCGGTGAAGGCCGCACAGACGCGGAGCAGCGCAATCTCCTCGGCGTGCTTCACGAGGCGCAGATCCCGCAGGCGCCGGTGCATGGAGGTGAGCGTGAGGCCGTCGAGGATCTTCGGCACGCCGGCGAGCGCTTCCGTGATGCCGTCCGTGCCGTTGGTGCCGCGGGCCAAACCGTGCGCGTCGAGGAGTTCGGCCATGAGCTTCGGCCATTGCGGCGTGGTCCAGCCGTTCGATGTGGGCCGCGAATGCTCGGCATAGATGGTCACATCGTCGACCCAGAGCGTGCCGCGCTCGCGGGCCATGCGGATGTGGTTGGTGGAGAGCTCGTTCACCACCATGAAGGGCTGGCCCTGGCGGGGCACCACCACCGCGGTGGGACGCTCCCACGGCTCCACGTCCACATAGAAATTCGAGGCGTAGAAGGCGAAATCCACCTGGGTGAAGATCAGTCCGTCGAGGTTCTCGGCTTCCATGAGGCGGCGCATATCAGCGAGCCGCGCCTCGAACACGGCCTTGGAGAGGAAGGGCATGGGAGGTCTCTCTGCGCTTCAGATTCGGTGGGGTTGCGGCGCTGGTCGATCCAGCGCGGAAAGGTGAGCATCAGCGGGTGTATCGGCGTTGGACGATCCAGGCCGAGAGGACAGACAGGATCAGAGTCGAGAACATGAGCACGAAGGCGAGCGCGGCGCCGAAGGGCCAGTTCGATTGCTCGGTGATCTGCTCGTAGACCTTCGGCGCCATCACGTGGAAGCGCGGGCCGCCGAGCAGCACGGGCGTCGCATAGGCGTTCATGCACAAGATGAAGACGAGGAGCGTGCCCGCGATGACGCCGGGCATGGCGAGCGGCAGCACCACGCGGCGAAAAGCCTGGAGCGGCGTGGCTCCGAGATTCTGCGCCGCTTCTTCCAATGACACGCTCACGGTTTCGAGCACGCTCTGAATCGAGAGGATCATGAAGGGCAGCACCACCGCGATGATGCCCACCACCACGGCGGTCGGGGTGAAGAGGATTTCGATGGGCTGGTCGATGATCCCAAGCCCGATGAGGCTGCGATTGAGGAAGCCGCCATTGCCCATCACCGCCATCCACCCCGCCGCGCGCACGGCGTTGCCGACGAAGAGCGGGAAGACGGTGAGCATGATGAGCGCGCTCTTCCACTTGGCGGGCGCGCGGGCGACGAAATAGGCGACGGGCAGCGCCAGCACGAGGGTCGCGGCGGTCGAGATGAAGGCGATCTGGATCGTCCGCCACAGCACGTCGCGGTAGAAGCTGTCCGTGAAGAAGCGGACGTAGTTCTCGATCGAGAAGGCCTCGATCATGAATTCGAGGCGGTCGTAGCGGTTGAGGCTGTAGCGGAAGAGCAGCAGGATCGGGAACAGCAGGATGATGGCGATGAGGAACGTCGCCGGCGCCACGAGCCACGGCGTGCGGTCCCGCGTTCCCGGGATGCCGTCCGCGGCGGGAGTTCGCAGCGTCTGAACGCCTGCCGTCACTGGGATGTCCTCATGCCCTGCCAATCCTGAGAAAAACGGGCGCCCCACGGGGGCGCCCGGCCGTGGCGACGCCTAGCCCAGAACGTCGCGCTGCCACCACTCGCGCAGCGCGTTGTTGTTCTTGGCGATGTAGTCGTAATCCGGCACGATGAAGCGCTTCTGCTCCTCCGCCGTGAAGGTGAGCTTCTGCTCCAGGTCGGGCGTCAGCGGGGCGTTGTTGACGGTGGGCACATAGCCCATCTTCTGCGCGAAACCGCCTTGAGCCTTGGGCTCCAGCATGGCCTGCAGGAACTCGTAGGCCGCGTCCTTGTTCTGCGAGTTCCGCGGCACCGCCATCTCGAACAGGATCGGCGTGATGCCCTCCTTCGGCGCGATGTCCTTCACCGGGATGCCGCCGCTCGCCCACTGGAAAGCGCGGGCGCGCCACATGGGCGTCATCCAGATCTCGCCCGATTGCAGGGCCGCGGCCACCGCCTCGTTGGAGGGGTAGACGCGGGCGCCGGCCTTCTTGAGCTCCATCATCTTCGCCTTACCGGGCTCGAAGTTGGAGCGGTCGCCGCCGGCGACGAGGGCTGCCGCATTGATGTTCTGGATGTAGAGGCCGTCTGCGAAGCCGACCTTGCCGGCATAGCGCGGATCCCACATATCCGCGAAGCCCTTGGGGTCCGCGTGGTTCGGGTTATAGACGAGGACGAGGCCGCTATAGATGTGCGGCGCCGCGTAATCCTTCGCGAGCGCGGGAATGAGGTTCTTGGAATTCGCGAACTTCGAGGTGTCGAGCTTCTCGAGCACGTTGGCGAGGGACATCTCGTACATGTCGATGTCGCTCAGGCCCACAACGTCCTGCGTGCCGCGGGGCAGGCGGCGCTCGGCGATAAGCTTGTTCTTGCGCGGCGGCGCATTGCCGACGTCGTACTGGACCGTGACGCCCTTCGGGGCGAGGAGCGGCTTCGAGATGTTCTCTTCCAGGAGGTTCTGGTAGTCGCCGCCCCAGGTGCCGACCACCACGGTCTTGCCTTGCGCGAAGGCGGAGCCCGGCATCATGGCGGCAGCGCCGGCGGCCCCGGCACCCATGAGGAAGTGGCGGCGGTGGATGGCGAGCAATTCGTCGAAACGCATGGTGGTCGTCTCCCTTCTGGTGATGGATGATCAGGCCGGTTGCGGCGCCGGCTCTTCGAGAATGAGGTTGGCATCGGCGCCCCAGGTGACGAGCACGTCCGAGCCGACGGGATAATGCCGGTCGATGGTCTGGTTCTGGCTGTGCACCGTGACGGTCTCGCCGCTCTCCAGGCGCACGATCGTTTCGATGATGGCGCCGAGGAACGTCACGAGTTCCACCCGGGCGCGGGCAGTGTTGGCGACCTCCGCCGTGCTGTCCACAGGCACGAGCCGCAGCTTTTCGGGCCGTACCGCGACCAGCGACGCCCCGGCAGAGGCCGGTCCTGCGAAACGCAGCGCCGTGCCGCCCGTGGTGCGGAAGATTCCCTCCCCCTCCAGGCGGCCCGAGAAGAAGTTGGACTTGCCCAGGAAGTCCGCCACGAAATGGGTGCGCGGGCGGTTGTAGAGCTCTTCGGGCGTGCCGATCTGCTCGATCTCGCCCTTGTTCATGACGATGAGGCGGTCGGCGACGGTGAGCGCCTCCTCCTGGTCGTGGGTCACGAACACGGTGGTGAGCCCGAGCTTGCGCTGCAATTGCCGGATCTCGATGCGCACGTCGTGGCGCAGCTTCGCATCAAGGTTGGAGAGCGGCTCGTCGAGGAGGAACACCTCGGGCTGCACCACGAGGGCGCGGGCGAGCGCCACACGCTGCTGCTGGCCACCGGAGAGCTGGCGCGGATAGCGCTCGCCGTAGCCTTCCAGCCGCACGAGCCTCAGCGCCTCCTCGACCCGCGGCGCGGCCTCGGCCTTCGGGACCTTTCGCATCTCGAGCCCGAACGCCACGTTCTGGGCCACGGTCATGTGCGGGAAGAGCGCATAGCCCTGGAACACCATGCCGGTGTTGCGCCGGTGCGGCGGCACATGGGTGACGTCCTTGGTCCCGATGGTGATGCGCCCCGAGGTCACGGGAATGAAGCCCGCGATCATGCGCAAGGTCGTGGTCTTGCCGCAGCCGGAAGGGCCCAGCAGCGCCACGAATTCCCCCTGCTGCACCGTGAACGAGAATTCCCGCACGGCGGCCACGTTGCCGTAATGCTTGCTGACCCGGGTGAGGACGACTTCGGACATTCACACGACCTTCAAGCACGCGGCGGAATCGGGAGGCATCACACCACCTTCGGGAACTCAGCGGGAACGAAAGGCATCACACCACCTTCGAGAGCTTGACGAAGCGGTCGGTGACCAGAAGCCCGATCCCGATGATCGTGACCTGCACGAAGGACACGGCCGCGACGGAGGGATCGAACTTCCATTCGAGATATTGCAGCAGCGCGATCTGGAGGGTGGAGCGCCCTGGCCCGATGAGGAACAGGGTCATCTCCAGATCCGTGAACGAGGCGATGAAGCTGAAGATTGCCGCCGCCACGACGCCGGGGCGGATCATCGGCAGCGTGATCCGCAGGAAGGTGGTGAGCGGAGTTGCGCCGAGGTTCATGGCCGCTTCCTCGATCGAGCGGTCGACGCCGACGAGGCTCGCGGAGATGAGGCGCACGGTCCACGGGATCGTGAGCATCACGTGGGCGGCGACGAGGCCCGGCAGCGTCGCGACGAAGCGCACGTCGGTCCAGATCTCGAGCTGCACGAAATAGATGTAGATCGCGGTGCCCGCGACCACGCCCGGCACCACGAGGGGCGAGAGCATCAAGGCGTTCAACGCCTCGCGGCCGGGGAAGCGCCCGCGCACGATCGCGAAACTCGCCGGGATGCCGAGGATGAGCCCCGCCACCATGGAAAAAAGGCCGACCTGGATCGAGGTCAGGAAGCCGTCCGTAAACGCTCGGTTGGCCCAGGCTCGCGTGTACCAACTCAAGGTGTAGCCCTGGGGCGGGAAGGTCACGATCTCGTTGGCGAAGAACGACACCCAGGCCACGAAAACCACGGGCATGAGCATGAAGGCAAAGACCAGCGCGACCACGAGCCGATAGGCGAAACGCCCCACCGCGAAGGTAGGCGGGCCGGGTCGTCGGTCGATGGCCTGAGCCGCAACCATCAGCTCTCCCTCAAATGTGCCGGAACGGTAGCACCGCGCAAAAGCGCGGCGCAAGCGAAGGGGTTTCCGGTCAGTGGAGCGTGTCCTTGACGGCGGTCCCGCCCTTCATGATGAGCGGCATGTGCCGCCCCTGCCCCGTGAGCACCGCGAGGTCTTTCAGGGGATCGCCGTCCACCACGATGAGATCCGCATAGGCGCCCTCGGCCACGACGCCGATCCGGCCCTCCATGCGCAGGAGCTCGGCTGCCACCGTGGTGGCGCTGCGGATCACCTCGTAGGCGTTGAGCACGCGACCGCGCAGGGTGAACTCGTCCGATTGGTGGCGGTGCATGTCGCCGAGGAGATCGGAGCCGTAGGCCATCTTCACGCCCGCATCGCGGAAGATCTCGAGCGAGTGCAGGCCGGCCCCGCGCACATGCGCGATCTTGGCAACCGAATCCGCGGGCAGGCCAAGCGACGCGCCCTCGTTGGCCAGCGCCTCGTAGGTGATCAGCGTCGGCACCGCAAAGGCGTCGCGCTCCGCCATGAGGCGGGCGGCATCGGCGTCCACGAGATTGCCATGCTCGATGCTGCGCACGCCGCATTCCACGGCTCGCGCGATGGCCGGCGCGGTATAGGCATGGGCGCACACATAGGTCGCGTGGTTCTGCGCCTCCTCGACGATGGCGAGGATCTCGTCGCGGGAATAGCCCATGAAGTGGATCGGATCGACGGGCGAGGCGACGCCGCCGGACGCCATGATCTTGATGTGGTCGGCGCCGAGCATGATCTCCTCGCGCACCGCCTGGCGGCAATTGTCCACGCCGTCGACCACGCGGGCGAGGTTCCCGAGCTGAGCATGGCAGAGGCAGAAGGCCTGGCGCCCGAAGCGGCCGCGAAAATCCCCGTGGCCGCCGGTCTGGCTCAGGGCGCGGCCTGCCGTCACGAGGCGCGGCCCCTGCAGGGTGCCCTCCTCCAGGGCGACCTTCACGCCGTAATCGGCGCCTCCCACATCGCGCACGGTGGTAAAACCACGCATGAGCATGTCGCGCAGCACGCCCACCGCGCGCAAAGCCGTGAGCGAGCTCGGCAGGGCGGAATTCATCTGAATGTTGACCACCACCGACACCACATGGACGTGGCAGTCGATGAGCCCGGGCATCAGGGTCATTCCGGCAAGATCGATCACCCGGGCGGAGGAGGATTGCAGCGGACGGTCCGAGACCTCGCGGATGAGGCCGTCCTCCACGAGCACATGGCCGTCGCGAGCCTCAGGGGCCGTGCCGTCGACGATGCGCGCATTGGCAAACAGAACCTGCCCCATGGAGCCCTCCCGAGTCGCGGCGGGCAGGATGGACCATCGGGATGGGATCGCAAACGGGTTTTACGGATCGTTCATGTGCATGAACGGCCAGTTCAGGCGCTGGTCATGCGCTCTCCGGCAAGGTGGCGCCTCGAAACATGGGAGGTTGCCATGACCTTGTGGAAAGGCGCCCTTCTGGCGCTCTCGATGATCGCCGTTTCGCCCGCATGGGCCGGCGAAGCGGCGCAGGACACCGCGTCCCAGCATCACGAATGGGCGCGGAAATTCGCCCCGACCGTCTCCTCGGCCGACGCTCTCGGGATACCGTCGCTCGCCGAGCCGGCGACGGAGCCGGCTCCGGGCACGTGCGAGCGAACCGAGCTGGTGTTCGGCCGGATGCCCGTGCAGCGGTGGCGCATCGGCACCTGCGTCTAGCACCCATCGGCGGGTGGGAGGGAGGCGGAGCTGTCCGCCTCCCAGAGGCACGTCAATCGAGCCGACGACGAGGAAGTGGTCGTCAGGCCGAGAGCGAGCCCAGCACCACCATCGTGGTGATCGTCAGGCCGAGAGCGAGCCCAGCATCACCATGGCGGTGGTCATCAGGGTGATGGACGACAGGAAGCCCACGAAAGCCCTGGTGAAGGATGGGGCGGCGGGGGCAGTGGCGGAAACCTGGGTCATAGGGCTCTCCCGATCTCGGGTGGCGATGGAGAGGTGATACGCCCCCGCTTCCCGGCCCGGTGTGCGGCGCAGCACATGGGCGAATGCCCTCGCCGGCACCCTTGCGGGCTGGCGGCCCGCGCGCCATGACAGGCGCATGCCTAAACCCGAACCTGTCCGGCCGCTTGAGGCCTATCCGTCCCGCACCTCGGCCGACATCCGCTATTCCGATCTCGACCGGCAGGGCCACGTCAACAATGCGGTCTTCGCCACCTTTTCCGAGATCGGCCGGGTGGCCTTTCTCTACGATCCCGAGCGGCCCCTGGCGCCGGAAGGCGCGACCTTCGTGATCGCACGCTTGGAGATCGACTTTCGAGCGGAGTTGCACTGGCCCGGGCGCGTCGAGATCGGGACGGCCGTGGCCGAGATCGGCAACAGCTCGTTTCGCCTCGTGCAGAGTCTCTTCAGTGCCGGGCAGCCCGTGGCATCCGCGGCAGCCGTTCTGGTCATGATGGACGGCGCGACCCGGCGAGCCATGGCGCTCCCGCCGCAAAGCCGCGCCATCCTGGAGACGCTGCGCCTGCGCTGACGCGACCTGCGGGAGCGGCGGGGTGCCGACCGGCCAGCCGTTACGAGGCGTGCCCCGAGCGGCCGGACAGCGGCTCCTTGAGGGCCACCGTTCGCCCGTCCGGGTCACGCACCCAGGCGGTGCGGAAGCGGCCGTCGAGGTCGTCGTCGGGATCGGCCAGAACGAGAACGCCGCGCCCTTTCAAACCCTCGATCTCCTCATCCACATCGCTCACGAGCACCTCGACGGGCTGAGGCATCACGGAAGCGGTGGTTTCGACATCGGTTGGCCGCGGGGCGGCCGGCACGTCGGCCTCGGCGATCTCGACGAGCGCACCGCGACGCGTCAGCACGACGAGGCGTCCCTGCACGGTCGTGCGATCGGCGACGACGCGGAAGCCGAGGTTGTCCCGGTACCAGGCCGCGGCGGCGTCGACGTCGATGGAGCGGAGCGCCCGGGCGTCGATGGCCGGCGCCGGTTCGGCGCGCACGGCGGTCCCGAAGGGCAGAGCGACGGTCAAAGCCAGTAGCGCAGGAGCGAGGGAGCGGAGCAGCGGTTTCATGGGTTCCGGAGTTCTGGCCCGCGGCCGGTTGGCGGCGGGCGACCGCCACACCTACGCTCCCGTAGCCGGCTCGGATGTGCGCCAGGGCACATGAGCCCCTCTTGAACGGCGCCCTCCCCCGACGGGTGCCCCATGTGCGCTGATGCACCGATGGCCCGGCCCGCGATGTTTACCTCTCGTGGTGCTCGCAAACCTGATGGAGGGTCGCATGAGCCCACGTCGCCTTCACCGAGACTTGTCCAAGGCCGCCGTGCTGCCGCAGGCGCCATCGGATTGGGACGCCCTCGTCGTTCTGATGCCGATCCTGGCCGTCGCGTGGATCGCGGTGGCATCCGTGTGGAGCGCGCAGGTGGTGGGGCTGATCTAGGTGCAGGCCGCACCAACCCAGAGCGCACGAGCGGTGGGGTTCCCGCCTCGCTGTCCAGCGCCTTGCGGACCGGTGCACGTCCTTGCGCCGATCCGTCCATCGCCACCGGGGGCCGGTACAGTTCGCGCCTACCCGTCCGGCGGCCTGCGGACTGGTACAGTTCGCGCCTACCCGTCCAACGCCTTGCGGACCGCTTCGGCAAGATCCTTGCGGCGGCTCGGCTTGCGCAGCAGGGGCGTCTGAGGGTCCGGGCGCCCGTGCTGCTCGAACACCTCTTCCGGATAGCCGGAGGTGAGAAGCACCTTCAGCTCCGGCCGGATCGCCCGCGCGTGGCGGGCGAGCTCCACCCCGCTCATGCCGTGGGGCAGCACCACATCCGTGAAGAGGAGATCGAACTCCCGATCGTCCTGCAGCAGCGCCAGAGCCTCGGGGCCGCTCCCCACATCCGTGACCTCGTAGCCGAGGTTGGCGAGTTGGGAGGACACGAAGAGCCGCACGCTCGGTTCGTCCTCCACGAGCAGAACCCGCTCATGACCTTTCCGGAGGTCGCCCGCCTTGCCGACCTCCGAAGCGGGCTGCACGGCATTGCCGATGGCGGGCAACAGGATCGTCACGCTCGTGCCTTCGCCGGGGGTGCTCCTGATCGAGACATGCCCCCCGATTGCTGGGCGAAGCCGTAGACCATGGAGAGGCCGAGACCCGATCCCTTGCCGACCTCCTTCGTGGTGAAGAAGGGCTCGAACACCCGTGCCAGCACGTCGGGTGTTATGCCGGTGCCGGTATCCGTTACGCTCACGAACACCACAGGCTGCCCGATGGGGAGAGGCTGCTCGCCTAGTCCCGCGGTCCGTGCGCCGGTCGCCAGCGTGAGCACGCCGCCCCTCGGCATGGCATCGCCCGCATTGACGGTGAGGTTGAGGATGGCGCTTTCGAGGAGGGCACGATCCGTCAGGGCCGATTGGGGACCCGGAGCGAGATCGGTGCGGATCTCGATGTGTTCGCCCAAGGTGCGTCGCAGCAGGGGCACCATGCGCGACACCACCCGATCGAGCTGCAGCCGCTCGGCCTTAAGGGACTGACGCCGCCCGAAGGCGAGGAGATGCTGGGTGAGCTCGGCGCCCCGGCTCGCCGCCTCGCCGATCATCTCGGCGAGGGCTTTCAGGTGCGATGCGGTGCTCTCCTCGGCGAGCACTTCCGCATTGCCGAGGATGACGGTGAGCAGGTTGTTGAAGTCGTGCGCGATGCCGCCGGTGAGCTGGCCCACCGCTTCCATCTTCTGCGCCTGCTGGAAGCGGGCCTCGAGTTGCTGGCGTTCGCTTTCCGCCTGCCTCTGATCGGTCAGATCGGTGGAGACGCCCCGATACCCCAGGAAGGCGCCGTCGGGATCGAACAGCGGACGACCGCTGCTCGACAGGTAGCGCTTGCGCCCCGCCGCATCGACCAGCGAGTACTGGAAATTCCTGAACGGCAGGTGCCGCCGCATGGTCTCCACATGCAGGGCCCAAAGCGGATCGTCGAGATCGGCATCCGCAGCCTCCCAGCGGGTCTTCCCGAGCTTTTGCTCCTTAAGGTCGAGGCGACGTCCGTCCTCCGCGCCCTCGAAGCGCGTGATGCGCAGATCCGCATCCGTCTCCCACAGCCAGTCCGAGGCGATCTCCGCATAATCCCGGAACCGAGCCTCGCTTTGCTGCAGGGCGCGTTCCGCCTGCACCTGGTCCGTCACATCGTGACCCTGGGCGAAGATGCCCGCGGTGCGGCCGCCGGCGTCCACGATCGGCTGCCAGACGAAATCCACGTAACGCCGCTCCCGCGGCGCGCCTGGAATGCGCTGGAGCCAGAGGGGCATGCGCTGGCCGAGGAAAGGCCTGCCCGTGCGGTAAACGTCGTTGATGAGATCGAGAAGACCCTGCTCCACAAGCTCGGGCAGGGCCTCGGCCGCCGGGCGCCCGACCAGCGGGCGACGACCGACGAGCTGCTCATACGCCTCGTTGACGAACTCGAACACGTGATCCGGCCCGCCGAGAACGACAACGAAACCCGGCGCCTGCTCGAAGAGCCGCCTGATCTGCTCCCCATTGCCACGAAAGGCCTCGGCAACGGCCCGGGCGGACACCACCGGCCGCCCGAGTCCATGGAAGGAGGCATCGCTTGCCGTGAAGGTCCAAGCGAGGCGGCGATAGGATCCATCACCCTGGCGCATGCGCGCCTCGAGGGTGATCGGGTCGGCGCCCTCCCGCAGCCGCGCGATCTCGGCCTCGGTGACGGGGCGGTCTTCCGGATGCGCGAGATCGAGAAAGGGTCGGCCCGCCAAGTCCCCCGGGCGCCAGCCGAGGGCGGTCTCCCAGGCGGGATTGGCCGCCAGGATGGCAGTGTCCCGCCCCGTCACCACCAGAAGATCGCGGGAGAGACGCCACAGGGGATCATCCCCTGCAGCCAAGGGCGGGCTTCGCGGTGTCGACTTCCGGTACGCACACATCCTGGGAACAACTCCCAGCCGAGCCCCGGGCTCCGTAAAGACCCTATCCGGTGTTCAAATCGGACCTTCACCTGCAGGTTGCGGGACCGAGGGGCAGGCTGCTGGGCTCCTTTCCATGCCCGCAGGCTGGTCGCGACGGCCTATTCGGACCCCAGAAGACGGGCGCCTGCGGCCGCGGCTGCCGCACGGCTCGTGACGCCGAGAACGCGAAAGAGCGCGGCGACGTGCACCTTGACCGTGCCCTCGCCGAGATTCAGCGCCCGCGCGATCTCCTTGTTGGAACGCCCCGCCACCAGGTGTTCCAGAACCTGCCTTTGGCGGACCGTGAGAGAGGGCTCCGGCGCTTCGGCACGGGCGAGACTGTTCGCGAGCGGCAGGTTGGGCTCACCCATCGTGGTGCTCAGATCGGCGATAAAGGCCGGGACGTAGATCACGCCTTCCGTGATGGAGCGCAGGGCCCGGGCGAGTTCCGCAACGCCAAGATTCTTCGGCACGTAGCCATGGGCGCCGGCCTCAAGGGCCAGGAGCACGTCGATCCGGCGGGTGGAGGCCGACACGACAGCGGCCTGGGTTTCGGGATAGAACTCCCGCACCGCGCGCAGGCTGGCGGCGCTTTCCATGCCGGGCATTGCCAGGTCGAAGAGCGCCAGCGACACGCCCTCGGTCTCCGAGAGGCGCTCCACCGCCTCGTCGAGGGAGGCTGTTTCCAGCACCTCCGTGAAGCCGAGCTGGGAGGTCAGGATGGACTTGAGCGCCATCCGAAAGAATTCGTCGTCGTCCGCAACCAGAGCGGTCTTGCCCACAACCCCCATCGGCTTGCCCTTCCCGGTTCTGCCGTCGACAGCGCGACGGTTCTTGGCCGCTTGTGTTCAAGCGGGACCACATTACAAGAAGCCTAACCCTAATTCTGCCTGTAAATTTCGCAGATTCCGCCCAACTCCTGGGGGAGCGTTCACGATCTCCTATAGAGCCGGACACCTTGACAGAATCAAGCGCACACGTTGCAGGAATTGTCGGGGTGGGGCCGAGTAGCACGCTCACGTTGTGGGAAGACGCCTGAGGGGCACGGGAGGGAGCAGACGTCGTGGCCCCAGGAGCCAAGCCAACCATCCTCCTCGTCGAGGACGAGCCCGGCATTCGCCAGTACGTGGCCGCGCAGCTGCGTGGGCTCGGCTATGCGGTGATCGAGGCCGAGGATGGGTTGACGGGGCGCAAGGTGCTGGAGGGCACCGAGGGGATCGATCTCCTCCTCACCGACGTGGTGCTGCCGAACGGGGTTAGCGGCCTCAACCTGGCCCGCCAGGCCCAGGCTCTGCGGCCAAGCCTCAAGGTTCTGCTGGCCTCCGGCTTCTCGGCCACCGCCTTCGAGGCGGAAGGTGGGACCAATCTGCCCCTGCTCAAAAAGCCCTTCAAGCGCCAGGAGCTCGCGGAAGCGGTCCAGCGGGTGCTCGACGCACCCGCGCAAGCGACACCCCATTCCTCCGGCGCGGATGCATCGCGCGGGCGCATCCTCGTGGTGGACGATCTCGACGAGAACCGTCGGTTCGTCATGACCCTCCTGAACAAGGCCGGCTACGCGGTCGGCGGGGCCGCGAACGGGCTGGAGGCCATCGCAGCCGTCGAGACCGGCGACTACGATCTCGTCTTCATGGATGCGCAGATGCCGGAACTCGACGGCATCGAGGCCACCCGCCGCATCCGCGATCTGCCGGCCCCGGCCGGCGAGGTGCTGATCATCGGCCTGTCCGCCGGCAACCTGCCGGAGCAGATCCGCGCCATGGAAGCGGCCGGCATGGACGATTACGTCACCAAGCCGTTCCGCCGGGCGGAGTTGCTGGAGAAGATCGTGGCCTGGGGGGTCGGAGCCGGGCCGGCGGTCGATGCGGCCGTGCCTCAGATTGCGGAGGCCGCGCCGAAAAGCGGCAGCATCGACATGAACCCTCTCGCCGCGGGTTTTCGGGACGTCGTCGCGCTTCTCGGGCGGGAGACGGCGCTCCTCGCGCTTGGGCGCTTGGAGCAGCAGATCGGCGCGATGTTTCCCGCCAGCAGCTCCCCGGACCCGCAGGTTCTCGCCCGTCAGGCCCACGCCCTTGTGGCTCAGGCCGGCCTGCTCGGCTTTCGCGATCTCGCCGACAGCGCCAGCCGCCTCGAGAAGGCCTGCCTCGGGCATGGTGATGTGGACGAAGCCTACCGTGCGGCCGCGGCCGTCGCGCAAGCGGCTTTAGCCACATCCGAAGGGTTGAGGCAGTCGGGGAGCTAGCCGCCCAGTTTGATCGTGTGCGGTTTAGCGCGCCGCACCCGCTGCCCCAGCCGGCGCAGCGCCTCCAGCGCCTGGTGGGCGCGTCGAATAGGCTCGAACCACCTGCGCGGTGCGCTGCCCGTCGCCATCGATGTCGAGATTGCGGGCGTGGGGCGGCCAGGGATCGGTGGTTTGCACCACCTTGTTCCAGGCCTGTGCGTCGCCCGCCGCGAAGGTGACCGTGTCGTGCCGGTTGTAATAATCCGAACAGGCGCCGAGCCCCATGAGGAGGACTGCAGGGCCGATCAGCTTCATGAGCCTCATCTACTTCACCATCTGGGTTTTAGGGGCGGTTGCGGCTTTCGGCTGGCCCTTCGCGGGCTTGGCGCTCGGCAGATCGACCACGTGGCCGTAGGGCCCGATCACGCCGGTGCCGTCCTGGAACTTCTTGATCGTCTTGTTGTCGACTTCGAGAGCGCCGAGGAGGAAAAACTCCACGTCGTTGCTGGGCTTCGTCTTGTCGAGCGGCGTCGCGAGCGGGCGCCCCGGTTTCGTGGGCTGCACCAGACGGGGGTGACGATGATGACGAGATCGGACTCGTCCTTTTGAAACTCGGAGGAGCGGAAGAGCGCGCCAATGACCGGCAACTGCCCAAGCCAGGGCAATTGCTGCTGGTTCTTGTTATGTACGCTTCGGAGCAGCCCCGCGATCGCAAAGCTTTGCCCGTCGCGTATCTCGACAGTCTTGTTAGTCCGCCGGGTATCAAGCACTGGCCTGCCGTTCACGAAGGATGCGACATCGCTCACCTCCGGTTCCAGTCGCAGGTTGATGAGACCATTTTCGAGAACAGTAGGAGTGAAATTCAGCTTGATCCCGAACTCCTTGAAGGCCGTCGCCGTCCGGCCGTCGCCTGCTGGAACGTCATAGGGAACCTCACCACCGGCCAGGAAGCTTGCGTTTTCGCCGGACATCGTAACGAGGTTTGGCTCGGCAAGCCGGCGTCCGAGGCGCTTCTCCTCAAGGGCTTGGATAAGTATGTCGGCTTGGATGCCCGCCCCAAGAATTGAGGCAACGAATGTCCCGAACGGCGCAGCCCCGCTTGGCAAGTTTGGATTGTATGTGTTGGTCAGGTTCGGCACACGCGTCTCTGGCGGCCGATAAGCTCCCGTGGTGATCCCTTGACCTGTAACCGGATCTCGGATCGCGAAGCTCACGCCCTACACTGCGATTGACCTCCACGAACCGCACCTCCAGCATCACCTGCTGACCGCCGGTCACGCGCAACGCGTTGACCACGTTGTCCCCGTATTGCGCCGCGAGTTCCAGGATCTTGCGGAGCGCGATCGCGTCCGGAACGGTGCCCGTGAGGCGCGTGCGGCCGTTGATCGACTCCACCTTCACGTTCGCCCGCGGCACGGCCTCGCGGATGGATTCCGCGAGATCGGGGGTGTCGGCGCCGACCTCCACGTTGATCATGCCGACGAGGATGTCGCTCGGATCGTAGATCGCGACGTTGGTGCGCCCTTCGGTGCGCCCGAGGATGTAAAAGGACTAGCCCGTCGTCGGCACGGCGCTCGCAATCGCCGGATCGCCCACCACGAGACGGCCGAGATCGGTCGCGGTGCGGGCGGTGATGAACTGTCCCCGCGCCACCTGCAGCTCCGTGCTGGCGCGCCCGCGGTTGAAGCTGATCGTTCGATCCTGCGCCTGCGCCGACAGGCTGTCCGCCCATCCGCTCCAGAGGGCGCCCGCAAGCATGAGCCCGCGGAACGTCGTCCGGGCCCTACGCCCCATCGTCCAACCCCACTCGCCGCTCATCGGACCCGGTCTGCCCTTCGTGTCTCCCGCGGGTGGGGAGCGCTTGACGCCATCCTCAATGATCATGGTTAACGGCTTCTTAACCCAGATTGGAGGAAACAAGATGAGACGGTCCAACGGAGCGCCTTCAGGTGAGACCACCGCCGAGAAAGGCGTGTAGGATACGAATGCGCCGCGGGCGCAGCGAGGGGTCGTAACGGAACCATGGAGACGCAACCGGAACGGAGCTGGAAACATCGCAATGTCAGAGGCTTAGTCCATCTGCCTGCCTTGGCCCAGACTGCCATCCGGCCTAGGCTGCATGCTCGGCCACGGGGGGTTCGTGCAAACCGCGCGCCCCTCGCGGGCAGGGCCACACTAACGTTTCGAGAGGCGACCGCTCCCAGCGGATTCGCCCGCATTCCACGGGGTTTCACCACATGAGGGCATCCGTCCGGGACTCCCGCCCCCCGCCTCGGCGGGCAGGCCGCAGCCTGACGCGGGCCGCCCTCGTGCTGCTCGGTGGCCTCGCGCTGGCGGGATGCACCGGCACGGACGGGCCGATCTTTTCGAGCTTCGCCAACCGGACCACCAACACGGACCTGCCCACCACGGTGGATTACTACCCGGACCACGAGGTCCACCACGTGGCGAAAACGCATTTCCAGCAGGAGAATTACGGCCACGCAGCCCGGTATTTCGAACGCGCGGTGGAGGTGAATCCCGGCAATGCGGAGGCCTGGCTCGGGCTGGCGGCGTCCTACGACCGCATCCGCCGCTTCGATCTCGCGGACCGCGCTTATCGCAAGGCGGGCGAGTTCATCGGCCACCGGGCCGAGTACTTCAACAATGTGGGCTATTCGTATCTGCTGCGCGGCGACGTCGTGAAAGCGCGCGACGCGCTCCTGGAAGCCTACCGCCTCGATCCCGACAACCTCGCGGTGCGCAACAACCTGGCGCTGCTGCGCGAGAGCGTGCGCCGCGCGAACCGGGACTGACGCCTCCGGGCCTAGAACGCGGTGCGCTGGCGGATCGCAGCCGACAGCGTGCCCTCGTCGAGATAGTCGAGCTCGCCGCCGACCGGCACGCCGTGGGCGAGCTTGGTGACGCGCACGGGAAGATGCGCAAGCAATTCGGTCACGTAATGGGCGGTCGTCTGGCCCTCGACGGTGGCGTTGAGAGCCAGGATCACCTCTTTCACATCCGCCTCGGCGGCGCGCGCCACCAGCGTGTCGAGGTTGAGGTGCTCGGGCCGCACGCCGTCGAGAGGCGAGAGCACGCCGCCGAGCACGTGGTAGCGCGCCGACACCGCGCCCGAGCGCTCCAGGGCCCAGAGGTCCGACACATCCTCCACGACCACGAGGATCGAGGGGTCGCGGCGCGGATCGCGGCACACGGTGCAGGGATCGGCCGTGTCGACGTTGCCGCAGGAGCGGCACACCACGATGCGCTCGTTCGCAACCCGCAGGGCCTCGCCCAAGGGGGCCAGCAGGGTCTCGCGGCGCTTCAAGAGATGCAGCGCGACGCGCCGCGCCGAGCGCGGGCCGAGGCCGGGCAAGCGCGCCAGCAGCTGGATGAGGCGCTCGATCTCGGGACCGGCGATGGATTGAGGCATGGTGGAGCGGTACCGGACAGGCTCCCGGCGGGCCAGCCGAGAGCGCAGGTGAGATGGGTTAAACCCTTATATAGGAACGATTTTCGCCTGATCCAGGCGGGGCATCGCAGCCTCTTCAGGAGAGCCTAGAACAGCTTCATGCCCGGGGGCAGGGGCAGCCCCTTGGTGATCTCGGCCATGCGGTCCTGCATGGTGCGCTCGGCCTTGACTCTGGCATCGTTCATGGCGGCGACGATGAGATCCTCCAGGATCTCCTTTTCGTCCGGCACCATGAGAGAGGGGTCGATGGCGATCGCCTTCAGGGCCCCCTTGCCCGTCACCTTCACGGTCACGACCCCACCGCCGGAGGCGCCCTCGACCTCCAGGTTGTCGAGTTCGGCCTGCACGTCCTGCATCTTCTGCTGCATGGCCTGCGCTTGCTTCATCAGGCCCATCATGTCGCGCATGGTCAAACTCCGTGAGGGATCAAAGATCGTCGTCCAGTTCCGTCTCCCGCGCGGCCTCGGCATCGGGCTCGCCCAGGATTTCGGTTTCGGCGCTGTCGCCGCCTTCTTCGGCCGAGCGGCCGCGGACGTCGACGATCTTGGCGCCGGGGAAGCGGGTGAGAACGGCTTGCACCAGCGGATGGGCCTCGGCCCCGCGCTTGCGCTCGCGTTCGGCGGCCTGCGCCTGCTCACGGAGCGTCGGGGCGCCGGGTTCGGACGACAGGGCCACCATCCAGCGGGTGCCGGTCCAGCCCTGGAGCGCCTTGGCGAGATCGTTCGCGAGCGTCCGGCTGCCGCCTTCCGCGAGGTTGAACTCGATGCTGCCCTCCTCGAAGCGCACGAGGCGCACGTCCCGTTCGAGCGCCGCCTTGAGCACGATGTCGCGCTGCTCGCCGGCAAAAGCGACCACGTCTTCAAAGCGGCGCAGGCGCACGGCCGGCGCGGCCTCGGCTTGCAGCACTGGGCGCGGCTGCGGGGCGGGCTGCGAGGCCGCGAGGGCGAGGTTGGACGAAGGACCGGCGGAGCGCGGCGCAGCGGACGAAGGCGGGGGACCGCCAGCGGGAAGAGGCGTGCCGTCGCGGAGCGCCCGTAGCGCCTCGTCCGGGGTCGGCAGGTCGGCGGCGTAGGCGAGGCGCACCAGCACCATCTCGGCCGCGGCCACGGGACGGTTGGCGGCCTGCACCTCGGGCACGCCCTTGAGCAGGATCTGCCAGGCGCGCGAGAGGGTGCGCACGGTGAGCTTGCCGGCGAAATCGAGACCGCGGCTGCGCTCCACTTCCGTGAGCGCCGGGTCCTTGGCGGCATCGGGGATGAGCTTGAGGCGCGTCACCACATGGGAGAACGCAGCCAGTTCCGCCAGCACCACCGCGGGGTCGGCGCCCGCATCGTACTGGTTGCGCAGGATCGAAAAGCTTGCCGGCACGTCGCCGCGCATGGCGGCCTCGAACAGGTCCACCACCTGAGCGCGGTCGGCGAGGCCCAGCATGTCGCGCACGGTGTCGGCCGTGACGCGGCCGGCGCCATGGGCGATGGCCTGGTCGAGGAGCGAGAGCGAATCGCGCGCCGAGCCCTCTCCGGCGCGTGCGATGGCGGCCAAGGCATCGGCCTCCGCCTCCACCCCTTCCGAGCGGCAGATTTTCCCCAGATGGGCGATCAGCGTATCGGCCTCGATGCGCCGCAGATCGAAGCGCTGGCAGCGGGAGAGGATCGTGACCGGAACCTTGTTGATCTCGGTGGTCGCGAAGATGAACTTCGCGTGCGGCGGCGGCTCTTCCAAGGTCTTCAGGAAGGCGTTGAAGGCGCCGGCCGACAGCATGTGGACCTCGTCCACGATGTAGACCTTGTAGCGCGCCGAGACGGGGGAATAGCGCACCGCGTCGTTGATCTGGCGGACATTGTCGACGCCGTTGTTGGAGGCGGCGTCGATCTCCATCACGTCGATGTGCCGGCCCTCAATGATCGCCTCGCAATGAAGGCCCATCTCGTCGAGTTCGACGGTCGGTCCGCCGGTGCCGTCCGGGCGCTGGAAATTGAGGCCCCGGGCCAGGATGCGGGCGGTCGTGGTCTTGCCGACCCCGCGCACGCCCGTGAGCATCCAGGCCTGGGGGATGCGGCCGGTCTTGAACGCGTTCGACACTGTGCGGACCATGGCGTCCTGGCCGACGAGATCGGCGAAGGAGCGCGGCCGGTATTTTCGCGCCAGCACGCGGTAGGGAGCAGGTTTTTCAATAGCAGCGAGACCCGGGAGACCGGGCTCGTCGGCCGCCGGAGTCGTCAAGCCCGGCAGGCCGGGCTCACCGGCGGAGGAGCGAGAGGACAAACCTGGCAGGGCCGGCTCGTCGAAAGGGGCGGTGCCGGCTGTGGTCTCTTCCATCGGCCTTGGGAAGCTTTGAGGTGTGCAGCGCTCGACCGCTCGGGAGCGCGAGGGTGGGAGGCTGGACGAAGACCCGTTCGGTCTCGTTAGGGCTGCTTCCTTCCGGACCTGACCCGGTTGGCGAGTGAGACGTCCCTCGCCAACC
The DNA here is from genome assembly GCA_035944635.1 of Microvirga sp. Taxonomy (GTDB): domain Bacteria; phylum Pseudomonadota; class Alphaproteobacteria; order Rhizobiales; family Beijerinckiaceae; genus Microvirga. Next base: position 35,356 of record DASZAZ010000082.1, read on the forward strand.
TCCCGCCGCCTATATGGTCGGTTTGGGGGCGGGACGCAAGCGGAGCGACGTCCCTCCTTGGCCTAAGGGAGGGAGGCCTAAAGGGCCGGGTGGGATGAGAGCTTACTACCGAAGAAGGCACCTCGTCTCCCCCTCCCCCGCGTGCGGCGGGGAGGGACTCAGGGTGGGGGGTGCCGGGCGTGGATCGCCGTCCCCAGGACGAGGCACCTCCCTCCCCTCAGGGGAGGGGTAGGGGTGGGGGGTGTTCGCCGCAGGCGAGCTCTAGGCCCGGTGGTGCAGGACGCGCCGCCATCAGCGTCGCGCAGTGCTGCTCGTCTGATGGCGTGCCGGATGCG
>DASZAZ010000083.1:0-132533 GCA_035944635.1 Microvirga sp.
CGACCCGCCCAGAAGCGAGTCGTTGCCGGCTCCGCCCGAGACCGTGTCGTTGCCGCAGCGCCGAGACGGTGTCGTCGCCGGCGAGCGCGTCCATGCTGTCCGCGCCCTCCGTCAGCACCAACAGATCAGGTCCAGGCGTCGGACCAGCAGGCGTCGGATCACCACCGCCTCCGGAAGGAGGCGCGGCCGCCTGCGTGGTGAAGTTGAAAGTGCCTACCAAGTCCACATAGTCGTTGAAGGCCAGATCCCGCACCGCCCCCTTCGTCACCGTCACGTAATAGGCGGTGCCTGGGATCAGGTCTGTCGGGGGGTTGATCGTCAGCGTCATTCCGCTGAACGTGAGGGGGCCACCGTTGTCGACGCTGCTCGCAACGTCGAACGTTTGAGCGACGGAGTCATCGGATGAGCGGTGGATCCTAATCAGACCCGTACCCGCCTGAACCTCCTCATTGAAGGTGAGCACCAGGTTCGCACCTACCGGCACTCCTGTAGCGCCGTCGGTCGGAGAATACGTCGCCACCGACGGGGCTACGGTATCGAGGTTAAACACCTGGCCCCTTACCTCGTCGCCGTTCGCATCGGGTTCGTTATCTGTCCACGTGACAACAATCTTGGAGTTAGGTTCCGTCGGAAGCGTCAAGGCCGCGATTGACGGCTGTTCCTGAGCGTCGAGCCCCGATGCTATGGTGAACTTCCCTCCAGCGAGGACCTTCACATTCTCCGGAACGTTTGCGGTAGGGTCGGCTACCACCTTGAAGACTTGGCTCTCGACGTCTTTGCCATTGGAGTCATTGGCATTGTCGGTCCACACGACAGCGAACCGACCGTCGGACAGAGGAGCCACGGACGCTTCGCCTACGACCGAGCTTGCCGGGCGCTCGACCGTAAAGCTACTTCCTGGGATAGCAGACACGCTAGGGCTCAGAACATTGGACGTCTGAGCCAGCGTAAAGGCTTGTCCTTTTACGGTGCTCGCTTCATTCCAGGCAACGACAAACCCAGCACCGCCTTGGTACGACACTGCTGCGACCGACGGGTGGGTTTGCTCGCCAAGGCCCGACGAAACGTCAAAATCAGCACTAGCACCGGTAGCAGCATCGAATAGCGTTGTTCCCGTCTGCGTAGTGGTTAGGAACACGCGCCCTTCGATGTCGGTCCCGTTCGTTCCACCGTCATTGTCTGCCCATGTGACGACAAAGGTGGTCTTTCCATCGACGGTCGCAGCTGCAACAGATGAATGGTCCTGGGTTCCAGTTGGGTCTTGATTCACCTGCTGCGGGGGCGTTCCGGGCGTCTTTACAGTGTAGTCGCTTGTATCAAGATTGAATGTCCGGGCCATAATCCTCGACTGATCGCCGTCGCCCGTTGCATCCGTCCAAGTCACCACGAAGCTTGCGTCCGACAGGCGGGCGACCGACGGTGATGTCTGGTTATCGGGATCAGGCAAACTGACGAGAAACTCCGCGCTAAGACTTGCACCGGAGGAGGCCGAGAAGAGTTGCCCTTTAATGACTGTGGGTTGAGCCGGCGCGCCTGAGGCGTGAGCCCAAGTCACAACAACGACATCCGACGTCAGAGCCGCGACAGAGGATTGATTCTGATTCCCAACGCCCGTGACGCCCGCGAGCGTATTACCATCAACAAAAACCGCCATAATTGCCCCGAAATAATGTTCTTTAGGATTGGCCAGAAGTTGTTCTGGCACCCCCTGCCGACCTAGCCAGGGTTGACCACCTCTTCCCTAGCGGCAGTCAAGAAGAGCGAGACCGGGAGCTGTTCGGTGTGGCCTAATCCGAAGAGCTTAGGCCCAGCTGAAGCGAGACGGTACTGATCTTCGCGGCGCTCGCCTGCCTTATGGTCAGCGCTCTCGTGCGGTCACTCACAGAAATCCACGCCCGGCCAAGCTTCCTGCTTGCGGAACACAGCGGGAACGACTACCGTGTTCTTGCTTTGTTTTCCAGAATCGCTCCCAGAGCGTGTAGAACCCAGGCAGGCCGATGCTGACGCGTAAACAACACGAGCTCCTGCGCTTCATCCACGAGCGTCTCCGCGAGACCGGCGTTCCGCCCTCCTTCGACGAGATGAAGGACGCTCTCGATTTGAAGTCGAAATCCGGCATTCACCGGCTCATCACGGCCCTGGAGGAGCGCGGCTTCATTCGCCGCCTGCCGAACCGGGCCCGCGCCATCGAGGTGATCCGCATGCCGGAGGTCGCGCCGGCAGCCGGCGCCGCGCGCCGCTTCACGCCGAGCGTGGTCCAGGGCGGCCTTTCCCGCGCCAAGGCGGCGGCGCCCCCCGCCCCTCCGGCGGAAACCCGCTACGGCGACACGCAGATTCCGGTGATGGGCCGCATCGCCGCCGGCACGCCGATCTCGGCGATCCAGAACACGAGCCATTCCATCACCCTCTCGCCCGACTTCCTGGCGCAGGGCGAGCATTACGCGCTGGAAGTGCGCGGCGACTCGATGGTGGAGGCCGGCATCCTGGACGGCGACCTCGTGGTCATCCGCAAGCAGGATCAGGCCAATACGGGCGACATCATCGTGGCGCTCATCGACGAGGAGGAAGCGACCCTCAAGCGCTTTCGCCGTCGCGGCTCCTCCATCGCGCTCGAAGCCGCGAACCCGCAATACGAGACCCGGGTGCTCGGCCCCGATCGGGTGAAGATCCAGGGCAAGCTCGTCAGCCTCGTGCGGCGATATTGATGCTGAAGGGGCGGGGAGAAATCCTCGCCCTTCCCGTTTGGCGCGAGCGTGGCGCGCTCAGCGCCACTCGTCAGTGGCCGGGGCTGGCTCTTCCTCGTCCGGCTCGGCGGAAGGTCGAGGAGGCGGCGCCCGGGGTGCCGGAACGATTCTCCCCCATGGACGGGGTTCCCCTGTTCCACGAGCGGTCCAGATCTCGAAGCCGGCGCCGGCAAGGCGCAACGCGGTGGCGCCGCCCGCTTGCAGGGCGTCGCGGTCGAGAACGAGTGCCGCCTTGCAGGACGCCGGCGCCGTGAGGCGCGAGACGATCGCGGCTGCGCGCCGGCAATCCTCCTCGAAGGCGCGCGGGTCCTGCACCAGGGCGAGCGCTCGTCCGTCCGCCATCGTCACCACGCATCCAACGCGGTCGCAGCGCACGCCTTCCCGGAGCGACGGATCGGAGGCGAGACGTGCATCGCCGTCCGCGCGCAGCCATTGCTCGGCCACGAAGGAGGATGGGCGCCCGACGATCACGAGGCGACCATGGGGGCCGCGCACCGCGGCGCCCACGCCGTCCCGATCGATGAAGGCATCGTAGCGCTCAGGCGTCGCGGCGAGCGCAAGGCCCGCGCCGGCGGGCACGACAGCGAACCAGCGCAGGGACGAGGCGGGCAGCGTTGCAACAAGCAGCGCGATGGCAAAGAGCGCCAGCGCTCCTGCACCGATGGCCGGCACGATCACCGTGGAGGCCTCGAAGCCTGCGACCCAGGCCGACAAGCGTAAGGTCGCATCGACCGCCGCTCCCATGAGCAGCCAAACCGGCCGGTCGAGGCCGAAGGGATAGGCGAGCGTGCCGAGCAGCGCGAAGGGCATCACGACGAGGGAGACCAGCGGCAGGGCGAGGGCGTTGCCGACGAGGCCGAGCGGGTTCAGCGTATGGAAATGATAGGCCCCGAAGGGCGCCGTCGCTAGGCTCGCAACCAGGGTCACGGCGATGAGCCCGATGAGGCTGCGGCGGGCCCACAGGAAACCTCGGCCGAGCCACCCTCCCCCTGGCTCCGCGGCGAGATGCGGCTGCAAGGCTCCCGCGAGCGCGATCAGGGCGGCGACGGCGCCGAACGACATCTGGAAGCTGGGGCCAAGCAGGGTCTCGGGCTCGCGGGCGAGGACGATCAGGGCCGCGATCGCGAGGTTGCGCAAGGATAGCGCCGGTCGGTCGACCAGGATCGCGCCGAACATCACGAGCGTCATGATGAGCGAGCGCTCGGTCGCGACCTCCGAGCCCGAGAAGATGCAATAGGCGGCGGCGCCCGCCATGGCGACGAGCGCCGCGATCTTCTTCACGGGCCAGAGCAGCGCGACCGAGGGGAACAGCGCGAGAAGGGCTCGCGTGACCCAGAAGAACGTGCCGGCGGCGAGCACCATGTGGAGGCCTGAGATCGACACGATGTGGTAGATCCCGGCGGCGCGCAGCACCTCGTTGGTGGGCTCGTCGATGAAGCCGCGCTTGCCGGTGACAAGCGCCGCCGCCACCGCTCCGGCCGGACCCCCGAACGCGTCCGCGATGCGGCGCGCCAGGGTGTTGCGGGCATCGTCCACCGCTGCCGCAACGCGGAGGCCCCATGGCGGCGGCTCCGGCGGCGCCCGTTGCTGCACGCGGCCCACGAGCGAGCCCACCGCCCCGATGCCGCGAAAGTAGGAATCGCGCGCGAAGTCGTAGCCGCCGGGCCAAGCGGCTTCCGGCGGCGGCAGCAGGCGTGCGGTGGCGGAAACGAACAGGCCCGGGCGAAGGTCGCGTGCGTCGCGCACCGTGACCCGCGCGTTTCGGCCGCTCGGCTGCCGCTAGCGTGCCGAACGCGTGAACGCGCAGCGTGAGCCGCGCCCCGTCGCCCCGCTCCTCGATCGCTTCCACGAAGCCGGAGAGCGGCGCGATCATCGTGCGCGGCAGGATTGGGGCTTCGACGGAGCGCGTGCGGATCACGGCCGCGGCGAAGCCGGCGAATAGGGCTGCACACGCGATCGCGACCGCGAGCCCGCCGAGGTGGCGGCGCAGCGCAACGGCTGCCGCGACGCCGGCGGCGGAAAACAGCAGCGGAGCCCAGAAGGCGGGCCGGCCCTCGGCCTGGAAAAAGGCCAGGATGCCGACCCCGAAGCAGACGGGTATCCAGACGAACAGGCGACGCTGCTCGATTTCCTGCGTGAGGCAGCGGGTGATCCATGCACCCAACCCCGAGAGGCCCAAGGACGGCCGGGACATACCGGCCAACGGACCGGCGAGCACGCCTGCGGCTGCCTGCGATAGGGGCCGGCGGATCCGAAGGGGCGCTCTCGGGTTGTCTTGGGCCATGGCTCCTGCTCAACCGGCGCCTTGCGGGGCACCCTTGGCGATCGCGTCCGGCAGACGCGGGCCCGGCCGGGTTGTCCCCGGCCATCGCTTCTGCTTCACGCGGGGCTCGAACGCATGTTAGACCACCGCGCGCTCCGGCCAAGTCCGGCTAAGCTGCCCGCGCAGAAACTTCTCTTAAACCCCTGAGGTCTCCCCCGTCTGATGAACGCCCCCGTTGTGACCCGTTTCGCCCCCTCGCCCACCGGCTTCCTGCATATCGGTGGCGCGCGCACGGCCCTGTTCAACTGGCTCTACGCCAAGCGGCACGGCGGCCGCATGCTGCTGCGCATCGAGGACACGGACCGGGAACGCTCCACGGACGCGGCGATCCAGGCGATCATCGAAGGGCTCTCCTGGCTCGGGCTCTCTTGGGACGGCGACATCGTCTACCAGTTCTCCCGCGCGGCGCGGCACCGGGAGGTGGCGGAAAGCCTCCTCGCCTCCGGCAACGCCTATTACTGCTACGCAAGCCAGCAGGAGCTGGAGGAGATGCGCGAGACCGCGCGGCGCGAAGGCAAGCCCCTGCGCTATGACGGCCGCTGGCGCGACCGCGATCCCGCCGAGGCCCCGAAGGACGTGAAGCCCGTCATCCGCCTCCGCGCGCCGACCGAGGGCGAGACGGTGGTCGAGGACGAGGTGCAGGGCCGCGTGGTCTGGCAGAACAAGGATCTCGACGATCTCGTGCTGCTGCGCTCCGACGGCACGCCCACCTACATGCTGGCGGTCGTGGTGGACGACCACGACATGGGCATCACCCACATCATCCGCGGCGACGATCACCTCACCAACGCGGCGCGGCAGACGCAGATCTATCAGGCGCTCGGCTGGTCCGTGCCGTCCATGTCCCACATCCCGCTGATCCACGGGCCGGACGGCGCGAAGCTCTCGAAGCGCCACGGGGCGCTCGGCGTCGACGCCTATCGCACCTTGGGCTATCTCACGCCGGCCCTGCGGAACTACCTCGTGCGCCTCGGCTGGAGCCACGGCGACCAGGAGTTCTTCTCGACCCGGGAGATGATCGAGGCCTTCGATCTGAAAAGCATCGGCCGCTCGCCGGCGCGCTTCGATTTCGCCAAGCTCGAAAACCTCAACGGCCACTACATGCGCCAGTCCTCGGACGAGGATCTGGTGGAGGCGCTCGAAGTCATCCTTCCGGAACTCGGGCCGGAGCGCGGCCTGCCGCCCGTGCTGCCGCCGGACCTCCGCCGGAACCTCCTGGCCGCGATGCCGGGGCTGAAGGAGCGTGCCAAGACCCTCGTCGAGCTCCTCGACAGCGCCTACTACCTCTATGCCGAGCGACCGCTCGCCCTCGACGAGAAGGCGCGCGGGCTCCTCTCGGACGAGGGGCGCGGACGGCTGCAGGGGCTCCCCGCGCGGCTCGAAGCCTTGCCGGAATGGGGCGCCGCCACAGCCGAAGAGGCGGTGCGGCTCCATGCGGAGGCGCTCGGCGCGAAGCTCGGTCAGGTCGCGCAGCCTCTCCGGGCGGCGCTCACCGGACGCGCCACGTCCCCCGGCATTTTCGACGTGATGGCGGTGCTGGGCCGCGACGAAACTCTCGCTCGCATCCGCGATCAGGTACCGGAAGCGGCATCCGCCGTTTGAGGAAGCGCTGTTTCAGGCGCGAAAGACGCCTGAAATCGCCTGTTCTCCCTCTTTCGGCACGCTTGAACGCACGTCACGGATAAGCTAACCCCACCCCACGTCTCCACCTGCCGGCAGAGCCCGATGGTTGGCGTTGCTCGAGCCTCGCGCTCCGCCCCGCTTGAAGGCCTCCCGACACACCCTCGAAAGGGCCTGCCCTCCATGAGCTCACAAGCCAGCAACTTCAGCCTCGGGGACAAGCAGGTCCAGATGCCCGTCAAGGAGGGCACGATCGGGCCGAGCGTCGTCGATATCTCGAAGCTCTACGGCCAGACCGGGATGTTCACCTACGACCCGGGCTTCACCTCCACGGCGGCCTGCGAGTCGTCGATCACCTATATCGACGGCGACGAGGGCGTTCTGCTCTATCGCGGCTACCCGATCGAGCAGCTGGCCGAGCACGGCGATTTCCTGGAGACCTGCTACCTGCTGCTTTACGGCGAGCTGCCGACCGCCGCGCAGAAGGCCGATTTCGACTACCGCGTCACGCGCCACACCATGGTGCACGACCAGATGAACCGGTTCTTCACCGGCTTCCGCCGTGACGCCCACCCCATGGCCATCATGGTGGGCTGCGTCGGCGCCCTCTCGGCGTTCTACCACGACTCCACCGACATCTCGGATCCGCACCAGCGCATGGTCGCCTCCATGCGCATGATCGCGAAGATGCCGACGCTCGCCGCCATGGCCTACAAGTACCATGTGGGCCAGCCCTTCGTGTATCCGCAGAACAGCCTCGACTACACCTCGAACTTCCTGCGCATGTGCTTTGCGGTCCCGGCCGAGGAGTACAAGGTCAACCCGGTGCTCTCCCGGGCGCTGGACCGGATCTTCATCCTCCACGCCGATCACGAGCAGAACGCCTCCACCTCCACGGTGCGCCTCGCCGGCTCGTCCGGCGCCAACCCCTTCGCCTGCATCGCGGCCGGTATCGCGTGCCTCTGGGGTCCCGCCCACGGCGGCGCCAACGAGGCGGCGCTGAAGATGCTGGAGGAGATCGGCACCCCGGACCGGATTCCGGAATACATCGCCAAGGCGAAGGACAAGAACGATCCGTTCCGCCTCATGGGCTTCGGCCACCGGGTCTACAAGAACTACGATCCGCGCGCCCGCATCATGCAGAAGACCACGCACGAGGTGCTGAACGAGCTCGGGATCAAGGACGACCCGCTCCTCGACGTCGCCGTGGAGCTGGAGCAGATCGCCCTCAAGGATGAGTACTTCGTCGAGAAGAAGCTCTATCCAAACATCGACTTCTATTCGGGCATCACCTTGAAGGCGATGGGCTTCCCGACCTCCATGTTCACGGTGCTGTTCGCGCTGGCCCGCACGGTCGGATGGATTGCCCAGTGGAAGGAGATGATCGAGGACCCGAGCCAGAAGATCGGTCGTCCGCGCCAGCTCTATGTGGGTGCGCCGAAGCGCGATTATCTCACGGTGGCTCAGCGCGGCTGACGCGCCGCAGGCTGGACAAGGAACAGGGGCCCAAAGGGCCCCTTTTTCATGCGCGCCGCGCCATCTCCAGGACGATGCGGGCGGAGCGCTCGCTCGCACTTTCGGCCGGATCGATCATGAGCCCGTCGAGCCGCTCGAAAGCTTCGATCTGCCGGCGCCGCTCCGGGGTGTCGGTCATGAGGGGCAGGAGCGTGCTCGCCAGGGTCTCGGGGTTGCAGGCATTCTGGATGAACTCAGGGACGACGTTCTCGGCGAGAACGAGGTTCGCCAGAACGATGGAATGAGCCTTGATGAAGCGGGTGATCTGCTCCTCGAGCCGCGACAGCCGATAGCCCACCACCATCGGGACGCCCGCGAGCGCAAGTTCGAGGGTCACGGTGCCGGAGGCTGCCAGTGCACCGTGCGCGGAACGGAACGCTGCCCATTTCGCCTCCTCGCCATGCACGATCTGCGGCTTCACGGGCCAAGCCTTCGCGGCCTCCTCGATGTCCGCCGCGAGGTGAGCGACTGCCGGAAGCATCACCTCCAAGGGCTGGGGACTCACGTCGCGCAGGCGGCGTACCGTCTCGCCGAAAGGCTCCATCAGCCGCGTGATCTCGGTCCGGCGACTTCCGGGCAGAACCAACAGCTTGAATGGACCCGAACCCACGGCCGCCCGTTCGCCGGGCGCGGGCCGCAGGCGGCTCACTCGCTCGACGAGGGGGTGGCCTACGTAGGTGCATGGGGGGCCGCCGAGGCTCTCGTGGGCCGCGGGCTCGAAGGGGAGCAGCGCGAGGATATGGTCCACGTAAGCCCGCATTTTCGCGGCCCGACCGGGGCGCCAGGCCCACACGGACGGGCTGACATAATCCACGATCGGAATGGACGGGGCGCGCTTGCGAACGCGCTTGGCGACCTGATGGGTGAACTCCGGGCTGTCGATGATGACCAGGATGTCGGGATTGGCCGCGACCGCCGCATCCACGGTGGCATGCACGCGTTTGTAGAGCGTCGGGAACCGCGCCAGGATGGCCGTGAAGCCCATGACGGCTACGTCGGCGAGTGGGAACAGGCTCTTGAGCCCCTCCCCCTCCATGGCGTGTCCGCCGACGCCGCTGAAGCGTAGAGCCCCCTCGCCGACCCGCGCCTTCAGCCCGCGCATGAGGCTGGCGCCGAGTTGATCACCGGATTCCTCGCCGGCGACGAGCCAGACGTGCAGCGCGCGCTCTGCCGCCATCAGGCGCGCCCCTGAAGCCAGGACAGTTCCACCGTTGTGAGAAACAACCCAAGACGCTCGGCGCGGCTCAACGTCTCCGACCGATCGAGCACGATCGTGGAACCGGCCCCGACGGCAATGCCGCCGAGCCCGGCGCGGGCGGCCTCGATCACCGTACGGGGGCCGATGGTCGGCATGTCGACCCGTAGATCCTGCCCCATCTTCGCGGTCTTGATCAGCACGCCGCTGTTTCTCTTCTTGCGGAAGAAGTGTACCTGATTGATCCCGCGGACCCGCTTCAGCATGCGGTCGGTGCCCTCGGGTCCTTCGATGGCAAGAACACGCTGGCCCGAAACCACGGTGGCCTGCCCCATGTCGTAGGGCGAGAGCGTCGTCAGGAGGCGCAGGCCCACATCGATCGCCTCGCGGGCGCGGTCATCGACGGCAATGCTCGATTTGAACTCGGGCCCCGCCAGGAGATCGGGACTGATCTCATGGGCTCCGAGCACCGGATGCCCCCACCCTTCGAGGATCGTGAGCGCGCCGCTGAACATTTTGTCGTCGCCGCGCGCGGCACCTTCGATGGCCGTCTGCGTCGCCGAAATGCCGGAATAGGCCTTCAGGAGCCTGTTTGCCGAGGGACGGCGAATGGCACCGACGACGGTGACAGCGCCTGGAGCCCACTGCTCCAGCTGCCGGCGCATCGTCCCCAGGTCCAGAAGGTCGACGACCGCATGGGCCTTGCGGCGGAGGGGAGCGGCCGCATAGCCCTTAAAGGCAAGAACACGAAAGTCCCGACCGGTGCGTTCGAGATGCTCAACGAGTTGGACCGGGAGCCGACCCGATCCAGCCATCACGACGACCGGACCCCGGAGCTTCGTCATCAGCCGCCACCCGCAGCATCGCGCGGCGTGCAGAGGGAGCGGTCCTTGCCATCACGGATGAAATCGAGAATCTCGTGGACCGTCGGGTGTTCGGCGAATTCTGCCGCCACGTCCTGCACGCGCTCGGACAACGTGCCCTCTTGGGCGAAGAGCAAGCGGTAGGCGCGCCGCAGATCGTGGATCTGCTCGCGGCTGAAGCCGCGCCGGCGCAAGCCGATGATGTTGAGCCCCGCGAGGTAGGCGCGGTTGCCGAGCGCCATGCCGTAGGGAATGACATCGTTCTCGATGGCGCTCATGCCGCCCACGAAGGCATGATGCCCGATCCGGGCGAATTGATGCACACCGGCCCCACCGCCGATGATGGCGAAATTGCCGATGCTGCAATGGCCGGCGAGCATGACGTTGTTGGAAAAGATCACGTCGTCGCCGACGCGGCAATCATGCGCCACGTGAGCGTTCGCCAGAAACAGGCAGCGATCGCCCACGGCCGTCGTCATGGTGCCGCCGGCAGTGCCGGGGTTCATGGTCACACCCTCGCGGATCGTGCAATCCGCGCCGATCGTCAGGGTCGAGGGTTCGCCCGCATATTTCAGATCCTGCGGCGGGTGCCCGATCGAGGCGAAAGGATAGATCTTGGTCCGCGGGCCGACCGTCGTGCGCCCTGTCACCACCGCATGGCTGATGAGCTCGCATCTCTCGCCCAAGGTAACGTCTGCGCCGACGAGGCAGAATGGCCCGATGCGAACGCCGTCGCCAAGAACGGCCCCGGGCTCGACCACAGCGCTCGGGTGAACGAACGCGCCGACCATCAGTCGGTCACCAACATGGCACTGAGTTCAGCCTCGCAGACCAGGTTGCCATCGACCCTGGCTTCCCCGCGATACCACCACATGTTGCGGCGATTGTTGATCTTGGTCATGTGGTAGCGGACGGTGTCGCCGGGCTCGACGGGCTTGCGAAACTTCACCTTGTCGGCGGTCATGAAGAACACCTGCTTCGGCGGCTTCTGTTCGTTCATCTTGGCGATCACGCAGATCGCCCCCGCGGTCTGAGCCATACCCTCGATCATCAGCACGCCCGGGAAGATCGGGCGGCTCGGAAAATGGCCGGTAAACTGGGGCTCGTTGAAGGTAACGTTCTTGATCCCGATGCAGGAGCGGTCGCCATCGATTTCGATGATCCGGTCCACCAGGAGGAAAGGATACCGGTGGGGCAACAGCTCGAGGATCTTGACGATATCCGCTGAGGCGAGCGTGCTCGGCATCTCCGACATGGATGGCTTACTCCGGGTCCTGCATCCCGCCTCACTCGCGCGGGGGAGCGTCGTCCTGTTTGGCGATATCGCGGTCAGATGCAAGGGTTTTCAGGGCCGCGAGTTCGCGCAGCCAATCCCGCAACGGTTTGGCTCGGATGCCTCCCCAGCGGGCGCCCGGCGGCACATCGTTGTAGACGAAGCTCTTGGCGGCGATCTGGGCCCCGGTGCCGATCGTGAGGTGGCCCGAGGTCCCCACATGGGCGCTCAGCACCACGAAATCCTCCAACGTGGTCGAGCCCGCCATCCCGGTCTGCGCGACGATGATGCAGTGACGCCCGATCACCACGTTGTGGCCCACCTGGACGAGGTTATCGATCTTCGTCCCCTCGCCGATGATCGTGTCGCGGCTGGCCCCCCGATCGACCGTGGTGTTGGCGCCGATCTCGACGTCATCCTGGATGATCACGCGGCCGATCTGGGCGACCTTGGCATGGCCCTTGGCACTCATGGCGAAGCCGAAGCCGTCCTGACCGATCCGGACGCCGGGGTGCAGGATCACCCGATTGCCGAGGAGCGCGTGCGAGACGGTGACGTTCGGTCCGATCGAGCAGTCCCGCCCGACCTTCACATCGGGCCCGATCACGGCATGCGCGCCGAGCACCGTCCCGGAACCGACCTCCGCATGCGGCCCGACGACGGCGCCGGGATCGACCGTGACGCCGTGCTCCAGCCGGGCGGTCGGATGGATGAAAGACCCCGGCGAGACACCGGTGGCGCCGAAGCCCGAGCCTGGACGCATGGCGGAAGGAAACAGGCGCGCGAGAACGAGCGCGAAAACCCGGTAGGGTTGCGGGACGACCAGAGCGATCGTCGAGGGCGGCACACGCGGTGCGAAGCGTAGGGATACGAGGCAGATGCCGGCCCTGGTCTGGCTCAACGCCTCCGCATAGGCGGCATTGTCCATATAGGCGATGTCGCCCGGACCGGCGGTCTCGATGGGGGCCACGCCGCGGACGATGCGATCGGCATCGGCACCCTCGGGCACCTGAACGCCTGCCAGATCCGCCACCTCCTTCAAGGTGAGGACCGGCCCCTGCGGGAAGAAGTTCGGCTCTGGCATCAGCTCTAAGCGAGAGCGCCTCCTGAAGGAGGCGCTCTGCCGATTAGAAGCGCGATCCGCCGGAGAAGCGGAAGGCTTGGGTGCGGTCGGCACCGACCCGAACCCCGCTGGTCGGGTCCACGAAGCCTTCGTCCTTCGACAGGGCGTAGGCGTAGTCGAACCGGATGGGACCCAGGGGTGAGCTCCACAGGATGCTGGCACCGACCGACGAACGGACCGCGGCGCTGTCGCGGACCTGGATGCACTCCGCCTGAACCTGCAGGGCAGGCGTCACACGGCAGGTTCGGGAGACGGGATCGAAGCCGTCGAGGATCGAGTTCCGGTTCACGTCACCGAAGCTCGTACGACCCTCGAACCCGAACAGCGTACCGGCATCGGCGAACAGGGCGCCCTTGAGGCCGAGTTCCCGCGGCAGGCCAAAGATCGGGAACTGAACCTCAACCGAGCCGCCAAGGTAGGTCGTGCCGCCGATGGCGTTGGAGTTGCTGTCGAGGGTGGAGATGTCGCGCGGACCGATACCAGCCGAGGCGAAGCCGCGGACGAGCGACGGGCCAAGGAAGAAGTGGTCGACGATACGCAGGTTCGAGTCGAAGCTCTGCACGTGGCCGCCCTGAACGCGGGCGATACCGACCACGTCCTCGATCAGCTCGTGATAGTAGCGCCCGTCGCCGGTCACGCGGAAGTAGCGCGAGTCGCCGCCCAGGCCGGCGATATCCGGCTTCAGCTCCGCATAGAAACCGTTCCGCGGCTCCCGGGGATTGTCCAGGGTGCTGTAGACCAGCGTCGCACCGACGAGCGACGTGATGGTCGTGCCGGCCGATTCCTTGAGCGCGATCGACGCCTCGCCGTTGCCCTCGCACGCTCCGCGGTTGGGCGTGCCGTCCGGATTGAGGCCCGTGATGCCGGCAATGGGGTTGGAGCAGTCGTTGTAGGGACGGCCGGGGGTGTTTGGGATGGAGAGCTTCTGCTCGTAGAGCGAATAGCGCGCCGTGATCCCAAGTTCCTCGGTGATCGGAAGGCCGAGACGCAGCTGACCGCCGGTCACCTGGTTCTCGTAACGCGAGTACTGGGTTTGGTCGCTGTACTTCGAGAACAGGTCGAAGCCGGCCGCCAGGCGGTAGCCGAGGAAGTACGGTTCCGTGAACGAGAAGTCGATGCCCTGGGTGCGCTCGCCGTAAGTGCCCGCGAGGCGCACATATTGGCCGCGACCGAGGAAGTTCGACTCGGTGACCGAGACTTCGCCGATGAAGCCGTCCGAGGTGGAGTAGCCGCCGGCGACGGAGAACGAGCCGGTGGACTGATCTTCCACATCCACGTTCACGATCACACGGTCAGGCGCCGAGCCCGGCTCGTTCGTCACACGGACGCGCTTGAAGTAGCCGAGGCTGTTCAGGCGGCGCTCGGCGCGGTCGACGAGCACCTTGTTGTAGGCGTCGCCTTCACCGAGGTCGAACTCGCGGCGGATCACATAGTCACGGGTCCGGGCGTTCCCGCGAACGTTGATCCGCTCGATGTAAACACGCGGCCCCTCTTCGACCACGTAGCCGAGGCTGATGGTCTGGGTCGCCGGATCGCGGGTGCCGACGGGGCGAACCTGCGCGAAGGCATAGCCGCGGCGGGCCACTTCGGTGGTGACGTTCTGAAGCGAGCGCTCCACGGCTTCGGCGTTGTAGACCTGGCCGGCCGCGGTGGTCACACGGCTGCGGAGCACGTTGGTGTCCACGTCCGGGATGCGGGACTCGATGTTCACGCCGCCGATGCGGTATTGCGGCCCCTCTTCGACGGCGATCGAGACGACGTACCCGCCCCGCGCGGCATCGAACTGAACGTCCGTCGAAACCACCCGGAAATCGGCGTAGCCGTTCTTGAGGTAGTACCGGCGGATCAGCTCCAGGTCGGCCGCGAGGCGATCCGGGTCGTAAACGTCTGTGTTCTTGAAGAAGCTGAGGAGGTTCGCCTCGGTCGTCGTCATCACGCCGCGCAGGCGGCTCGACGAAATGGCGCTGTTGCCGACGAAGCGGATCTCCTCGATGCCGGTCTTGTCGCCTTCGACGACGGTGAACACCACGTCGATTCGGCCGTTCGGGAGGTCCACCACGCGGGATGTGACCTGGGCAAGACCGCGGCCGGTCCGGCGATAGACCTCCAGGATGCGCTGGATATCGGCGTCGATGATCGCCTGGTTGTAGGCCCCGCGTGCCCGGGTCTGAACCTCGGCCTCCAGGGTGGCGCGCTCCACGCGCCGGTTCCCCTCGAAGGCCACACGGTTGATGGTCTGGTTCTCCGCGACGGTGACGACGATGGCCGAACCGCGGCGAGCGACGCTCACATTCGAGAACATGCCCGTGGCAAGGAGAGCCCGACGCGCTTCCTCAACGGAACCACCGGCACCCACGACATAGGAGCGCACGGTCTCGGCATCGACGCGACGGTTGCCCTGCACCACAACCTGCTGGGCGAAGGCGCTTCCAGCGGTTGCAAGAACCGCTACGAACATGGTCGTTGCGACAGCGGCCGTCTTCACCGATCCGCGCCGGCGCTTGGTGGTCGTCGACATCATCAACTCGCCCGTCTCTTTTCTTTTCTGCCTACGGGAGGACCCCGCCGGAGGGTGGCTGGACCAACCTTGTCGGTAGCGCCGCTTGTACAGAGTTTCGGCGCCCTTGCAAACGGCGCTAACCCTAACCGCCAGGCATTATCGGGCGAGCGTGTCCTCCGTGTCACGTCCCGCGCGACGTAAATGATGCGCCAAGGTGAACAATATCATTCCAAGTCGCGAAGAGCATGAGCATCAAGACGAGGGCAAAGCCGATCCGGAAGCCGATCTCCTGGGCTCGGTCGCTCAATGGGCGGCCGCGGGCGGCCTCGATTCCATAGAAGACCAGGTGGCCGCCATCGAGGAGCGGGACCGGGAAGAGGTTGATGAGGCCGATCGAGACCGAGAGCACGGCGATGAGGCTGATGAGGCCGGCGACGCCGCCCAGATTGGCCACCTGACCGGAGACCTGCGCGATTCGGATGGGGCCCGAGAGCTGATCCGTCGATTCCCGACCGGTCACGAGCTTGCCGATGTAATCGAAGGTGCGGTCGATGACGTACCAGGTCTCCTTGGCGCCCGTGGTGACGGCGCCCACCGGTCCGTAGGTGATGCGGCGGATATCCTCCGGGTTGCGGGAGGCTTGAACGCCGAGGAGGCCGATCCGCTGCTTGCCGAAGGGGGTGGTCTGCTCCTTGAGGTCCGGGATGGCCTCGACCGGCACCCGCTCTCCGTTGCGGTCCACCACGATCGTGAGGGTCTCGCCCGCATTGGCGCTCACCCAACGCTGCATGTCGGCGAAGCTCTCGATGGTCCGGCCGTTGATGGAGACGATCACGTCGTTCGGGAGGAGCCCTGCCCGCTCGGCGGCACTGCCGGGCTGGATCGACTCGATCCGGGGGGCCAGCACCTGGCGGCCGCTCACGTAGTTGATGCCGGCGAAGATCGCGATCGCCAGGATGAAGTTGGCGATGGGGCCTGCGGCCACCACGGCGGCCCGCTTCCACACGGCTTGGTGCGGGAAGGACACGGCCCGTTCCGCAGGGGTCAGGCGGCTGGCCGCGGCGGAGTCCGGCTGGCTCGCGGCATTAAGGTCGCCGACGAACTTGACGTAGCCGCCGAGCGGGATGGCGCAGAGCTTCCAGCGGGTGCCACGCTTGTCGGTATAGCCCACGATCTCGGGGCCGAAGCCCACCGAGAAGGCCGTCACCCCGATGCCGCACCAGCGGCCGACCAGGAAGTGCCCCATCTCGTGGACGAACACCACGATGGTGAGCACGATCAGGAAGGGGATCACATAGGAAAACAGCGATACGACCCCGCCGCCCACTGCACCGAACACGTCCATGGTTTCTCTCCCGCTCGTCCCCGCTCAGACGAGCGCCAGGCCGAACATTATCATTCTTTACCTAGGTGGTCGCGGGCACAAACCGCTGCAACGAACCTGGTCCAGGCGGTCGCGGGTCCGGACCGCCGCAACGAACCTGGGCTAGGTGGTCGCGGGCTCAAGTTGTTGCAAGCGCTCCCGCGCGACCCGCCGCGCGTCCCGGTCCACGGCGAGGGCTTCCTCGACGCTCGCGGGGGCTGCCGGGTAGCGCGGCCCGAGCGCGTTGCAAACCGTTTCGACCACGGCCGAGATGTCGTAGAAGCGGATCTCGCCCGCCATGAAAGCCGCAACCGCGATCTCATTGGCAGCATTGAGGATTGTGGGTTGCGACCCGCCCGCCCGCAGCGCTGCGCGGGCAAGGCCCAGGCAGGGGAACCGCGCCTCGTCGGCGTGCTCGAAGGTTAAGCGTCCGATCGCGGCCAAATCGAGACGGGGCAAGGGCATGGTCAGGCGTCCGCCATGCTGAAGGGCATTGGCGATCGGAATCTTCATGTCCGGAGCGGCGAGCCCCGAGGTCACGGCTCCATCGCGCCACTGGACGAGGCCGTGCACGATGGATTGGGGGTGCACGAGAACGTCGAGACGGTCGGCCTCAAGTCCGAAAAGATGATGCGCCTCAATGAGTTCAAGACCTTTGTTCATCAAGGTCGCGGAGTCGATGTTGATCTTGGACCCCATGGACCAGACCGGATGGGCGGCCGCTTCCGCCGGCGTGCAGGCTGCGATGCGCTCCCGCTCCCACGTCCGGAACGGCCCGCCCGAGGCCGTGATGATGGCGCAGAGCACGTCCTGCCGCGCCCCGGCTGCCAGGGCCTGGTCGAGCGCGTTGTGCTCGGAATCCACCGGCAGCACCGTGACGCCCGTCCGAGCCGCTGCGGTCATGAAGGCCTGCCCTGCGCAGACGAGGCTCTCCTTGTTGGCGAGCGCGATCCGCCGCCCCGGCTTCATGGCCGCGTAGGTGGGCGCCAACCCGGCGGTCCCGCTGATCGCAGCCAGCACCACATCGGCCTGCCGATCGACGGCCTCCATGACGGCGCCCTCCCCGGCCCCGCACTCGATGCCGCTGCCGGCGAACGCCTCCTTGAGCTCGGCGCCGCCGTTCGGATCCGAGAGCGCGGCAAAGCGGGCATCGAGGCGGCGGGCCATGGCAGCCAGCGCTTGTGCGTCCCGGCCGCCCACCACGGACTCGACCCGGAACCTGTCGCGGTGGGCCAGAACGACGTCCGCCGTGGAGCGGCCGATGGAGCCCGTGGCCCCGAGAATCGTGAGGGTCTGTGTCATTGAGCCAATCTTGCTGGTTCGGGAGCGGCAAAGCGCTGGGTCCGGCTTCCTGACGGGGCGGGGGTGGCGGGGAGCACGGGAGCGTGTCGCTGCTTCTAGAGAGACGAGAGGGTATCGACGAGCAATATGAGTCCGATCAGAACCGCGACGGCCCAGAAGCCGTCGAGTCGATCCATGACGCCCCCGTGGCCCGGGATCAAATGGCTTGAGTCCTTCACGTCGAACCGCCGCTTGAGAGCGGATTCGGCGAGATCGCCGATCTGGCTCGCCACGGAGGCCACGGCGGAAAGGGCCGCAACGATGAGGGGGTCGGCGCGGTTGGTGACCTCGAGACCGTTGGCGACCCAGGCCACGAGCAGACCCGCCAGGGTCCCGGCAACAAGGCCGCCGCCGAACCCCGACCAGGTTTTCTTCGGGCTCACGCGAGCCCAGAGCTTCGGCCCGCCCAAGCGCCGGCCGGTGAAATAGGCCGCGACGTCCGTGGCCCAGACCACCGCAAACATCCACACGAGCCCGACCATCCCGAGTTCCGGGTGATCCCGAACGATGGGCGGGACGATGGCGATCACGGCGGCATAGACGAAACCGGCCCAGGTCCAGGACCGGTCGCGCCCGCGTCGGGCGATCAGGAGGCTCACCACGATCGCCCCGCCCGAAACGAGGGCATACGCCGCGATCCCCATGCCTGAGAGATAGAAGAAGGTAAGCGTTCCGAGCGTCGCGCCGAACAGGATCTGAATGGGCAGGCGGGGCTCGACCTGGGTCATGGCCACCCATTCGGCCAGGATCGCGGTCCCGGCCAGAAGCCAGAACAGGGCGAACAGCCACCCCCCTTCGTAGGTCGCCACGAGGGCGGCGATGACGAGCACGACCGCCGAAGCGACGCGGGCGCCCAGTTCCGTGGTCAGCCAGCGATGAAGCCGCGGAGCCGAGGAGCCTTCGCCCGCACCCATGCTAGCCCGCCCGGGCGCTCAGCCCGCCGAAGCGCCGGTCGCGCCGGGCATATTCGTCGAGGGCCGCCTTGAAGCTCGCATGGTCGAAATCGGGCCAGAGGTCCGGCAGGAACACGAATTCGGAATAGGCGGTCTGCCAGGTCAGGAAGTTGGAAACCCGCTGTTCGCCGGAGGTGCGGATCACGAGATCCGGGTCCGGGATGCCGCGGGTGTCGAGCGCGGCCTCCAGACGCTCGGCATCGATGTCGGACGGCTTGAGGGTTCCGGCCGCCACCTGCTCCGCGAGGGCCTGCGCGGCGCGGACGATCTCGTTGCGCCCGCCGTAGTTGAAGGCCACCACCAGGGTGAGCCCGTCGTTGTGGCGGGTGAGATCCTCGGCCTCCTGGAGGAGCGCGCGGATGTCGGGTTGGAGGTCCGCCCGCTCGCCGATGATCCGCACCCTGACATTGTTGGCATGCAGATCGGCGAGATCGTGACGCACGAAACGCTTGAGAAGGCCCATGAGGTCCGCGACCTCCTGGGCGGGGCGGCGCCAGTTCTCCGAGGAGAAGCTGTAGACCGTGAGATACCGGACGCCGAGTTCCCCCGCCGCGCGCACGGCCCGGCGGATGGCATCGATGCCCCGGCGATGGCCCTCGACGCGGGGCATCCCGCGCCGGGCGGCCCAGCGGCCGTTGCCGTCCATGATGATCGCGACGTGAACCGGCACGCCCTCCCCGCCACCGGTCGCTCCCGGTGCGGTCGCGGGAACCGTCACGTCGCCTGCCATCATGACTCCTAGCCTCATGCCCGGCCCCTTAGACCTGCATGATCTCCTTTTCCTTGGCCGCGAGCACGCTGTCGACCTCGGAGACGAACTGGTCGGTGGCCTTCTGGACCTGATCGGCCTGCCGCTTCTCGTCGTCCTCGCCGATGGTGCCGTCCTTCTGGAGCTTCTTCAGAAGATCGAGCCCGTCGCGGCGCACGTGACGGACCGCGATGCGGGCCTCCTCCGCGTATTTGTGGGCGACCTTCACCATCTCCTTGCGGCGCTGCTCGTTCATTTCGGGGATGCGCAGGCGAATGACCTGGCCCTCGGTCTGAGGATTGAGGCCGAGATCGGACTCGCGGATCGCCTTCTCGACCGCCGAAACCATGCTCCGGTCCCACACCTGCACGGACAGGAGGCGCGGCTCCGGGACGCTGACGGTCGCGACCTGGGTGATCGACATGGCCGAGCCGTAGGCATCGACTTGAAGCGGATCGAGCAGGCTCGGAGAGGCGCGGCCGGTCCGCAGGCTGCCGAGGTCGTGCTTCAGGGCATTGATGGCGCCCTGCATGCGGCGCTTCACGTCACCAAGATCGAAAGAGGATGTCGTCATCGTTTCAGGTCCCTTAACGCGAACATGGTGGGGCGTTAACGCCGCTGCCCCAATTCTGGATGCGAATGCCCTTCGGGCTTACGCCGCCCCGGCGTGGGCTTCAAGGGGCGTGAGCGCCCGGTCCCCTACCGCCTCACGGCGCCACGACCGTGGCGGGCGCGGAGCCCGACAGAATCGCGGTCACCGAACTCGGCGCATGGACCGAGCCCACGATGATGGGCAGCCGGCTTTCGCGGGCGAGGGCGAAGGCTGCTGTATCCATGACCTTCAGGTCGCGGGCGATGGCCTCGTCATGCGTGAGGCGGTCGTAGCGGGTGGCCCTGGGGTCGGCCTTCGGATCGGCGGAATAGACCCCGTCCACCTGGGTGGCTTTGAGCACCGCATCGCAGCGCAGCTCCGCGGCACGCAGCACCGCCGAGGTGTCCGTGGTGAAGAACGGGTTGCCGGTGCCGCCGGCCAGCACCACGACCTGCCCCTTGTCGAGGTGGTGCAGGGCCGGCTGCCGGGCATAGGTCTCGCAGATCGAGGGCATCGACACCGCCGACATGGTGCGAGCCGGAACGCCGGCGGCGTTGAGCGCGGTTTCGAGGGCGAGCGAGTTCATCACCGTCCCGAGCATGCCCATGGAATCGGCGGTCGGACGGTCGATCCAGCCGGCTGCGCTCATGCGGGCACCGCGGATGATGTTGCCGCCGCCGATCACGAGGGCGATCTCGAAGCCCGCCTTCGTGGCCTGTGCGATGTCGTCCGCAAGGCTCGCCAGGGTCTGGGGGTGAAGCCAGTAGCCGTCCGGGGCCATGAGGGCTTCGCCGGACAGTTTCACGAGCACGCGCCGGAAGGAGTTCGTCACTGCTGACCTCTTCTTATTGTGCGGGCTGTCATCTGGGGCGGGCGCGCCAGACGCCCACAGGAATGCGGGCGGCTTGAATCTGGGGCGGGAATGCGGGGCGCCCACATGAAAACGGCGGCTTGCGCCGCCGTTTTTGGAGAAAGGCTGCTTTAGCCCTTGGTTCCGGCCGCCGCGGCCACTTCTGCCGCGAAATCCGGTCCCTCTTCCTTCTCGATGCCCTCGCCCAGGGCGAAGCGCACGAAGCTCTTGAGGGCCACGGGCTTGCCGGCCTTGGATTCGGCTTCCTTCAGAACCTGCGCGACCGACTTCGACGGATCGTGCACGAAGGACTGCTCCAGGAGCGTGACCTCCTTGTAGTAGCTCTTCAGGCCGCTCTCGACGATCTTCTGCATCACGTGGTCAGGCTTTCCGGCGTTCTTCTCGCGCAGAATGGCGCTCTCGCGCTCGAGCGTCGCGGGATCGAGGCCGGAGGCGTCGACCGCGAGCGGGCTCGTCGCCGCGATGTGCATGGCGATCTGGCGGCCGAGTTGGCCCAGCACGGTCACGTCGCCTTCCGATTCCAGCGCCACGAGAACGCCGATCTTGCCGAGACCTTCGCTGACCGCGTTGTGGACGTAGGACGCGATCAGGCCCTTTTGGACCTCCAGCTTCTGGAGGCGGCGGAGCGCCATGTTCTCGCCGATGGTGGCGATGAGCTCGTTGAGGCGGTCCTTCACCGTGGTCTGCGAGCCCGGGAAGTGGGCGCTCTCGAGAGCCTCCACGCTGCCGTCGCCCATGAGCGCGATCTTCGCGGCTTCGCGGGCGAACGCCTGGAACTGATCGTTACGAGCGACGAAGTCGGTCTCGGAGTTCACCTCGAGGATCGTGGCCTGGTGCCCGGAGGATTCCACCGCCACGAGACCCTCGGCCGCCACGCGGCCGGCCTTCTTGGCGGCCTTCGAGAGGC
Source organism: Microvirga sp. (assembly GCA_035944635.1). Taxonomy (GTDB): domain Bacteria; phylum Pseudomonadota; class Alphaproteobacteria; order Rhizobiales; family Beijerinckiaceae; genus Microvirga. The sequence continues at coordinate 21,932 of DASZAZ010000083.1, forward strand.
CCTTCTTGCGCAGCCAATCGATCGCGGCCTCGATGTCGCCGCCCGTCTCGTTCAGGGCGTTCTTGCAATCCATCATGCCGGCGCCGGTCGCTTCGCGCAGCTCCTTCACCATCGCAGCGGTAATGTTCGCCATGGCCTGTCCTTTCATGGGGTCGAATATGGGGAGCCCGGCGCTCGCGACGAACGCCGGGCTATGGAAACGTCAGCAGAAGCAGGGCCGCGAGCGCGGCCCCCGCCACAGGGCGTTTACGCGGCCTCGATCAGACCACGGGCCTGAGCGATCCAGCCGTCACGGTCGATACGGCCGTTGAGCTTCATGTCCTGATCGAGCTGGGCGACGTCGCCCGGCTGCATGGCGGCGAGCTGCCAGTAGTGGAAGATGCCGGCATCGTTCAGCTTCTGGGCGAGCTGCGGGCCGACGCCGTTCAGCTTCGTGAAGTCGTCCGGCGCGCCGCGGGGGGCGGCGAGACGCTCGAACTGCTCGGTCTGCTCCGGCGCGCCGACGTCGTTCGCCGGCAGCTCTTCCATCATCGGGTTCTCGGAGGCGCCGACGTCCACGCCCATGTCGCCCTGGCCGCGGCCGATGCCGTCGATGGCGGCGCGCGCCACGAGATCGCAATAGAGCGAGATCGCGCGGCCGGCGTCGTCATTGGCGGGCACCGGGAAGGTGATGCCGTCCGGATCGCAGTTCGTGTCGACGATGGCGGCCACCGGGATCCCGAGGCGCTTGGCCTCCTGGATGGCGAGCTGCTCCTTGTTGGTGTCGATCACGAAGATCAGGTCGGGCGTGCCGCCCATGTCCTTGATCCCGCCGAGAGCGCGCTCGAGCTTCTCCTTCTCGCGGGCGAGCATGAGGCGCTCTTTCTTGGTGAGGCCCTGACCGCCGCCGGCGAGGATCTCGTCCACCTTGCGCAGGCGGGAGATGGAGCCGGAGATCGTCTTCCAGTTGGTGAGCATGCCGCCGAGCCAGCGGGCGTTCACGTAATACTGCGCTGAGCGCTTGGCCGCGTCCGCGACCTGATCGGCCGCCTGACGCTTCGTGCCGACGAACAGCACGCGACCGCCCTTGGCCACCGTGTCGCTCACGGCCTGCAGGGCGCGGTGGAGCATCGGGACCGTCTGGGCGAGGTCGATGATGTGAATGTTGTTGCGGGTGCCGAAGATGTACTGGGACATCTTGGGGTTCCAGCGGTGCGATTGGTGACCGAAGTGGGCGCCAGCTTCCAGCAGCTGACGCATCGAGAAATCGGGAAGCGCCATAGGTATTCTCCGGTTAAGCCTCCGCGGAGCAGTGGACCGGGCGTGCCGGCCACCGGGAACGCCTCATTAGGATCATGAGGCAGGCTCCGCGTGTGGGATGCGGCGCCTATACGCGACACAGCCCTGAAAAGCAAGCATAAGAAACCGAAATCAACGGCGCGCGTTGTCCGACTTCCAAAGACGATCCTCCCAGAAAATGCCGGCCTCTCCTCAGTCCTGATCGGGACGATCCTACCTATTGCTGAAGTAACGCCGGCGCCTCTCAAATCTTATTGCCAAGCCCCTTCTTGCCGACACGCTTTGGGAACTCGCCAATTCTCGGCCGAGTTGGCCTGGAGAGTTTTACGATGATGGAGTTCACCGTGCGCGTTGCGTATCGCCTCTCAGGGATGATGACCGCAGGCCTGGTCGGTCTGACTCTGGCGCTCCCCTCCCCGACTCTCGCGGGCGCGATCTCCGAGAACCAGCGCTCCGCTGAGCGCACCCCCTTCACCCTGCAGGAAAGCCTCCAGGCCAAGCCCGGCGCGATCCGCGACGCGCGCTTCGCCGCCGACTCGGTGGAGGAGTACCGCAACGCCCTCGCCTCGGCCACGAAGGCCAACCAGGAGCCGTGGCTCGTGCTCTCCGGCGGCGGCGAGAACGGCGCCTATGCGGCGGGCCTCCTCAGCGGCTGGCAGGAGACCGGTTCGCGGCCCCGTTTCGGCGTGGTGACCGGCATCAGCACCGGCGCCCTCATCGCCCCGCTCGCCTTCGCGGGTGCGGCCTACGACGGGGCTCTCAAGGATGCCTACACCACCATTACGGCCGCGGACGTGTTCGAGTTCGGCTCGACCCCGTCGAGCCTGGTGGACACCTGGCCGCTCACCAAGCTCATCGAGCGCTTCGTCACGCCGGACCTGCTGAAGAGCGTGGCGGAGGAGCACAACCAGGGGCGTCGCCTCTTCGTGCTCACCACCAACGTGGACACGCAGCGCCCGGTGGCCTGGAACATGGGGGCGATCGCGGCAGAAGGCGGCGAGCAGTCCCTCAAGCTCTTCCGAACGATTCTCCTGGCTTCCTCGGCGGTTCCCGGGATCTTCCCGTCCGTCGAGATTCCGGTCGTGGCCAACGGCAAGCGCTTTGCCGAGATGCATTCGGACGGGGGTTCACGACGCCGTTCTTCGTGGCGCCGGAATCTATCATCGCGGGCCTCACCCCCTCGCAGCCGCTCACCAACCAGCCGATCTACGTGGTCGTGAACGCGCAGCTCTCGCCGGAATTCCAGGTCACGGAGCGCAACACGCTTTCCGTGCTCGGGCGCGGCATGAGCGTTGCCATCAAGGCCGCGAGCCGCGCCGCCATGGGCGTCCATGCGGGCTTTGCCCAGCGCACCGGCCTCAACATGCAGTTCACCCATATCGACGGCCGCTTCAAGCAATCCGCCCCCGGCCCCTTCGACCAGGACTATATGAAGGCCCTGTTCGAATTCGGGGTGCGCGTGGCGAAAGAAGGCTCCGCCTTCAGGCGCAACCCCTTCGAACGCTCGCCGGTCGTGACTGCGGAACGGCGCTAACGCCGTTCAAATCCGTTCAAAGTCGCCGCTGCGGCCGAGACCGGAAGCAAAGCGGGCCGCACCCGCCAAACCTTCCGTCCGCAGGGCCTCGAGCCCCCCGGCCCATTCCCGCCGCAGGGCCTCTTCGGTCGGGAAGCCGTGGCTCGCATAGACGCCGAGGCGGTCGGCCCGCACCGCGCCTTGCGGGAAGCGGGCGATCTCTTGCGCCATGGCTTCGGCTGCCGCCCTCGCCTCGCCCGGCCGCACCACCCGCTCGCAAAGTCCGATCCGGTGGGCCTCCTCGGCCGGCACCTTGCGCCCGGTGAGAACGATGTCGAGGGCGCGGCCGACACCCACGAGGCGCGGCAGGCGCACCGTGCCGCCGTCGATGAGCGGCACGCCCCAGCGTCGGCAATAGACGCCAAAGTAAGCGTTCTCGGCCCTCACCCGCATGTCGCACCAGAGCGCCAGTTCCATGCCGCCGGCCACCGCCGGCCCCTCGATGGCCGCGATCACGGGTTTCGTGAGCTGCAGGCGCGTCGGGCCCATGGGGCCGCGCGTCCAGGGCTCGTCTCCTTCAGGGATGCGCAGGCCCTCGACGATGTCGCTCTCGAACCGCTCCGGGTCCTCCAAGCTGGAGGCGGATTTGAGATCCCACCCGGCGCAGAACGCGCCGCCCGCGCCCCAGAACACGGCCACGCGTGCGTTCTCGTCGGCTTCGAAGTCCAGGAACGCCTGGTGGAGGGCGTCCGAGGTCTCGGGATCGCAGGCGTTGCGGGCATTGATGCGGTCGTTGACGACCGTGGTGACGAAACCGTTCTTCTCGATGCGTACCGTCATGGCGTCCTCGACCGCTGTTCGATGGCGCATGCTGCGGCGGCGCGGGTCGTTCCGGCAAGGGCGCCCGGTCCCTGCCCTAGCGACTTTCGGGCCGGCCTGTTAGGGAGCCGGCGTGCTCGACCTCGGCCAAGCCTTCGTCCTTGCCGCCAACCTGATCCTCGGGCTCGACCGGGAGCTCGTCGGGATCATTGCGCTGTCGCTGCGGGTCAGCCTCACCGCGACCCTCATCGCCTTCGCGGTCGGCGCGCCGCTCGGCATGGCCCTCGCGGTCGGCCGCTTCCCCGGCCGGCGTGCTGCGATCGTCGTCACCCATGCGCTGCTCGGCCTGCCGCCCGTGGTCGTCGGGCTTCTCGTCTATCTCCTGCTCTCGCGCTCCGGGCCGTTGGGCTCTCTCGGGCTCCTCTTCACGCCAGCCGCCATGATCGTCGCGCAAGCGGTGCTCGGCATCCCCATCGTCGCGGCGCTGGTGCACCGGGCACTGGAAGGGCTTTGGCAGGATTACGGCGATGCGCTGCGGATGCACGGAGCCTCGCGCCCCAAGGCGGGAATCGAGCTGATGCGCATGGGACGCGGCGCGCTGCTCACGGCGTTCCTCGCCGCCTTCGGGCGCGCCATCGCTGAGGTCGGCGCGATTCTCGTGGTCGGCGGCAATATCTGCGGCTTCACCCGCACCATGACCACGACCATCGCGCTCGAAACCAGCAAGGGCGAACTGGCGCTGGCTCTGGCGCTCGGCCTCATCCTCATCGCGATCAGCGTGGCGGTGAGCGCGCTGGCCTTCTCGCTCGGGCGATGGGCGGAGAGCCGCTAGCGGTCGAGTTCGACGGCGGTCTCGACCACGTGCTCGAGCGGCGCATCCTCGGAGGTGAGCGTCATCTTCAGCCGCAGGGTCGAGCCTTTGATCGACCCATCGCGGACCACGCACTCGATCTCCCGCTGCGAGGTCACGCCGACCTCTTTCAGGAACTTGCGGATCGCCATGTTGAAGCGGTCTTCGTCCATGGGTGTCTCCTTGGATGTTGGTTCGAGCACCGAGCTTGGGCCCTCACGAGCGCGTCGCGCCGCCGGCATTCGGAAAGAACAGCGGCTGGTCGCCGACGCGGTAATCCGCGATCGCCTTCTGTCCCTCGCCGGATACGAGCCAGTCGATGAAGGCCTGCCCGTCGGCCGCGCGCACATGCGCGTGCTTCGCGGGGTTCACGAGCATCACGCCGTATTGGTTGAAGAGCCGCTGATCGCCCTCGACCAGCACCGCCAGCTCGCCGCGCTTCTTGAACGACAGCCAGGTGCCGCGGTCGGAGAGCACATAGGCGTTCTGCGCGGAGGCCACGTTGAGCGCCGGCCCCATGCCCTGGCCGATCTCCCTGTACCAGTCGGCGCGCAGGCCGGCGGGGTCGAGGCCGGCCTCGCGCCAGTAGCGCAGCTCCGCGGCATGCGTGCCCGAGCGGTCGCCCCGGGAGACGAACGGCGCCTTCGCGGCGGCGATCGCCTTGAGGGCAGCCGCAACGTCCCTGCCCACGGCTTTCGCGGGATCGCTCTTCGGGCCGACGACGACGAAATCGTTGTACATCACGGGCAGCCGCCTCGACGCGAAGCCCTCGGCGACGAAGCGCTCTTCGGCGGGCGTGTCGTGCACGAGCACCACGTCCGCATCCCCGCGCCGGCCGATGTCGAGGGCCTGCCCCGTGCCGACCGCGACGACCTTCACCTGAATGCCAGTCCTCGCCACGAAGCGCGGCAGGAGATGGCCGAAAAGCCCGGACTGCTCCGTGGACGTGGTCGAGGCCACGGTGATCGAGCGCTCCTGCGCTCTCGCGCCCGCGACAAGCGCAAGCGTGGCGGCGAGGGCGAGGACGAGACGGCGAGGTCGCATGGGGGCTCCGGGAACGGAGCGCACCATAACGCCCAGGCAGAGGAGCGCAACCCGTTGCAATGTCTCAGGAATCGGCCGCCACCCCATAGCCTTAGGTTATGGGCTCAGTTCATCTGAACGTCCACGACCCCCGGCACGGCGCGCAGCGCGCCTGCCACTTGCGGCGAGGATTGGTAGCGGCCGGGCAGCTTCACCTCGACCTCGCTGCCCTCGAGAATGAGGACCAGCGACACCTCGCCCTCGCCTCGCCCTTTCAGGCGCTCCTGCACGCTCGGAATCGGCCGCTCGTCGCGCAGGAAGATCGTCATGCCCTTCTGGTGCTTCGCGACCGCGAGGTCGAGTGGCTCCGCGATGGCGATGCGGGCGCGCACCTCCTCGCCTTCGAGGCCCGCCTGCAGCGTCAGCACCACGGGCTTTCCGGGTTCGAGAATATCCCGGTATTGCTGCAGCCCTTCCGAGAACACGATGGCCTCGAAATGCCCGGTCTGATCCGACAGGTTGACGATGCCCATCTTGTTGCCGGTCTTGGTGCGCCGCTCCGTGCGGTCGAGAACGGTGGCAGCGACGCGACCGATGGAGTTCCCGCCCTTCACCGAGCGGCAGAACTCAACCCAGGTCTGCACGCGCAGGCGCTGCAAGAGATGACCGTACTCGTCGAGCGGATGGCCTGAGAGGAAAAAGCCGACCGCGTCGTATTCCTTCTGCAGCCGCACCGAAGCCGGCCACGGCTCGTAGGCGCCGATGCGCAATTGCACGTCGCCGGAGGCGACGCCGCCGAACATGTCCATGGTGCCGCCGTTCGCGGCCTCCGCGGCCTGCTGCGCCAGGCTCATCATGGCGTCCACAGACGCCGCCGCCTTGGCGCGGTCCGGCTCCAGTTCGTCCAGCGCGCCGGCGGCGATCAGGTTTTCGAGCGTGCGCTTGTTGAAGAGTCGCGGATTGATGCGGCGCGCGAGGTCGGCGAGGTCTTTGAAAGGCTTCGTCCCACGCGCCTCCACCAGCGCCTCGATGGCCTGGCGCCCGACGCCCTTCACGGCCGCGAGCGCGTAGCGGATGGAGCCCTTGCCTTCCGCGTCGTAGGACACGTCGAACACCACGCCCGAACGGTTGATGGAGGGCGGCTCCACCGCGATGCCGAGGCGCTGCGCCTCGCGGCGGAATTCGGACAGCTTGTCGGTGTTGTCGAGATCGAGCGTCATGGACGCGGCGAGGAACTCGACCGGGTAATTCGCCTTGAGGTACGCGGTCTGGAACGCGATGAGCGCATAGGCCGCCGCGTGGCTCTTGTTGAAGCCGTAATCCGCGAACTTGGCGAGAAGATCGAAGATCTCGTCGGCGAGCGCCTTGCTCAAGCCGCGCTCGGTGGCACCGCTGACGAAGCGCCCGCGCTGCGCGTCCATCTCGGCCTTGATCTTCTTGCCCATGGCGCGGCGCAACAGATCGGCGTCGCCGAGCGAGTAGCCGGCCAGCTCCTGGGCGGCCTGCATCACCTGCTCTTGGTAGACGATGATCCCGAAGGTCTCCTTGAGGATCGGCTCCAGCTTCGGGTGGAGGTACCAGCTGCTCTTGTTGTGCTCGTCCTTGCCGAGTTTGCGCGCGCAATAGACCGGGATGTTGGCCATCGGGCCCGGTCGGTAGAGCGCGACGAGGGCGATGATGTCCTCGAAGCGGTCGGCCTCCATCTCGACGAGCGCCTTGCGCATGCCCGCCGATTCCACCTGGAACACGCCGACGGTTTCGCCGCGCTGCAGGGTCTCGTAGGTTTTCTTGTCGTCGAGCGGCAGCGCCGAAAGATCGATCTCGATGCCGCGCGCCTTCAGGAGATCCGTCGCGGTGCGCAGCACCGTCAGCGTCTTCAGGCCGAGGAAGTCGAACTTCACGAGGCCGGCCTGCTCCACCCATTTCATGTTGAACTAGGTGACGCGCATGCCGGTCTTCGGGTCGCGGTAGAGCGGCACCAATTCTTCGAGGGGGCGGTCGCCGATCACGATGCCGGCCGCGTGCGTCGAGGCGTGGCGGTGCAGGCCCTCCAGCTTTTTCGCGATGTCCATGAGCCGGGCGACGACCGGCTCCTCCTCGATCGCCGCCTGCAGCTTCGGCTCGCCCTCGATGGCCTGCGCCAGGGTGACGGGATTGGCCGGGTTCTGCGGCACGAGCTTGGTGAGCTTGTCGACCTGCCCGTAGGGCATCTCCAGCACGCGGCCCACATCGCGCAGCACGCCGCGGGCGAGCAGGGTGCCGAAGGTGATGATCTGCCCGACCTGCTCCTCGCCGTAGCGCTGCTGCACGTACTGGATCACACGCTCGCGGCCATCGACGCAGAAGTCGATGTCGAAGTCCGGCATCGAGACGCGTTCGGGATTGAGGAAGCGCTCGAACAGCAAGCTGAACCGCAGAGGATCGAGGTCCGTGATGGTGAGCGCATAGGCGACGAGCGAGCCCGCGCCGGAGCCGCGGCCCGGACCCACGGGGATGTCGTGGTCCTTGGCCCATTTGATGAAGTCGGCGACGATCAGGAAGTAGCCCGGAAACTTCATCCGCGTGATGACGCCGATCTCGAAATCGAGGCGGCGGCGGTAATCGTCTTCCGTCAACCCTTCGGCGGGCCCATGGGCTGCAAGGCGCTTCTCCAGGCCTTCCTCGGCTTGGCGGCGCAGTTCCCCGGCCTCATCGAGAAACTCCGAGGTCGCGGCCGGCGAGGCCCCGGCCGGCATCCCGAAGCTCGGAAGCATGGGCTTTCGCGTCGAGATGCGATAGGCGCATCGCATCGCGATCTCGACCGTCGCGGTGAGCGCCTCCGGCAGGTCGCGGAAGAGCTCCTTCATCTCGGCCCGGGTCTTATAGGCGTGGTTCGGCGACAGCCGGCGGCGGTTGTCGTCGGACACGATGCGTCCCTCCGCAATCGCAAGCAGCGCGTCGTGGGCCTCGTAATCGGCGGGCTTGGCGAAGAAGGGCTCGTTGGTGGCGACCAGCGGCAGGCCGTTGCGGTCCGCGAGCGCGATGAGCTCGGGCTCGATACGCCGCTCCTCGTCGAGGTTATGGCGCTGGATCTCCACATAGAGCTGCGCGCCGAAAGACTTTTTCAGCACCTCCAGCCGCGCCTGGGCGAGATCGGCCCGGCCGCCTTCGCGCAGGGCCGTGTCGAGCGGCCCCGTCGGCCCCCCTGTCAGCGCAATCAGCCCCTCACTATGGCGGCCGAGATGCGCCGCCGTCACCCGTGGCTGATCGCCGAGCGGCACATCGAAATAGGCGCGGCTCACGAGCCGCATCAGGTTGCGGTAGCCCTCCTCGCTTTGCGCCAGCAGCACCAGGTTCTGGAACGCGTTCGCGAGGGTGCGGGCGGTGGGGTCCGGCTCCTCGAACATCACCGAGAGCTGAACGCCGGCGATGGGCTGGATCCCCATTCCGGCGAGCTTCTCGGAGAATTCGAGCGCCCCGAAGAGATTGTTGGTGTCGGTGAGCGCGAGCGCGGGCTGCTTGTCGCCCAGCGCCTGCTTGGCGAGGTCGGCGATCTTCAGCGCCCCTTCCAATAGCGAATAGGAGGAGTGGACGTGCAGATGAACGAAGCCGACGTCCTTCAACACACGCATCACGCAACCCTCGAGGAAGATGCCGATCATCGCATGGGGCGGTAATCGGAGTCTCACCTCATCAACGGCCGGGGCTGCAGATGGACGACTCCTGTTGCAAAAACGTCTGTGGAGAACCCCTAGACTAGGATGATCGCCCACACCCCGATCATGGTGGCGAACGCGGCGATCGAGGTAATCTCGGCGACGGCTTCGAAGACGGTACGCAGCATCGGAAGCTCCTATGTTCTCGATAGGTTCTAGTCTGGTTCGTTCTTTGTTCCGCGTAAAGGCAGGAACCGGGCGGACGTGGCACCAGAGTCAACGAGGGGTTAACGGCCGTTCGGTGCTTCGGCGCAGACCATCGGACAAACGCTCTCCGATGATCCGGGTCTGTGGATGAGCGCGGGATCGCGGCGGGACGACGATGAGACGGTCCTCAGCCTCGCCACGCACCCTGCCCCGCTCCACGGCACGCTGACGCGGGCGCTCGTCACACCCGAGAACGCGACCGCCGTGCTCATCCTGGCCGGCTCCGACCCCGTCGACCGGGACGGCAACCTTCCCAGCACCCGAAACGACAGCCTCAAGCTCCTGCTCAAGGTCTTGCGCGTCGGGGCGTAACCTCGCTGCGGGTGGACAAGCGCGGTGTCGGCGCCAGCCGTGCGGCTGGTCCCGCTGAGGAGGATCTGCGCTTCACAACCTACGTGGAGGATGCGCTGCTGTGGCTGGATCGCCTCGCGGCCGAAACCGGCATTCACCGGCTCGGGGTGATCGGTCACAGCGAGGGGGCGCTCGTGGCGACCCTGGCGGCGCAACGCCGGCTCGCGCTCTCGCATCTTGCCCTCATCGGGGGCGCAGGTTTCCCCGCTGGCCAGATCATCCGCCGGCAGCTTGCCTCAGGCTCGGTCCCGCAGCTCTTGCGCGATGCTGCCGAGCGGGCGCTTGCCGCGCTTGAGCGCGGCCGCAGGGCCGATGACGCCCCGCCCGAACTTGCCGCCCTCTTCCGGCCAAGCGTGCAGCCCTACCTCATGTTGTGGCTGCCCCTCGATCCCGCCGACGAGTTGAGGCACGTTGCGACGCCGACGTTGATTGTTCAGGGCACCACGGATCTGCAGACCGGCGAAAGCGATGCGCGGGCGCTCGCCGCCGCCCGGCCCGATGCCGAGCTCGCGTTCATCGACGGCATGAACCATGTGCTGAAACAGGCGCTGCTCGATCGCACCGCCAATCTGGCCGCCTACGCGGACCCGACACTGCCGCTCGCACCAGGGCTCGTCGAACGGATTGCGGAATTCCTCACCCGCTAGGGCGAGGTCACTTCAAGATGGCGAGGGATCGGGGCGCGGGACGTCAGGCGAGCGCGTTCCGCAGGCGGATGCCGCTGGCGTGGAGGGTCGATCCCCACACGGCTTTCAGCGGCAGGAGGTGTTCGACCGGCCGGAGTTCAACACGCGCCTCCACGAGATGGGCCGGCAACCCTCTCATCGTTTCCACTCCGAGCGGGATGACGGCCTGTCGCGAGACCCACATCCCGACGTCATCGATGCTGGCAAAGGATGAAAGCGGTAGGTCGTACCGATACAGCGTCGTCGCCTCCAAGCGTTCCATCCAGCGAGCTTCGATGAAGGCAACGGAGTGGGCCGACGTCGCGCCTATCCATCGGGCTCGATCGGCGAGGGTCGTTCGCTCTGTGGGCCAGATCACGATCCGCGGACATTCGCGCGGAAAAAAGTAGAGGAAGCTGTGGGCGTCATCGATGGCCCACACCAATGGTCCGTTCAGCCATTCCTGACCTGCAGGGCGCTTCACGGGTGTGCGGACGGGGCGAGGCTCGAAGACCGCGATGGCCGGATCATCGCTGAAGTGGAAGAGGCGCATTCCCGAGGCCCTGCGGCAACGGCCGATCTCAGGGCAGCTGCACCACGAGCCCGTCGCGGATGGTGACGCGGCGGTCCATGCGGGCGGCGAGCTCGAGATTGTGGGTGGCGACGAGGGCGGCGAGCCGGGAAGCGCGGACGATGGCGACGAGGGTCTGGAACACGTGGCCGGCCGTCTGCGGGTCGAGGTTGCCGGTGGGCTCGTCGGCCAGCAGCACGCGGGGGGCGTTGGCGACGGCGCGCGCGATGGCGACGCGCTGCTGCTCACCGCCGGAGAGCTCGGCCGGGCGGTGGTTGAGACGCTCGCCGAGGCCTAAGAATCCAAGAAGCTGGCTCGACCGCTCCAAGGCCTCCTTGCGCGGGAGCCCGTGGATGATCTGCGGCATCACCACGTTCTCGACCGCGGAGAACTCGGGCAGCAGATGGTGGAACTGATACACGAAGCCGATCTCATCGCGGCGCAGGCGCGTCAGGTCGGTATCGTTCATCTCCGACGTCGGACTGCCGCCGATATAGACCTCGCCACCGTCGGGCTTTTCGAGCAGGCCCGCCACATGGAGAAGCGTCGACTTGCCGGTGCCGGAGGGCGCGACGAGGGCCACGATCTCGCCCGGCCAGATCGCGAGGTCAGCCCCGCGCAGCACGCTCAGGAAACTCTCCCCTTGCGGGTAGCGGCGCTGTACCTGCGAGAGGAAGATCGAGGGCTGCGGACGCGATTCCTGCATGGGCCGCACGCTCACGGGGAGGCCCGGTGCAGGCGCGCGAGCGGGCCTGCGATGTGCGACGTGGTCTTCATGCCGATCACCCGTAGCGCAGGGCTTCGACGGGATCGAGGCGCGCGGCGCGCCAGGACGGGTACAGCGTCGCGAGCAGCGAGAGGATCATCGCGGTCACGAGCACCGTCGTGACCTCGCCCGGATTGATCTCGGCCGGGATATCCGAGAGGAAGCGCATGGTGGGATCCCAGAGCTGCTTGTTCATGGCCCAGGACAGGAAGTTCTGGATGCCCTGGATGTTGGCCGCGATCAACAGGCCGAGCGCAAAGCCCGCGAGGGTGCCGAGGATGCCGATGGAGGCGCCGGTGATGAGGAACACGCGCATGATCGCGCCCCGTGTCGCCCCCATGGTGCGCAGGATCGCGATGTCGTGCGACTTGTCCTTCACGAGCATGATGAGCCCGGAGATGATGTTGAGCGCGGCCACCAGCACGATGAGCGTGAGGATGATGAACATCACATTGCGCTCGACCTCGAGGGCCGCGAAGAAGGTGCGGTTGCGCTGGCGCCAGTCGGTGAGCAGAATCGGCCGCTCGGCCGCGGCCTCGATCGCGACGCGCGCATCGTCCACCTGATCGGCATCGTCGAGGAACACCTCGACCACGCTGACATCCCCTTCGCGGTTGAAATAGGCCTGCGCTTCGCCGAGCGGCATATAGGCGAAGGTGGCGTCGAACTCGCTCATGCCGATCTCGAACACCGCCACGACGGGATAGCCCTTGATGCGCGGCGCCGTGCCGAACGGCGTCGAGGCTCCTCGCGGGGTCACGAGCGTGAAGGTGTCGCCCACCTGCAGCGAGAGGGATTCGGCGAGGCGGCGCCCGAGCGCCACCCCTCCCCGCTGGTCGAAGTTCTCGAGCGTGCCCTGGCGGAGGTTATTGGCCACGGCCGCGATGCGCTGCATGTCCTCGCCGCGAACGCCGCGCACGAGAACGCCCGAGCCGTTGTACTGCGAGGAGCCGAAGGCCTGGCCCTCGACCATAGGGATCGCGCGGCGCACGCCAGCCACCTTCGCGATCCGCGACGAGAGCTCGGCGTAGTCCGTGAGGGGCTTCTCGATGGGCGCGATGAAGATGTGGCCGTTGATGCCGACGATCTTGTCAAGCAGCTCCTTGCGGAACCCGTTCATCACCGAGAGCACGATGATCAGCGTCGCCACGCCGAGCATGATGCCGATGAAGGAGAAGCCCGCGATCACCGATACGAAACCTTCGCGCCGGCGCGTGCGGAGATAGCGGCTCGCGAGCATCCACTCGAAGGCCGCGAAGGCACGGGTCGGACGGGCGGCGGCTGTGGCCATGGGTTTTACGCGGGCTTTCCGAGACGGGCGACCACGTCGCCGAGCGGCAGGGTCTCGCGCTCGCCGGTGGAGCGGCGCTTCAGTTCCACCTTGCCCTCGGCGAGGCCCTTCGGCCCCACCACCACCTGCCACGGGATGCCGACGAGATCGGCGGTGGCGAACTTGGCGCCCGGGCGCTCGTCACGGTCGTCGTAGAGCACGTCGCGGCCGGCGGCGGTGAGCTCACGGTAGAGGCGCGCGCAGGCTTCGTCCGTCGCGGCGTCGCCGGTCTTCAGGTTCAGCACCGCCACGTCGAAGGGCGCGATGGATTCGGGCCAGATGATCCCGGCCTCGTCGTGGCTCGCCTCGATCACGGCGGCGACCACGCGGCTCGGGCCGATGCCATAGGAGCCCATATGGACCTCGTGCTCCTGCCCGTCCGGGCCCATCACCTTGGCGCCCATGGGGTTGGAGTACTTGGTGCCGAAATAGAAGATATGGCCGACCTCGATGCCGCGGGCGGACACCTGCTGCTCCGCCGGCAGCGCCTCGAAGGCCGCCGCATCGTGCATCTCGGAGGTCGCGGCATAGCGCGAGGTCCAGTGGTCCACGATGCCCTGCAGGCCCGCCACGTCGTCGAAGTCCGTGGTCTCGCCCGGCACCTCGAAATCGAGGAAGTCGCGATGGCAGAACACCTCGCTCTCGCCCGTGGAGGCGAGAATGATGAACTCGTGCGAGAGATCGCCGCCGATGGGGCCGGTGTCGGCCCGCATGGGGATCGTGCGCACGCCCATGCGGGCGAAGGTGCGAAGATAGGCCACGAACATGCGGTTGTAGGCGTGCCGCGCGCCGGCTTGGTCGAGATCGAAGGAATACGCGTCCTTCATGAGGAATTCGCGCGAGCGCATCACGCCGAAGCGGGGGCGCACCTCGTCGCGGAACTTCCACTGGATGTGGTAGAGGTTGAGCGGCAGGTCCTTGTAGGAGCGCACGTAGGAGCGGAAGATCTCCGTGACCATCTCCTCGTTGGTGGGCCCGAACAGCATGTCGCGCTCGTGCCGATCCTTGATGCGCAGCATCTCCTTGCCGTAGGCCTCGTAGCGGCCCGACTCGCGCCACAGATCGGCGGATTGGATCGTCGGCATCAGGAGTTCGATGGCGCCGGAGCGGTTCTGCTCCTCGCGGATGATCGCGTTCACCTTGTTGAGCACGCGCAGGCCGAGCGGCAGCCACGCATAGATGCCCGCCGATTGCTGCCGGATGAGACCCGCCCGCAGCATGAGCCGGTGGGAGACGATCTCGGCCTCCTTCGGCGTCTCGCGCAGGGTGGGCATGAAGTAGCGGCTCAAACGCATGGAACGCCTTCGCGAATCAAATGAGGTGGCGGCGGCCCGCCCGTAGCCGGCGCGGGTGAAGATTCGTGCCAGCTATGCCGTGGGCTGGGATCGCACACAACACGGCAGGGCGGCAAAAAACAAGCCGGTGGCGGCTGAGCGCGGGAGCGCAAGCAACGTCAATGCCTGAAATAGCGCCGGATGTGCAGAATTTCGCGCCAAAGTGCCTCATTGCCGGGTGACAACCCAACGTCAGCTGGCTATAAGTGCCGCACTGAACGCCAAAAGGCATTAGACCAGAGGCGGCGGTCCGAGTTTCGGGAGGAACAGAAGCCCTCGATCAAGCCCGCAAGGGCCACGGCGCAACAAGCCAAGGGTTTACAATTGCCGAAGGGCAATCAAGCAAGGCACCAGCCTTGCTTTTTTGTTTTTGGGGTCTCTTCTGCGGTCATTCCGGGGCGAGCGAAGCGAGAGCCCGGAACCCACATGGCTCAATATCTCCTGGGTTCCGGCCCGCCCTGCGGGCGACCGGAATGACGATGCGGCCTAAAGCCCCGAGAGTGGCAGCAGAGCCCCGGCGACCATCAGAACCACGGCGGCGAGAAGCGTCGTCCAGATCGCCTTCTCGCGGAGCGCCGGGGCCGCGGGCGCGCCGGGCTCGCTTCCCGACACCACGTCTCCCGCTTCCGCCTGGCTGCGGACGCCGAAGGGCAGCACCGCGAACAGCACGGTCCACCAGATCACGAAATAGAGCGCGATGCCGCCCGTGATCCTCAAGCCGAAGGCCTGCACGGTGATCGTGATTGCCGCCACCGTGACCAGGGCGACGAGAGCGAACGTGGTCCAGAACGATGCGGCTGCAAGACGGATCAGCGCCATGTGTCAGGCCTGCTCGAGTTCGACGAGGATACCGATCGGCGCCATGTGTCAGGCCTGTTCCAGCTCGACAAGGGTGCCGCAGAAATCCTTCGGGTGCAGGAAGAGCACCGGCTTGCCGTGCGCGCCGATCTTCGGCTCACCCGTGCCGAGCACGCGGGCGCCGGTTTCCACCATGCGGTCGCGGGCCGCGAGGATGTCGTCCACCTCGTAGCAGACATGGTGCATGCCGCCGCCCGGGTTCTTCTCCAGAAAGCTTGCGATGGGCGATTCAGCGCCCAGCGGCTCCAGCAGCTCCACCTTGGTGTTCGGCAGGTTCACGAACACCACCGTGACCCCATGCTCCGGCATCGCCGCCGGTGCCGACACTTCGGCACCCAGCGTATCGCGGTACGTACGCGAGGCAGCTTCGATGTCCCTCACGGCGATAGCCACGTGGTTAAGACGGCCGATCATCTGCACTCTCCTTCTTATCACCCGAGCCTGGCAGCGCGGACAGGCTATGCCGCGCGGCCCTCGTTTCGGTAGTGCGTCAATGTGAGGAAACGCTTCATACCCAGCGATTCGGCGACGCCGATGGATGCGCCGTTGTCCTCCGACACCTGGTAGCGAGACAAGCGCCCCAACCGCCGCAGTTCGGTGAGTGCAGCCCGCACAACCTGTTTCGCGAGCCCCCTGCCCCGGTGAGCCGGCTCCGTATAGACGCCGCCGATTTCCAGAGGGAGCCGTCGATCTCGAACGCGAAGCAAGCGGCCCGCGTCTCGCCCCCTGCTCGAACCAGAGAGGTGAAGGCTCTTCCGTTTCTCAGAAGACCATGCAGCCATTCAGGGTCGTGGCCCTGGGCTTCGAAGAGATCGAACGGGGCGTCTGCAGCCGCGCCGATCTCGCAGCCGGTTGCCGTCGGCTCATGGTTGGCAGCGGTGTAGGAATGGAATGCCGTCACACGCGCGAGCGCAAACCGTTCCCCGACGGCCTGCCGATCCTCTTCGCTCGCGAGTTTGAAGATCACCCGGTCGTCTGGAGAAACGGCCGTCACGACCTCTCGCGTGAGTGCCGGGTCGTCGCTGGCGATGATGGCGGACGCTCGGGTGGCCGGGTACGTCTGGCGATCGTACGCACTGGCCCGATGATCGATGACCAACAGGGTTGCGACCCTGCCAGCCCGAGCGACCTGGTAGACCGTCGCACCGTCCCGGCAAGCGAGCAGGAATTTCAGCAGAACGACGTTCTTGAGCGGATCGCGCCAGAGCACCGCGCGAGTCTGCTCCGGCGAAACCGGCTGGAGCCGCCCCACCATCGCCCTGCTGGCCCCCCCTGCTAAACCTCGATCACCAGCACATGGCAGGCCGGCTTTTTGCCCCAGACCTCGTTGACCTTGGCGCGGATGGCGCGTTCGACCGCGTTTTCCACGGCTTCGGGATCGCGGCGGCGGGCCTTCGGCAGAGAGTCCAGGAGATCCGCGACCGTGTCGGCCACGAGCTCGCCGATGTCCTCGCCGCGGCGCGTTTTCGCCGGGATACCCATGAGATCGACCACCGGGTCGCCGGCCACGTCGCCGCGCTCGTCGATGGCGATGGCAACGCTGACCACGCCGGCGAAGGAGAGCTTGCGCCGCTCAGGGAGCGCGCGGTCCGTCGATTGGGTGACGATGTTGCCGTCCTTGTAGAGGCGGCCGACCGGCACGTCGTCGATGATCTCGGCCGGCCCGGGCGACAGGCGCACCATGGAGCCGTTCTTGGCCTGCACGACCTCCGCGGCGCCCTGCGTCCGGGCGAACTTGGCATGCTCGGCCAAGTGCAGCGCCTCCCCGTGGGCGGGAATGGCGATGCGCGGTCGGGTCCACTCGTACATCCGCTCGAGCTCGCCCCGCCTGGGGTGGCCCGAGACGTGGACGAGGTAGTTGCGGTCGGTGATGACCTCGACGCCGCGCTCGATGAGGTTGTTGATGATCGTGCCGACGCTCTTCTCGTTGCCGGGAATGGCGCGGGAGGAAAAGATCACCCGGTCGCCCTTGGACAGCGCGATCTCCGGGTGCTCGTCCATGGCGATGCGGGCGAGCGCGGCGCGGGGCTCGCCCTGCGAGCCGGTGAGCAGGGCCACCACCTTGTCGCGGGGGAAATAGCCGAAGTTCTCGGTGCTGCGGAAATCCGGCACGCCTTCGAGGTAGCCGCATTCCCGCGCCACATGGACGACCCGCTCCATGGCGCGGCCGGCGATCACGACCTCGCGGCCGGCCTCCTGGGCCGCGTCGGCGACCGAGCGCAGGCGGGCCACGTTGGACGCGAAGGTGGTGATGGCGACCCGGTAGGGCGAATCCTTGATGAGCTCGGCCAGCGACCTCGCCACCTCGGCCTCGCTCGGGCTCACGCCGTCGCGGACCACGTTGGTGGAATCGCACACGAGCGCCAGGACGCCCTCATCGCCCAGCGCCCGGAAGGCCTCTTCCGAGGTGAGCGAGCCGAGATAGGGGGTGTTGTCGATCTTCCAGTCGCCCGTGTGGACCACGAGGCCCGCCGGCGTGCGGATCGCGATGGCGTTCGATTCCGGGATCGAGTGGGCGACCGGCACGTATTCGAGGTCGAAGGGCCCGAGCTTCAGGCGCTCGCCCGGCTTGATCTCGTGGAGGTCGACCTTCGGGGCGTTGGGCTCGCTGAGGCGGCGGGTTTCGAGCAGGCCGATGGCGAAGCGCGTGGCGTAAACCGGTACCTGCAGGCGCGGCCACAGCTCGGCCAGCGCGCCGATGTGGTCCTCGTGGGCGTGGGTGATGAGGATGCCCAACAGATTGTCGCGCTCCTCCTCGATGAACCGCAGGTCCGGGTAGACGAGATCGACGCCGGGCAGGTTCTCCTCGCCGCCGAAGCCCATGCCGAGGTCGACCAGAATCCATTGCCGGTTCGCCTCCGGCCCGTAGCCGTAGAGGGCCGCGTTCATGCCGATCTCGCCGAGGCCGCCGAGCGGCACGAAGACGAGTTCGTCTTGGGAAGACGCCATATCGATCAGGATCCTTTGGGGCCGGAGCTCAGCTCGGCCGTTGTGGTGTGCAAATCGGGAAAGTAAAGGTCGCCCGCGTCGATGAGTTCCAAGCCGGCCTCGGTCCTCAACTCCAGGCGCCCCCTGGGGTCAAGGCCCGCGAAGGTGCCGCGGCGCTCGCCCGAGGGCAGGCGCAGGGTCACGGCGGTCCCCAAGCCCGCGGCGCGCTCCAGCCAGAGGCGGCGGATGGCGGCGAAGGAATCGGCAGGGCGGGTGCGGCGGGCGTTCTGCCACGATGCGAAGCAGGCCGCGAAACGGTCGCTCAGGGCCTGGAACAGGGCTTCTCGGGTGACACCCGGCCGGGCACTCCAGAGCGACGCCGTCGGATAGGGCGTGCCGGTGGGGCCCGAGGCCACGTTGACCCCGATGCCGACCACGATGGCGAGGCCCCCGCCGCGCAAGGCGTGACCCTCGATCAGAAGGCCCGAGACCTTGCCGCCGTCAAGGAGCAGGTCGTTCGGCCATTTGAGCGCGAGGTGCGGGGTGCCGATCCCCGTGACCGCCTCCACGGCTTCGTGGATCGCGAGGCCCGCCACGAAGCCCAACTGCGAGGCGGCGGCCGCCTCGCAGGGGTCGATCAGCAGAAGGCTCGTATAGAGGTTGCCCGGGGGCGAGGACCATTGGCGGCCGTGGCGCCCCCTCCCCGCGCGCTGCTCCGCGGCTACGATCCAGAGCCGGCCGGGATCGCCCTCGCGGGCTGCCGCGAGGGCGTCCTCGCTGGTCGAGGAGGTGAGGTCGAGCGAGAGGAGGCGGTAGCCCTGCGCTTCTGCCTCGGAGCCGAGTTGCACGCTTAGAACAGGGACCGGGCGGCAGCGCTCGCGGCGCTCACCAGCGGCGCGGGCACGAGGCCGAAGAGCACGACCACCATGCTCGCGATCGCCAGCACCACCTTGACCCCCGCCGGCATGGCGTCGAAGCGCCCGCGCGGCTCGTCGAAGTACATCACCTTGACGATGCGGAGGTAGTAGTAGGCGCCGATCACGCTCGTCACGACGCCGATGACGGCGAGGGCCACGAGCCCCGCCTGGATCGCGGCGGCGAACACGTAGAACTTGGCGAAGAACCCGGCGAGCGGCGGAATGCCCGCGAGCGAGAACATCATCGCGGCGAGGCAGAACGCCAGCACGGGGTGCGTGCGCGCGATGCCGGAGAGGTCCTCGACGTTCTCGAACATCACGTTGCCCCGGCGCAGGGCCAGGATGCAGGCGAAGGCGCCGACCGTCATGGCGAGGTAGATCGCCATATAGACCGCCACGCCCTGGATGCCCTCGGCCGTGCCGGCGGCCAGGCCGATGAGGGCGTAGCCGACGTTCGCGATGGAGGAATAGGCCATCAGGCGCTTGATGTTGCGCTGGCCGATGGCGGCAAAGGAGCCGAGCGCCATGGAGGCGATCGAGACGAAGATGATGATCTGCTGCCACTGACCCAGGATGCCCGGGAAGCCGTCCACGAACACGCGCACCGCCATGGCCATGCCGGCCATCTTGGGCGCCGCGGCGAAGAAGGCCGTCACGGGCGTCGGCGCGCCCTCGTACACGTCCGGCGTCCACATGTGGAACGGCACGGCGGAGATCTTGAAGGCGATGCCCGCGGCCACGAAGACGAGGCCGAAGATGAGGCCGATGCCGGGGGTGCCCTGGGCGGCCGCGGCGATGCCGGGGAACGTCACCGTGCCGGTGAAGCCATAGACCAGCGAGGCGCCGTAAAGGAGCATGCCGGACGAGAGCGCGCCGAGAACGAAGTACTTCAGGCCCGCTTCCGTGGAGCGCACGTCGTCCCGGTGGAAGGCGGCGATCACGTAGGACGAGAGCGAGAGCAGTTCGAGGCCGAGATAGAGCGCGATGAGGTCGTTCGCCGAGATCACCATCAGCATGCCGATGGTCGAGAGCACGATGAGGATCGGGTACTCGAAGCGCAGGATGCCCTCGCGCTTGAGGTAATCGGTCGAGAGCACGATACCGGCCGCGGCGCCGAGCAGCGTGAGCACCTTCATGAACTTGGCGAAGCTGTCCATCACGAAGGAGCCGCCGAAGGCCTCCGCGCGCTCGCCCGGCAGCGTGAACACGGCGACGAGGGCGAGGCCGAGCAGCGCCAGGGCGGCGTGGTTCATGATCTCGGCCGAGCGCTCGCCCCGGAAGGCGCCGAAGAGCACGAGCAGGAGCACGCCGCCGGCGAGGATGATCTCCGGCAGGGCGGGTCCGAACACGGGGACGGTCAGAGCGGGGTTCATGGATGGGCCTTTAAGGAGCGACGGCTGCCGTTTTCACGGTCGCGAGGGCCGCCTGATAGCCGCGCACGAGGTTGTCCGTGGAGGCCGAGAAGCTGTCGAGGATCGGGTTCGGGTTCACGCCGTAATAGATCACCAGCACCACGAGCGGTGCGAGGAGCACGATCTCACGGGGCACGAGGTCGCGGATGCCCTGGAGCGCCGGCTTGTCGAGCGCCCCGTAGACAACGCGCCGATAGAGCCACAGGCCGTAGGCCGCCGAGAGGATCACGCCCGTGGTGGCGAAGAACGCGACCCAAGGGTTGGCCCGGAAGGCGCCGAGGAGGCTCAGGAACTCGCCCACGAAGCTCGAGGTGCCGGGCAGGCCCACATTGGCCATGGTGAAGATCAGGAACGCCACCGCGTAGAGCGGCATCCGCTGCACGAGACCGCCATAGGCCGCGATATCGCGGGTGTGCATGCGGTCGTAGACCACGCCGACGCAGAGGAAGAGCGCGCCGGACACGAGCCCGTGGGAGATCATGGTGAACATCGCACCCTGAAGCCCCTGCGCGTTCATGGAGAAGAGGCCCATGGTCACGAAGCTCATATGGGCCACGGACGAGTAGGCGATCAGCTTCTTCATGTCCTCCTGCATCAGCGCCACGAGCGAGGTGTAGACGATGGCGATGACGGAGAGCGAGAAGACGAGCGGCGCGAAATACTGCGACGCCTCCGGGAACATGGGCAGCGAGATCCGGATGAAGCCGTAGCCGCCCATCTTCAGGAGGATGCCAGCCAGGATCACGGAGCCCGCGGTCGGCGCCTCCACGTGCGCGTCCGGCAGCCAGGTATGGACCGGCCACAT
The DNA here is from genome assembly GCA_035944635.1 of Microvirga sp. Classification (GTDB taxonomy): domain Bacteria; phylum Pseudomonadota; class Alphaproteobacteria; order Rhizobiales; family Beijerinckiaceae; genus Microvirga. The sequence continues at coordinate 43,254 of DASZAZ010000083.1, forward strand.
GGGCATCTTCACCGCGAAGGAGGCGAAGAAGGCGAGCCAGAGCCAGTACTGGAGGTTCGAGGCGAACTTCGTCTGCAGCAGCGTCGGGATGTCGGTGGTGCCGGCCGTGAAGTACATCGCCATGATGGCGAGGAGCATCAGAACCGAGCCCAGCAGCGTGTAGAGGAAGAACTTGAAGCTCGCATAGATGCGGCGCTTCCCGCCCCAGATGCCGATGATGAGGAACATCGGGATGAGGCCGGCCTCGAAGAAGAGGTAGAACAGGACGAGGTCGAGGGCCGCGAAGACGCCGATCATGGTGGTCTCGAGCACCAGGAACGCGACCATGTACTCCTTCAGCCGGTGCTCGATGGATTCCCACGAGGCCAGGATGCAGAACGGCATCAGGAACGTGGTGAGCAGGATGAACGGCATCGAGAAGCCGTCCACGCCGAGCTTGAAGCGAATGGTGTCGGTGACCCAGGCGTGGCTCTCGACGAGCTGGAAGGCTGGCGTCGTGGTGTCGAACCGGCCCCAGGCCCAGAGCGACAGCAGGAAGGTCACGACCGTGGTGGCCAGCGCCGCCCACTTCGCGTTCGAGCGCACCGCCTCGCTGTCGCCGCGCAGGCACAGGATGAAGGCCGCGCCGACGAGCGGGAGGATCAGGAGCCCGGAGAGGATACCGAAGCCGAACATCAGCGCGCTCCAGCCGCGTTCTGTGGGTTAGCGAGGCAGGGCATCAGCGCGCTCCCGTGACCAGATACCAAGTGACGAGAGCCGCAACGCCGATCAGCATGGCGAAGGCGTAGTGATAGACGTAGCCCGTCTGCACCCGCACCACGCCGCGGGTCACGTCGAGCACGCGGGCCGAGATGCCGTCGGGCCCGAGCCCGTCAATTACCCGCTGGTCGCCCGTGCGCCAGAAGAAGCGGCCGAGCCGCATGGCTGGACCCACAAACAGCACGTCGTAGAGCTCGTCGAAGTACCACTTGTTGAGGAGGAAGCGGTACAGGAGCGGGTGCTGCGCCGCGAGCGCCGCCGGACGGCGGGTGTCGCGGATGTAGAACAGGTAGGCGAGCCCGAACCCGAGAGCCATCATGATCGTGGGCAGCCACGGCACGAGCGCGGGGAGATGGTGGATCTCCTCGAGGATCTTGTTCTCCGGGCCGGTGAAGAGCGAGTTCTTCCAGAACGTCGCGTAATCGTGCCCGATGAAGGCCTCCTTGAACGCGATGCCGGCGCCGAGCGCGCCCACAGCCAGGACGCCGAGCGGGATCAGCATCACGAGCGGGCTCTCATGCGGGCTGTGCGCCCCGTGGTGGCCGTGCTCGTGGTCCGCATGGGAGGCCGGCTCCACGTCGCGGCTGCGCTCGTCGTGCTCCACGCCCTCGTGATGCCCGTGCGCGTGGTGGTGCGCATCGTGGCCGCCCCAGCGCTTCAGGCCCTCGAAGGTGAGGAAGAACAGGCGCCAGGAATAGAACGAGGTCATGAAGGCGGCGATCACCGTCGCCAGGAAGGCGAGGTTGGCGCCCGGACGCTGCGAGACGTAAGCGGCCTCGATGATCGCGTCCTTGGAATAGTAGCCTGCCGTGAACGGGAAGCCCGTCAGCGCCAGGGTTCCGACCGCCATCATGGCCGCCGTGAACGGGATGTAGCGGCGCAGGGACCCCATGTTCCGGATGTCCTGCTCGTGATGCATCGCGTGGATCACGGAGCCGGCGCCCAAGAACAGCAGCGCCTTGAAGAAGGCGTGGGTGAAGAGATGGAACACGCCGATGGAGTAGGCGCCGACGCCCAGCGCCACGAACATGTAGCCGAGCTGCGAGCAGGTCGAATAGGCGATCACCCGCTTGATGTCGTTCTGCACGAGGCCGACCGTGGCCGCGAAGAACGCCGTGATGGCGCCCACCACCGTGACCACCGAGAGCGCCACCGGGGCGTACTCGAAGAGCGGCGACATGCGCGCCACCATGAACACGCCCGCGGTCACCATGGTGGCGGCGTGGATGAGGGCCGAGACGGGGGTCGGGCCCTCCATGGCGTCGGGGAGCCAGGTGTGCAGGAGGAACTGCGCCGACTTGCCCATGGCGCCGAGGAACAGCAGCAGGCAGGCGAGGGTCAGCGCGTTCCACTCGACGCCGAGGAACAGGAAGCGGTTGCCCGCGAACTCGCCAGCGCGCGGGAAGATCTGGTCGAAGGCGACCGAGTTGAACAGCACGAAAACCAGGAAGATGCCGAGCAGGAAGCCGAAATCGCCGACGCGGTTGACGATGAAGGCCTTCATGGCCGCCGCGTTGGCGGATTCCTTGTGGTACCAGAACCCGATGAGCAGGTAGCTCGCGAGGCCCACGCCCTCCCAACCGAAGAACATCTGGACGAGGTTGTCGGCCGTCACGAGCATCAGCATCGCGAAGGTGAAGAGCGAGAGATAGGCGAAGAAGCGGGCCCGGTGCGGGTCCTCGTGCATGTAGCCGATGGAATAGAGGTGAACCAGGGCCGAGACCGAGTTCACCACCACGAGCATCACCACCGTGAGGGTGTCGATGCGGAAGGCCCAATCGACCACGAGGTCGCCGGAGGCCATCCACTGGGCGACCTGCACCCGGGTCGCCCCGCTCCCGAAGCCCACGGAGAAGAACGCCACCCAGGAAAGCGCGGCGGAAACGAAGAGGAGCGCCGTGGTGACGATCTCGCTCGGGCGCGGCCCGATCACGCGGCCGAAGAGGCCCGCGATGAGAAAGCCGACGAGCGGCAGGAAGACGATCGCGTGATACATCGGGCCTTAGCCCCTCATCATGTTGACGTCCTCAACCGCGATGGAGCCGCGGTTGCGGAAGAAGACCACCAGGATGGCAAGCCCGATCGCGGCCTCGGCCGCCGCGACCGTGAGGATCAGCAGGGCGAAAACCTGGCCGACGATGTCGCCCATGTGGGTCGAGAAGGCCACGAAGTTGATGTTCACGGCGAGCAGGATGAGCTCCACCGACATCAGGATGACGATCACGTTCTTCCGGTTGAGGAAGATCCCGAACACGCCGAGCGTGAACAGGATGGCGGCGACCGTGAGGTAGTGGCCGAGACCGATGTCCATGACCAAGCTCCCTTAGATGCCCTGGCGGAAGGGAACCTTCCGGACCTCGATGGCGGTGTCGATGGTGCGGGCGTTCTGCCGCGAAATGTCCTGGCGGCGCACGCCAACCCGCTCGCGCAGCGTGAGCACGATGGCCCCGATCATCGCGACGAGGAGGATGAGGCCCGCGGCCTGGAAGAAGAAGAAGTACTTCGTATAGAGCACCTGCCCGATGGCCTGGGTGTTGGTCATCACCTGGACGGGCGGGATCGGCACCGCGGGGGTGCGGATGAGCTGCGGGTCGATGACCCAGGCGCCGACGACGAGCACGAGCTCGATCAGAAACGCGAGGCCGATGAGGCCGCCGACCGGCAGATATTGCAGGTAGCCCTGGCGCAGCTCCGCGAAGTCCACGTCGAGCATCATGACGACGAAGAGGAACAGCACCGCGACCGCGCCCACATAGACGATCACCAGGATCATCGCGAGGAACTCGGCCCCCATCATGAGGAAGAGGCCGGCCGCATTCACGAAGGCGAGGATCAGGAACAGCACCGACTGCACGGGGTTGCGCGAGGCAATCACCATGAAGCCGGAGACCACCGTGATGGTCGCGAAGAGGTAGAAGAAGGCGGCGTTGACCGACATGGGGCTCAAAAGTCCTTGGCCGCCGGCTGCCCGGCGGCCCGTCTATAATTTCCGAATCCAGGCGGGACAACCCGCTCTGACTTCCCCTCCCCCTTGCGGGGAGGGGTCAGGGGTGGGGGTCGTGAAGGAGGCACCAATGCGGACCCTTCTGCACCACCCCCACCCGGCCCTACGGGCCACCCTCCCCGCAAGGGGGAGGGTAGAACCTTACCGATACGGCGCGTCCTTCTGGATGTTGCGGGCGATCTCGCGTTCCCAGCGGGCGCCGTTCTCCAGAAGCTTGTTCTTGTCGTAGAGCAGTTCCTCGCGGGTCTCGACGGAGAACTCGAAGTTCGGGCCCTCCACGATGGCGTCCACCGGGCAGGCCTCCTGGCACAGGCCGCAATAGATGCACTTCACCATGTCGATGTCGTAGCGGGTCGTGCGGCGGGTGCCGTCGTTCCGGCGGGGGCCGGCCTCGATGGTGATGGCCTGGGCGGGGCACACGGCCTCGCAGAGCTTGCAGGCGATGCAGCGCTCTTCCCCGTTGGGATAGCGGCGAAGCGCATGCTCGCCCCGGAAGCGCGGACCCCGATGCCCCATCTCGAAGGGGTAGTTGATCGTGGCCTTCGGCTTGAAGAAGTACTTCATGGCGAGGAAGAACCCCGACACGAATTCCTTCAGGAGCAGGGCCTTCGCGGCTTGGTCAAGCTTCATGGCTCGTCTCCGTTAGAGGCCGGCACGCGGCGCAAGGCCGGTGATCTGCAGAACGGCTGCCACCAGAACGACCATGAAGAGGGAGATCGGCAGGAACACCTTCCAGCCGAGCCGCATGAGCTGGTCGTAGCGGTAGCGCGGCACCATCGCTTTCACGATGGCGATGAGGAAGAACAGGAAGCTCGCCTTCAGCACGAACCAGACGATGCCCGGCACCCAGGTGAAGGGCGCGAACGGGATCGGGGAGAGCCAGCCGCCGAGGAACAGGATCGTGCCGAGCGCGCACATGGTCATGATGGCCACGTACTCGCCGAGCATGAAGAGGAGGTAGGGGGTGGAGGAGTACTCCACCGCGAACCCGGCCACCAGCTCGGATTCGGCCTCGGGCAGGTCGAAGGGCGGCCGATTCGTCTCGGCCATGGCCGAAATGAAGAAGATCACGAACATCGGGAACAGTGGCAGCCAGTACCAGCCGAGAATCCCGAGGCCCGTATCCTGCGCGAGCACGATCTTCGACAGGTTGAGCGAGCCGGCGCACATGAGCACCGTCACGATCACGAAGCCGATGGAGACCTCGTAGGACACCATCTGGGCCGCCGAGCGCAGCGCCCCGAGGAAGGGGTACTTCGAGTTCGAAGCCCAGCCCCCGATGATGATTCCGTACACCCCGAGGGACGAGATCGCGAAGATGTAGAGGACGCCCACATTGATGTCGGCGAGAGCCCAGCCGGCGCTCACCGGGATCACCGCCCAGGAGCCGAGCGCGAGCACGGCCGTGAGCAGCGGCGCCAGCAGAAACAGGCTCGTGTTGGCGGAGGCCGGAATCACCGGCTCCTTCAGCACGAACTTGAGCAGGTCGGCGAAGCTCTGCAGCAGGCCCCAGGGGCCGACCACGTTGGGGCCCCGGCGCAGCTGCACCGCCGCCCAGATCTTGCGGTCGGCGTACAGCGCATAGGCGATGTAGGTGAGCAGGAGCACGATCAGGAGGACGCTCTTGCCCACCATGAGCGCGACCGCGAGGAGGATGTCTCCGAAATCCATGGTGCTGGCCTCTTACTCCGCTGCCTGCAGCCGGTCGCCCCTGGCGAGCGCCGAGCACTCGGCCATCACGCCGGAGGCGCGGGCGATCGGGTTCGTGAGATAGAAGTCGCCGATGGGGCCCACGAAGGGCTCGCGGCCCGGCTGCCCGCCGATGCCGGCCAGCGCCTCGAGGGCGCCCGCCACGTCGGCCGGCACGATCTGCTCCAGCGCCGCGAAGTGCGGGTGATCCGCGTAGAGGCGCTTGCGGAGCGCGTTGAGCGAATCGAACGGCAGCCGCTGGCCGAGGACGTCCGACAAGGCGCGCAGGATCGCCCAATCCTCGCGGGCGTCGCCCGGCGCGAACGCGGCACGGTTCGCGAGCTGCACCCGCCCTTCCGTGTTCACGTAGGTGCCCGACTTCTCGGTATAGGCCGCGCCCGGCAGGATCACGTCCGCCCGGTGGGCTCCGCGGTCCCCGTGGGTGCCCTGGTAGATCACGAAGGCGCCGGGCTGGATCTCGATCTCGTCGGCGCCGAGATTGAAGAGCACGTCCACGCCGCCCTGAACCATCTGGGCTGCCGTCAGGCCGCCCTCGCCGGGCACGAAGCCGAGGTCGAGGGCACCGACGCGGGCAGCCGCCGTGTGCAAGACAGAGAAGCCGTTCCAGCCCTCGGTGACCGCGCCGACCTCGCGCGCCAGGCGGGCCGCCATGGAAAGGATGCTGAGCCCGTCGGGGCGCATGAGAGCCCCCTGCCCGACGATGATGAGCGGACGCTTCGCGTTCCGCAGCTTCTCCGCAAAGGAGTGGGAGCCGTTCAGCACCTCGGCCAGGGTCTCGGGGCCGGCGCCGAGGTAATCGTAGGCGTAGGTGAGGTTCGCGTTCTCGCCGATCATGCCGATCGGCGGCGGCGCCACGCGCCAGCGCTTGCGGATGCGCACGTTGACCAGCGAGGCCTCGATGCGCGGGTTCGCGCCGACGATGAAGATCGCGTCCGCGTCCTCGATGCCCGCGATGGTGGTGTTGAACAGATACGAGGCGCGGCCATAGGCCGGCGAGAGCACCGTGCCGTCCTGGCGGGCGTCGATGTTCTGCACGCCGAGGCTCCCCATGAGGAGCTTCAGGGCATAGACCTCTTCCACCGCCGCGAGGTCGCCAACGATAGCGCCGACCCGGTCCGGCTGCGCGCCGCGCAGGCGCTGGGCGATGGCCGCGAAGGCTTCCGGCCAGGAGGCCGGGCGCAGCTTGCCGTCCACCCGCACGAAGGGGCGGTCGAGGCGCTGAAGGCGCAGGCCGTCCACCACGTGGCGGGTCTTGTCGGTGATCCACTCCTCGTTCACGGCCTCGTTCACGCGCGGCAGGATGCGCATGACCTCGCGGCCGCGGGAATCGACCCGGATCGAGGAGCCGACCGCGTCCATCACGTCGACGGAATCGGTCTTGGTGAGCTCCCAGGGACGGAAGTTGAAGGTTTCCGGCTTATGGACGAGGGCGCCCACGGGGCAGAGGTCCGCCGCGTTGGACTGCAGCTCGGAGCCCAGCGCCTTCTCCAGATAGCTCGTGATCTCCATGTCCTCGCCGCGCCACAGCGCGCCGAGATCCTCCACGCCCGCCACCTCGGTGGTGAAGCGCACGCAGCGGGTGCAGTGGATGCACCGGTTCATGGCCGTCTTGATGAGCGGGCCGAGATACTTGTCGACGACGGCGCGCTTGTTCTCGTGGAAGCGCGAGGTGTCGACCCCGTAGGCCATGGCCTGGTCCTGCAGGTCGCACTGGCCGCCCTGGTCGCAGATCGGGCAGTCGAGGGGATGGTTGATGAGGAGGAACTCCATCACCCCTTCGCGGGCCTTCTTCACCGTCGGCGTCTTGGTGTTGACCACCGGGGGCTCGCCGTTCGGGCCCGGGCGGCAATCGCGCACGGACCAGGCGCAGGAGGCCACGGGCTTCGGCGCGCCTTTCAGCTCGACGAGGCACATGCGGCAATTGCCGGCGATGGACAGCCGCTCGTGGAAGCAGAAGCGCGGGATCTCGGCGCCCGCGGCCTCGGCGGCCTGGAGCAGCGTGAATTCCGGCGGAACGTCAACCTCGATGCCGTCGACGATGAGTTTGGTCATGGCGCGATCTTAATGTGTGTCCGCAAGGTCGAGACGCCTTTCGATGCGCTCGACCCGCAGCTCCAAGCGGTCAATACGCCGGTGAACACCGGCGAGGTTCTCTTCGATCGAGGCCAGGCGGGCCTTGATGTCGTGGTTGTCCGCGATGAGCCGATCGACCTTCTCGTCCAGCCGTCGCAAATAGACCAGCGTGAGATTGTCGGGCTCGCTCATGCCATCTACTCCGCCGCCATCGGGACGGGTTCGAGGTGTGGGTTTGCGGCGTAGTCGTCGATGCGCTTCTCGATCTCGTGGCGGAAGTGGCGGATGAGGCCCTGGACCGGCCAAGCCGCCGCGTCGCCGAGCGCGCAGATCGTATGGCCCTCGATCTGGGTCGAGACCTCCAGCAGCATGTCGATCTCGCGCTTCTGCGCCCGGCCCTCCACCATGCGCTGCATCACGCGCCACATCCAGCCCGTGCCCTCCCGGCAGGGCGTGCACTGGCCGCAGGACTCGTGCTTGTAGAAGTACGACAGGCGGGCGATGGCCTGGATCAGGTCCGTGGACTTGTCCATGACGATCACGGCCGCAGTGCCGAGGCCCGACTTCAGATTCCGCAAGGTGTCGAAATCCATGTGGGCGTCGGCGATCTGGTCGGCGGGCACGAGCGGCACCGAGGAGCCGCCGGGGATCACGGCGAGGAGGTTGTCCCAGCCGCCGCGGATGCCGCCGCAATGGCGGTCAATCAACTCGCGGAAGGTGAGGCCGAGTTCTTCTTCCACGTTGCAGGGCTTGTTCACATGGCCCGACACGCAGAAGAGCTTGGTGCCCGTGTTGTTGGGGCGGCCGAGCCCGGCGAACCACGCGCCGCCGCGGCGCAGGATCGTGCCCGCCACCGCGATCGATTCCACGTTGTTCACGGTCGTGGGGCAGCCGTAGAGCCCCATATTGGCCGGGAACGGGGGCTTCAGGCGCGGCATGCCTTTCTTGCCCTCCATGCTCTCGATGAGAGCCGTCTCCTCGCCGCAGATGTAGGCACCCGCGCCGTGGTGGACGTAGAGATCGAAGGGGTAGCCGTGGATGTTGTCCTTGCCGATGAGCCGCGCCTCGTAGGCCTCGTCCACCGCCCGCTGCATGGCGTGGCGCTCGGCCACGTACTCGCCACGGATGTAGATGTAGGCGGCATTCGCCCCCATGGCGAAGGACGCGAGAAGGCAGCCTTCGACCAGGAGGTGCGAGTCGTGCCGCATGATCTCCCGATCCTTGGCGGTGCCGGGCTCGGACTCGTCCGCGTTGACGACGAGGTAATGCGGACGCCCATCCGATTGCTTCGGCATGAACGACCATTTGAGGCCCGTCGGGAAGCCGGCGCCGCCGCGGCCGCGCAGGCCCGACTTCTTCATCTCGTCGATGATCCAGTCCCGGCCCTTTTCGAGCAGGAACTTGGTGCCGTCCCATGCGCCGCGCATCTGCGCGGCCTGAAGGGCCGGGGAGTGGAACCCGTAGAGGTTCGTGAAAATCCGGTCTCTGTCCTGAAGCATCTCACATCACCTGGGGTCAGGACTTGTTGAAGGGCGCTTTGGGATTGTCGGGCACCTCGACGTCGTGCTTGCTCTCGCTGCCGTCGCGGCGGGTCTCCGTCTCGGATGGCCGCGTGCCGGCGATGGGCGTGGTCTCCGACGAGGGAACGATCCTCCCCTCCTCCGGCTTCGATGGAGTGGCCACGTAGGACTTGGAGCTCTGCGGCGCGGGACGCACGCCGTCGGCGCTGCCCGGCTGGACCACGGTGGCCCGGCTCGGATCGGCCGCGTTCTTCTGGTCCACGGGATCGATCGGGCGCTCGCCCTCCTTGGCGCGCTCGGCCGGGGTGTCGGCCACGGGGCTCTCGATCGGGCGGCCGGCGGTGGGCTTGGCGGCTTTCACCTGCTCCGGGATCTGGGCCATGGCGGCCGCCTCTTCACCCGTAGGCTTCGCGGCTTCCTCCTCGAAGCGCTTGCGCCAGGCGCCCACGAGGGAGCCGTCGTAGAGGGCTGGATCCTGCAGGGTATTCACGGCCTCGTGCGGCTCGGAGCCGTTACGGCCGATCTGCGAGCCCTTGCGGACCTCGCGGCCGGCCGCGAGATTGTCGAGGAGGGTCTCGAAGTTCTCGCGGGCGAGATCCTCGTAGTAATCGTCGTTGATCTGCACCATTGGGGCATTGCAGCAGGCGCCGAGGCATTCGACCTCGAGCCACGAGAACATGCCGTCCGCGGAAACGTGACGCTCCTCGCCGACCCGGCGCTGCAGCACCTCCTTGATGGCGCCGGCGCCGCGGAGCGCGCAAGGCGTCGTGCCGCAGAACTGGATGAAGTACTTCCCCACCGGGTCCAGATTGAACATGGTGTAGAAGGTCGCCACCTCCATCACGCGGATGGAGGCCATGTTGAGCTTCTGCGCGACGGCGTCGATCGCCTTCTGGGGCAGCCAGCCGCCGTTCTGCTCCTGGGCCTTGCCCAACAGCGCGATCACCGCCGAGGCCTCGCGGCCCGGCGGGTACTTGGCGATCTCACAATCCGCGAACGCCTCGTTCTCGGGCGTGAACGCGAAGGATGCAGGCTGAAGCTCCGGCGGAGCAAGCTTGCGAACGGCCATCTGTTCCTACTCTCCTCATCGTCGTGGCCGGGCTCGGCCCGGCCAGCTACGATTTGAAACCAAGCGCTGCCGAAGGCAGCGAACCTTTAACGATCGACCTCGCCGAACACGATGTCGAGGGCGCCGAGAATGCCCGACACATCCGCCAGCATGTGGCCCCGGCACATGAAATCCATGCCCTGCAGGTGGGCGAAGCCCGGCGCGCGGATATAGGCGCGGTAGGCCTTGTTGGTGCCGTCGGCCACGAGGTACACGCCGAACTCTCCCTTCGGGGCCTCGACGGGCACATAGACCTCGCCCGGCGGGACGTGGAAGCCCTCGGTGAAGAGCTTGAAGTGCTGAATCAGGGCTTCCATGGAGCGCTTCATGTCCCGGCGCGAGGGCGGCACCACCTTGCCGTCCTCGGTCGAGATCGGCCCCTGCCCTGCCGGCTCCCGGAGCTTCTGGATGCACTGGAGCATGAGGCGCACGCTCTGGCGCATCTCCTCCATGCGGATCAGCTGGCGGTCGTAATTGTCGCCGTTCTTGCCGATCGGGATATCGAATTCGAGCTCCTCGTAGCACTCGTAGGGCTGCGACTTGCGCAGGTCCCAGGCCACGCCGCAGCTGCGGACGATGGGACCCGAGAAGCCCCACTTCCAGCAATCCTCAAGGGTGATCGTGCCGATGTCGACGTTCCGCTGCTTGAAGATGCGGTTCGTCATCACGAGGTCGTCGAGGTCGTCGAGCGTCTTCGGGAAGGTGTGGCACCAGGACTCGAGATCGTCGAGCAGGTCCGCCGGCACGTCCTGCCGCACGCCGCCGACGCGGAAGTAATTGGCGTGCATGCGCGAGCCCGAGACGCGCTCGTAGAAGATCATGATCTTCTCGCGCTCCTCGAAGCCCCAGAGCGGCGGCGTGAGCGCACCGACGTCCATGGCCTGCGTGGTCACGTTGAGGAGGTGCGACTTGATCCGGCTGAGCTCCAGGAAGAGCACGCGGATGAGCTGCCCGCGCCGGGGCACCTGGATGCCGAGAAGCTTCTCGATGCCGACACAGAAGCCGTGCTCCTGGCTCATGGGAGCGCAGTAGTCGAGCCGATCGAAATATGGGATCGCCTGCAGGTACGTCTTATGCTCGCAGAACTTTTCGGTGCCGCGGTGCAGCAGCCCGATATGCGGATCGACCCGCTCGACGATCTCGCCGTCGAGCTCCAGCACGAGGCGCAACACCCCGTGTGCCGCCGGGTGCTGCGGCCCGAAGTTGATCGTGAAGTTCCGGATGTTGTGTTCGGTCATGAGGTTCAACCGGCAATCGGCAATCGGCAGTCGGCAGTCGGAGCCGCTAAGCCGGGCGTTGAATGGAGCGGATAAGAGCGCGTAGCATTTTTCCGATCATCTCGCACCGGTCCAGAGCGGCGTCCACCTCCGCTGAGGCTGCGAACTCGAGACGAGCGGAAAGGATGAGGTGGGTTTCCAGCTCCTTCAGCGATCCCTGCGCGACCTTGAGGAACTGGACGTACGAACCGGTGCTGTCCCGACCGTAGCCCTCGGCGATATTGGCCGGAACCGAGACCGCCGCGCGCCGAAGCTGGGCCGACAGACCGAAGATCTCCCGACGAGGAAAGCTCCCCGTCAGCTTGTAGCAGAACTCCGCCAAGTCCATGGCTTCGCGCCAGACGCGCAGATCCCGGTAGGACTCGATGTGCGCCCCACTCACGACTGCCTCCGACTGCCGACTGCCGACTGCCCACTGCCGTCACACCTTTGCTTTCTCATCCCCAGGCAGCACGTAATCCGTGCCCTCCCAGGGCGAGAGGAAGTCGAAGTTGCGGAACTCCTGCGGGAGCTTCACGGGCTCGTAGACCACGCGGCCCTGCGCATCGTCGTAGCGGACCTCGACAAAGCCCGTGAGCGGGAAGTCCTTGCGGAGCGGGTGCCCCTCGAAGCCGTAATCGGTGAGGATGCGGCGCAGGTCCGGGTGCCCGGAGAAGAGCACGCCGTACAGATCGTAGGTTTCGCGCTCGTACCAGTTGGCGCCGGGCCACAGGCTCACGATGGAGGGGACCGGCGTCACGTCGTCGGCCTCCACCTTCACGCGGATGCGGCGGTTCTGGAACGGCGACAGCAAGTGGTAGACCACGTCGAAGCGCCGCTCGCGGCCGGGATAATCCGCGCCGCAGATGCTGATGAAGCACACGAAGCGGCATTGCGGGTCGTCGCGCAGGAAGGTGACGACGGGCACGATGTCCTCGCCCCGCGCCACGACGGTCAGCTCGCCGTAGGCCACGGCGAAGCCCGTGATCGCCTCACCGAGCGATGAGGCAATGTGCTGGCCGAGCGCTTCCAATTCCGCGTCCATGGGGTCTCTCATGCAGGCGCCGGACGTAAATTACGCTCCGTCGCCGGTCGTCTCTGGTTCAGGCGTCTGGCAGCCCCTTTGGGGCTGCCGCCGATTAGCGTTCGATGGTGCCGGTGCGGCGGATCTTCTTTTGCAGCAGCAGCACGCCGTAGAGCAGCGCTTCCGCGGTCGGCGGGCAGCCCGGCACGTAGATGTCGACCGGGACGATGCGGTCGCAGCCGCGAACCACCGAATACGAGAAGTGGTAGTAGCCGCCGCCGTTGGCGCAGGAGCCCATGGAGATGACGTAGCGGGGCTCCGGCATCTGGTCGTAGACCTTGCGGAATGCCGGCGCCATCTTGTTGGTGAGCGTGCCGGCCACGATCATCACGTCCGACTGGCGTGGGCTCGCGCGCGGCGCGAAGCCGAAGCGCTCGGCGTCGTAGCGCGGCATCGACATGTGCATCATCTCGACGGCGCAGCAGGCCAGGCCGAAGGTCATCCACATGAGCGAGCCGGTGCGCGCCCAGGTGATGAGGTCCTCGGTGGACGTCAGGATGAAGCCCTTGTCGGCGAGCTCGTCGCGGACGTTCGTGAAGAACGGATCGGTGTCGCCGATGCGCTTGCCGGTTGCCGGATCGATGGCGTCCTCGGGCTGCGGGGCGATGACCCGGGACTGGGAGTTCGCGATCAATCCCATTCCAGGGCCCCCTTCTTCCACTCGTAAACGAAGCCGACGGTGAGCACGCCGAGGAACAGCATCATCGACCAGAACCCGAACCAGCCGAGATCCCCGAAGGTGATCGCCCAGGGGAATAGAAAGGCCACTTCGAGGTCGAAGATGATGAAGAGAATGGCGACGAGGTAGAACCGCACGTCGAACTTCATGCGGGCGTCGTCGAAGGCATTGAAGCCGCACTCGTAAGCCGACACCTTTTCGGCGTCCGGCCGGGAATAGGCCACGATGAACGGGGCCACGAGCAGCGCCAGGCTGATCGCCAGCGCAACACCGAGGAAGATCACGAGGGGCAGGTAGTCGGCGAGGAGATTCGTCATACGACACCCAAACGAAACGAGCCGGCGCGTTTGCAGGCCGGCTTACCCGGATTTAAGGCCCGTTGGAGCGGTCTCCAAGGCGGTGCGACAAAGGCGGGATGCGGGCGAGGCTTAGCCCACGCGCCCTACTGTGACAAGTGTTTGCCGCGTCGCACAAACAGGGGTTTTTGCCTAGGAACGGACCGGCCCGAGCCCGGCATCGCGGCTGCGAGGCCAGGGCTAGCAACTCGCCCCCAACCTGGCCTGACCCGTAGCGTCCCTGTTAACAGCCGTGCCGGGTCAGAACGGCGAATGCCACCCGATCCGGCTGAAGGCCACTTGATTGTAGGGAAAGGAAATGGCGCGGGCGACGGGGCTCGAACCCGCGACCTCCGGCGTGACAGGCGGGCAGGTATTCCTAATGCTGCCAAGCCTCGTCAGACAAACGCGGGGGCAAAACTACCCCAGAAAGCCCATCGCGTCTGACGGCTCGGTAGACGGCCATGAGGTCGCAGGGGGCCTTATATATAAGGTGTGAGCGCCCTCCCCTGCGGAACCCGGCGAACTTGGCCATTGAAGGCAGGCTTGACCAGCGGCCTCTCAACATACCGCTATCCGTCACAAGCCAACGGGGGCGCCGGTACATCCGCGGTCGCCCCCGTCTCATCGCCTGTGTCCCCCACGGGCCTGCGCAGGCCTATCCTAGCGCCCAAGCTGGAAGGACGTCCACTGGTCAGCTCACCACACGAGCTCCAGGCTGCCGGACTCATGGTCCTGCTCCAGCTCGTGGTTCTCGTGCGGCACGCTGAAGGCGGCTGGAAGCTCGCTCCCGGCATCCTCGCGCGATGTAACCTCCTTGAGGTAGCTCCAGCACGTGTACCTGAGGATCTCCTGCCCCTGCTCGTCCAAGAAGCGCACCGCATCAGGCCACAAGGCGCCATGCTGGCGCGGGTAGCTCTTGTCTTCAAACCGCATCATGAGCATCGCCTTGGCCGCGTCCAAGGTGCACTCACTCGCCGGCAGGTAACGTTCTTCGATGACGCGGAGGGGCTCATCCTTGTAGGGGACCTTGATGGCCTGGAAGAGACAGACATAGGCGCGGCTAGCCATGGCATCACCTCAACCGAAGGAACGGACTTACCATGCGCCGCTCAACCTTGGCAGGCAACCATACCGGCACGCGGAACGCTCCGGCGTTAACCTGTGTTATCGCCTCAGACGGTGGGGACGGCGCCGTCACAGACCTCCTGCGAGGATGAGGATGGTCCGAGGGGCTCGGCGTTGAGGGACGCCGGGCCTCTTGTCTGACGAGGGTTCATGCGGCGGGGGTGAACAATGCGCCGAGCGTTCCAGGGCCAGAAGCGGCGGCAGCTCTATGACCATGCCGCGATCGCCGAGATGGCCAAGACGATGAGCCGCCAGCAGATTATGGAAAAGATCGGCATATCCGAGAGCTACCTGGCGAAGATCCTTTCGGCCAAGGGTGTGCGGCCGAAAGCGCAGGGGCCGAAGGGCAGCCTCTAGGAACGCTAAAAAGGTAGCAGGGTGAAGGCTGCCAAGAAGCCACCCAGGATCCCAATCCCAAGCACCATCAGTAAGAACTCAGCCCAACTCATAGGTTGCCTTCTTCCCGCGAACACACGGCGCAGTTTAAAGCAGCCTACTTTTCGTGAATGTTACGTGAATGTCTGAAAGACCAGTCTCTGGGCGCGTCAACAGCCACCCTCAGCTAAGCCCAAGCCCGATGAGGTAAATACACACGGCTGCGACCAGCGCCACCAGGGCAGCGAGGGCAATATAGCGCCAAAGCTCGAAGCCAGAATCGTTCACCGGGCACCCCCTTCGGGGAGGCTCCCCTCCCGCTTCTTGGAGGATGAAGGAGAGGAGCCCGCGGCAGCCCTCCCGGTCGGGGGGGAACAGGAGGGCACCGCCCCAACAGCTTAGCTGAATGGATGGGTAGCGGAAGGGCAGGAGAAGCTCAGGCGAGGAGGAGTGCTGTCGCATACGCGCCGCCCACAACAGCCACGAGCAGCATCCAGACCAGGAGCGTAAAGAGGTAGGTCATGCCTCATCGCTCTCCGGCGTCCAGTCGCAGGGCACGGGCCGCTCGACCAAGGCTGCGAAGGCGGAGAGCGCCAGTACGCCGGCTTTCCAGCCGAAGGCTTGGACAATCACCCCGGCACGGCTTTCGTAATGCACCCCCTGGTTTGGTAGCAGCCTCAGCACCCGGCGCACCTCGCTGTCCAGCATCAGGTAACACTGGCCGACCTGAACGTTCTCGGGCGGGATGCTCACGGCAGATCGACCCTGACCACGACGTCGAAGGGAAGCGGAGCCAGAGCCTGGGTGACCCTCTGCCAGGTGGTGTCGAGCTCGTCCGCTTCTGGTGCTGTGACGGTGACGATCACTTCCTCTTCGGCTCCATCGAAGAGGTTCGTGCGGAACCCGGTGATCGCCCCTTCGCGGACCAAGCCATTGAGGGTCTGAACCAGATCCCCGCGCAAGTGTCGTTGGCTCATGCGTCACCCCCTGCTGGTGCACTGGGTCATTGTGGGCTCTGAACCGTGGCAGTCGCAAGACACTTGGGCGGCCTCTGAAATGAGAAAGGCTCCTCTCCGGGTGCGGGGCCTGCGGTATGCCGCACGGTTAAGAGAGGGACTCCAACCCTTGTGCGTTGTGGGGCAGCGTGATACGGCCGCCGCCCGTTGTAGCCTAGGTACGGCGAGGCCTCCACGATGGCTCTGAACGAAGATGAGATCCGCTCTCAGGCTTGGCAGAATGTCGTCCATGCGGAAGGAACGAGAGCTGTCTTTGCCCGCCGGGTGAGCAAGTTCCGACGCCAAACCCAGTTCCGAGATGCACTAGGGCTGATGGTCCCTGCAACCCTGGCATTCGTCTACGGGACCGATTGGCTGCAGCAGTATCCGACTATCCGAACTGTTGCGCTCTACACCCTCAGTGTGCTGACCCTCGTGCAGTTCCTGATTTCCGCATGGTCGATCCTTACGCGCTGGGACGACGAGTCTTCCTATTCACTTCGCGCGATGCGGGATGCCAACAGCATGCGGGACATGTGGCGTCGCATCGGGTTGGGCGATGTATCCAACTTCAGAACGTCCTACGATCTCGCCTCAGAGATGCAACGGGTGATCGACTCGCATGACGTCCAGCGGAACGTGTCCGATTCCGAACGCCGGTTCGGCATGCGTGCTGGCCTGCTGTTCGTGCCGAAGAAGTGCGCAATTTGCGGCGAACTGCCAAAGTCAAGTCGCGTGCCATGGTGGCCGAGCACTCGCTGCACAAACTGCGGTGGAAACTAGCCAAGGAGAAAGTTGATGGACAACAAGGTTGCACGGGCTTTGCGGGTTTTCGAGACACTCACTGAAGAGCAGAAGCGCGAGTTTCTCAGGAGCCTGCGCGGCTTTGAAGAACGAGGGCGGCTCGATGAGCGGGTGCAGAAGGATATTAGCTTGATCATGGGCCCTGTGAGCGGCTCCTGCCCCACCTGCGGGAGGTGATGGCCGTAGAAGGTGGCAACGCCAAGTAGGACGCACAGCCCGCCCTGGGGGTTCTATGTGTCGGTGTACGAGTTGAACGACACCGACCGTGAGGCCCCGGTGTTAGCGAGGTTGCCGATCTCGTGAAGGATGGCTTTGAGCCGCTCGCCCTTGGTTATGGCGCTGTCCATGGAGGCGGTGTTCACCCGCGGCGACACCATCATATCGAGATCGCGGATAGCCTTTCCGGCGTCCGTGGCCTTGCCCTTGGCGGCATCCAGTGCCTCTGTGTTCACCCGGGGCGTCAGCTCCGTCGAGCCGAGGCGCTGATCAGGCGGGAGAGGAGAAGGAACCACTCGCGGTGCCACGCCCGGGGGAAGCCCCACCGTCGAAGCCCCACTGCGCGGCCCGTTCACGTCAAAGCCCAAGCGGCCCGGCCCTGCTGGGGTGTACGCCCCCTCGCGACGGGACACGTCGAAGGCCTGCGTTCGCTCCACCCGATTGATGGGGCCCTGCACCTCCGCCATGCGGACCTGCAGTTCGTCGTAGGCCGCGATGAGACGATCCAGCTCGGCGAGCTCGGCCCGGATTGTATCGGCACGGGCCGTCGCCTCCGCTGAGCGGCGCTGGCTCATCTCGCCCGGCCGGCCGCGGTAGGTGTTGGCCGTTGCCTCCTCGCGGGCGATGCGGACATCCAGCCCTTGCCGCACCACGTCGATCCGGTCCCGGGTCTCCTTATCGCGATGAGCTTGCGCCTCGGCTGCTAGGCGGCGCCGCTCACGGTTCACGGCCGCACGGGTCTCCGGGTCGTACGTGCCAAGCTCTTGCCCTTTGCCCCCGTCTGCCCGGTTCTCCTGATCCGCGATGGTGCGAGCGACATACCGGCCCGCCGCAGCCTCGACCTTGTTGAGCCAGTGGTCCCCCTTCTCGACGGCATCGATGACCTTGCTGATCTCCTCAGCGATGCCACCTGCCTTGAGCTTGAAGAAAGCCCCAAGCCTCGTGCCAAGCACGTCGATGGCCTGCTGGGCTCGGGCGATCTTTTGAAAGTCCTTCTCATCGATTTTCAGGGCATTGTTCATCACGCGGCCCACGTAGTTCGCGCGGTCGCCCATCTTGCCGAGAAGCTCGGTGAGGCGGGGAAGCCCGTTGAGCAGTTTGGCAATGTCGTCCTGATATTCTTTTCCGAATAGGTCGGTCATGATCTCCGCTTTTTTGAGCGGGTCCTTCACCTTGTTGATCTTCTCTAAGAGCTTCAGCGTCGTCTCAAGGGGCTTAGCGACGAATGCTTTGCGCATCGCTTCCGAGTTCACCCCGAGAGCCTTGAAGCCGTCTTTTGCTGAGGCTGAGAACTCGTCGCCCAGCTTCATGAGGTTCAGCAGCGCCTCGAAGCCGGTCGCTGCTACGTCGGTGCGCACGCCGACTTCCTTCAGGGCGGCACCAAAGGCCAACACGTGCTCCGCAGAGATGCCAGCCTGTCGCCCTGACGCTCCCGCCCGGCGGATGAACTCCAGAAGGTCACCCTCGCGGGAAGCCGACATATCAGCCGCAGCGTCGATGGCGTCGCCGATCTCCTCAATCCGCGTCTGATTGGCCTGATAGATGCTCCCCAGCTCGGCGAGGGCCTGTCCCGTGTCTTCGGCGTTGAGGCCCCAGGCGCTCGTGGCCCGCGCGCCGTACTCGACGAAGCGCAACAAGTCTTGCACCGGCCTGCCCGCAAAGCCGGCTGCCGCAAGCATCGATCCGAGTTCTTCCTTTGTCTTGCCGGTGGCGCGGGCCATCGCCAGCAAGGCCTCTTCGTAGACGCGGGCCTGTGCAGCGCTGCTGTCGGTCGCCTTCTCGACGTCAAACATCGTGCGTTCGAAGGACAGGGCCGAGTCGGTCGCCTGCTTCAGCCCATACGCTGCGGCGGCTGGGCCGAGGAAGCGCCCGGGCATTGCCAACATGCCAGCCCGTGCAGAGTCCGCTGCGCGGGCTGCTAGACCGACCTGCTGCGCCTGCCGATGCGCTGCGACCGCCGCAGCCGTGTTCGCACGTTTAGAGGCGACCTCAATGCCGCGCATCTTGGCCGCGACCTGGCTGAACACGCCACCGGTGCCATCCCTTGCCCGAATGGCTACCGTGGCCGTCGTGGTCCTGTTCATGGCGCGGGTCTCCTAGTGAATGCGGGGTTGCGCGAGGCGCCGGCTCAGCAGCTCTAAGTGTGACGCCATACTCATGGCGATGGGCGCCACCGCCGCTGCTGCGCGCTGCTGCAGTTCGGGGCTATCGGCGAACCCTTCGACGAACCCGATCAAGCCCTCAGCCGTCAGCTCGGCGGCCTCGCGGAAGCCCGTTAGCGCGGTAGGCCAAAGAGCCATGGCCTGCACGAGCTGCTCATTCTCAGCGCGGAGGCGTTCGAGCTCACTCATTAGATCCGCCGCGTGGCGGCGCTGAACGCCGCCCGTGTCTTGCGGGCCTGATCCTCGAGGAAAGCGAGCGGATCGCGCGGGAGCGGAGCGGCCGGTGCGCTGCGCCGGCGGTTCCAGGCCTCGCGTCGTGCTGTCGTTGTGGTCGCTCGATCGGTCATCGCTGAGCCTCAGGGAGTGTGCGGGAGCCGGCTGCGTCTCCGGCTCCCGCCTGCCGATGAGGCTCCATGAGCAATAGACCCCACCCGCATTGGGTTGGAGTGGGGCCGACCCCGATGCAAGGCCGGCCCCACCGAAGGATGAGTGGAAAGGAGACACCCATCCCAAGAGGTGCGGGGCTCGACCTGTCCAGGAGCCGGCCCCGCCGAACGGCACGAGTCGGAGATCCCCGCACCATCCGATCTCAATGACTAGGCCTGGCGCGGCCAGTGATGGGGACCGTCCACGGCCGGCAGCACCAGCGCCGTCAGGATCGGCTTCGGGGTGTGAGCAAGGGTGAACTCTTCCACCTCTTCCGTCCATGTGCCCCGTGTGACGCCGTGGACATTGGTCTGACCCCGCTCGTTGATCATGACCGCGCCGCGGTAGGGCTGGCCGTTGAGCATCCAGCCCTCACGGCGGCGTGTCACCCGTTTGGAGCTCGACGGGGTGACCCGGTGCTCTTCCATGAGCCGGAGCCGATCGGCGTCCTTGGGCAGGTCGCGGTTGGCAGCCTCGATCAGCTTATCACCCTCGACGATCCTAGCCGCGAGTGCAGCGAGTGCGGCGGCCTGCTGGTCGTACTGCTTCAGCAGGTCGGGAATCGCTTTGGAATGGGCAGCCGCTGTGTCGTAGCGCTTCTGGCGCTCCGCCTCTGCCTCGCGCTCCTGCGCGGCATCGAGCTCCCGCTCCAGACGCTCGACCTGTTTTGCCGCTACGTCGCGCTCAACCTCTGCCGCCATCTCCAGGTGTTTGCGCTCCAGAGAGGGATCGTCGCGGTATGCCGAGCGGGCAGTCTCCAGAGCAGCCGTCTTGCTGTCCGCATCGGTTCGAGCGACCTCAAGGAGGCGCTCCACCTCGGCTGAGGGCATGCCAGGCCGGAACTCCAGGTTTGGCACCTTGGGGGCCATGGCTGCGGCTTTCTTCAGGGCTGCGATCATGATGGTGCTCTCCGGTTCAGCAGGTGCGCTTAGCGCTTGCCCATCGCACGCTCGGCGATGGCACGGCCGCGGGCACGGGCCGCTGCCTCTTGCTCAGGGGTCTTCTTCGGGGGCGGAGCCTTCGTGGTCGGAAGGTTGGCGACGTAGCGCTCCAGGTCAGCCCGGAGGATCACCTTGCTGGCGCCCGCTTGCCGCGTGATCAGCTTTCCAGCCTGGACCGCCGCGACAATGCTCGCGATCGGAACACCGGCGGCTGCCGCAGCCTGATCCGGGTACACAAAGGCGACGCGATCGCCGATCGGAAGTGACATAGCAGGAGCCCTTGAGCACGTTGTCTTGGCTCAAGACTACGCGCCGGATCTGCCTTGCCCAGTAAGCACAACTCGGCAAACGGCACGCATAACTGGGCAACGCTGATCCGTCAGGTGGCCCAGCGCCGTGCCAGGGCCCTGTGCGCCGCGAGGTCGACAAGCCAACGACCTGTTGGGAGAGGTCCGCCGATCCCGTGCTTGAGGCTCCGGCGCTTGATCGTGTCGACGCTGCACCCGATCTGGCGTGCCGCCTCGCGCGGAGAGACGAGCTCGGGCTCGGCGGCAGGACCACACGCATCATCCCCAAGGGCAGCCCGGATCGTCGCCCCGAGCCGATCCACCATCGCGAGCGCTTCTAGGAGCGTAGCGCGGTCACCAGGAGCAAGATCAGGCTTCGGCTGCACCGCCCGTCCCCCGCATCTTGTCGAGCTCCTCCAGCATCCGCCGATGGAACACGTCGAGGCCGCTTCGAGCAAAGCCCTTCAGGGCAACACGGACCTGTCGCTCATCCCATCCGTAGCGATGGGCGAATTCCACCGATTGCGTATCCACTGCCTGATCGAAGGCGCTCTGCAGGAGAGCGATGGCGTCCCGCCCGGCTCGGTCGACCTCTGCCGTCGGGGTGAGCTGCTTCCGACGTTCGGCAAGATCGAGCTCCTTCATCTCGGCATCGGCACTGGCCTTGCGGGCAGCCCCATCGGCCTGAGATCCGGCGAAGCGCCGCCCTTTCCCTGAGGGCTGTCGCTGTGCGGGTGGGCCGCGTTCCCCCGCCGGCGCTTTGAGCCGGATGTTCTCAACGCGATGAGCCTGCAGCGCCGTGAACTCGACGAGTCTCGTCTTGCCGGCCTCGCGGATTGCGAGGGCCTCGGCGTGCTGTTGCAGATAGCGGGAGAGGGTCGACCTCTCGATGGGATCGCCGGCAGCGGTCAGCCGTGCCGCCGCTTCCGTGATCGAAATCCAGTCCTCAGTCATGGTCATTGCCTCCGTTCCTGATGGCATCCGTGCGTGGTGCGTGCGTGCGTGCATTCGTGCGTGTACCGCTTGCAAACTGATCTACTGGTGAAAAACCGGGGGGTTGCGTACCCGTCTAGGAGGGCGCCGTTTGTACGGTCCCTAGGCCTCCTGGGGGGGGTGGTGGGGGCCTGCCATGGGGTTTGCTGGGGGTGGTGAGGGGCGCCCCCCCGGGCGCCCTCCCGTGGTGCCCCCTGGTGTAGCTGCGGCATCTCGTGCCATGGCCTGTGTGCCGTCCGGTGGTAGCGTAGCCATACCGACTTGATGGTCCGCTGGAACGTCCCGTGATGTCGGAAGGCCGCGCGGACGAAAGCTCGCGCGGCCGCTTTGTTTCCTGAGCCGCGTCGTAACCAGGCCTTAACCATGTCGGTCCAGCCTTCCCGGAGTGCGGCTGCATGCCGTGGGGGAGATCGGCATGACACTGGTACTCGCAGGTGTGGCGCTCTGCTCTTTGCTTGGCGCGTTCAGCCTGGTTGGTCTGCAGGTCGGGGCCAAGCCATTCCGGGACCGGCGTTAACGCTCTTTTCACCATTGGCGTGACGCAGGCAGAGTGGCTGCTAGCGTGAGGTAAGCCGCTTGGCGAAAAGCCTTCATGCGTCCTGGCGGTCAGGCCGTCCGGGTTGCCTCCAGATTGCCCGGACGGCCGCCCTAAGCCCCGCACTGATAGCGGACAGGGGAAGGCGATGATCCGATGAGCGAGGACGATGAGCGTTCGTCGGAGTACCGGCGGGGTGAACATGCCGGAATGGGGCTCGCTGAGCGATTCCTGCTGCAGGCGATCATCTCGGTTCTGGCGGACCACTCCCGAGATCCTGAAGCCTTCCGTGACCTGCTGCGGCGTGTGGCTCTGGAGCGGCTTGAGCCGCTCCTCAACGAGAGCAGCATGGGGCCGGAGTTCCTCGCGGGTCTGGGCGAGTTTGTCTCCGGGCAGATTGAGATCATCACCATGGATCTCGATGCGGCAGCCCGGGAGCCTTAGGCACTCGTGATAGCTGTCCGGCCATAGCCTTGGATTAACCATCTCTTAACCAATCGCTTGCGCGCGGCATCCCGCGGACTGTTGATGAGTGGTGGGAACGTGGAGGTCGTGATGACCGACGTGCTTGCCGCTGTAGCCCTTGTGTCGCTGAGTGCTGTGTTTTGGTGGGTTGGCATCCACGTCGGGTCTACCCCCGAACGGATTGACCGGCGGGGTAGAGCAGTCCGGTTTGAAGGGGATCCCTAGGCTCGCTCGGTTGCGCCGCTGGTTCGCCCATTGCGGTCGGTGATGGGCACGAGGATCGCCAGCGTCCCTGAGCTTGCGCAGGTGGTAGAACACGCCTCGGGTGTCTGCGATGTGCATGCGGTCGGCGATCTGCTGAGCCGTGAGGCCTTGGGACCAGAGCTCGGCTACCTGGTTGCGGCGCGGGGCTCTCATCGTGCGTTCCCCTGCGCAGAGAGCCTTGTACGAGCTTCATCTCGCATGGTGTGCCAATGGGCGTCCTCATCGCGTTGCAGCGCCCTGGCTCGCTTGCGGGGCCCAAGCGTCCCGTAGAACGGCATGCGGGCCAATCGCTCGCGGCAGAGACGGCGGGCTAGATCTTCCCCAGGGTTGAGAAGGTCCATGAGACTGGGTTGAGGGGCAGGCTTGGGAGCAGCCACCACCAGATTCCGGCGTCGGGGCATGTCAGTGCTTCGTCCCCGGCCGCACGACCTCGAACTCCCCGGTCGTGTCGAGGATCGCGACATTCCCGCCTATCGCTGTCGCAACATCCCGCATGAAGTCACGTCGAGCGGCGGAGTAAGCGTTGCTGAACTTCCTCCAATGACGAGCGGACTTGATGCATGGCGGCGCTGGCACCCACTCGACCGCCAGACCGTTGCGGGCCCAGCGGAACGTTGCCTTGAAGCCGAGAGGAAGCGCGAAGGTCCTCTGAATGGTGGATGGGCTCATGCTGGCCACCTCCTCATGTAGTCGGGTTGTACCTCCATCACCCATCTCTCCCGTTCAGACCCGGACACCGGACCCGGACATGGCGGACCCCCTCTAAAGAGGGGGGTTCCGCTTTGTCCGGTCTCGTCCGGCCCGGACAGACCCGGACAAATGTCCGGCTTGTCCGGTTGTGTCCGGGTCTCGTTTTCTACCTGTAGTGATCACGTCGTCCGCCTCTATGAGCCAGACGAACTCGCCCCACTTCCCCACCTTGCGCTTGGCAATGAGGGTCTGAGCTGACCGGACGAACGCTTTGCGCTTGGCGTCCTGCGTGTCCCCGGTGCTGATGCCGCCCTGGTAGCAGTAGGTCCGCCAGAGCTCTTCGGAGGTCACCCGTGCTTTGCGCGGGATGTAATCGCACGCTGGTGCCTCCTTGCCCGCAGAGGCGATGGCCTCGCGGAGCATATCCAGCGCACGCTTCTCGGCCGCTGACAGCTTTGGCCCGCGGTCCTGTCCGCCATGGGCGGACTGTCCATCATCCTCAGTTGGTACGACGACGGGGGCCGTCGTAGCCTTGCCGGTATCCGGGTCGATGCTGAGGGTGACGGATTCGAGGGTGAAGCCGAGCCGCACGTCGTCGGGCCCGTCATTCACCTTGTCGATCTCTAAGGTTCGGTGATCGGCGTTCTTGCTCACGCGGAAGGTGGCATCAACAGCACCTAGGAGCGCGCCGTGACCACGCATCCGGTTCGGATCCATATGCGGGACGTGATCAACCACAGTCACGTGCGCACGCGTTCCGTTCTGCAGTCGCATGAGGTTCGCAACGAGCGCCATCATGTCCCTGCTGCCGTTCTCATCGCCGCCCGCCAGGACCTGTGCCTTTGTGTCGACGATGATCCAGATGACCGGGAAGCCAGTCACCCGCTCCAGCTCGACGGCCGTCGCAATGATCCGGGCCGTATCGACGTCTGTGGTGCAAAGATTGAAGCTGCCTTTAACCACAGCCACCGGAAGCTTGTGGATGCCATGGCGCTTGCGCCAAGCCGCGAACCGCCGCTCAACCAGGCGGGGGCGCTCGGCAGCGACGTAGAGCACGGCGCCTTGCGTGACGGGGCGGCCAAACCAATCCAGCCCGGCTCCCACGTGGCAGGCAGCGTCGCCTGCTAACACTGACTTGCCGCAACCAGGTGCCCCGTACCAGGCCGTGAGTTCGGCTTCGCCGAGCATGTCATCAATCATCCATGCCTTGCGCGGCGCCTCCTCGATGTCCTCAAACAGGGTGAACGCGTAAGCCGACTCAGCATCCGCGACACCCTCCGCCTCGGCAGGGTTCCGGTTCTGTTCTCCTCGTAAAAGAAGAAAGTCGATTGAGGCTCCTTCCTGGGCGAGCCAGTCCGAGACGTCGCCTCCCTCATCCAGCTCAGGGAAGCTCACGACGCGGACATGAGCGCCGGCCCGTGTTGCGAGCTCGACCTTCCGCGATACGCACTTGCGGCCGGGCTCGTCATTGTCGCCGCAGATAATCAGATCGCGCCCGGCGACTAACTCCTCGGCCAACTCTGGAACGTCGGAGCTGCCGCCGAACGTGAAGGCGAGGGATCCGTGCTTCTGCAGGGTATCCACATCCCTCTCGCCCTCTGGCCAAAGCAAGGGCTCGTCGAGATGTTCACGGTCGAACGGGTCAAGCGCACCAGCGGGGCCGGTATAGGGCACATGCACATAGCCGACTGGCCGCTTTGCCTGCCAGCCGATCGCACCGTCTGAGGGACGGCGGACGCGATAGAGATCAAGCCAGCCTCTAGGCCCCCGCTTCACCTTCACGCGGACTGGCTCACCATCGCGAAAATAGATGTGACGGCGGACCTCGCCGCGGATCAGGTCAGGCTCCCGCTTACCGGCGCCGGTGAACAGAGGCTTGCCGTCATCGTCCGGCGGCGTCCAATCGGGAAAGGGCACCTCCTGAAGAGTGGGCGCTGGTCGCGGCTGAAGGCGCCCCGTTGAAGTGCGGCCAGCACGCCCGGTCAGGTCCGGAATGTCAGTGCGTGGCTCGGTGATGCCCCGGGACAGCCCAGAGCGGATCGTGGCTTGTGCGGCCTCGCGGCCGTCCTTGCTAATGTAGCCGTTGGCCTGTGCCGCGCTCATCAACCGCCGCTCAACCTCACCCTGGTTCAACACCCCAGCTCCGATGAGTTGCCCTAGATTGAAGGCAGCCCGGTTCAGCCGATCGTTACGTCCGCTCATGGTTCGGGCGAGATCCTCAACCTCTCGGTCGAAGGCGGCGCGCGCATAGGATTCGCCTGAAGGATGGAAGGTCATGCGTGACCCTCCAGCGCTGTGCAGACCCCGGCCGGGTTTGTCCTTGATTTTGGGGATGAGGGTGCCAAAGTACCGGCCTCGTTTGTCTGCCCGATGAACGTTTCGACCCGTCGCGCTGTCCCCCGACTGCGGCGGGTCTTTTGTTTTCAGGTGGTCAATCCATCGGTCGCTTCAGCATGAAGCGCCTGTGCGCGGTTCAGGACCGTCGTGATCGCCTGAACCAGCTCCGCGTTCGGTGCCATGCCCAGGCTGCGAGCCATTTCCAGCTCATGGTTCAGCCTTTCGATTTCAGCTTCGAGGTCCCGGACCGCATAGGCGACAAGGCGGGCTCGGATGGTGTCGTCGAGGCGCTTCAGGCGGTCACGGGCTAGGTTGAACAAGGTGCCCGGCATGACCCCGATGCGTCGGGCTAGCCGCGCCCTCGCTTCGTGGCGTGTGCCCCCGTGGCGTGCCTGCTCCCGATCCTCAAGGCCGCGCGCGATGCGCCGGGCCTGGTCGAGGGTGAGCGCCGTCATGCAGCCCTCCCGGTGATGAGATGTCCCTGAATTGAGGATGCGCATGCCACCAACCCTGATGTGTGATCACCACATCGGACGGGAGGCTCGGCATGGAGGTGAAAGATACACGTACACAGCGCGACACGGGCTCTAGGGTCTTGGCGGACGGGAGCTCGCGACGCGGGATACTGAGAGTGGTGACGGCGGCGAGGCCGCCGATGGGAAAGTCGGCCGGGGCGGGTTACCGCCCTTGGCCCGGCGCGCCAGCGCTCGCGCGGAGATCGCTGTCGTTTAGGCGGTGAAGATCGCCTCACAAGCGCCCCTCGTGCGCAGGATTACGCCTGGTCCGCAGCTGCGGTTGGGGCCAGAGATCCGGTCTGAGCTGCCAACGAGCGATCTTTCCGTCGGTCGCATGCTCTATAGCGACAGCTAAGCGGTCAGAGACCCGACCCTTCTTCTTCGCATTCCAGATTGCATTTTGACTCACGCCACATGCAGACCCGAGTTTTGCTTCCGAGCCGGCAATTGCAATCGCTGTTTGGAGGAGTGTTCGGACATCGCTCATGCCCGCAGTACAACATAGAAACGTGTGTTAAGCAACACACATGCGCGTGTTAACGTGTTGGAACTAGAGGTGGAGCGAGTGCTACTGTCCAGCCGCCATGCGAAATGTCGACACCTCGAAAATACCAGAGACGGTGCGCCTTCTGCGAAAGGCCGCAGGGTTATCCCAGGAAGAGCTAGCTCGGGAAGTAGGCACGAACCAACAGACGATAGACAGAATTGAGCGGGGAAAAACTAGATACTCTCGGTCCCTGGTTCCAGTACTTCGTACCTTGATGGAGCTCGCGCAGGTCAGAGAAAACGTGGATTTGTCCGCACAAGTGTCGGATATTCTGACAGCACTTGGATCATACAGCTCCCAACCAAGCCAGGTTATCAATGTAAATAACTTACAAGAACGGGCCAGTACTGGCGCTATCCCCTTGTACGGGTGCGTAGGTCTCTTGGGAGGGGGATTCCTAATAGGCGACGAGCCCATCGATCTCATACAAGGCGTACAATTGTCCCAAGGAGTGGGGCAAACCTACGCCATATATATGACGAGCCAACTGATGGTGCCGGAGTTCGAACCAGGGGATCTGCTCATTATAGACCCTCGCCTTCCTCCCATTCCAAATGTGAGCTGTATTGTTCGGGTGGCTGGGATGCGGGAAAGCCGTGCCTTTGCGCTTCGTCTTACGTCAAGCGACGACGAATCGTGGGTGGGTCATGAGTGGAACGGTTCGGATAAGGCGCGAACATTCCCGCGCAGTGAATATCGTGCTTGCCACCGTATCGTAGCGAGACTGCTACGCCGCTAGAAACACATAAGTGTGTTGACAGTTTCAACACTATATTGTGTTATCCATTGCCGACATGCGATGGAGACCTCCGTGCTGCACGACCTGCAACCTCAGCCCCCCGTTCCCCACCACGCCCCTGCAAAGCGGGTGTTCCCCTATGGCACTCTCTCTGGTGCTGAAGTGGAAGTGTTAGCCGAGAAGCTTGCCGAAGCTTACCTCAGGAGCATCGGCAAAGAGCATCGTGAGCGAGAGAAGCTTCGGCGCCAGGTGTGGAAGGGAACCGCTCCCTCTCGGGACGACATGCGCCGCATCTACGATCGCGCCGAGCTACGTCTCGCCATTGTTGTTGGTGCGCATAAAGCCTCCCTGAAGCAAGCCGAGAAGGCCGCGCGCCTGCTCAGCAATGGCCGGCCGCCGATTTTGCGCGATCCACCGCCTGGCTCTGACGATCTCGCCTTCTAGGCCGCATCTGAGCCTTCCTAGCCGCCTCGCATCACACTCCAGCACGTAGGAGCCGCCGTCATGGTTAACTGCTCCAACCCGCTCCGCCACCCGAGTGCACAGCCCCGGCCTGTGCACGGCCGCGGCACAATCCTTCCCCTGACTCAGCCGGCTGCTCCTGATCCAGAGATCGCGTCGAGTGGTGGAATTGCACCATTGACGCCAGAGCCCGCCTTCGGACCAGACGGCGACCTGCTCTCCACAGCTGCGGCCTTCCTTGCAGCCAATGCCGAGTACGCGCGCATCTGCGATGTGGACCCGGATGACGATCGCCTGGGGGACATCGCGCGCCGTGAGGATGAACTTGCGGAAGCCGTTGCTGCACTGCCGGCTACGACTCTTGAAGAGATGAAGGCGAAGGCCAACGTCGCCCGCATCTACTCGGCGGCGGATCCCGCCTTGAGCCCGACCAGCTGGTCCCATGCGGACCCTGAGGACCAGCTTCTGTGGTCGCTCGCCAGCGACGTCGAAAACCTGCCGCTCGAAACGGCTCCCAACGGAGACGCCGATCCGATCTTTGTCTTGATCGAGTCCTGCCGCGCGGCTCACCACGCCGTTGATCATGTGGAGGGCGGAACCGCCGGAGAGGCGGAGCAACGCTTTGCCACTTACCAGCGCGCCTACCGGGAGTTGGTGAGGGCACAGCCTACGACAGCGGTCGGAGCGCTTGCTCTCGTGGCCTATCTCTATGAGCACGATCATGTGCACCGGCGCGCCGAGAAGCGGCCCGAGCCGGCCGAGATTGACACAGCTGCGGCCCTCGCCGTCGCTGCACGAGTCGCGTCTCGGTTCATCCCTGGTAAGCAGACCTCTGTACCGACACCATGCCCTGTTGAGGCGATGGGGCGACGCTACCAGGCCCTACGGGCAGCAGAGGCGCACGCAGGTCATGCCGCCAATGAGTACTCCAAGGCTAGCGACCCCCAGGGCAATTACTGGGCCGATGCCGACTATCAGTTGCTGATCGACACGGCCGACAAGATCGCGGAGGCAAGCTCGCTTGAGCGCGGCCACAGCCTCGTCGGTGGCATGTTCCACCTCATCCACATCTTTGGCGAGACGAACATCCTGGCGGATGATGCGGTGGCTTTTGCAGAGCAGGTCGAGGGCATTGGGGTAAACCAGAGCCCTCCAGACACCGCTCATTTCAAGCGACACGTCGAACGGCTGCAGGCGCGCAACCAGCGCCGCCTCTACGCTATCCTGCACATCCTTGAGGAGAGATCAGGCGTCTCCCGTGACGAGGTGGGCCAGGGGCTAATGCCCCCTCACCTCGACCCCTTTGAACGGATCACAGCCTGCCTCTCAGGCAAATACCCACCCGCGCCGGTGGGCTGGCTGCCCGAGCACCCGAGCGTGAGGGCAGGCTCATGAGCGACACCATGCTTCCGGTTGGCCAGTTTCATACCCCATGGGGTGTGTCGGTCCCGATGTACGACCCCACTCGGGCTCACAATTCCGACGCGTATTGCTGTCTCCCCCCTGACGTCGCGATCGCTGCCGGCATCCATGATCCGGAGAAGCGAGCGCAGTTCGTGGCCGCGGTGAACGCACGCCAGTCGATGCCCGTCAGCATGCTCTTCGAATTCGGTGGCATGAGGCCGCCGAAGATCGCGCTGCTACGCCCGCTGCGGCCAGCCTATCCGCAAGTGCATGAGGTCGGTGGCATGCCCGTAGAGGCATGGGTCGACCGCATCATGGACTGCTCGCAGTGGGACGAGCGGGCTGATGGCTTCGAGGACATCTTCGGCGCCTGTCTGAGCAACCTGCCTGACCTCCCGGGCTTCGTGAATGCGGTGGCGCTTTCGATTATGCTCGCCGCAACCCTAGAGCACGTAGGCGAGGCCGAGATCGATTGCCTGGAGGCGGCTGCGTACTACGCGCTCTGCGCTCATCCCGAGTGGCGGCAGGCAGGTCTGGAGTGGCTGCAGCCGGTACGCGCGACCTGGTTCCGCGACTGGACCAAGAGGCGCCCTCAGTTCGCCAGCTTCGCCCGCATGTGCCGGGACGCTGATGCCACGCTGCCTGCCTGGATTGACGGGAGCCACGCATGAGTCGGCCCCCTCACGTACCGGAGGCCGGCGACGTGCCGCCGTCGAAGGTGGCGGTACGCCTTGGTCTGGCCGACGTCAGGGAGCTCAACGACAAGCTCCCTCACCTATTGGCTCGCGGCTTCCCCAGGCCTGACCCCGACACGGGCAATTTCTGTATCGAGGCCGTGGACCGCTGGCGCAGGCGTCGCCACCCTGACCTGTTCCCCGAGTTGACAGTACTTCCAGAGGCACGCGACGCTTCCGTGGCGAGACAACGCATCGCGGAGCGACGCGCGAATGGGCACCGTGAAGATCCCCTACTACGTGGTCCGTGAGCGGCACGGAAAGCGGCTCGGCTATTGGCAGCCCAACGCCCGCATGCGCAAGGACGGGTTCCAGCTCATCGTCTGTGGCCCAGATGGGCCGGACGCCTGGCGCATCGCCAACGAATGGAACGCGAAGTGGCAGGCCTACCGCAAGGGCGCTGACCGGCCGGAGGCGCCCCGCTGGCCCCGGGGCTCACTCGGTGATGCTTACGAACGCTACCGCAAGACGGAGGCCTGGGCACGGAAGGCGCTCCGCACCCGTGAGGATTGGGCTCGGGGCTGGCGCTACATCGCGCCAGACCTAGGCGACGTGGCGCCGGCGACGGTCACCCTCGACGTGATCGACGAATGGTACGCGGACGTGCTCGATCGCGCCGGCGTCCGAGAAGCGCACCGGGCCATGAAGATCTGGAGGGCTCTGTGGCAGGTCGCAGCCGCAATGACCCTCTGCGGCAAAGACAACGACCCGTCCTTTGGGATCCGTCGCGTCACGCCCCAGGGGCGCACCGCCGTGTGGGAGGCCCATGAGGTGGTGAGATTGATTCATGCCGCCTGGCGCCGCGGCTACTTGGGCTTGGCCTGCATCCTTTCTGTAAGCTGGGACACGGCCTTCTCGCCGGTGGACACCCGCACCCTCACGCCAGCCCAGTTGCGTCCAGAAGGTCGCTGGGGCGCCTTTTTCGTCCAGCGGGCTAAGACAGGGCAGGCGGCGATCGGCACGCTGTCGCGCCGATCCTACGCACTGATGCGAGCCTATCGCGAGCGCATTGGGGTTGAGCTGTTGCCGAACGCGCCGATGTTCCGCACGAGGCGGGGCGCGCCTTATCTGAAAAACTCGCTCGCTGAGGACTTCCGGGACCTACGCCGCGAAGTCCTCCCTGACGATACCCGCAAGCTCCTCGACTTCCGTCGCTCAGTTGCCGTTGAGGCTCGCGCCGGCGGTGCGACGCGGGAGATCCTCGCGTCAAAGCTGGCTAATACTGTCAATGCTAATGCGGAGCTGGAGCGGACCTATATGCCGGTCGATCTACAGGCCGTCAGGGCTGTAGACCAGGCGCGGCTCGTTGGACGGCGCCTCGCCAGCGGTCAGCCACAGCCTAAGACCGGTACAATCCGGTGAAACCATAATCGATCGCCGACTCGAGACCAGCAGCTGCGCTCGTTACTGCACCTGCCCTCCCGGCGTCTGACTTCCGGGAAGGATCTTCAAACGGATCCGAGGTGGCCGTCCGACGCAAATGAGCGACGTTGGAAAGCACGTCAATCGTCCGAGTCGGCTGCCCTAAGAGACGCATCAAGCGCCAAGGCGTCGATTCTGCCCGTCGCTTCAGCGTGGTGGCTGCAATGCCGACCGACTGTAGCTTGCGCTTTGTTTGTTGGATCTTGAGATCCCGATCAGGGCCGGATTCCAAGAGCCAAGCCTCGACGGCGGCATCGGCTGCATCATCGCAAACCGCCTTCAGGGAGTCGCAAAGGTCGGAAATTTCCTTCCGCCGATCCCGCGATCGAGCGAGTACGTGACCCACATACAAGCCGAAGAGCGCAACTAGAACGCCTGGAAGTGCCGGCGCATAGAGGGAAGGGCTAAACATGCCGGTGGAGGGCGGCTCGACCTTGAGCACGATTTGCTGCTCACCAATCGTACCCTGGACGTTGTAGGCTTTGGTGCTCCCCACTATGGCGTGCTCACACTCGCTGACTAGCGGCCTGCTGAAGAGACTCTTCTATGTCGAGGAGATATGTCTCATCGCGCTCGGATTTGATCGTGATGCGCCGCCTAACGTCATCAGGCGACATCCCCTCATCGCGCACCAGCCCGCCGAAGGCTTCATCCAAGAACGACGATCCAATCCCGGTGGTGCCGTCCAAATCGATATGGAGATGCTGAGCGGCCTTCAGCCACTTGACGATCTGCTCTCGGAACAACTCACCGCTATAAGGACCCTGGCGCTTATACCGTGGCCCTGGATCCATGGAGAAGTCGCGAGCTAATGACACCCGCTTCTCAGTCATCTGAGATCTCCGCGACGGCAGCATGGCGGACGCGCCACTCGATGAGGGTACCACCGATTGAGGTATCATGGTCAGCGAAGCTTTCTAATTCGTTCTTCCGATATGTATAGGAGCCGCGGTTGGACAGCACCCGCAGTTCCCCGTCATCACAAACGTCAATGAACCGCTTCATGTCGCGGAACCCCTTCCCACGCCCCTCCTGTCCGGTCGAGGTGCGGTAGAGTTCCGTGGCAGCCCGGATCATTGCTCCATCTGACGGTGTGGCACTCCAATCAAAGATTGCGCACACCTGCTCGTAGAGCGAGGGCTTTAAATGATTTGGGATACCGATGCCCAGATCCAAGATCAGGATCATCATTTCGTTGTTACGTGGGTCAAGATGCCCAGCGATCCACCACCGGTGGGGTAGGAAGGGCAACTCTGTTGGCCGGTCATAGGCGTGTTCGTGGGCGTTGCCCATGGCTTCTTTAAGCGCAGCCGTCATGCGATTCTGAGCAAGCTCCGCCATCGCAAACGCTCCTCTGGTGACCAACCTTACAAACATGGCCGCCAACCCGGGCCTCACTGACACCTGCGTCTTGAACGGGAGGAAGAGCGGTCGATCAGGCTTTAGTATTCCCGCAGGGGAAAACTGATCCGCCTGGACCCGCAACAAAGAGTAGAAGCCCATGTCGCAAAGCTGCGCATAGACTTCGCGACTACTCGGGTAGTTTCCTAGAACACTTCCGCCGCCTCGCCCAGGTCGAACAATTTTACAACGGAAGATCTCCGCAACCAACAACAATGTCGCAGCAGGTTCTAGAACTCGCACATGATTGAAGTAGAGATAGACGCGCCGTTCGTGGATCAATACTTGGCGCCGAATCTGATTAATGGCTGAGAGAACAGCGCTTCGATTGTCCCGGAGAGAAAGAACTTCCGGCAGCAGGATAGGCACCCGATCACGGTGCGGCGGAGGGTGGAGGCCATAGCGTTCGACAAACGCCATCTGCTGCTGGATGGCATCACGAAGCTCCGACTTAGCCTTGCGGCGCCGTGCGGCCTGGCGGCGGCGGAGCTTGGTCCTCTTGTAGAACCTGTTTCGGGCGTGGAGAGCACGAGAATGCAGCTCGTCACGAGGAATGAACTTCATAAACGGAAATCGCGCTCGGCTGCTGCCGCCAAATGGATGGTAGCTCCCCTTGAAAACACAAGGGGCGGTTGCATAGCAGCCTCACAGCCCGCATTTCAGGCTGCCAAACAAGAACAAAGTCGACTGGGAAGTCTGACGGTGCCGGTCAGGTGAGTCTGACGGTACTTTCCAAACTTCAGCTAAGTGTTTGAAAAGAATGGCGCGGGCGACGGGGCTCGAACCCGCGACCTCCGGCGTGACAGGCCGGCACTCTAACCAACTGAGCTACGCCCGCGCATTTGGGCTGCGCCGTCGAGCGGCGTGCCGGGGGTTTACGGGGGCCCCTCCCCCCTGTCAAGCGCTCCGTGGCGCCTTGTTCAATGCGTCGCAACTCTCACGTCGCGACCTGCGAATAGAGGGCCGCGCGAGCACTATTCCGGTGCCGGCCCGACCACGCTTTGCGCCCCGCCCCTAGTCGCGGCCGTGCCACGGCCTAGATCGAAGGGCCTAGTCCTTTAACCCGTCGTCAACGCTTTGCGGGCGAACGCGCCATGAACGACCACTCCCCCCGAGAGAAGCCCCTGTGGCAGCAGGCGCCCACGCGCCGCGAAACGTTCCTCTTCGGCCTGCTGATTCTGGCCGTCGTGTGGCTCATGATGAATCACTACCCCGTCCGGGTCATCAGCGTGCCCGACGCGCTCACCAGCGCATCCCAGGTGGTCTGAGAGAGGATTTGCGGCGTTCACAAGCGCCGCGCATCCGCCCGGGTGTCGGGGCGAACACTCGTCGCACACGCGCTGATGTCTATGCCGAGGAAGGCCTTGGTGGGCGGTGACGGGCTCGAACCGCCGACCCGCTGCGTGTAAAGCAGCTGCTCTACCAACTGAGCTAACCGCCCATCCGGCCCGGAAACGGGGCCTGTGGCCTTGGGAACCGCAGGGCGCCGGGCCCTGCTTACGCCTGCATAAAAAGAACGGGCCGGCGACGCAAGCGCGGCCGGCCCGAGAAACCCGGTGCGCTGCGCCGGGCCTTAGCCGTTGACGGCATCCTTCAGGCCGGCGCCGGCGCGGAACTTCGGCGACTTGGAGGCCGGTACCTGCACCTTCTCGCCGGTGCGCGGGTTGCGGGCCTCGCCGGCCGCGCGGTCCGTGATCACGAAGGTGCCGAAGCCGACGATCTTGACCTCCTCGCCCTTCTTCAGAGCTTCGGTGATAGTGTCGATGGCGGCGTCGAGCGCCTCACCCGCCTGGGCGCGCGTGAGGCCGACCTTCTCGGCCATGGCGTTGACGAGTTCGCCTTTGTTCATTCTTCTTCTCCTTGAAGGACTTAAGGGCCGCAAGCGGGGATCCCGACGGCCGTCGAGAGGGGCTTCCTGTGGCCCAAGGGGCAGGCAAGCGCAACCCCGCATGAGCGCGCTCCCGCTAGGAGCGGGACGCATGAAAAAGCCCCCGGACCGGGAGGTCCGGGGGCTTGGTTCGTCAGGCCGTCCGCCTAGTGGGCGACGATGCCGGTGGCGTCGTCGTCCGCGACCGGAGCGATGGGCTTGCGGGCCTCGGCCGCCTCGTCCCACTCGATCGGCTCAGGCGTCCGCACGAGGGCGTGCTGGAGCACCTGATCCATGCGCGAGACCGGCACGATTTCGAGCCCGTTCTTCACGCTGACCGGCAGGTCGATCAGGTCCTTGGCGTTCTCCTCGGGGATCAGCACCTTCTTGATGCCGCCCCGAAGCGCCGCCAGGAGCTTCTCCTTCAAGCCGCCGATGGGGAGAACGCGACCGCGCAGGGTCACCTCACCCGTCATCGCCACGTCACGGCGCACCGGAATGCCCGTCATCACCGACACGATGGCGGTTGCCATCGCGATACCGGCCGAGGGACCGTCTTTCGGCGTCGCGCCTTCCGGCACGTGCACGTGGATGTCCTTGCGGTCGAAGGTCGGGGGCTCGATGCCGAAGTCCACGGCCCGGGAGCGGACATAGGAGGCCGCCGCCGAGATCGATTCCTTCATGACATCCTTCAGGTTGCCCGTGACGGTCATCTTGCCCTTGCCGGGCAGGAGGACGCCTTCGATCGTGAGCAGCTCGCCGCCGACCTCGGTCCAGGCCAGGCCCGTGACCGCGCCCACCATGTCCTCGGTCTCCACTTCGCCGAAGCGGAAGCGGGGGGGCCCAAGGAAGTCCGGCAGGTTCTCCGGCGTGACCTCCACCGACTTGACCTTGGAGATCAGGATCTCCTTCACGGCCTTGCGGACGAGGTTGGCGATCTCGCGCTCCAAGTTACGCACGCCCGCCTCGCGGGTGTAGCGCCGCACCAGCATGAGGAGACCCTCATCGGTGATGGACCACTCCTTCGCGTCCAGGCCATGCTTCTTGATGGCGGACGGAATGAGGTGCTTGCGCGCGATCTCGGCCTTCTCCTCCTCGGTGTAGCCCGCGATGCGGATCACTTCCATACGGTCGAGGAGCGGCGCCGGGATGTTGAGCGTGTTCGCCGTTGTCACGAACATCACGTTCGAGAGGTCGTAGTCCACCTCGAGGTAATGGTCGTTGAACGTCGAGTTCTGCTCGGGATCCAGCACCTCGAGGAGCGCCGCAGACGGATCGCCACGGAAGTCCATGCCCATCTTGTCGATCTCGTCGAGCAGGATGAGCGGGTTGGACGTCTTCGCCTTGCGCATCGACTGGATGATCTTGCCGGGCATCGAGCCGATATAGGTGCGGCGGTGACCGCGGATCTCGGCCTCGTCACGGACGCCGCCGAGCGACATGCGCACGAACTCGCGGCCCGTGGCCTTGGCGATCGACTTACCCAACGAGGTCTTGCCGACGCCGGGGGGGCCGACGAGGCAGAGAATCGGACCGGTGAGCTTGTTGGCCCGCTGCTGCACGGCCAGGTACTCGACCATCCGCTCCTTGACCTTCTCGAGACCGTAATGGTCGTTGTCGAGCACGTCCTGGGCGGCCTTCAGATCCTTCTTGATCTTCGAGCGCTTGCCCCACGGAATGCCGAGCATCCAGTCGAGGTAGTTGCGCACGACGGTGGCTTCCGCCGACATGGGCGACATCTGGCGGAGCTTCTTGAGCTCGCCCAGCGCCTTGTCGCGGGCCTCCTTCGTGAACTTGGTCTTCTCGATCTTGTCCTCGAGTTCGGCGAGCTCGTCGCGGCCGTCCTCGTCGCCGAGTTCCTTCTGAATGGCCTTCATCTGCTCATTCAGGTAGTACTCGCGCTGGGTCTTCTCCATCTGCCGCTTGACGCGGGTGCGGATGCGCTTCTCGACCTGCAGGACGGAGATCTCGCTCTCCATCAGGCCGAGCACCTTCTCGAGGCGCTGAGCGACCGTTGGGATCTCGAGGATCGCCTGCTTGTCGGAAATCTTGACCGCGAGGTGCGAAGCGATCGTGTCGGCGAGCTTTGCGGGCTCGTCGATCTGGGTCACGGCCGAGACCACCTCGGGCGAAACCTTCTTGTTCAGCTTCACGTAGTTCTCGAACTCGGAGACCACGGAGCGGGCAAGCGCCTCCGCCTCGATCTGGTCGCCCAGCGAGTCGGGAAGAGCCTCGGCCTCGGCCTCGTAGAAGTCTTCCGTGCGGGTATAGGTTTTCACCTTGGCGCGGCTCGCGCCCTCCACCAGCACCTTCACGGTGCCGTCGGGCAGCTTCAGGAGCTGCAGGACGCTGGCGAGCGTACCCGTCGTGTAGATGGCTTCCGTCGCCGGATCGTCGTCGGTGGCGTCGATCTGGGTGGCGAGCAGGATGTGCCGGTCCGCCTTCACGACCTCCTCGAGCGCGCGGATCGACTTCTCGCGGCCGACGAAGAGCGGCACGATCATGTGCGGGAAGACGACGATGTCGCGCAGAGGCAGAACCGCATAGGTTCCGGTCGAGCCCGGGACGACGGGCTGGCGTGGCTTATTTTGTGTCATTGGATGACATCCTTTCGCAGCATTCGCCGGAGCCCCTCTGGGAGCAGGCGGGCGAACGAGACACCGGTACGCTCAGGCTGATCTTGATGGGCTGCGTCCGGTCCGCGGGGCCGGCCCTCCGAGGATGAGCGGACGGCCTTCGCGTAAGAGAAAAGGTGGCGAGGCGGGCGGCCGTTTTCAAGCACGGCGCCCGCCGCGCACAGGGTCGTGAAGGAGGCGATTCCAGCGCCCTTAGGCACTGGCGCTCGCCGTCTGATCGGACCGGTCGCCATGGATGAAAAGCGGCTTGGCCTTCCCTTCTACGACCTCGGGGCCGATCACCACCTGCTCGACCGAGTCGAGGCCGGGCAGGTCGTACATGGTGTCGAGCAGGATGCCCTCCATGATGGAGCGCAGGCCGCGGGCGCCGGTTTTGCGCTCGATGGCCTTGCGGGCGATCATGCTCACCGCCTCGTCCTGGAACGTGAGGTTCACGTTCTCCATCTCGAACAGGCGCTGGTACTGCTTGACCAGGGCGTTCTTGGGCTCCTGCAGGATCTTCTTGAGGGCGCTCTCGTCGAGGTCCTCCAGGGTCGCCAGAACCGGCAAGCGGCCGACGAATTCCGGGATGAGGCCGAACTTGAGCAGGTCCTCGGGCTCCACCTGGCGGAAGATCTCGCCCGTGCGGCGATCATCCGGGGCCTGGACCGTGGCCGCAAAGCCGATGGACGTGCCCTTGCCGCGGGCGGCGATGATCCGCTCGAGGCCCGCGAAGGCGCCGCCGCAGATGAACAGGATGTTCGTGGTGTCCACCTGCAGGAACTCCTGCTGGGGATGCTTGCGGCCGCCCTGCGGGGGCACCGAGGCCACGGTTCCTTCCATGATCTTGAGCAGCGCCTGCTGGACGCCCTCGCCCGACACGTCGCGGGTAATGGAGGGGTTGTCGGACTTGCGCGAGATCTTGTCGATCTCGTCGATGTAGACGATGCCGCGCTGCGCCCGCTCCACATTGTAGTCGGAGGCCTGGAGCAGCTTGAGGATGATGTTCTCCACGTCCTCGCCCACGTAACCGGCTTCGGTCAGGGTCGTGGCGTCGGCCATGGTGAAGGGCACGTCGAGGATGCGGGCGAGGGTCTGCGCGAGCAGGGTCTTGCCCGACCCCGTGGGGCCGATCAGCAGGATGTTCGACTTCGCGAGCTCGACGTCGTTGTGCTTGGTCGCATGCGCCAGGCGCTTGTAGTGGTTGTGAACCGCCACCGAGAGCACCCGCTTCGCGTGGTCCTGACCGATGACGTAATCGTCGAGGACGCGGCGGATCTCTTTCGGGGTCGGCACGCCGTCGCGGGACTTCACCAGGGAGGACTTCGACTCCTCGCGGATGATGTCCATGCACAGCTCGACGCATTCATCGCAGATGAACACCGTCGGGCCGGCGATCAGCTTGCGGACCTCATGCTGGCTCTTGCCGCAGAACGAGCAGTACAGCGTGCTCTTGGAGTCGTTGCCGCCAGCCTTGCTCATGATCTTTCTCCAATCGGGTCCGCGGATCTAAAGACGCAATCCTTGGACCATCTCTTCAACATAGGAGCGTCAGGGTTCAAAAAAGGTTCCGACGCCCGGATTCGAGGAAATGTGTGTATCGTGGGGTCCTGAATCCTCATGCAAACACGCTGGGGGCGCGTGATCAATAGAAACGGGTCAGGACGCCAAAAAGACGCATCGCGGGACGAATTGTCCCCACTTTTCCCAGCGGAGCCCCTCTGAGGCCCCGCCGGAGGGTCGAACCGGGACCGGCGCGCCGGTCCCGATCCCCGTCGTGGTAGGCCGCCCGCAACGGCGTGGGCGGCGGGGTTTTTACGCCTGCGGGGCCGGCTCGGGGCGCTTGTCGAGCACCTGGTCGATGAGGCCGAACTCCTTGGCCGCGTCCGCGGTCATGAAGTTGTCGCGCTCCAGCGCCTGCTCGATCGTCGCGTAGTCGCGGCCGGTGTGCTTCACGTAGATTTCATTCAGGCGCCGCTTCAGGCTCTCGACCTCGCGGGCGTGGATGAGGATGTCCGTGACCTGGCCCTGGTAGCCGCCGGAGGGCTGGTGGACCATGATCCGGGAGTTCGGCAACGAGAAGCGCTGGCCCTTCTCGCCGGCCGTGAGGAGGAGCGAGCCCATGGAGGCGGCCTGGCCGACGCAGAGGGTCGAGACCGGGCAGCGGATGAACTGCATGGTGTCGTAGATCGACAGGCCCGAGGTCACCACCCCGCCCGGCGAGTTGATGTAGAAGGAGATCTCCTTCTTGGGGTTCTCGGCTTCGAGGAAGAGCAGCTGCGCCACGATGAGCGAGGCGGAATAATCCTCGACCGGGCCGGTGAGGAAGATGATGCGCTCGCGCAGCAACCGGGAATAGATGTCGAAGGCGCGCTCGCCCCGGTTCGACTGCTCGACCACCATGGGGACGAGCGTGTTGTTATAGACCTCGACCGGATCTCTCATCGTCTCACTCTGCTCCTGAAGTCGGCCGCGCGGGCGCGCGGCCGCTATAGATGGGGCGAAGCGAGACGATGGCTTTTGGGGGCTGTCTCGCCCGCTTATTCGGACTGGGCCGCCTCGGAGGAGGCAGCCTCGGCCTTCGCTTTCTTGGCGCGCGGCTTGGAGGCCTTGGCCGAGGTCTCCTCGGAGGCGGACGCTCCCTCGGCCGACTCGTCGTCGCCGAAGAGGACCTCCTTGGAGACCGGCTCGTCAACCACCTTCACCTGGCCGAGGATATGGTCCACGACCTTCTCCTCGAACAGGGGAGCGCGGATTTCAGCGAGGGCCTGGGGGTTCTTGCGGTAGAAGTCCCAAACCTGCTGCTCTTGGCCCGGGAACTGGCGGACCCGCTCGACGAGAGCCTGGGTGACCTCGTCGTCGGAAACCTTGATATCGGTCTTCTCGCCGATCTGCGCAAGCACCAGTCCGAGGCGCACGCGGCGCTCGGCGATACGGCGGTAATCCGCGCGGGCCTCCTCCTCGGTCGTTCCCTCGTCCACGAAGGTGCGGCCGTTGTTCTTCAGATCGGCCTCGACCTGTGTCCAGACGGACTGGAATTCCTGCTTGACGAGGGTCGGGGGCAGCTCGAAGCCGTACTTGGCGTCAAGCGCGTCCAGGAGTTCCTTCTTGACCTTGCGGCGGGATTGGCTCTCGAAGTCGCGCTGAACGGCGGAGCGGATCGCGTCCTTCAGCTTGTCCAGCGATTCCATGCCGAAGTTCGTGGCCATCTCGTCGTCGATCTTGAGATCGCCCGGAGCCAGAACCTCCTTCACGGTGACGTCGAACTCGGCCGCCTTGCCGGCGAGGTGCGCTGCCGCGTAGCCCTCGGGGAACGTCACCTGCACGAGGCGGGTTTCGCCGGCCTTGGCGCCGACGATCTGGTCCTCGAAGCCCGGGATGAAGGTGTTGGAGCCGAGCTCCACCTGCACGTCCGTGCCCTTGCCGCCCTCGAACTCGGTGCCGTCCACGCGGCCCACGAAGTCCACGACCACCCGGTCGCCGGCCTCGGACGCGCCGTCCTTGGCCTCGAAGGAGCGGTTCTGCTTCGCCATGCGCTCAAGGGTCTCATCGACCTCGGCGTCGGCCACTTCGGCGATCTGACGCTTCACGGTGACGTCCGAGAGGTCCGCGAGCTCGAAGGTGGGGAGCACCTCCATGGCGACCGTGAAGGCGAGGTCCGCCTTGGCGTCCATGGCCTGCTCGACCTCGTCCTTGCTCTCCGGGAACTGGATCTGGGGCTCCATGGCGAGCTTCAGATTGTTCTCGTCGACGATCTTGCGGTTCGCCTCGTTGACCGCGTTCTGGACCACGTCGGCCATGACCGAGCGACCATAGACGCGGCGCAGATGCGCTACCGGCACCTTGCCGGGGCGGAAGCCATTGAGGCGCACCCGATCCTTCAACGTGGAGAGTTCGCTCGTGAGCCGCTGCTCCAGCTCCGTCTTCGGGAGAACCACCCGGAATTCGCGCTTCAAGCCCTGGGACAGGGTTTCCGTCACCTGCATGGTCAAATCTGCCTTCTCGATCTTGAATTCGTCTGCTGTCCCAAGCCCCGACCCGAGCGGCGTTTGACGCCACCAACGGGATCGTGCGGAGCCGTCCAGAATACCAACCCTGGCAGGATTGGTGCGGGCGGAGGGACTCGAACCCCCACGACTTTCGCCGCTGGAACCTAAATCCAGTGCGTCTACCAATTCCGCCACGCCCGCGCGGGAGGCGGTGCAGGGCACCCCTCCTTCGGGACGGCGCTCTATACCATGCCGGGCCAGGCGTGCATCAAAAAAGTGTCGCGGCGGGGTCGGCTCCCGAAAAGGTGAGCGAACTTGGCCATCCGGCCCCGCCTGCCCTAGTGTAAGGGCCCAACTCAAACCCCCGTTCGCAGGTCTCGATGCCACCCTCCCCCGCCCCGACCCGCCGCACCATCGCTGCGGGCCTCGCGGCCACGCTCGTCGGCCTGCCGTCGCCTGGCATCGCGCAAAACCCCGGCGGCGCTCCGAAGACGTCCTCGCCGCCTGCCGGCCCCGCGCCGGGAGAACGGTTGCTGCGGGCGGCGCCCGCTGCCTTGCGCCTCAAGCCCGGCGGTCCCGAGACCACGCTGTGGGCCTTTGACGGCCAGGTCCCCGGTCCCGTGGTCCGGGTGCGCCAGGGCGAGGAGGTGCGGCTTCGCTTCGTCAACGATCTGCCCGCGCCGATCAGCCTCCACTGGCACGGCGTCCGCGGCCCGAACGCGATGGATGGGGTCGCAGGCCTCACCCAGGCGCCGGTGCCCCAGGGCGGCAGCTTCGAATACCGCTTCGTGCCGCCCGATGCCGGCACCTTCCTGATCCGCCCCTGCATTCCGGGGGGCACGGCCGAAGCCACGGATCGGGGGCTCTATGGCCTGCTGGTCGTCGAGGAGGCGGAGCCCGCCCGTGTCGATCGGGACCTCGCCCTCGTGGTGGACGACTGGCGATTGGACGAAGCCGGCGCCCCGGCGGCGTTCGGGCAGGGGCCGGAAGCGAGCCTCGGCCGGCTCGGCAATTGGCTCACCGTGAACACCCGCCCGGTCCCGGAGCGCATCGAGCTTCCCCCCGGGAGCCGGGTGCGCCTGCGCCTCGTGAACGCGGCGAATGCCCGGGCCATGCCGGTGCGGTTCGAGGGCCTCAAGGCCTACGTGATCGCCGTGGACGGCCAGCCCACCGACACCTTCGAACCCTTAAGAGCCACCCTGCCCTTCATTCCAGGCTCCCGCTACGACCTCCTCGTCGACCTCCCCGATGAGACCGGCAGCGCGGGCAGTGTCATGGCGATTCTGGGCCAGCCGACGCCGATCATCACGTTGGTGACCGCGGGCGAGCCGGCGAGCCGCACCCGTCCGCCTCTCCCCGCCATCGCGCCGCTCGCCCCCAACACCCGGCTGCCGCCGGCGATCCGCCTGCAGGACGCGGTGCGGCGCGATCTGGTCATCGGCACGGGCGCCCGCCCAGCCGCTCCCGCAGGCCGCCGCCCAGCGGTGTCGGAGGGCGCTGCCCCGGCGGTGCCCTCCGGGCCGCCCTCGGCGTGGTCGATCAACGGCGTGCTCGGCGCGGCTTCGAACCCGCCTCTCGTGAGCGTCAAGCGCGGTCAGCCCGTGGTGCTCGCGATCATGAACCAGACGCCCTACGTGCAGCCGATCCACCTGCACGGGCATCACTTCCGCCTCCTCCACCCCTTCGACGACGGCTGGGAGCCCTACTGGCTGGACACCATGCAGATCCCGGAAAACCGCACGGTGCGGATCGCCTTCCATGCCGACAATCCCGGCAAGTGGGTTCTGGGCTCCATGGTGCTGGAGCGGTTCGACAAGGGGCTGTGGACCTGGTTCGAGGTCACCTGAGCACCGATCCCTCCTCGGCCTAAGGGAGGGTGGCCTCGCGTCAGCGAGGTCGGGTGGGATGAGAGCTCAATGCTGAGAGGTTGGTGGTTCACCCCACCCGGCCGCTACGCGCCCACCCTCCCCTGGCAGGGAGGGATTATCGCGCCAGCAGCCGCCGCAGCACGCCCGGGATCTCTTCCGGCAGATCCTCCGCGATGAGCCCCGGCCCGAAGGCGGCGCCGGCCTCCGCGTGCATCCAGACACCGGCGCAGGCCGCCTCGAAAGCCGGCATGCCCTGGGCGAGAAGGCCCGCGATCATGCCGGCCAGCACGTCGCCCGAGCCTGCGGTGGCGAGATCCGGGGTGCCGTTCTCGTTGATCGCCGCCCGCCCGTCGGGCGCCGCGATCACCGTATCGGGTCCCTTGAACACGATCACGGCTCCGGTGAAGGAGGCCGCCTTGCGGGCCTGCTCCAGTTTCGACGGCGCTTCAACAATCCCGTCTTGGCCCTTGAAGAGACGTGAGAATTCTCCTCCATGAGGCGTGAGCACGGCAGGAGCGGCGCGGAAGCGCTGGGCGAGATCGCCCGCCATGCCCTCGAAGCTCGTGAGCCCGTCCGCATCGAGGACGAGCGACCGCCGGGCCTGCAGCGCCACCGAAACCATGTCCCGGGTCCCGGAATGGATGCCGAGCGCCGGCCCCAGCACCAGCGCGTTGAAGCGGGGGTCTTCCAGGATGCGAGCCAGCCCCTCCGCCCCGTCGCAGCCTCGGATCATGATTGCGGTGAGTTGCGCCGCGTTCACGCCGATGGCCTCCGGCGGCGAGGCGAGCGTCACGAGGCCGGCCCCGATCCGCAGGGCCGCCCGGGCGGCGAGCCGCGCGGCACCGGTCCGGGTCGCGCCGCCCGAGGCCACGAGGGCATGGCCGCGCGTGTACTTATGG
Organism: Microvirga sp.; assembly: GCA_035944635.1. Lineage (GTDB taxonomy): Bacteria > Pseudomonadota > Alphaproteobacteria > Rhizobiales > Beijerinckiaceae > Microvirga. The sequence goes on from DASZAZ010000083.1 coordinate 87,862, forward strand.
CTCTCCGGCCCGAGCCGCGGGAAGCGCGCGGCCCAGGGCGGGGGGTTGTTCGCAAAGGCACGGGCGCCCGTGCCGGCCACGATCTCCGGACCGATTCCGATGTCCGCGACATCGACGGGCCCGCAATGGAGCCGCCCGGGCAGCAGCAGGTGACCGGGCTTGCGGGTCACGAAGGTTACAGTCCGGGTCGCCCGAACCGCAGCGCCCCTGACGGCGCCGGAGGCCCCGTCGATGCCGGACGGCACGTCGGCCGCCAGCACCGGCACCCCGGCGGCATTCACCCGCTCTACGAGGGCCAGCGGCGTGCCCACCAGATCCCGATCGAGGCCGGCGCCGAACAGGGCATCGATGACGAGGTCGAACCCGGCGGGATCGGCGTCCTCGGCCGGCACCGCCGTGCCGGGCCAAAGCGCGGCCGCTTCCGCGGCGTCGCCCTTAAGGCGCCCGCGGTCGCCGAGGAGGGCGAGCCGCACCTCGAACCCGCGCTCGGCGAGGTGGCGCGCGGCCACGAAGCCGTCGCCGCCGTTGTTGCCGGGCCCGCACAGCACCAGCACCCGCCCGCCGCGCCGCACGAGGGCGGCCGCCGCTTCGGCCACGGCGACGCCCGCCCGCTCCATGAGCACAATTCCAGGCGTGCCGGCCGCGATCGCGCGGGCATCGGCCGCGTGCATTTCGGTAGGGGTGAGCAGGGTTTCGATCATGGGTCGCCTGCGCCTTAAGCTAGAGCAGCCTCGACCTTGGTCGCAGGTGGCGCACTTGCACAAACTTTAGGCTGACTCTGCCGTCCGATTGGGCGAAACTGCTGCCTCCTTAACCCCGGCGGCGTGGAGCGCAGCTAGGCTTGATGCTAGAAGCGGCAGCCATCCGCGACCCGTTCCGCTGTCCCAACCAGATCCGGCCATGAAGAAGATCGAAGCCATCATCAAGCCGTTCAAGCTCGACGAGGTTAAGGAGGCGCTCCAGGACGTGGGGCTCCAGGGCATCACCGTGATCGAGGCCAAGGGCTTCGGCCGTCAGAAGGGCCACACGGAGCTCTACCGCGGCGCCGAATACGTGGTGGACTTCCTGCCGAAGGTGAAGCTCGAGATCGTGCTCGCCGACGAGATGGTCGAGAACGCCGTGGAGGCGATCCGCAAGGCCGCCCAGACCGGCCGGATCGGAGATGGCAAGATTTTTGTATCGACGGTGGAGGAAGCGATCCGCATCCGCACCGGGGAGACCGGGTCGGACGCGATCTGATCCGAAACCATAGGGATCAGACCGCGTCTGATCGCTCAAACGCCGCGGCGCCTTAGCCGACGGATTCGCTCAAGGGCAGAAGCAAAGAGGACCACGACGACCATGCAGACCGCCAGGGATGTGCTGAAGGCGATCAAAGACAACGACGTGAAGTACGTCGATTTCCGGTTCACCGATCCGCGCGGCAAGTGGCAGCACGTCACCTTCGACGTGTCCATCGTCGACGAGGACGTGTTCGCCGACGGCATCATGTTCGACGGCTCCTCGATCGCCGGCTGGAAGGCGATCAACGAGTCCGACATGACCCTCATGCCGGACCCCGCCACGGCCTGCATGGACCCGTTCTTCTCCGCTGCCACCATGTCGATCGTCTGCGACATCCTGGAGCCGGCGACGGGCGAGCCCTACAACCGCGACCCCCGCGGCATCGCTAAGAAGGCCGAGGCCTACCTGAAGTCCACGGGCATCGGCGACACCGTCTATGTGGGTCCCGAGGCCGAGTTCTTCGTGTTCGACGACGTGAAGTTCATGGCCGACCCCTACAATACGGGGTTCAAGCTCGACGCCTCGGAACTCCCGACCAACGGCGACACGGATTACGAGGGCGGCAACCTCGGCCACCGCATCCCCACCAAGGGCGGCTACTTCCCGGTGCCCCCGCTGGACTCGGCCCAGGACATGCGCGGCGAGATGCTCGCCGCCATGGCGGCCATGGGCGTGAAGGTCGAGAAGCACCACCACGAGGTGGCCTCGGCCCAGCACGAACTCGGCATGAAGTTCGACACGCTCGTGCTCATGGGCGACCAGATGCAGGTCTATAAGTACTGCATCCACAACGTTGCCCAATCCTATGGAAAATCTGCGACTTTCATGCCGAAGCCGGTCTATGGCGACAATGGCTCGGGCATGCACGTCCACCAGTCGATCTGGAAGGGCGGCAAGCCCCTGTTCGCCGGCAACAAGTACGCCGACCTCAGCCAGGAATGCCTGTGGTACATCGGCGGCATCATCAAGCACGCCAAGGCGCTGAACGCCTTTACCAACCCGTCCACGAACTCCTACAAGCGTCTCGTCCCGGGCTATGAGGCTCCGGTGTTGCTCGCCTACTCGGCCCGCAACCGCTCCGCCTCCTGCCGTATCCCGTGGACGACCTCGCCGAAGGCGAAGCGCGTCGAGGTTCGCTTCCCCGACCCGACCGCCAACCCATACCTGGCGTTCGCGGCCCTTCTCATGGCCGGCCTCGATGGTATCCAGAACAAGATCGATCCGGGCGCGGCCATGGACAAGGATCTCTACGACCTGCCTCCGCGCGAGCTGAAGAAGATCCCGACCGTGTGCGGTTCGCTGCGCGAGGCGCTCGCGAGCCTCGACAAGGACCGCGCCTTCCTCAAGGCCGGCGGCGTCTTCAACGACGACTTCATCGATAGCTTCATCGAGCTGAAGATGACCGAGGTCGCCCGCTTCGAGATGACCCCGCACCCGGTCGAGTTCCAGATGTACTATTCCGTCTAAGGACGGCCCTCTTCCTCCCGGCTGCGGACCCCGCAGCCCCCTTCGCCGGAGCCGCAAGGCTCCGGCTTTTTCGTCCTCGGACGCCGCCGAAAAAATATCTGAGAAAAGTTCGCAACGGCGGGAACCAAGCCCATGTGCCGGCGTTGATGAGCATCACCGGCCTACTTCTGCCCCCACGGGCCGGTTCCCTTTCAAGGCCCCTTCGGGGGCCTTTTTCTTTGCCCCATCGGCACTAGAGGGCACTCTCCCGCGTTCCCGAGCAGACGAGCCCGGTCGCAAGCTTGGCTGTATTCGGCGGAGCATGCGACAACTCCCGTCAGCCCCGTCGCGTATCCGAAAGCATCCTGCCTTGGCCAAACGATCCAAAGCCGCCGCTGCCCCGACGCTCCCCTCCCGCGAGGAATTGGTCGGATTTATCACCAACGCCGCCGGCAAGGTGGGCAAGCGTGACATCGCGCAGGCCTTCAACATCAAGGGCGGCGACCGGATCTGGCTCAAGCAGATGCTGAAGGACCTGGAGACGGAAGGCGTCGTGGACCGGCGCAAGAAATCCTTGAGCAAGGCCGGACAGCTCCCCAACGTGGTGCTGGCCGACATCAAGACCCGCGACCGCGACGGCGAGCTCATCGCCGAGCCGGCCGAGTGGGACGCCGAGGAAGGCAAGCCGCCCCAGATCCTCGTCACCCTCCCCCGCAAGCGCGGCCGCGACACGCCGATCCCGGGCGTCGGGGACCGGGCGCTGCTGCGCGTCGCGCCCCTCACCGACGGCGGGCCCCAGGCCTATTCCGGGCGGGTGGTGAAGATCGTGGCCAAGAAGGCCGCCGAGGTGCTCGGCATCTTTCGCGCGCTGCCGAACGGCGGCGGACGCATCGTGCCGGTGGAGAAGCGCTCGCAGGGCCGCGAACTCCTGGTGGCCCCCGGCGACGAGAACGGCGCTCAGGAAGGCGACCTCGTCTCGGCGACGGTCACCCGCAGCGACAAGCTCGGCCTCTCCCAAGCGAAGATCCGAGAACGGCTGGGCTCGATCAAATCCGAGAAGGCCGTCAGCCTCATTGCGATCTACGCCCACAACATCCCGCACGTGTTCTCGAAGGAGGTCCTCGCGGAAGCCGAGGCCGCGAAACCGGTCACGCTGGAGGGCCGGGAGGACTGGCGCGAACTGCCTCTCATCACCATCGATCCCCCGGACGCCAAGGACCACGACGACGCGGTCCATGCGGTGCCGGACGAAGACCCGGGCAACCCCGGCGGCTACATCGTCACGGTCGCGATCGCGGACGTGTCGGCCTATGTACGCCCGGGCTCGGCCATGGACCGCTCGGCGCTGGAGCGCGGCAACTCGGTCTACTTCCCCGATCGGGTGGTGCCCATGCTGCCGGAGCGGATCTCGAACGACCTCTGCTCGCTTCGTCCCCAGGAGGACCGGCCGGCGCTCGCCGTCCGGATGGTGGTCCAGGCCGACGGCACCAAGCGCCGCCACACCTTCCACCGGGTGATGATGCGCTCGGCCGCGAAGGTCTCCTACCAGCAGGCGCAGGACGCCATCGAGGGGCGTCCCGACGAGGTGACGCGGCCGATCCTCGACCCGATCCTCAAGCCGCTGTGGGCGGGCTACGAATGCGTGAAGCGCGCCCGCGACGCCCGCGAGCCCCTGTTCCTCGACCTCCCCGAACGCAAGATCGTGCTGAAGCCCGACGGCACCGTGGATCGGGTCTACGTGCCCGAGCGCCTGGAGGCCCACAAGCTCATCGAGGAGTTCATGATCCTCGCCAACGTGGCCGCCGCAGAAGCGCTGGAGAAGGCAGGCTCCGACCTCATCTACCGCGTCCACGACGAGCCCTCGATCGAGAAGATGCGGGCCTTGGGCGAGGTCATGGCCTCCATCGGCCAGAAGTTGCCCGCGAGTCCCGCCGTTCGTCCGGCCCTGTTCAACCGCATTCTGCGGGGCGTCGAGGGCTCGGAGCACCAGACCTTCATCAACGAGGTGGTGCTGCGCTCCCAGGCCCAGGCCGAGTACTCCTCTGACAATTATGGGCATTTCGGCCTGAACCTGCGCCGCTACGCCCACTTCACCTCACCGATCCGGCGCTACGCGGACCTCATTGTCCACCGGGCGCTCATCAGCGCGTTCAAGTTCGGCAAGGACGGATTGCCCGCCGGCACAACCCGCGAACAACTGGCGGAAGTCGGTACGCAGATCTCCCAGGCGGAGCGCCGCGCCATGGCGGCGGAGCGCGAAACCATTGACCGGCTCATCGCCCATCACCTGGCCGACCGGGTCGGCGCCACCTTCCAGGGCCAGATCTCCGGCGTCACCAAGGCGGGCCTCTTCGTGAAGCTCGCCGAGACCGGGGCCGACGGGTTCATCCCGGCCGCCACCATCGGGGCCGATTACTACCGCTACGACGAGGCGACCCACGCGCTCATCGGCGACCACACCGGCGAAACCTACCGCCTCGGCGACAAGGTGGAGGTGAAGCTCGTGGAAGCCGCGCCCGTGGCAGGCGCGCTCCGCTTCGAGATCCTCTCCGAGGGCCGCTTCACGGGCAAGCAGCGCACCTCCCGCAAGGGGCGCCCGGGACAGGCGCCGGAGCGCAAGGAGCGCGGCCGCTCCTCCACGCGGGTGAAGGTGAAGGGCCGGCGCGCGAGCGCCTAGAGGATCGGCATGACCCCTCCCCCATCCCGTTTCGTGGCCGACAACCCCGGCCGCCTGAAAGCTATGCGTCGCGGCTTCATCAGCCGCTGCCCGGCCTGCGGCGGGGGGCGCCTCTTCGGCAAATTCCTGAAAACCGCCAATCACTGCGAGGCGTGCGGGACGGAGTTCCACCACCACCGGGCCGACGACTTTCCCCCTTACGTGGTGATCTTCATCGTCGGGCACATTGCGGGCTACGGAATCTATCTCGTGGAAACGCGCTTCGAATGGCCGGCCTGGGTCAACATGGCGATCTGGATCACCTTCGCGCTGGTCGCCTCCATCGCCCTGATCCAGCCCGTGAAAGGCGCTGTCGTCGGTCTGCAATACGCGCTAGGCATGCACGGCTTCGGCGCGGCCCGCGACGGGGCCGAGGGAAACGAGAATCGGGAGATCACGGGTGTCGGACACGAAGGCGCAGAACATCACCGACCGGCTGACCTCCACCGAACGTGACCGCCGCTTCCCGAACGTCCGCCCCAAGGACGCCGCGACCCTCATCATCATCGACCGTTCCGGCAGCGCCCCTAAGGTTCTCATGGGCCGCCGCCACCCCGGCCACAAGTTCATGCCCGGCAAGTTCGTGTTCCCCGGCGGGCGCATCGAGGCGGGGGACCGGGCCATGACGGTCGCGGGGGCCCTGCATGGGCGGGCTGAGGAGGCTCTGCTCGCTCGCACGACGCGCCCCTCGGCGCGGCGCGGCCGGGCCCTGGCGCTCGCGGCCATCCGCGAGACCTTCGAGGAGACCGGCCTGCTGCTCGGCACCAAGGAGCATGGGCCTCCAGGCACCGCGCCCGAGGGGCCCTGGCGCTCCTTCGTGGAGCATGGCGTGTTCCCGGATCTGGAAGAGCTGCAATTCGTGGCCCGTGCCATCACCCCGCCGCGTCGGCCGAAGCGCTTCGACACCCGCTTCTTCGCGGTCGACCGCACCGCCATCGCGCACGAGGTCGGCGGCGTCATCGGCCCCGATTCGGAACTGGTCGAGCTCACCTGGACCACCATCGCGGATGCGCGCTCCCTCGACCTGCCGGTTATCACCCTCACCGTGCTGGAGGATCTGGAGGAGCGCATCGCGGCCGGCTTCCGGCACGAATTGCCGGTGCCGTTCTACTACGAGCGCCAGGGCCGCTTCGTGCGCGAGCAGCTCTAAGGGCTGATGGCGACCGATACGGGCTTCACATCCGAGCAGAAGGCTTCGCTCACCGCCGCCGTTTCCCTGGCGGCAGCGGTCGGCGTGGGCTTGAGCCTCACGATCCCCCTGCTCTCCCTGGAGATGGAGCGCATGGGGCTGTCGGGCGGCTGGATCGGCGCCAATACCGCCGTCGCAGGCGTCGCGAGCCTTGTAGTCGTGCCCTTCGTGCCGCGCCTGGCCTCGCACTTCGGCGTGTTGCCCCTGCTCTGGGCCTCCGTTGGGCTCGTGGTCGCGAGCATCCTGGGCTTCCGCCTGCTCTACAGCTTCGCGTGGTGGTTCCCCCTGCGCTTCACCTTCTCGAGCGCGCTCGGGGTGCTGTTCGTCCTCTCCGAATACTGGATCAACACCGCGGCCCCGCCCGCTCGGCGCGGCTACGTTATGGGGATCTACGCCACGGTTCTCGCCTTGGGCTTCGCGGCCGGCCCCGGGATCCTCTCCCTTGTCGGCACCTCGGGCTGGCCGCCCTACCTCGTCGGCGCCGGGCTCTTTGCTCTCGCCGCCCTCCCCCTCCTCCTCGCCCGCGGCCTCTCGCCGGAGGTCGGCCACGGCACCGGTCGCACGGTGGCCTCGTTCCTGGTGGCCGCGCCCGCCGCCACCCTCGCGGCGCTGGTCTTCGGCGCGCTGGAGACGGGAGCCTTCGCGCTTCTTCCCATCTATGCCCTGCGGATCGGCTTCGAGGCCGAGAACGCCGCGATCCTCGTCACCGCCGTGGCGGCCGGCAACGTGGTGTTTCAAATCCCCATCGGCCTCCTCTCCGACCGGGTGGACCGCCGCCTCGTCCTCCTCACGGCGGCCGCGGCCGGGTTGATCGGAGCCGTGCTCGTGCCGCCGCTCTCGGGCAACACGCCGGCGCTGCTCGCGGTGCTGTTCTTCTGGGGCGGGCTCACGGGGGCGCTCTATACTGTGGGGCTCGCCCATCTCGGCGCCCGGTTTACCGGGGCCGATCTTGCCAGCGCCAACGCTGCCTTCGTGATCCTCTACAATATGGGCCTCATCGTCGGCCCGCCGATGGTGGGCTTCGGCATGGATGCCGCTCCGCCTCACGGCTTCGCCTGGATGCTGGCCGCCTTCTGCGGCGTCTATGTCGCCGTCGTGCTGGGCCGGATGTTCACTGTGGAGCGTTCGGCCAAGCTCGGCCAAAGCCCCTCGAAGTCTTGACGAAAAGGCGGGGATCGGGCATGCACCGCCCACACGAATTCGGCCGGGCACGCCCGGCCCTTTGCGTTTCGGCCGCCGGCCGGCGCTGAAACTCGAAAGGTCCCGACCATGGCCAAAGCCGCAACGATCAAGATTAAGCTGCTCTCCACCGCCGATACCGGCTACTTCTACGTGACGAAGAAGAACTCGCGCACGAAGACCGACAAGCTGTCGATGAAGAAGTACGACCCGGTGGCGAAGAAGCACGTCGAGTTCAAGGAAACGAAGATCAAGTAGGTCTGCGCCAGGCGCGGAAGAACAAAAGCCGCCTCATTGAGGCGGCTTTTTTCTTGATGGGCGGCCACCCTGTCAGGTGGAAGCGGCCAGAGATTGTCGGAGAGGTTCAGTTGAAGAGCTTGTCGAGTTCTTCTTTGGTCTGCGTCCCGGTCTCGTGCTCCTGCCGGCCCTCCTTCAGCACGTAACGCAGGTACGCCTGGAGCATGAGCCCGCTCTCGACCGAGATGTTGTAACCTTCCTCGAACCGGCCCTTGTTGCGCTGAATGCGTCCGTTCGTCGATCCGTCGTCGTTCACCTCGAATAGGATCTCGGTCGAAGCCTTTCCGTCGACCTTCTGCCCTTCAACGGGGCAGAAATCGTTGGGGAAACAATCCAGCCGCTTCGTGAAGTCCCGACGGAGCTTCTTCTCGTGCGCGATCTGCGACCAGTCGTAGAGTTTGAGCAGCGCACGCTGCGTCCGTTCCAGTTCCGTCGGCCGCATCTCGATGGAAGCGCGCGTGCGGTCGTCCCGCGAACCCGTATCGATGAAGCGGAACCGGAAGAGGAGGTTCCCTTCCTCGCTGACATGAGGCTCGACCCAGAACTCGCCTGTCTCTTTGGTGCCGTTAATGTAGTAGGGAACTTTTGGATAGATCTCCGAGGCCTTGCGCGCGGTCACATGCAGGTCTTGGTCGATGGGTCGGATGTTCGTCTGATACCGCGAGAGTTCGCGCGTCTTTTCGGCGTGGTCCCCACGGAGCTTCGTCAAGCGCGCTTCGATGGCCGAAACCGTCTTGTCCACGGCGGCAGCGGCTTCACGCCCTGAGCTCTTCAGGCTCTTCTGCTCCTCGACCACCCTGGACAGGAGGGCGATCTGCCCTTGGATGTCGGTCGCTTCGCCGTTCAGATTCTGCACGACGATGTTGATGTTGGTCGTATTGTTGACCTCTTGGTTGGTCTGCGCCTGATTAATGACAGGCGCGCCGCCGACCGGCGCGCCGTTCCTGATGGCCTGGTAGCGCTGAAAGAATTCCTCGCTGACCGGTGTGTAGGCTCTGTTGGTGGTCTGCCGGCAATAGGTCCGGTTGTTTGTTGCGCGGGCGCAATCATAGAAACCGTCGATCACCAAGCCCTTGCTGAGGGCCGGAGAGAACGCCAACGCGGAGCTGACGAGAACGAGACGGCCGAGTTGGCGAGGAGTCATAGCGGCAGGTTACCCTTACGAGAAGCACACGGTCTCTTCGGATGTCGCCTGTTTGCCGTCCGGCAGCACGATCGTCTCCTGCACCTTCGAACACTTCCGTCCGTCGGCTGAAGCGACCTGTCCCTTGTTCACGTAACGCGCCTTCTTGCCCGACGAGGACCAAGCCGCCGACTTGCCACGAGCGGCCTGCTGCATCGCGCTCTGCCGGCTCGCCCGCTCCTGCTGAGAGAGTTGCTCGAGAATGGTCCCCATGGCGACGCCGATAATGCCGCCGACCACTGCACCGCCGACCGGATTGCGGTTGCTCGACGCCGCGCTCAAGGACGCTCCGATGGCCCCACCGAGCGCGGCACCGAAATTTTGGGCCTGAACTGACGTCAGCGGCGCGAGCGCCATCGATGCTGCAACGAGCAGCGTAGCTACCCTCTTCATGAATCCCCCCTTGGAACCTTAACAGTTCGTGAACAGGGAAGCTGTGCAACTCAGGACTGTCAAGGCGATTCACGGCTTGAACAGGTGGAATCCAGCGATCGTCCACGTGCAACACGGGATAGAGTTAAGCTCGTACACAGGTTGCAGCAGGAGCACCGCTTTACGGCCAAGCCATCGAGCGCAATAGTTGCCCGACCGATGGGGGTTGGAATGCTTGAAGTAGCGAATTGGACGAATTTTCCGCGTGTTGCGGCCAGCGCAGGTATCGTACTCGCCGCTCTGGGCTTAGCGTCGCCTGCAGTCGCGCAAATGCCGCATCGCGGCAATGCTCACTCGGTCGAAGCCAAAAGTTGTGCTCAGTACATAGAGACCCGGTACAACCGTCGCTATGTGGATCGCAAAGACTGGCGCGACGACGTCGAGCGCTCCGTTCAGATCACCTTCTACAGCGTCGCGCAGGTGCCTCACCTCTTCAAGGGCAACAAGTTCGTCAGCTTGAAAGTGGAAGAGTTCACTTTCGAGGGCGAGAAGTTCGCTGAGGAGCGGCCTTTGAGCCCAGCCTATTGCATCCTCGACAGCAGCAACCGCGTCATCGGTTTGGAGCGTGAGATGCGCTAACACTCGCCCGGCGGGCACGACGGAGGGGCGAGAAGTGTGGCCGGCCGGGAGCGGCGATGAGGAGGCATACATCGCTCCCGAGCCGGCCTTAGCCTACGAAAAACCCAGGAGATGCGGCGGACCTGAGCATCCGTAGGGCATCACGATGCCCATGGGGCTACTTTCCGCAGCGTATAGGAGTCTTGCCCCAGCGCAAGGGCAAGCGGCGCCGAATGCCATCAAATTCGCGCGAAGGTTAAGCGCAAGGGCCCCGGCGCACCAGGGGTGCGGGGGCTTATCCCCAGGCTGTCCACCGCCTCTCCCCAGCTTTATCCCTTCCGTTCCGGCACCGGAACAAAAGGGAAACCAGCCCTCAACGCGCCTCGGCGTCGAGGTAGGTTTTCACAGTGGCAATGAACTTCGCGATGGAGATCGGTTTCGAGAGATAGGCCTCGCAGCCCCCCTCGCGGATGCGCTCCTCGTCCCCCTTCATCGCAAAGGCCGTGACGGCGATCACGGGAATCGATTTCAGCTCGTCGTCCTGCTTCAGCCAGCGCGTGACCTCGAGCCCGGAGACCTCCGGGAGCTGGATGTCCATGAGAATCAGGTCCGGCTTGTGGGCGCGGGCCAACTCCATGGCCTCGATGCCGTGGCCGGTTTTTAGGGTCGCATAGCCATGCGCCTCCAGGAGGTCGTTGAAGAGCTTCATGTTGAGTTCGTTGTCCTCAACGATGAGCACGGTCTTCTTCATGCCAGTCGTCCCGATATGGCGGTCGAGGCGCCGGCCTGGAATGGCACTGCTGTCACGGGCGGCCCTCCACCGGGGACGCCGCAGTGTCGACGCGTGCGGCTTTCCTCATCCGAGCACCGCGCTGCGGTCCCCCGATCCTCCACGATGAGCACGTTTCGGTTCATCAACGGCGTTCCAACCCCCAGTGCGGTTTTTCCTTCACGGGCCGGTTCCCTTGGAGGATGATACACTCAACCTGGTAAGCGTTGACGAAGTCCAAAGCCCCCTGCCCATGACTGCACACAAGAAAGTGACGGTTAAAGAAGCCGAAACGGTCGCCCTCGACGCGCTGTCCTATCTGGCGGCGGACGATGCGCGCCTCTCGCGCTTTCTCGATTCGAGCGGATTGGAGCCGCAGAACATCCGCCGGGCCGCGGCGGCCCCGGGTTTTCTCGCCGGCGTCCTCGATTACGTAGCCTCCGACGAACCCCTGCTGCTCGGCCTCGCCGAGGCGCTCTCCACCAAACCCGAATCCATCATGGCGGCGCGCGCCACCCTCTCGCCGTCCGAGTTCGAGTAGGCACCGTGGCGGCAGCCCTGCCCGTCTGCCGCGACTGCCTCGCCGAGGCCCCGCGCCCGGACGTCCGCCGCTGCACGGCCTGCGGCTCGCCGCGCCTCCTCGCCCATGCGGAACGGGACCGGCTCGCCATCGCCCATATCGATTGCGACGCCTTTTTCGCGGCGGTGGAAAAGCGCGACGACCCCAGCCTTCTCGACAAGCCCCTCATCATCGGCGGCGCCAAGCGTGGGGTGGTCGCCACGGCCTGCTACATTGCGCGAACTTTTGGCGTGCGCTCCGCCATGCCGATGTTCAAGGCGCTGAAGGCCTGCCCCCACGCGGTGGTGCTGAAGCCCGATCTCGACAAGTACCGGGTCGTCGGCCGCGAGGTCCGGCGGATGATGCTGGAACTGACGCCCCTGGTGGAGCCGGTCTCCATCGACGAGGCCTTTCTGGACCTTTCGGGCACCGAGCGCCTGCATCAGGGCTCGCCGGCCCTCACGTTGGCTCGTTTCGCCAAGCGGGTGGAGGACAGCTTGGGGATCACGGTGTCGATCGGCCTCGCGCCCAACAAGTTCCTGGCGAAGATCGCCTCCGACCTCGACAAGCCCCGCGGCTTCTCCATCATCGGCCGGGCGGAGGCGGCCGCGTTCCTCGCCGAGCGCCCCGTCGGCATTATCCCCGGCATCGGCTCCGCCGCGCAGTCGCGTATGGCCAAGAGCGGCATCACCCTCGTCCGGCACCTTGTCGAGGTGCCCTCGGATATCCTGCTCCAGGCCTGCGGCCGCGATGCGCCGCGCCTCCTGCGCCTTGCCCGGGGCGAGGACGAGCGGCGGGTGACGCCGGAGCGGGAGACCAAAAGCATCTCGGCGGAAACCACCTTCGACACGGATCTGCGCGCCTTCGACGATCTCGAACCCGTGCTCTGGCGGCTCTCGGAGCGGGTGTCGCGGCGCCTCAAGGCCGCGAACCTGGCAGGCCGCTCCATCACCCTGAAGCTGAAGGACACGGAGTTCCGGCTTCTCACGCGCTCGCGCTCGGGGTTGCCCCCGACGCAACTCGCCGCGCGGCTCTTCGAACCTGCCCGCGCGCTTCTCCGCACGGCCTGCGACGGCACCGCCTACCGCCTCATCGGCATCGGAGCATCGGACCTCTGCGATGCCGCCGAGGCCGATCGCGGCGACCTCGCCGATCGCGAGGTGGTGCGCCAGGCGCAGGTCGAAGCCGCCGTGGATCGCCTGCGGGAGCGCTTCGGCGCCGGGATCCTGCAAAAGGGGATTGTGCTACGCGAGCGACGGCGCTGAAGCCTATTTCTGGCAGGCGCTCGCGGGCAGAACCTCCAGGCTCTGCATCTCGCCCTTCAGAACGAAATCGCCGTAATCGAGCCGCAGCGCCCGGCTGATGCCGTTCTCGTAAAGCTCGAATGAAATTGCATAGACTGGCACCTGGTCGCCCGCGCCCGCCTTGTAGTAGCTCACGCTGACCGGCCACCGGGCAAGTTTCGAGACCGCTTCCTGCTTCGCCGCACCTTCGAGGTTGGCGCCCGCGCCCGGCTCGATGCGCCGGCCGATGACCGCATAGGTGTCGTACACCTTCTTGCCGTCGTCCGACCCGTCGAAAAGTTTGATCGCAAGGCTCGTCTCGCCGGCTTGGGCGGCCCTGATGAGCCGTTTCAGGTGCTCGCTCGGAAACACCGCTGCGCCGGGGAGCGAGAACGCCTCCGCCTTCGGGGTCTTGAGGCGCACTGCGATCCCGCCGGCCTCGGCCTTCGCTTCGCCGTCCACGTTGTCGTCGGGCAGCCCCTGGAGAGTCGAGTCGGTCTTGAAGCGCATGCTGCGCCCGTCGCCTGACTCGAAGGTGGCGGTGCGAACGTCGAGGGTGCGCGGGCCGGATTCGTTGCTCTCCAGCACCGTGACCTGACGGTATTTCAAGGTGTAGCCCTCGCAGGCGTCGCCCCCGAAATCGAACGCAATGCGACCTCGCGCGCCTTCGACGCCCTGCGAACCCTGGGAGCGCAGGAGCGAGAGATCGTAGACGGCCCGATGCGGCACGAGTTGCACCGGCGCCCCGCCTTCAGCCGCTCGGGCGGGAAATGCCGCTGCGAGCAGGATCGCGGAGAGCGCGAGGGGTGCGAGACGCATGAGACCTCCAGAGGGAACCGGCGCAAGATAGGCGGGCGCGCGTCCCCCGGCAACGGAAGCCGTGCGGGTTCCGGGGCCTTGCGCGGGCCGCGAACCTTCGCCACAACGTCGCATCTTTCGATGAACGAGGCCTGCATGAACGCCGTCGAGACGAAGCTTTCCGAACTTGGCATCACCCTGCCGACCCCGGCAGCCCCGGTGGCGAACTACGTTCCCTATGTGCAGACCGGCAATCTCGTGGTGATCTCGGGCCAGATCTGCTTCGGGCCGGACGGCAAGATCGCCGATGCCCACAAGGGCAAGCTCGGTGCGGAAGTCGACATGGCGGCCGGTCAGGAAGCCGCGCGGCTTTGCGCCATCAATGTGCTGGCCCAGCTGAAGGCTGCATTGGGCGGCGATCTGTCCCGGGTCGTGCGCTGCGTACGCCTTGGCGGCTTCATCAACGCCATGCCCACCTTCGCGGCCCTGCCGCAGGTCATGAACGGCGCCTCGGACCTGATGGTCGCGGTGCTGGGCGACGCCGGCCGGCATGCCCGTTCCACCATCGGCGTGGCCGAACTCCCGGCGGATGCTGCCGTGGAGGTCGAGGCCATGTTCGAGGTGCGCTAGGCACCCTTCCCCACTTCTACTCGGATTTGATCGTGATCGCTCCTGACTGGGTTGTCGCCACCCCCATCGCCCATCGCGGCCTGCACGATAAGGCGAACGGGATCATCGAGAACACCCTCGGCGCGGCCGACGCCGCCATCGAGCGGGGTTTCGCGATCGAACTCGACGTGCAACTCACGGCAGACGGGGACGCAGTGGTGTTCCACGACTTCACCCTGGATCGCCTGACCGGCGAACAAGGGGAGGTGGTGGCTCGCACGAGTGCCGATCTTGCTCGCATCGGCATCGCGGGCGCGGCCGACGGCGATCTCATCCCGACCTTCAAGAGCTTCCTCGACCGGATCGCCGGGCGGGTGCCCCTCGTGGTCGAGGTCAAGAGCCGCTTCGACGGCAACATGGCGCTCGCGGACCGCACCTGCGCGATCCTGCGGGATTATCGCGGGCCCTATTGCGTGAAATCCTTTGATCCCGCCGTGGTGTCCCGCGTCCGGGAGATCGCGCCGGGCATCGTGCGCGGCATCGTGGCGGAGAGCCACTACACGCACCCGACCTACGACTTCATGGGTGCGGAGCAGAAGCACATGCTCGCGAACCTGCTGCACTTCGAAGCCTCGCAGCCGCAGTTCATCTCCTGGCACGTGAAGGACCTCCCCGACGCGCCGCCCTATTTCGCCCGCCTGCTCGGCCGCCTGCCCGTCATGGCCTGGACCGTCCGCAACCCGGAGGACCGGGCGCGGGCCGCGGAGCACGCGGATCAGATGGTGTTCGAGGGGTTCCTGCCTTAAGGGCGCCAACGCCGCACGCCCTTGCTCCGGGGCCCGGTTCCGTTAAGTCCTGGAACCGTGCCGTTGCAGATCAAAGCCGCCCAGTCCCTCTCCGCCGTTCCGGCCGCAGCCTGGGACGCCTGCGCCAACCCGCAGCGGGCGGCCCCGGGCGACGAGGACCCGTTCAACCCCTTCGTCTCGCACGCCTTCCTGTCGGCATTGGAGGATTCGGGCTGCGTCGGCTCGAAGGCCGGCTGGCTCCCGCTCTACACCCTCGTGGAGGACGAGGCCGGGCACCTCCTGGCGGCCGCGCCCTCGTACATGAAATCCCACTCGCAGGGGGAGTACGTCTTCGATCATTCCTGGGCCGACGCCTATACCCGGGCCGGTGGCCGCTATTACCCGAAGCTCCAGGTCTCGGTTCCCTTCATCCCCGCCACCGGCCCTCGCCTCCTCGTGGCCGAGGGCGCGCGGGCCGGCGACGCCCGGGAGCACCTGATCGCGGGCCTCCGCACCCTGCGCGATCAGACCAAGGCGTCATCCGTTCATGCCACCTTCCTGCCGGACAGAGACGCCGGAGCCTTCAGCGACGCCGGCTTCTTGCTGCGCCACGACCAGCAGTTCCACTGGTTCAACGAGGGCTATGGGTCGTTCGAGGATTTTCTGGGTGCCCTCGCCTCCCGCAAGCGCAAGGCCATCCGCCGCGAGAGGCGCGATGCGCTCTCGAACGGAATCACAGTCGAGTGGCTGACGGGGGGCGACATCACCGAGGCACACTGGGACGCGTTCTTCGCCTTCTACATGGATACGGGTTCGCGCAAATGGGGCCGGCCCTACCTCAACCGGCGCTTCTTCTCGCTCGTCGGCGAGCGCATGGGCGACCGCATCCTGCTCGTGATGGCGAAACGCGGCGGCCGCTACATCGCCGGCGCGATCAACTTCATTGGCGGAACGCGCCTCTACGGGCGCAACTGGGGCTGCATCGAGGACCACCCCTTCCTGCATTTCGAGGTCTGCTACTACCAGGCCATCGATTTCGCGATCGCCCGCGGCCTCGGCCGGGTCGAGGCTGGGGCCCAGGGCGAACACAAGCTGGCGCGGGGCTACCGTCCCGTCATCACCACGTCGGCTCACGACTTCGCCGACCCGTCGTTCAGGCGCGCGGTGGCGGATTACCTGGAGCAGGAACGGGCCTATGTCCGCGAGGCCGCCGAGGAGTTGGAGGGCGCCACGCCCTTCCGCCATGCGGAGGGGGAGTAGCCAATCCCTCCCTGCCAAGGGAGGGCGGCCTCGCAAAGCGAGCACGGGTGGGATGGAAGCTCGATGCCGAAAGGTGGTGGTTCACCCCACCCGCCCTCCGGGGCACCCTCCTCTGGCGGGGAGGGATAAACTCAAGGCGCGGCCTTGCCCGAAATGATGTTGTTGATGCCGGCGATGATGGTCTGGAGGTCCGTGCCCATGGCGCCGAGGCCGAGCTCGACCAGGGCATAGGTGCCTACGATGATAATCGGGACCACGATCCAGCCGATCAATTCCTCGAGCCAGATGCGCCGGCGACGGCGCTCCCAGCGCTGCTCGCGCCAGGTCTTCTTGGCCGGTGCCGTCAGCAGTGGAGCCTGCTCCAGCGGGCCTTCTTGAACCTCGGTCGTCATGCCTTCTTGCCCCTTGGCTTTCAGCCCCGGGCTCAAGTCCGGGGCCGCCTCATTCTACCAGCAAAAGGGGCGGCTGTTGACCAGCCGCCCCTGAAACTGAGCGTCGCGAGGAAGGAGCTGGAGGCGCCTAAGCCCGGACCAGCGGAACCTTCGGCACCGTGCGGACTGCTCCGCCGCCGCCGTTCCCGCCTGGGCCCTTCGGCTTCGCCTTCTTGCTCTTGCCGTAGGTCTTCGGCTTCGAGCGGCTCTTCCTCTTGGCGGCGTTCGTGACGTCCTTTTCGGGCTTTGGTGTGACGGGCCCGTCCGGATATTCGAAGCCGAGGCTGGCGAGGCCGAGGTCGTCCGTCTTCACGATCACCCGCACGGCGCCGCCGTTCTTCAAGCGCCCGAAGAGCACGTCGTCGGCGAGCGGGGTCTTGATCGTGGTCTGGATCAGCCGGGCCATGGGCCGGGCGCCCATCGCCTCGTCGTAGCCGTGCTCGGTCAACCAGTCGCGCGCCTCGTCCGAGAGCTCGATGGTGACGTTGCGGTCGGCCAGCTGAGCCTCAAGCTGCAGCACGAACTTGTCCACGACCTTAGAGACCACTTCCTTCGGGAGATGGCCGAAGGAGATCGTGGCGTCGAGCCGGTTGCGGAATTCGGGCGCGAACAGCTTGTTGATCGCCTCCTGATCGTCCCCCTCGCGCTTGGCGCGGGTGAAGCCGAAGGCGGGCTTGGCGAGGTCGGCGGCGCCCGCATTCGTCGTCATGATGATGATGACGTTGCGGAAGTCCACCTGCTTGCCGTTGTGATCGGTCAGCTTCCCGTGGTCCATGACCTGCAGCAGGATGTTGAACAGGTCCGGGTGCGCCTTCTCGATCTCGTCGAGGAGAAGGACGCAATGCGGGTGCTGGTCGATGCCGTCCGTGAGCAGGCCGCCCTGATCGAAGCCCACATAGCCGGGAGGCGCGCCGATGAGGCGGCTGACGGTGTGGCGCTCCATGTACTCCGACATGTCGAAGCGCAGGAGTTCGACCCCGAGCGTCGAGGCCAGCTGTTTCGCCACCTCCGTCTTGCCGACGCCCGTGGGGCCGGCGAAGAGGTAGGAGCCGATCGGCTTGTCCCCTTCGCGAAGGCCCGCCCGGGCGAGCTTGATCGCGGAGGTGAGCGCGTCAATGGCCCGGTCCTGGCCGTACACCACGCGCTTGAGCATGGTTTCCAGGTTGGCGAGCACCTCGGCGTCGTCCTTGGAGACGGTCTTGGGCGGAATCCGCGCCATCGTCGCGATGGTGACCTCGATCTCCTTCACGCCGATGGACTTCTTGCGGCGTCCTTCGGGCAGGAGCATCTGCGAGGCGCCCGTCTCGTCGATCACGTCGATCGCCTTGTCGGGCAGCTTGCGGTCGTTGATGTAGCGGGCCGAGAGCTCCACCGCCGCCTTGATGGCGTCGTTGGTGTAACGGAGCTTGTGGAATTCCTCGAAGTACGGCTTCAGGCCCTTCACGATCTCGATCGTGTCCGGGATCGAGGGCTCGTTGACGTCGATCTTCTGGAAGCGGCGCACGAGGGCCCGGTCCTTCTCGAAGTACTGGCGGTACTCCTTGTAGGTGGTCGAGCCGATGCAACGCAGGCTGCCGGAGGCGAGCGCGGGCTTGAGCAGGTTCGAGGCGTCCATGGCACCGCCCGAGGTGGCACCCGCACCGATGACGGTGTGGATCTCGTCGATGAACATGATCGCGTTCGGGTGGGCCTCGATCTCCTTCACGACCTGCTTGAGGCGCTCCTCGAAGTCACCGCGGTAGCGGGTGCCGGCGAGCAGCGTGCCCATGTCGAGGGAGAAGACCGTCGCGTCCTCGAGAATCTCCGGGACCTCGCCCTTTACGATCTTGCGCGCGAGACCTTCCGCGATGGCGGTCTTGCCCACGCCCGGATCGCCGACGAGGAGCGGATTGTTCTTCTGGCGGCGGCAGAGAACCTGGATCGTGCGGTCCACTTCGGCGATGCGGCCGATGAGCGGGTCGATCTTGCCCTCTTTCGCCTTCTTGTTGAGGTTGACGCAGTAAGCGTCCAGCGCGTCGCCCTTTTTCTTAGCGCGCTGATCCGGATCCTCTCCGGTCGGACGCTCGGTCGATTCCTCCTCGGAGCCACGCGGCGGCCGGCTCTCGGCGAGGCCTGGGCGCTTGGCGATCCCGTGGGAGATGTAGTTCACCGCGTCGTAGCGGGTCATGTCCTGCTCTTGCAGGAAATAGGCGGCGTGGCTCTCGCGCTCGGCGAAGATCGCGACGAGCACGTTAGCACCGGTCACTTCTTCGCGACCGGAGGATTGGACGTGGATCACCGCGCGCTGGATCACGCGCTGGAAGCCCGCTGTCGGCTTGGAATCCTGGCGGCCGTCGATCACGAGGTTGCTGAGTTCGCTGTCGACATACTCGACAAGGTTGCGACGGAGAACGTCGAGATCGACGTTGCAGGCACGCATGACGGCGGCGGCATCTTGGTCGTCGACGAGCGCGAGGAGCAGGTGCTCCAGGGTGGCGTATTCGTGGCGGCGCTCTCCGGCGAGGGCGAGAGCGCGGTGGAGGGCTTGTTCAAGGCTGCGAGAGAAGCTCGGCAAGGGGTCCTCGAGTCGGTGGGCGCTGTTGCGGAGGGGGGTGTCGCGGCTACTTCTTTTCCATAACGCACTGGAGAGGATGTTGGTGCTTGCGGGCGAAATCCATGACCTGCGTCACTTTGGTTTCGGCCACTTCGTAGGTGAACACCCCGCATTCTCCGACGCCGTTCTGGTGGACGTGGAGCATGATGCGGGTCGCGTCTTCCCGGTCTTTGTTGAAGAAGCGCTCGAGCACGTGCACCACGAACTCCATGGGAGTGTAGTCGTCGTTGAGGAGGAGAACGCGGTAGAGGTTGGGACGTTTCGTGCGCGGCTTCGTCTTGGTGATGATCGCGGTGCCGGAACGGTTGCCCTCGTCGTCGTTCGGATCGCGCCGCCCCGCACCGACCAGGGGAACGCGCACGGGCTCATCGTCCCGCACCCCTCCCGTGCGGGCACCTTGTGCCTGGCTTGAGGCCATCCCGTCGGCGAACCGAGGAGCGGTTCGCCGGCCTGTGGAGAAGGCGGTCCTGCCCTTGACCGTCCGCAGCATCTGTATCGATCAACCCTTGCGCATCATGGCTTCGGCGCCTGCCGCATCCGCGACAGATCCGGCGGGCTCACCCTGGAATGTATAGTCGCCCCAAGCGGGCCGCCAGATCAACCGAAACCATGGAGGCCCGGTGCGGCGAAAGAGTGGAACCGCGACAAGGACTTGCACGGATGGTCGCGGGACCAGAGCCCAGAATGCAAAACGCCCGGCTCAAGGCCGGGCGCTTCACGAAACCGTAAACGGTCTAGAGGCTTACTTCGCGACTTTCGCGACGAGGCCCTCGTACGGCTTGAAGGCGTCCTTCGCGAGGTTCGCGTAGAGCTCGCCCATCTTGGTCGACTGGGCGACGAAGCCCTCGTAGGCGGTCTTCACGAAATCGCTGTGAACCTCGAAAGCCTTGTCGAGGGTCTTGGCGCCGACGAGCTTCTCGAGGGTCGAGGTGCTCTGCTCGAAGGACTTCTTCGCGTAGTCGGCGGCCTCGACGGCAATAGCCTGGGCGCCCTTCGACACGGTGCCGAACGCCTTCATGGCGGCGTCCACGTTGTCCTGGCCGAACTTCTGGATCTGGTCGAACTGCTGCATCATCGTCACTGCCAGCGCGCCCGGCGCTGCCCCTTCAAAAACAATTGGATCCGGAGCCACTGCCCGGACATCCTCAATATGTGCACTGCACAATAGTTGTCAAGAAAAATGGTGCACTGCACCATGAGGGGTGCGGGCGCTGCTCGGCGCACCTCCTGCAGCCTGACTGGGGCAGTGCGGATCTCCCCTCGTGAAACCGCAGGAGCAACGGCCGACCCCGTCCGAACCGGAATGCGCAGCCGATTAACGGTCGCGTAACCGCAAACACCTAGCGTCCTCGACTGTGTTGCGTCGGACACGCCTTCGGACCCGGCGCCGACCGAAGTGCCAGCAAGTCAGGGACGGTAGGATGATGCGTTCGGGGACCATTCGGGCGAAGCACAGGCGGATGGCCGCCCTCATGGGCTTGGCCGGCACCACGGCGATGCTCATGGTGGCATTTACAGGCGATGCCGAGGCTGCGCGCCGCAAGAAGCCGGCGGCGGGCGGCGGCTACAATCCGCCTTATGCCGCGATGGTCGTCGACGTGAAGACCGGCCGCACGCTCCACGCCGAGAACGAGGATGCCCTGCGCCATCCGGCCTCGGTCACGAAGGTGATGACCCTCTATCTGCTGTTCGAGCAGTTGGAGCGCGGCAAGATCGCCCTCGATACCCCGCTGACGGTCTCCCCGAACGCGTCGCGACAAGCGCCCTCCAAGCTCGGCCTGCGGCCGGGTTCGACGATCGAGGTCGAGGACGCGATCCTCGCTCTCGTGACGAAGTCCGCCAACGACATCGCCACCGTGGTGGCCGAAAATCTCGGCGGCTCCGAGGAAGAATTCGCCGAGCAGATGACCCGCAAGGCGCGCTCGCTCGGCATGAACCGCACCGTGTACCGCAACGCTTCGGGCCTGCCCGATCCCGAGCAGGTCACGACCGCCCGGGACCTCACCATTCTGGCCCGGGCCATCCAGGACCGCTTCCCGCGCTATTACCGCTACTTCCAGGCCCGCGTGTTCAACTATGCCGGCCGCAGCCACGGCAACCACAACAAGCTGCTCGGGCGGGTCGAGGGCGTGGACGGCATCAAGACGGGCTTCACCCGCGCCTCCGGCTTCAACCTGATGACGAATGCGAAGACGGACGACCGGCACGTGGTCGCCGTCGTCCTCGGCGGCCGCTCGGGCGCGAGCCGCGACCAGATAATGGCCTCGCTCGTGCGCTCGAACCTGCCGCGTGCCTTTGCCGGCGCTCGTCAGACGCCGCCGATCGGGGAAGGCGCCCGGGCCGTGGCCGCCGCCGAGCCTGCCCCGGCTCCGGTGGCGCAGCCCGCGCGCCTCGCGGCCCCCGCTCCGGTCGCGCAGGTTGCGCAGGCGCAGCCCCGCACGGCCGATGTGGACACCACAGCCGGGACCGCAACGCCGGGAGCCCGCAGGCCGCTCGATCTCACCAGCCTCCGTCCCGTTGTCGCTTCCGCGGCGGGCGCCAGCTCGACCACGACGCCGTCGTCCCGGTGGCAGTCGGGCGGGCAAGCCCCTCTGCCCCTCAACGCCCACGCCTACGCGGCCATGGCGCCGGTCGAGCCGGTGCGTCCGGCTGCGGCGCCGGTCCAGACCGCCGGCGTTGCTCCGACCGTGCCGGCCTCCAAGCTCGAGGATCGCCTCCCGACCACAATCCCGGCCCCCGCTCCTGCCCCGGCTCGCGTCGAGGCGGCTCAGCCGAAGGCCGAGCCCGTTCGCGAGGCGGCGCGCGAGACGCCCCGCGTCGCTCCGGTTTCGGCCTGGGTGATCCAGCTCGGCGCCACCGACGAGGAGACCAAGGCGAAGGCTATCCTCGACGAGGCCAAGGCGAAGTCCGGCCGTACGCTCTCGGGCGCGGCCCCCTTCACCGAGAAGGTGAGCCGCGACGGCGCGACCCTATTCCGGGCGCGCTTCTCGGGCTTCGACGATGCCGACGAGGCGCAGGATGCCTGCAAGACGCTCAAGCGCAGCGGCTTCTCCTGCTTCGCGACGCGCAGCTAACCGTGCTTCAGGCGGCGCGTGTTCGGCGCCGCCTCCACTTCCAGTCCCCTCATCGCGCGTGGAGTATTAGCGATGCTGGCTCAGCAGGATTTCCTTGGCCTCGTTGACGCGGGCCGCCAAGTACGTCGAGCCCCCCTGGTCGGGGTGCAGTTTCTTCATCAGCGCCCGGTGCGCCCGGCGGATGTCGTCGGCACCCGCCCCCGGCTCAAGGCCCAGGATCTGGTAGGCTTCCTGTTCCGTCATCGTGCCCGAGCGCGCCTGAGCGCGCGGCCCCGGGTCCGTGTCAGCGTGAGCGTCCTGACGCCAGCCGGCAAACCGGCGGTCGAGATACGCCTCTAGGAGCCGCACCCCGTCGGGGTCCTGCCGCCGACACCCTTCGTAGAGGGTCATGAGCGCTGTCTCGTCGAGGCTCTCGAGCCTGCGGCCGGCGAGCGCGCCCGCGAGCACGGTCCCCTCCATGGTGCCGGTGTCGTGATCGAGTTCCATCTCGATCATGGCCGAGCGAACCCGCGACACGCGGCCGGGGGTGGGCGTCGCCCCCCGCCCCTGATTCCACCACGGAAAGATATTGGGCAGGATGCTCCAGCCGAGGAGCCAAGAGGCCAGGCCCGCCAGCAGCAGCGCCATGTCGATGCGCCCCTTGAGGCCGAGTACGCCTGCGGCCCCGAGCGCCAGCACCCCCCCGACCACCTTCACGGCCCGGGCGATGAGCGCCGTGTTGGCGCGGGCGAACACCTTCGAGAGCCACCACACCGCAAACACGGCCGCGGCGCCGTACATGAGCGTTATCATGGGCGTTCAACCCTAAACAGGATCACGAGCGACCGCCCAAGGCGGTCAGGAGCCGGCGGGCATCGGCATCGCCGGAGGCGAGCCGCTTCAGGGCATCGACGCCGCCGCTGGCATAGGCCGCCGCAGCGCGGAGCAACCCCGCGAGCTGTCCCGGCGCTGCCGCATCGAACCGCGCATAGGCGCCGCTGGTGAGGCGGGCGACCTCCTGGAAGGCCCGGGCGGCCTCGGGATCGTGCCCCTCGTGGAACATGAAAGCCTTGATGCCCCGCAACGCCAGCTCGCCGGCAGCGGCGCAGACGGTGTCGATGGGCTCCTCCATGGCGTCGCCCACGAAGACGAGCGCGCGGACAGGCGACCGACCGGCCTCGTTCGCCACATGGCGCAGGACGCGAACCATCTGTGTGTGCCCGCCCCGGCAGTCGATGCCCGACATGAGCCCCGTCAGCGCCTTCGGCTCGTTCACCCAGCGCGACGCCTTGCATTCGTCGAAACCGCGAAAATAGACGAGCTGGACGCCGAGCCCGCCGACAGAGGAGGCTGTGGCGAACATCTCGCCCTGCAGCCGGCAGGCGAGGTCCCAGGTGGGCTGGCGGCTCATGGTGGCGTCCAGCGCAAAGACGAGGCGCGCCTTCGGGATCCCGCCTGCGGCGGGCGCAACCTGCTTGGCCTGATCGAGAAAGGCGTCGACGGCCGAGCCGCCCGGCCGCGCCACGGGCCTGCGGTCGGTCATCGAGCGCCCTGGGCCGGGCCTGTGGTGAAGATCGTCATACGCAAGATGTGGGCGGAGGCGCGGCGCTTGTAAATCCCAAGCCCCATGCCCTGAGAGCCGCAGAGCGCGTGCCAGCCCTTCGCCTCGCGCTACGAAAAAGGCCGCCCCGGTGGAGCGGCCTTCGTCCGATATCGGGGTGCGGGCTCAGTGGAGGACCCGGACCGACCCTTCCGTGCTCTGGCGGGCGTAATCACGCTCCCAGGCTCGCACCGCCACATCGTTGATGCCGCTGTCGTGCAGGCGGTCGCTCAGATCGATGAAGTTGCGCTCGGTGGCCTCCAGATCGATTTCGATCTGTTCGTCTTCGACCGCCTCCAGCTCGGATGCCGCGAAGCGCTCGAACGCCGCCGACATCTCGGCATAGGCGAACGCGACCGGCATGGTGCGGAAGATGGTGGTGAATTCATCGTCGAGTTCGCCGGTTGCGAGATCTCGCATCTGAACGAGATACCCGTCCTCGTGCTCGCACACCTCGTAACGCCAGTGCCGGCCCTCGGATGCAGACAGGAGCATCGCAACCTCCACTCTACTGACCTGCTGAGCCAATGCGAATCTGAGCCCTGCGGTTCCCGGGCGTGACGATCCGTCAAGAGAAGATTCTCAGCGGGCCTCCGCGATTCGGTCCCGATTAGAGAAGGCCGAGGTCAACGAGCTCCCGGCGGAGGCCTTCGGGCATCTCACCGAGGCCCGTCGCTCCCGCCCCGAGATCGCCCGGAGCATCCTTGTGCTCCAGGTAGCGCCAGCCCTGGAACGGCCGGCAGGGGCGCGGGTCGACCTGGACCACCACCGGCTCCAGTACGAGATGGCAGCGGCCGATCCCCGCATTGTCGGTGAAAGGCCGGATGTCCATGAGGCGCTGCCGGCAGGCGAGCTGGCCTTTGATGACCCAGTAGAGCGAGCCGCCCCCCACGATCTCGCCCAAGCGTTTGGGCACCATGCGGGTGGTGTGGGTTTGCTCGTAGGCCCGGCCGAGACGCCGGTGGAGCGTCTGGTTCTCCTCGATCCAGTCTTCGAGATCGCGGATCGAGTCGCAGCCGACGCAGAGCTTGATGAGGTGGAGGGGCATCGGGAAGGGGCGGTGAGTGGCGAATGGTGAGTGGAACGCGACCCTATAGGCTCATGCCTCGGCCAGCCATCCACGCCGTCGCCGCACCCGCTCGCTACTCGCCGTTTGCCTTCAACACGATCAACCGAGCGCCCTCGGACACTTGCGATCCGACCTCGGCAGCCACTTCGGCGACCTCTCCGTCCGCCGGCGCCACGAGGGCGTGCTCCATCTTCATGGCCTCGACGATGGCGAGGCGCTGGCCCTTCTCGACCCGATCCCCGGGCTGGACGAACAGCGCGATGAGCTTGCCGTGCATCGGCGCCTTCACGGAGCCGCCCTCGTCCATGTGTTCGAGATCGACCGCGAAGGGATCGTGGAGCGCCACGCGGGTCTGACGCCCTTGGTCGAGAACGATGACGCCGTCGTCGGTTTCGACGATCGCAAAGTCCTGGTCATCCTGCCCGCCCGCGCCGGTGTCGATGGCAGGCCCGCTCTCGTCCCAGGTGAGATCGAGGCGAAGGGGCTCGCCTTCGACCACGAGCGGCAATCCGGTGGCGCGGGAGCCCAGAAGCTGGAAGCCGTCGTCCACCCACCAGGGTCCGCCCGCATCGGCCGCATGAACAGACTGGCCGAGCGCGATTTCCTCGGCTTGGCGCTGAACCAGATAGAGCGCGCCGGCCGCCGCCACCGCAGCATCCGTCGGCCTCGGCACGGCACCGAGCGCCTGAAGATTGCGGTCGATGAAGCCGGTATCGAACGGCCCGCGCCGGAAACCTTCCGCCTCGCAGAGCGCCTTCAGGAAGGCCACATTGGTTTTCGGGCCCGCAACCATCGTCTGGCCGAGCGCCTCGGCGAGGTGGTCGAGAGCCTCGTCACGGGTGGCGCCATGGGCGATCACCTTCGCGATCATCGGATCGTAGAAGGGCGTCACCTCGTCGCCCGCTTCCACGCCCGTGTCGATGCGAAGCCCCTCGCCTGCCGGAAAGTCGAGGGCCCACAGCCGCCCCGTCGAGGGCAGGAACTCGCGCTCCGGATCCTCCGCATAGAGGCGCGCTTCGACCGCGTGCCCATCGATGCGCAGATCGCCTTGCGCGAAGGGCAGCCGCTCGCCGGACGCGACGCGGAACTGCAGCTCGACGAGGTCGAGGCCGGTGATCGCCTCGGTGACCGGATGCTCGACCTGCAGCCGGGTGTTCATTTCCATGAAGTAGAAGCGGTCGGGTCTCAGGCCCTCGCGTCCGTCGGCGATGAACTCCACGGTGCCGGCGCCCACATAGCCGACCGCGCGCGCGGCTTCGACGGCGGCGCGGCCCATGGCGGCGCGCATCTCCTCTGGCATGCCGGGCGCTGGCGCCTCTTCGATCACCTTCTGGTGCCGGCGCTGGAGCGAGCAATCGCGCTCGAAGAGGTGCACCACGTTGCCGTGGCCGTCGGCGAAAACCTGGATCTCGATGTGCCGCGGCGAGAGCACGTACTTTTCGACGAGTACCCGCGGGTCGCCAAAGGCGTTCTGGGCCTCGCGCTGGGCGCTCTCCAGGGCGGCCTCGAACTCGGCGACTTTGTCGACGCGCCGCATGCCCTTGCCGCCGCCGCCCGCCACGGCCTTGATGAGCACGGGGTAGCCGATCTCGTAGGCCTTCTGGCGCAGGAACTCGGGCTCCTGCTTGGCGCCGTGATAACCAGGCACCACCGGCACCCCGGCCTGCTGGACTAGCGCCTTCGCGGCGTCCTTCAGGCCCATGGCCTTGATCGCGGAAGCCGGCGGCCCGACGAAAGCGATACCGTTGGCGGCGCAGGCGTCCGCGAATTCCGCGCGCTCGGAGAGGAAGCCGTAGCCCGGGTGGATCGAGGCCGCGCCGGTGCGTTTCGCGACCTCGATGATCTTGTCGATAACGAGATAGCTCTCCCGCGCCGGGGCCGGGCCGATGAGATGCGCCTCGTCCGCCATCTGGACGAAGAGCGCGTCGGCATCCGCTTCGGAATACACCGCGATGGTGCGCATGCCGAGGCGGCGGGCGGTGCGGATGATGCGGCAGGCGATCTCGCCGCGATTGGCGATGAGAACTGAGTCGAGCACGGTGGGCTTCCCGCGAGATGAGCGTCTTGGCCTCTTAGGATGCCCGTTCCGACGCAACGTCAAGAGCGGACGACTTCAGGGCCCGGTGAGTTCCAGCACCACGATTTCGGGCGGGCTGCCGATCCGCAGCGGAAAGCCCGAGCAGCCGAGACCCGCGCTGACGATGAGTTCGCAGCCGTTCTCCCGCACATGGCCGTGCGCCCAGCGGCGCGGGGCGCGGCCGGAGGGGATGACGGGCGGTGTGCGGTTCGGCCAGCGGATCTGCCCCGCATGCATGTGGCCGCAAACCACGAGGTGGCCCGCGGGGATCTCGTGCAGGAGGCCTGGATCGTGGGTGACGACGATGGTCGCCACGCCTGCGGGAAGTTTGGCGAAGAGAGAGAGGTCGGGCTCGCCTTCCGAATCGTCGTCGAGCCCAAGCAGCGCAAGCCGGTGGCCCTCGCGTTCCACCACGGCGATGCGGTTGTCGATGAGCCTCAAGCCGTCGGCCGCGAAAGCGCGCCGCACGGCTTCGGCCCCATAGCGCCAATCGTGGTTGCCCAGCACGCCGAACACGCCGGCCCTTGCGGACAACCCCCGCAGCACCCCCGCGATGGTGTGCGGCGGAACCCGGCCGCCCCCGAAGGGCATCATGTTCACGTAGTCGCCGAGGAGCAGCACGAGATCGGGGTCGAGGTCGTTCGTATCGGCCACGATCCCGCGCAGGCGGTTCACGTCGTCCGCATGGCTGCCGAGATGCAAGTCCGCCAGAACCGCGATGCGCCAAGGCCGCGTCACACCGCTCCGGTGTAGGCGGTACGTGACGACCTTGTGGACCGGTGCGCGGGTGAAGCGCGTCCACAGCCCTTTGCGCCCCTCCGCATCGTGGAAGGGCGGACGTGCGGAGAGCTGACGGTTGAGCCAGGAGATCGCACTGTGGCGACCTCCTGCGCGTTTGTGCGAGCTCACTGGCCTTGCAGACGGCCGAGCGCCTCGGCGATCTTCTGCTTGCGGGCCAGCGCCTCCTCGCGCCGCTCGCGCTGCTCGTCGACCACCTCTTCGGGCGCGCGCTTCAGGAAGTCGGCGTTCCCGAGCTTTGCGTCGATCTTGGCGACATCCGCGTCGATCTTCTGGGTTTCCTTGGCAAGACGCGCACGCTCCGCCGCCAGATCGACGACGCCTTCCAGCGGCAGCGCCGCGACTTCGCCGCGTACGAGAAGCTGCACCGAGGAGCCGGGCGCCTTGTCGGCGGTGGCGATCTCGGACAACCGAGCCATGCGCCGCACCACATCGCCCCAGCGCTCCACGCGGGCCTGCACATCGGCCGAGGGGGTCACGAGAACCAGCGGAATTTGCGCGCCGGCCGGCACGTTCGTCTCCGACCGCGCGGAGCGGATTTCGGTAATGAGGTCTACCACGTAGCCGATCTCGGCCTCGGCTTCGGCGTCCACCAAGCCATCGAGCTGCGGCCAGGGCGTGAGCGCCAGGATCCCCTCCCGTGCCGGGCCGTCCTCACCCTTGATCGCCCACAGCTCCTCGGTGAGGAACGGCATGAAGGGATGGAGCAGCTTGCAGATTTCGTCGAAGACGAAAGCGATGGTGGCGCGGGTCTCGTCTTTGGCAGGCGAATCCGGCCCCTGGAGCACGGGCTTCGAGAGCTCCAGCGTCCAGTCGCAGAACACGTTCCAGACGAAACGATAAGCGGCGCCCGCCGCCTCGTTGAACTTGTAGGCCTGGATGCCCTGCGCAACCTCGGTCACCGCCTTGGCGCACTCGCTCAAGGCCCAGCGGTTGAGGGTCTGCTGCACGCCGGCCGGGTCGAAGCCGGCGACGCGGGTGCAGCCGTTCATCTCGGCGAAACGCGCGGCGTTCCAGATTTTGGTCGCGAAGTTGCGGTAACCCTCGACGCGCTGCACCGAGAGCTTGAGGTCGCGGCCCTGCGCCGCCATGGCGGCGAGCGTCATGCGCAGGGCATCCGCGCCGTATTGCTCCACCACGTCGAGGGGATCGATCACGTTGCCTTTCGACTTCGACATCTTGGCGCCCTTCTCATCGCGAACGAGGGCGTGGATGTAGACGGTGTCGAAGGGCACCTCGTCCATGAAGTGCAGACCCATCATCATCATCCGGGCGACCCAGAAGAAGATGATGTCAAAGCCGGTGACCAGCGTGTTGGTGGGATAGTAGCGGCGCACCTCCGGGGTCTCGTCCGGCCAGCCCAGCGTCGAGAACGGCCAGAGCGCCGAGGAGAACCAGGTGTCGAGCACGTCCTCATCGCGCCGCAACGGCACATCGGCACCGTTCTTCGCGCGGGCCTCGGCCCGCGCCTCCTCTTCCGAGAGCGCCACATAGACGTTGCCGCTGTCGTCGTACCAGGCGGGAATCTGATGGCCCCACCAGAGCTGGCGCGACACGCACCAGGGCTCGATGTTCTCGAGCCACTGGAAGTAGGTCTTCTCCCAGTTCTCAGGGACGAAGCGGGTCTTGCCGTCCTTCACGGCCCCAAGCGCGCGCTCGGCCAAGGGCTTCACGTTCACGTACCACTGGTCCGTGAGATAGGGCTCGATCACCACATTTGAGCGGTCGCCGTGCGGCACCATGTGGGTGTGCGGCTCGATCTCCACGAGGAAGCCGCGCTCCTCCAGCATGGCAACGATCTGCTTGCGGGCCTCGGCGCGATCAACGCCATCGAGGGCCATGACCGCCTCGAGATCGGCCGAAGGCTCGATGCCGGCGAAGAAGGCGTCGTTGCCGGAGAGTGCCAACCGCGCCTCGGTGCCGAGCACGTTGACGAGCGGCAGCTTGTGGCGGCGCCCCACCTCGAAATCGTTGAAATCGTGCGCGGGCGTGATCTTCACAGCGCCCGTGCCCTTTTCGGGATCCGAATACTCGTCGGCGACGATCGGAATGCGCCGGCCGACCAGCGGCAGGATCGCGTGCTTGCCGACGAGATCGCGGAAGCGCTCGTCCTCCGGGTGCACCGCCACCGCCACGTCGCCCAGCATCGTCTCGGGCCGCGTCGTCGCCACGGTGATGAAGCGATCCGCCTCGCCTTCGATGGGGTAGCGGATGTGCCAGAGATGGCCCTTGATCTCGACCTGCTGGACTTCAAGGTCGGAGATCGCGGTCTGGAACTTGGGGTCCCAGTTCACGAGCCGCTTGTCCTTGTAGAGCAGGCCCTGCTTGTAGAGGTCCACGAACACCTTCAACACGGCGCGGACCATCTGGTCGTCGGCCGAGCCGTCCGCGCCCATGGTAAAGCGCTCGCGCGACCAATCGCAGGAGGCGCCGAGGCGCTTCAGCTGGTTGATGATCGTGCTGCCCGATTCCTCCTTCCACTCCCACACCCGCTTGACGAACTCGTCGCGGCCGAGCGTGCGGCGGTGGATCTGCCGCTCCATGAGCCGGCGCTCCACCACCATCTGGGTGGCGATGCCGGCATGGTCGGTGCCGGGCTGCCAGAGCACGTCGCGTCCGCGCATGCGCTCGAAGCGGCAGAGGATGTCCTGCACCGTGTTGTTGAGGGCGTGCCCCATATGAAGCGAGCCCGTCACGTTCGGCGGCGGAATCACGATGGTGTAGGGCTCGGCACCCTGCCGGTCCAGGCGCCCGGCCTTGAAGGCCTCGGCCTGCTCCCAGCGCGCGGCGATCCTGGCCTCCACGGCGGCGGGATCGAAGGTTTTTTCCATTCGGGCGCGCGCCTCGGGGGCAGCGGGAGCCGTCAGCGTATCGGACATGACAAAACCGGCAGGTTGGCGCCCCGAGGGCGCAGGCTGTCGGCTACAAACCGGACGCGTTTCCCCAAGTCAACCGCAGCGACGCCGCGCGGCCTGTGGGAGAGTCAGCGGCGCTGGCGGGCCAGCCGCTCGATCTCCGCCTCCACGAGGCGCTCCACGAGGGCGGGCAAGTTCTCGTCGAGCCAAGACTGGAGCATAGGCCGAAGCATCTCGCTCACATGCTCTTCCATGGTGCGGGCCGGCTGCGGCCGGTGCAGCGTGGCGGCCAGCCGCCCGAACGAGCCCGCTACGGCGGCACCGACCGGATCCGACATGAGCGCGGTGGGAGGGACAGGATGGGCCTGCGCTGCAACCATGGGAGCCGCCGCTTCGGGCTCCGGCTCGGCCTCGAACCGCGCGCCGTCTAGATCCGCCGCATCGAAAGCGGACGGCACAGTCTCCGGCTCTGCAACGGGTTCAGCCACGGCCAGTGCCTCCGAAACCGGCGGCACGGCGTCATCGGCGGGCTCCCGCACCGGCGCAGCCGCCGGCACGAGATTGTGCGGTGGGACCTCCGGCGGCAGGTCCGGCCGCAGGCGCGGGGCGCGGTCCTGGTCGTCCGCGATGATGCGGCGGATGGAGGCGAGAATCTCCTCCATGGAGGGCTCTTGCACCCGGGTGCTTGCGGGACTCATGCGCACGACCAATCAGAAGTCATTGAAAAAGCGGGACATTGTTGCCCCTGATGACAAGGACTATCCCACGCCGCCGGTTCCGAGGCAAAGCCGCCGAGGCGGTTTGCCGGGCCGGATTCACCGCTTTCTTCTCTGATCGAGCGGCCCGCCCTGGAGGCCCCGCTCTAGCGCCCGTCCGGCGTGGTGAGCCCGCCCCAGAGGTCCTTGACCTGATCGTAATGGAGCTTCGGGCTGTAATGCTGCACCGCGAGGCCGAGGGCCCGCGAGTTCAGCCGGCCCGTGGCCTGCACGACGGCGTAGGACGCCACCACCCGATCGCGCTGGGCCGTGATGAGGTTCACGCGCGCGTTCAGCAACTCCTGCTGTGCGTTCAGGACGTCCAGAGTCGTGCGCTGGCCGACACGAGCCTCCTCGCGCACGCCGGTGAGCGCTGTTTCGGCGGCTTCCACCTGCGCTTCCGCCGCCGTGATCTGAGCCTTCGCGGCCTCGTACTGGCCCCAGGAGGAGATCACCGCCGCGCGCACCTGCTCGCGCACCGCGTCGGCCTCGAGCCGCCGCTGGCCCTCGGTTTCCTTAGCTTGCCGGGTGCGGGCATAAACCTCGCCGCCCTCGTAAATCGGCACGGTGAGCTGCAGCACCGCAGACGCCGAGAACACCTCGGTGCCCGGTCCCTGCTGATCGAACCGCTGGCTGGCCGAACCGCGCACGCCGAGCGACGGATAGAGCTCGCCTTCCGTGATCCGAACCTGCAGCGCTGCCACGTCGACACCGTGGAGCGCCGCCTTGATGGCAGGATGCTCCTCCTGGGCACGCCGCTGCGCCTCTTCGATCGAGCGCGGAACCATGGCGTCGAGGGGCCGCCCAGGGGCGAGGGAGCGGGGCTCCACCCCGATGATCTGGCGGTAGCGGCCGATGCTGGTGCGCAGCGTCGATTCCGCGAGGCTCGCCTGCGAGCGGGAGAGCGCGAGGCGCGCCTCGGCCTGGGCCACGTCCGTGCGGGTGACCTCGCCCACGTTGAAACGATCCTGAACCTGGCGCAGCTGCTCCTCGATCACCTCCACGTTGTTGCGCTGGAGATTGAGAAGCGCCGTGTCGCGCAGCACGCCCATATAGGCGGAGGCTGCATCGAACAGGGTGTTCTGCTCGTTGTTGCGCAGGGTCTCGCGGGCGCCGAGCACGCTCGAATCCGCCTGCCGCACGGTGTTGTCGGTACGGAAGCCGTTGAAGAGATTCTGATCGACTGTAATGCCAAGACCGCGAGGATAGGTGGTCTGGCTCCGCGTCTGTCCGGCGGACGTCGCTTCCGTATAGTTGATTCCAACGTCGGCGCTGCCGGTGATACGCGGACGGTAGCCGGCCTTGGCGCGGGCAACGTTCTCGTCGGTGGCCCGCACGCTGGCGCGCTGGGCGTTCAAGGTCGGGTTATTGCCGTAAGCGCGCGTGAGCGCTCCCTGCAGCGTCTCGGCTGAGGCGGAGGCCGCTCCTGTCGCGACAAAAACCGATGCCAGCAGCCCCAAACGCAACCGGCTGCCGAGAGTTCGTGTTCTGGTCACACTCACCTACCCACGGCCCGCTTGAGCATTCGCCCTGTAGCCGAGAATCACAAGACGCCCCCGTCGCGTTCCGCCGCGACCATGATGCATCGGCTCGGGCCCGACAATCGCTGCGCTGCGACATGAAGCGACTTCGCTGCCGGGTGCCGCAAAAAAGCGACACCTCAGAGCAGAGACAGAATGGAAAGAGTGGCGGTTTAGAAGACGAAGCCGGGTTCGTCGCGGAAGGCGGCCAGGACCGGCGCTGCCGCGTCGAAGAGGCTTCGCTGACTGAGAGCATCGCGGGCCCGCACGTACAGCATCGCCTTTGCGGCGCGTCCGCGCCCCTGCACGCAGACAAGGCGCCCGCCTTCGCTAAGCTGCCGCAGCAACCCGTCCGGCTGCACCTCCAGGGCACCGTTGACCAGAATGGCGTCGTAGGGCGCGCCCTCGGCGTAACCCTGCTCCAAGGGACCCGCCACGACTGCAACGCCTGCAAAGCCAGCCGCAGCGAGTCGCTCGCGGGCCGCCGCAGCCAGGGCCTCGTTATCTTCCAGCCCAATGACGGCACCGCCGAGTTCGGCCATGATGGCGGAGGTGTAGCCGAGACCGCAGGCCACATCGAGCACGCGCTCGCCGGCCCTGACCTCCAGGTTCTGGATCATGCGCGCTGCGATCATGGGCGAGAGCATCCGCCGCCCGTCCGCCACCGGCATGTCCTGATCCATATAGGCGAGGCTCTCGCGGCCCGGCGCCACGAAGCGCTCGCGCGGGATCGAGTTCATGGCGTCGAGGAGCGGGATGTCGTTCACGTCGAAGGGGCGCAACTGGCTGTCCACCATGATGCGGCGGGCTTGCGCGAAATCGACCATGGACGTGCCTCTAGCGGGTGTTCGACCGACGATGGCGGGACCCGCATTGCACGAACGCGGCCGCCCGACAGCCGGAGCGATGCCACGGAGCGTGGACACGGCTCAAGGGGAAAGATGGAGGCCTCGGAGGGAATCGAACCCCCGTACAAGGATTTGCAGTCCTCTGCGTAACCACTCCGCCACGAGGCCATCCGGGCGTGCCGCTTGCCGCGGCCGTGGCCTCATAGCAGAGGCGAAACCGAAAGAGCAACCGTGGCGCCGTGCCGGCCCCCTGCGGCAGTGGGTTTCCCCCACATCCCCGGTTTCGGGTCCGAAAAGGGTTGCAAGGCGCCGCTCCGGTGATATATGCCCCGCATCCAGACGGCCTTGGCGGCCGTGGCGATGTATTCCGGCGTGGCGCAGCGGTAGCGCAGCGGACTGTTAATCCGTTGGTCGTAGGTTCGAATCCTACCGCCGGAGCCATCCCCCTCCTTCTCGACACATCTTCGACCGCAGCCAAGCGGTTCCGATCCGCGCGCTTTCGGCGCTCGTGGCAAGCGGCTTCCCTGATCCGCTCCCCCTGCCCCTCCGTAGACCCCGGGCTTCCCGGGAGCGCCTCCAGGCCGGGAGGGAGTTCTCCGTGTCTCAGCCCGTTCTCGTCTGGTTTCGCGACGACCACCGCCTCTCCGACAATCCTGCCCTCGCGGCTGCCCTGAAATCCGGCGCTCCGGTGCTGTGCGCCTTCGTGTTCGACGAGGAATCGCCCAGCCTGCGGCCGCTCGGCGCGGCCTCGCGCTGGTGGCTGCACGGCTCGCTCGAGGCTCTGGCGCGCGACCTCGAGGAGCGCGGCGCGGCGCTCGCCCTGTTCCGAGGTCCAGCCGGGCGGATACTGGAACGGATTGCCGCGGAGGCGAAGCCCGCGGCCGTGTTCTGGAACCGACGCTACCAGGCCGCGGAAATCGCGGTTGATACGGCCATCAAGACCGCGCTCACCCGCGCGGGTATCCGGGTCGAGAGCTCCAACGGGCGCCTGCTGCACGAGCCGTGGGAGATCACGACCAAATCCGGCACGCCGTTCCAGGTTTATGGCCCCTATCTTCAGGCCGTCGCGGCAGCCCCAGCTCCGTCCGCGCCCCTGCCAGCCCCGGAGCGCATCCCCGGCGGTTCTTGGCCGAAGGCGCTCCGCGAGAGCCGCATCACCTTGGAAAGCCTCGCGCTTGAACCCAAGAAGCCGGATTGGGCTGGTGGCTTCCGGGAGGTCTGGACCCGCGGGGAAGCGGGCGCCCAGGAGCGGCTGACACGCTTCCTGACAGATTCCGCCCGGGGTTACGCCGACAACCGCAACCGCCCCTCGGTGTCGGGAACGTCCCGCTTGTCCCCGCATCTGCGCTTCGGCGAGGTGTCGCCGCGCCAGATCTGGCATGCGGTCAAGGCGGCGACCGGCGCCGGCGCCTTGCCCGAGGGCGACGCCGAAAAGCTCGTCGGCGAGGTGATCTGGCGCGACTTCTGCTACAGCCTGCTCCACCGCATTCCGGACCTCGCCACCGCCCACCACAACCCGCGCTTCGACCGATTTCCCTGGGCGAACGACGCGGGGATGCTGAGGGCTTGGCAGCGCGCGCGGACGGGCTACCCGATCGTGGATGCAGGCCTGCGCCAGCTCTGGCGGACCGGATGGATGCACAACCGTGTGCGGATGATCGTGGCGTCCTTTCTCGTGAAGCACCTCCTGATCGACTGGCGGCGCGGCGAGGAGTGGTTCTGGGACACGCTCGTGGACGCGGACCCCGCCAACAACGCCTTTTCCTGGCAGTGGATCGCCGGATCGGGTCCCGACTCGGCGCCCTTTCACCGCGTCTTCAACCCGGTGGCCCAGGGGGAGAAGTTCGACCCGCAGGGCGATTACATCCGCGTCCATGTGCCTGAATTGTCCCGATTGCCCGCCTCGCATATCCACAAGCCGTGGGAAGCCTCCCCGGCGATTCTGCGGGAGGCGGGCGTCACGCTCGGCGAAACCTACCCGAAGCCGATCGTGGAGCATGCCGAGGCGGGACCGCGCCCTGGAGGCTTTCCGCAAGACGAGAGACAAGGTCGCCTGAAGCGGCCCAAGAACTTCCGCGGGGCACCACCCTTATGCGCATCGCCGTCATCGGCTCGGGAATCGCCGGCAATGCCGCGGCCTGGAGCCTGACCGCTCACTCCCCTCACGAGGTGGTGGTCTACGAACGCGAGTCCCGGGCCGGCGGCCATTGCGGCACCGTGGAGGTGGATTACGACGGCGTCACGATTCCGGTCGATACCGGCTTCATGGTCTACAACGACCTGAACTACCCGAACCTCGCGGCGCTCTTCGACCACCTTGGTGTGCCGACGCGCCCTGCCAGCATGAGCTTTTCCGTGTCCGTCGCCGACGGCTCCTTCGAGTGGGCCGGCGATTCCGAGCGGCGCCTCGCCGGCTTCTTCGCGCAAAAGCGCAATCTCGTTTCGCCGCAGCATTTCCGCATGCTGGGCGACATCATCCGCTTCAACCGCCAGGCCGTGCACGACCTCGGCGCCGGACGCCTCGCGGGTCTCTCGCTTGGCGATTACCTCGACCGCGGGCGCTATTCGGCCCGTTTCCGCAACGACTACCTCCTCGCCATGGGCGCGGCGATCTGGTCGACGTCGCCGGCCAAGATGTTGGGCTTCCCAGCCGAAAGCTTCGTGGCCTTCTGCGAGAACCACCGGCTGATGCACTGGACGCGCCCGCAATGGCGCACGGTGGTGGACGGCAGCCGCACCTATGTCGACAAGCTTACCGCACCGCTGCGTGACCGCATGCACCTGGGGCGGGCGGCAGCAGAAGTGCGCCGCTTCGGCGAGCACGTCGAGGTGGTGGACCACGAG
Source organism: Microvirga sp. (assembly GCA_035944635.1). Lineage (GTDB taxonomy): Bacteria > Pseudomonadota > Alphaproteobacteria > Rhizobiales > Beijerinckiaceae > Microvirga. The sequence continues at coordinate 124,652 of DASZAZ010000083.1, forward strand.
GGGCACCGCGAGCGCTTCGATGAGGTGGTGATCGCCGTCCATTCCAACGAAGCGCTGGCGCTGCTCGCCGACGCCATGCCGCAGGAGCGCGCGGTTCTCGCGGCCATCCCCTACGCGCCGAACGAGATCTACCTCCACCGCGATCCCAGCCTGATGCCGAAGCGCCTCGCCGCCTGGTCGTCCTGGAACCTGTTGAAGGAGCGCGACACGGCACAATCTGCCACCGTCACCTATTGGATGAACCGCCTCCAGGGCATCGACCCGGCGCGGCCTCTCTTTGTCAGCCTCAACCCGTCGCGCCCGCCGCGCGAGGATCTGGTGTTCGGCCGCTTCGCCTACGATCACCCGCAATATGACCACGCGGCGCTCCGCGCCCAGGCGAGCCTGCCCGCGATCCAGGGCACCCGCCGAACCTGGTTCTGCGGCGCCTGGACCCGCTATGGCTTTCATGAGGACGGGCTCGTCTCTGGCCTTGAAGCCGCGGAGCGTCTCGGCGCCGTGGTGCCCTGGCGCGTCGCCGAGCGCCGGCTGCCCATGGCGGCCTGAGGTCCATGGGCTCCGCCTTCTCGCCGCCTGACGCCGCCGTCTCGCTCGTTCCAGGCCGCGTCTTCCACGCGCGGCTGCGGCCCCGCACCCACCGCTTCTCCTATCGCGTCGCCCCGATCCTGATCGATCTCGACCGGCTGGACGAGGCGGACAGCGCCTCCGGCATCTTCTCGGTCAACCGCCGCAACCTCGTGAGCTTCCACGAGCGGGATCATGGTCCCTGCGACGGCAGCTCCCTGCGCCCGTACGTGGAAGCGCAGCTCGCCTCGCGGGGCGTCGTCGGTCCCCTGGGCCGCGTCCTCCTCCTCGCCTATCCGCGCTGCCTTGGCTTCGTGTTCAACCCGCTCGCCGTCTACTGTGCCTTCGACCGGCAGGACCGCCTCGTCGGCGTGCTCTACGAGGTGCGCAATACCTTCGGGGAGCGGCACACTTATGTGGCGCCGGTTGCCCCGGAGAGCCTCACGGAGGCGGGCCTTTGCCATCGGACCCGCAAAGCCTTCTACGTCTCGCCCTTCATCGATCTGAACGGCGCCTACGACTTCCGCCTTCAGCTCGACGAGGAGGGCGTGCGCCTGCGCATTCTGCACTCCGATGGCGACGGACCTCTCCTCTCCACCGGCTTCGCGGGTGTGCGGCGGAGCCTGACCTCCTCCTCGCTGCTCGCTGCCTTCGGCCCCTTGCCTCTGATGACCCTGAAGGTTGTGGCGGGCATCCATTGGGAGGCGATGCGCCTGTGGCTGAAGGGAGTGAGGCTCCTTCCCCGGCCCACCTCCGCTGCCGCGACCCCGAAGGCCGCACCGCCCCCGGTTCAAGCTTGAGCGTACCGACGGAAGCGACCCCGATGCTCGTGACTGTCTCTGCTCCGAACGAAATCGCCCGCGATCTCCCCTCGGGCGCCCAAAGGATCCTGCGCCTCGCCTCCCATATCCGCAGCGGAACCCTGGTGGTCTGCACGCCGGACGGGCGCCGCCTGCGCTTCGTGGGCCGGGAGCCGGGCGTGGACGCCACCATCGTGGTGAACGACTGGGCCTTCACCAAGCGGCTGGCCTCGAGCGGCGATCTCGGTTTCGCGGAAGGCTATTTGCACGGGGAGTGGGATACGCCCAATCTCCCCGCCCTCCTCACCCTGCTTGCGACGAATCGCGATCTCGTCGCGGCCCTGCTGCCCAATCGCTCCGCCCTGCGCATCTGGCAGGTGCTGCGCCACCGCCTGAACCGGAACACGCGGGCGGGCGCGAAACGTAACATCCACGCCCATTACGAGCTGGGGAATCGGTTCTACAAGGCCTGGCTCGACCCGACGATGACCTATTCGTCGGCGCTGTTCGGACAGGGTGACGACGACCTCGCAAGCGCCCAGATCCGCAAGTACCGCGCGCTCGCCGACGCACTCGACCTCAAGCCGACGCACCATGTGCTGGAGATCGGCTGCGGCTGGGGCGGCTTCGCGGCCTTCGCGGCCGAGGCGATCGGCTGCCGCGTCACGGCTCTCACCATCTCGCCCGCGCAGGCAACGTACGCACGCGAGCGGATCGCCCAGGCAGGGCTCGCCGATAGGGTCGAGATCAAGCTGCAGGATTACCGCGACGAACGCGGCTTCTACGACCGGGTCGTTGCGATCGAGATGTTCGAGGCGGTCGGCGAGGCCTACTGGCCCGTGTTCTTCCGTACCATGGCAGCGCGCCTGAGGGCGGGCGGGCGCGCCGGGCTGCAGGTGATCACGATCCGCAACGACCGTTACGCGGGGTATCGGCGCGACATCGACTTCATCCGCCGCTTCGTCTTTCCGGGAGGCGCGCTGCCGCCCGCGGACGCCTTGCGAAGCCTAGGCGCCCGCTCCGGCCTGGCGCTGGAGGCGGAGCGCGCCTTCGGGCGCGACTATGCCCGCACCCTCGTTCACTGGCGAGAGCGGTTTCGCGCCGCCTGGCCGAGCATTGCCCCACTCGGCTTCGACGAGCGGTTCCGACGGTTATGGGAGTACTACTTCGCCTATTGCGAGGCGGGCTTCCGCACCGGGACCATCGATGTGAGGCAGATGGTCTTCGCTAAGCCCTAATCGAAGGCGGCGGACGATCAGTTCTTCTTGGAGAACAGGCGCTGCACCACGCGCCCGATCGGACCGGTGAGCTGCAGCGGCGCGTCGGTTACGGCAAAGCAGATGCAGTCCTCGTCCAAATCCGCGATCGGACGGTGGTCGATCTCCTGGTCCGCGATGGCGATGTCACCCCGGCGATAATGCCCGCTCACCTCGGTGAAACCACCCTTGAGCACGAGGGTGTATTCAGAGCCCTCGTGGGTGTGGTTCGGCATCTTTCGGCCAGGCTTGATCCAGTAGAGCACCGCCTCGCCGTGCTCCGTCTTCTCGATCTTGTGCTCCTTCACGCCAGGCAGCAGCGTCCGCCAGCGCAGATCGGCCAAGTTGGCGCCAAGGTAATGGACCAGGGGCGGCGGAAGCACGCCGTCGCCCCGAGGTGGGTCGCGCCAAATGGAGCCGCCCGGCGCCTCGTCTTCGAAGATCGCCTGGAGCTTCGCGTCCCGGTTCGACACCGGCACGGGGACGATCCCCTCCAACGCTACCGTGTTGGCTGCCTCCAAGCTGCGCACGAAAGCGCGGCTTTGGGGCGACAGGGCCAGGTGGCTGGCGACGAGCACGTGCAGGGGCGCGCCGAGAGAGCCGGTCGCGTAGCCAGCCAACAGCGCATCCAGGGCGCGATCTGCAGGTTGCGCGGCAGGGATGGTCACAGACGTGTTGTCCTCAAAGCCCGGCCAGAACTGCATGATGTTCGCCGTTGAACGGGTATACGACGCGGTTTTGATTCCAGATCAACGAAAGATTGGCCGTTTTTCGCCCTCCGAGCAACGAGTCGCACGCTTTCAGCCCCGATTTTGCACCCCGATACGGTGAAACGGCGCCGCGCGAAGCGCTTGCGTCCCGGCCGGGGCGTCCCTACGGTCCCGCCTCTCCGCTCAAGCCAGGCTCCCCGATGACCGCCCCTCTCTTCCGCGACGATGCCTATGCCAAGACCTGCGAAGCCCTTGTGGTCGACGTGACGCCCGAGGGCGGCGTCATCCTCGATGGCACGATCTTCTACGTTCAGGGCGGCGGCCAGCCGGGCGATGTGGGCATCATCACCGGGCCGGACGGGACCGCCCATCAGGTTCTCAACACCGTCTACGCCCCTGATCGAACCCAGATCGTCCATCAGGTCGGCCCCGATGCGACTCGCCTGAGGCCGGGCGACCGGGTGCGTCTCGCGCTCGATTGGGACAGGCGTCATCCGCGCATGCGGATTCACACCGCACTCCACCTTCTTTCCGTCGTGCTCCCCTACCCCGTCACGGGCGGGTCCATCGGCGAGGGCGACGGGCGCCTCGATTTCGACATTCCGGATGCCGGCCTCGACAAGGCGGAGATTGCCGAGAAACTCAACGCCCTGATTGCCCAGGATGCTCCCGTGACGGACCGCTGGATCACGGACGAGGAGCTCGATGCCAATCCGGGCCTCGTGAAGACCATGTCGGTGAAGCCGCCCCGCGGCTCCGGGCGGGTGCGCCTCGTCGAAATCGCCGGCATCGACCTGCAGCCTTGCGGCGGCACCCATGTGCGCTCCACCGCCGAGATCGGGGCTGTGGTCGTCACCGACATCGAAAAGAAGGGCAAGCAGAACCGCCGCGTGCGGATCGCGCTCGCCTGATAGAGCAGCCGCAGCAGCGTCCCAGGAGGATCCATGATCCAAGGCCCCTTCGTCACCGCTCCCTGGCTCAACAAACGCCTGGGCGCCCCCGATATCGTGGTGGTGGACGCTTCCTGGTACCTGCCAGCGATGAACCGCGACCCTGAGGCCGAGTACCGGGCGGGTCATATCCCGGGCGCCGTGCGCTTCGACATCGACGAGGTGCGGGACATAAACTCCTCGTTGCCCCACATGCTGCCCTCACCCGAGGCTTTCGCGGCGCAGGTGGGCGCGATGGGCATCGGCGACGGCATGACGATCGTGGTCTACGACGGCGCCGGGCTGTTCACGGCGCCCCGGGTCGCTTGGATGTTCCGCATCTTCGGCGCCCGCGATGTGGCGATCCTCGAAGGTGGCCTGCCGGCCTGGAAGGAGGCTGGCTTCCCGACCGAGGAAGGCGAGCCGCGCCCCCGGGCACGGCGCACCTTCACGGCCCGCTTCGACCGCGGCGCCGTGGCCGATGCCCGCGACGTGGAGCGCGCTCTGCAATCGGGCTCCGCCCAGGTGGTCGATGCCCGCTCCGGCCCTCGGTTTCGCGGCGAGGAGGCGGAGCCCCGCCCGGGCGTCCGCCCAGGTCACATGCCGGGCGCCCAGAACCTGCACTACGCCGAACTCGTGGAGAACGGCCGCCTCAAGGCACCCGAAGCGATCCAGGCCGCCCTCGACCGCGCCGGGATCGCTGCGGACCGGCCGGTGATCACCACCTGCGGTTCCGGGGTCACGGCCGCCATCGTGTCGCTGGCGCTCGAGAGCGTCGGACGCCCCGTCAAGGCGCTCTACGACGGCTCCTGGGCCGAGTGGGGCACCCGGGAGGACTTGCCGGTGGCCACCGGCTCGTCGAAATCCGCAGACTGACCCACACGTGGGATGAGGGCCGGGACGCGGGCGGCGTAGTCGCGCCAGGCGCCGCCGAAACGCTCGGCCATGCGGACTTCCTCGAAGCGGGCCTGCACCGAGAGCACGGCAACGCCGATCACGAGACAGATGAGTGAGAACAGGCTCGGGAGGGCGAGGAAGAACCCGGCCTGCCCGAGCGCGATCGCCGCAAAGAGCGGATGCCGCATATGGCCGAACGGACCTCGGGTGATGAGGTGCTCCGGCCCCTCGGGTCCGACGCCCGAGCGCCAAGCCTCTCCCATGTAGCTGTGCACATAGACGATGAGCGCCAGCGAGACGAGGACGAGCGAGAGCCCCGTGGCCAGCGTGGCCGTTCCTGTGATCGCCGGGAAGGGAATGAGCGCCGCATCGATCTCGGGATAGAACACGCGCCCGACGCAGAGCCCCCAGATCGACACGCGAAACACCCCGAAGAGCCGGTGGCCGACATATTGCGCGGTGCCGGGACCGCCGTAATCCGCATGGCGCACCCCGGTACGGGCCCGCAGGGCAAGCAGTTTCGCCGTGTAATAGACGGCGATGAAAGTGAAGAAGCAGGCGAGCGCCGCCCGCCCGAAGTCCATAAAGCTCAAGGCCCCCTCCCCCGAGGTCGCCGTCACGATTTCACATCAGCCCCATGGGGAAGATGTCGCGGTTCGGCGCAAAAGCAAAGCCTGGACCTGCGGAAAGGCTGTGGCTCACCGGCGCACGCGCGGGAGGGAAGGAACGACCTGCGGGGTTGCCGCGGCCGGCAAGCGTGACCATGTAAAGGACATCAGCCCGACAAATCGAGGGACGCGCACCCGCCAGCCACGGAGGAGGCCTTGCCACATCACACATCGCTCATCGCGACCATCGTGGCTGGGCTTGGATTGGCGTTCGTCTTCGGCGCCCTCGCGCAGCGGCTGCGGCTCTCGCCGCTGGTCGGCTATCTGTTGGCCGGCGTGCTCATCGGCCCCTTCACTCCGGGCTATGTGGCCGATCAGGAACTGGCGCCGCAACTCGCCGAAATCGGCGTCATCCTGCTGATGTTCGGCGTCGGGCTTCACTTCTCATTATCCGACCTCATGGCCGTGCGTGCGATCGCGGTGCCCGGCGCCATCGGCCAGATTGCTGTCGCGACCCTGCTCGGCATGGCGCTCGCCGCGGCGCTCGGCTGGTCGTTCGGAGCCGGCATCGTCTTCGGCCTCGCGCTGTCCGTCGCCAGCACCGTGGTTCTCTTGCGCGCCATGCAGGAGCGCCGGCTGGTCGAAACCGAGAAGGGCCGCATCGCGATCGGCTGGCTTATCGTCGAGGACCTCGCCATGGTCCTGACGCTCGTCCTGCTGCCGGCCCTGGCCGGCGTGCTGGGCGGGCGCGCCGCTTCCGTCGACGGGGTTCCGGAGATCCCAGGTCTCGTCGGCTGGTTCGATCCAAGCAACATCTGGGCGGTGCTCGGATGGACCCTCATCAAGGTGGCGGCGTTCGTCGGCCTGATGCTGGTGGTGGGGCGGCGCCTCATCCCCTGGGTGCTGCATTATGTTGCCCATACGGGATCGCGCGAGCTCTTCCGCCTGGCGGTGCTCGCCATTGCGCTTGGCGTCGCCTTCAGGTCCGCCCAGCTCTTCGGCGTGTCCTTTGCGCTCGGCGCATTCTTCGCAGGCATGATCCTCGCGGAGTCACCCCTCAGCCATCAGGCCGCGAACGAGACGCTGCCGCTTCGCGACGCCTTCGCGGTCCTGTTCTTCGTCTCGGTCGGGATGCTGTTCGACCCCTCGATTCTCTTACGCGAGCCGCTGCCCGTTCTCGCCACGGTGCTCATCATCGTCGTCGGCAAGTCGCTGGCCGCGCTCTTGATCGTGCTGGCGTTCCGCCACCCGTTGAGCATTGCGCTCACCATCGCCGCGAGCCTCGCGCAGATCGGCGAGTTCTCCTTTATTCTCGCGGGCCTTGGCGTCGGCCTCGCGCTTCTTCCCCAACAGGGCAGCGACCTGATCCTCGCGGGCGCGCTTTTGTCCATCATGCTGAACCCGCTGCTCTTCGTCGCTCTCGACCGGATCGCCCCCTGGCTCAAGGAGCGCGAGCGCCGCGTGGCCAATCCTGCCGACGAGCGCACCGCTCCCGTCCCCCCGGAGCCCGAGCCCGACGCGGTCGCGCGCACCAAGCTCACGGGGCATGCCGTGCTGGTGGGGTATGGCCGCGTCGGCCGGCACATCGTGGCGGATCTGAAGCGGCGCGGCGTGCCCTTCCTCGTGGTGGAGGAGCGGCAGGGGCTGGTCGATGAACTGCGGAGCGACGGCGTCGAGGTGATCGACGGCAAGTCCGGCGAGCCGGGCCTGCTCGAGGCCGCCAATCTGGCGGGTGCCCGCTGGCTCATCAGCGCGATCCCGAATCCCTTCGAGGCCAGTACGCTGATCGAGGTGGGACGTGCCGCGAACGCGAACCTCGTCGTCATCGCGCGAGCCCATTCCGATGCCGAGATCCAGCATCTGCGCGGCTACGGCGCCGACCACATCATCCTCGGCGAACAAGAAATCGCCCGCGAGATGACGCGGGCGATGAACGGAGAGCCAGGCGAAGGGGCGTTCCAGACGGCTTGAACGAAGCCGCTGGCGCTAGTGCAGGATCTGGCCGAGGAAGAGCCGGGTGCGCTCGTGCTGCGGGTTCTTGAAGAACTCGTCCGGCGTGTTCATTTCAACGATCTGGCCGTAATCCATGAAGATCACGCGGTCGGCGACCTGACGCGC
>DASZAZ010000084.1:0-24212 GCA_035944635.1 Microvirga sp.
CCGGGTGATGAACAGCCTGCAGACTATGGCGGCCCTGTTCTCAGGGCAGGCGCGGTCAGTGCGCGATCCGGACGCGCGGCGTCAGTTCGATCAGGCCGTCACCCGCATCAACTCGGTGGCTCTGGCATATCGCAAGCTGCATGCGGCCGACGGCGTGGAGGTGGTGGACTTCGCCGCGTTGCTTCAAGAGCTGTGCTCGGATCTGCAGGCCTCGATGCTGCCGGAAGGCTCTCCAATTCGGGTTGAAGCAGATCCGATCTTGTTGAGCCCTGCCCAAGCCATGCCCTTGGCTCTCGTCGTAAACGAACTTGTCACCAACGCGATCAAGCATGGAGGACCAGAGCCGGCGATTACCGTGAAGTTGGGACGCTCGAGCGAGGGATGCCGTCTGGCGGTGCGTAATCGCGGCGACCTCCCGCCAAACTACAAGCCGGATGCCACACGAGGATTTGGCATGCGCATGGTGCGCTCGACAGTGTCGCAGCTCAACGGCCACCTGGAGGCGGCTTCCATGGGAGGTGAGACAGAGTTTGCCGTCACCTTCCAGCCCACCGTGCCGCAGCCCACCGTTTTCACCGTCGTGGAGGGTGGTCAGACGGCACAGCGGGTGGAGGCCTGAGCGCCCGCCTCATCGTTGAAGATGATCAACGGCGTTTCGCGGCGTGTGAGGTCAGATACGAGTTCGCGGCAGGTCGAGCGGCAACGACGGACAACAGCAACATCAGGCTTGCTCATCGTCGTCAGCAACCAGCCTATGGCGCTCACAGCGCCCGGGAGGCAACCCGCTTGCCATATAGCCCGAGGGGGAGCGGAGCACCGGAGCTAACCACGAGAACATCGCGAGGGCTGAGGCATGATGCGATGCTGCCAAATCTTGGCAGTTCAACAACGGCGGGAGGGCCCAGCTTCCCCGTCCTAGGGTCCTTGATGCGGCTGTCCCTGTGACAGCGAACTCAGAGTACTCCTCACCGCAGCTCCTGGACCCTGAAGTCGTCCCGACGAGCTCGCGTCCTGTCCGTTGAGTCCCCTCGCTCAGTCTGATCGGTTTGGCTTTAGCCAGGCCGTTACCTGTCGGTGCTCGCACAACAGCAACGCTGACGAACTTCTGCCATTCCCTGCCGATACTCGGCCGCCGACTGACGAGCAGCGGCTATCGCGTGGGGGCGGACCGCTGCTGGCCTCTCATCCCCTTCGACGACCAATGAGCACCCACACCTTCGAGACTGAAGGCGCGGCGAACGCGCTTGTTGATGAAGCTCGCTTCCTCGCTGACCAGGTTCGCCAGGACGTGGCTCGTTCGCGTGAGGTGACGCAATCCCTTAGGCTGGCGAACCAGGCACTTGAGGCAGCGATCTTCGAGATCGAGGTAGGGCAGGCCGACAACGACGATGCGTCGGGCCTGCAGGGGCAGGAGCAGGACGCTTGTACTCCATAAACTTCAGCTTGAATGCGCGTGCATCCCGATCGGTGTGCCCGCGGCGGCGCATGGGACGACTCTTGAGCCATCGAGGTCGCTATGCCAGGCGTGATTTCGTGAATCATGCGCCAAACCCCTTCGTGATCTGCCCACACACGTCCGATGTACGTTCTCGCTCGGTGTCGGCTCTTCCGGTAAGCGAGATATGCGGAGCGCTGCTCGCCTGTTCCGACGCCAATTCTACACCGCGTGCTCCTCTTCGCAGGAGAGGCCTATGACCAGTCTCGTTGCCTTCATCCCGTCTGCTGAGGTTGCCGGGTTCGCACTGATCGTTGCCCTCGTCTGGCAGGGCAGCAGCCTTCTCGCCGAGGTCGCCGTGCGGCTGGGGCTCTGGTTGGACGAAGAGGCATCTCGCGACCTCTAGGCCGGGGAGACCGCGGGAGGCATGCTGCACACCTCCTTCCGGTCCATGCCTTGCTAAGGCCGTCTTTCAGCACTACATGAGTTCTATCGACATTTGGCCGGACAATCGGGCCGTACTGCCTTGAGCCTTGCTCGGGCGCACGTTCAGACTCTCTCCCAGACATCGACGACCCGAGCAAACGAGGCGTGCTTTTGCGCGTCCGGCTGCTCACGTGCACTCAGACGTCAAGGACGCTCACAATGACCAACGGCACCGTAAAGTTCTACAATACGCAAAAAGGCTTCGGCTTTATTCAGCCCGACAGCGGCGAGAAGGACGTGTTCGTCCACGCGACCGCCCTGGAGCGTGCTGGCATGCGCGACCTCTTTGAGGGTCAGAAGGTGACTTTCGACACGGCGGAAGACCGCCGCTCCGGCAAGGTTGCCGTCAACAACATCAGCGCCGCGTAAGCCTGATGGTCGGGCCCATGCCTGACGCCTGGAAGCCGCCTCGTCCGGGGCGGCTTTTTCGTTTCTGAACCGACTCGGAGATGACCATGTACGGCTTCAAGAAGGCTGCGCCGGCCCGTTCAGTGATGTTCGCGGTCACCTATGATGATGGTCGCACCGCGTACCTCGTGGTGCAGCACCACGGGACCACCGACCAGGATTATCTCGTCCCGACGATTGCGCGCGAGCGCCAAGAGCAGGGCGAGCTTCCAGAAGGCACGATCAGCACCATCCGGCGCGTACGCTGACGCTACAGGAGAGGAACCAATGTCCCACAAGTTCAAAATGCACCAGCGCGTGAAGCTCCGTCAGATGGGCTTCTCGGATGGGCGGACGGATAGTGGCTCTACCTACGAGGTGGTTCGGCTGATGCCTGCTGATCAGACTGGCGAACCAGCCTACCGGATCAAGTCCGGTGTGGTGGAGCGAGCGGTTCGCGAGGGCGAGATTACCCTCGTCTAAAGGCTCCCGCCCGACCTGCATCTTATCTGCCATCCCTTGGGGCGAAGCCCTGCGCCCCTACATCACGAGCGAAGAATGAGCACCAACCAGACCCACCCCTACACCCTTGAACTCTCTCCCTCGCCGAAGGGCGACGGCTCTGTCGGCTGGGCCATGCGCAAGCACGGCAAGATGCTGGAGCGGTCCGACAGGATGTTCCGAACCCAGCAGGAGGCCCTTAAGAGCGGCCAGGAAGCCATGGAGCGTGCGCTCTCGGGCGTGTCGCAGCCGACGCCCTCACGGCGTCGCAGCTAGTCCGTTCGCGCTTCGCCTCGCAATCGACTCAATGGTTGTTCCCCCTCGTTGCATCAGCGAAACGGAACGGGCGCCCGTGCATGCTCTGCGACCGAAGCCTCTCTCCAACGTTGATAACTGAGCGTGTCTCCAGTAGGGGACTCTCTCGATCTGCACTTTGATCTGAAGGAATTTACTATGCCGACCGGTACCGTGAAGTGGTTCAATGAAACGAAGGGCTATGGCTTCATCCAGCCTGACAATGGCGGCAAGGACGTGTTCGTCCACGTGAGCGCTGTGGAGCGCTCCGGCATGCGCGGCCTCGCGGAAGGCCAGAAGATTGCATACGAGCTGGAGACCGACCGCAAGAGCGGTAAGGAATCGGCGGCCAATCTGAAGTCGGCGTAACCGACTTCATTTGAAACATGAGGAGCGCGGCCATCCGCTCGCGCTTCTTCGCCTTAGGCAACAGCCTCATGACGCCTAAGGAGCAGACAGCTTCCGCCCAAGGTGACCTCCACCTCGGCCGTATCGGGCTTCCGCCTGCCCCGCTGGTTGGCAAAGGCCGTATCGAGCTGTCCTAGAACTGGCACTGACCCGCAGCATAGGGGCTCGGGAGAACGTCGCGCCTGCCGCTTCGAAGCCCAGGGCCGTGCGCCCGTAAGTACTTCGCGTGCACATGGCAAACGCCTGCGCTCGGGCCGCGGGTGGTCACGGCCAAGAGCACCTCCGCTTACTGGTCAACTCCGCTCCGGTGTGAACGTCGTTTGACGCCATCGACCGAAATGCCTCCTTTGGAACCTGCGAGCGCGTTGACGCCGGGAGGACCGAATTTCGGTGAGGAGGGGTGCGCACGACCAACGAACACTCGTTGATGTCTCGGCTGTGTCATCAACTGCACTGAAATCTGTGCCCTCGCCGGCTCGACCCTTTGTTGCAGACGATTACCCATATTCGAAGTTGAAGTTGATCTCGGGCTACTGAGGACGGCACTAGGATGACGTGAAGAGTGTACCTTAGGCAACTGAAATCGCTTGTCTTCCGTTGCGGAAATTGCGCAACGGTATAGTGCGAGGTCGAAATGTCTGAGCCCAATCCTGTGCCCCTTACTCAAATTGAGAGCGCCATCCAGAGTATTCAGATGCGCGACTCAATGCTCAACGCCATCGGCGAAGGCGTTGTAGTGACGGACGCGCTCTCGCCTGACTGCCCCATCGTCTATGTCAATCCAGCCTTCGAGAGGATGACAGGCTACCGCGCCGCAGACGTGATCGGGCGCAATTGCCGTTTTCTCCAAGGTGCGGGCACTGACCTGGAAACCGTGATGCGCCTACGGGAAGCCATCCGTGAAGGTCGGGAGTTCAAAGGTACGCTCCAAAACTATCGACGGGATGGAACGCTCTTCCTGAACAGACTGCATATCACTCCAGTTCACGACGCGAGCGGGCGCCTTACTTCGTTTGTCGGTGTGCAGGCCGATGTCACAGACCAGGTGCGTGCGTTTGAGGCTCTCGCGGAAAGCGAGCGCAAGCACAGAGCCATTGCAGAGGAGCTAACGCGGGCAACGCAATGGCTCGAGGCAGCTCTCCACGCGGGCAGGATGATGGCCTGGGAGTGGGACTACGTCACCGGCGAGGCGAAGCGCTCCAATACGTCGCTTGAGGTGCTTGGGATCCCGAGCGGCTCGATCGGTGACTACTATGCAGGCCTTCACCCCGACGACGTCGATAAAGTGAACCGCGCGATGGAGAGAGCAGCCAAGCAGGGCACAACATTCCATGTCGAGTATCGCTTCACCAAGCCGTCAGGAGAACTGGTTTGCCTGCGTGAGTCCGGTCGCGTTGAGTGCAATGCCGAAGGCCGGGCAGTTCGTGCTCTTGGCGTTGCCTGCGACATCACTGCTCAGATCAGGCTGGAAGAGCAGTTACGCCAAGCACAGAAGATGGAGACAGTAGGTCAGCTCACCGGCGGCATCGCGCACGACTTCAACAACCTGCTCACCGTCATCCTCGGCAACGCGGAAGTGCTGACCGAGGAGCTTGCCCATCCGCAGCTGAAGGATCTGGCCGCACAGGTTCTCACAGCAGCGGAACGTGGGGCGGAGTTGAACCAGAAACTCCTTGCCTTCGGCCGCAGACAGTCCCTCAAGCCAAGACCTGTGCGCCTCGATGAGGTCACCGAGGGCGTCGTACCCCTGCTGAAGCGAACACTGGGCGAGCACATCGAACTCGTAACCCGGGGCTCCACGATGGAGGCGACGGCTCTGGTGGATCGTACGCAGCTGGAGAGTGCCATCCTGAACCTTGCCGTGAACGCCCGCGACGCCATGCCGGATGGCGGTACCCTGACCATCGAGGTGGAGGGGGTCGAAAGCCCCAATGGCGAGACCGAGTATATAAGTCTCACCGTACAGGACTCCGGCATCGGGATGCCAGAGAACGTTCTGGAACACGCCTTCGAGCCGTTCTTTACGACAAAGGAAGTCGGCAAAGACTCCGGTCTCGGCTTGGCGATGGTCCACGGCTTTGTCGAGCAGTCGGGTGGCCATGTGACCATCAGGAGCAGCTTGGGAGCAGGAACGTCCGTGACCATCGTGCTTCCAGCCGCGAAGGGGCACGCGGCAGTTGATGAGGCACCGGCACCTCGGTCCTACTCCGAGCGGGGTCGTGGCGGCGTTCTCGTTGTCGAGGATGAGCCTGATGTCAGACGCTATGCCACCGCAACATTGCTGGGCTTAGGCTACTATGTAACCGAGGCGCCTGACGCAGAGACTGCCTTGAAGGTCCTCAATAACGATCCGGCGATCGAGCTGCTTTTCACCGATGTCGTTCTCCCGAAGGGCATCAATGGCTTGGAACTCGCCCGTCGAGCGCAGGTGCTCCGGCCGCAGCTGAAGGTTCTTTTAACCTCTGGCTACCCAGAGGAGGCCTACAGACGCTTCGGACGGCCCTCCGAAGCCACAGCTCTCCTGCCGAAACCCTATAAGCGTGCCCAACTGGCCAGAGCGATCCAGCGTGCTCTGAAATCTGAAACGACGACATCGCACGTTGCATAACCAACGAGGTGCTCAGAATCTGGGGAGATCCGTAGCATATCCTGCGACTACATAGGCCAGGCGATGCTTGGCTGGCGCCTGCGACGGTTGCCATGCATGTCAGGGGCAGCGGGCACCCTCACCTGCTTTGCATTACGGCTCTGCGTGGCCAGGCGGACACCGAGGCCATTCTCTGACTCTGTGACGCCCTCTCAAAAGCGGCTCATTGCCGGCAAGCTCACGTCGAACTGATTACGGATGCGCAGCGAGCGCCGCACACGAAGCGCGAGATCGAGAATGGCGCAGTCATAGGAGACTCTCAAAGGAGCAGAACCTCGACGCGAGTGACCCAGACGAGCAGTTGCTCGTCTGGTACAGTCGAGGGCGTTAGGAGCGAAGGAGATCTAGACGCTCTAAACGAACCAACCTGAGTGAAACTCTTCGATGACCCGATTGTCCACCAGGATCGAACCACCGCTTGAAAGTTCGATCAGGACATCGCCCGCTTCCGTTTCGGTGACGAAATAACCTTGGTCAAAGATGTCGATGCGGTCGCCGGCATAGGGATTGAGGTCCAAGATCACGTCGTGATCGGAAAGTGTGCTGAAGAAGAAGGTGTCCGCACCCAGACCGCCGCTCAGGACGTCGTTTCCTGCGCCACCAAAGAGCATGTCATGGCCGTCTTCTCCTGCGAGCACGTCGGTGCCGTATCCGCCGTAAACCCAATCATCGCCGTAGCCGCCATACAGGTCGTCGTCGCTGAACCTGCCATAGAGCACGTCATGCCCGAGGCCTCCGTAGATGGTGTCGAAACCGCCGCCGCCAAAGGCTAGGTCATTGCCGTCGCCGCCAGAGAGATAATCGTTCCCAAAGTTCCCATAGAGGACATCCGCGCCGGCAGCGCCGTAGAGCACATCGTTGTCATCCGCGCCCCACAGCAGGTCGTCTCCCAGTTCACCGTACAGCGTGTCAGCGCCGTAGCCGCCGAAGACATCGTCGTGACCTTCCCCTGCCAAGACGACGTCCGACCCGCCGTAAGCGTAGACCAGATCATCACCAGCGCTGCCATAGATGTTTTCGGAGGCGTTGGTGCCGTAAATTTCGTAACTCATGGGACCACCTTCAGGACCAATGTTTGAATGCGAGGTTCGGCACAAGCCAGAAGCTGGACAATAGAAAGGATAACTGAAGCGCAGGTGAACATGTCCGAGCACTTCACCCCCGGGGTAGCCGGGCAGGGGCACTGCTGGAGCTGCAACAATGTTTCTTTAACCCAATCCCCTGACGGAGCGGCAAATGCCAGAGTTGCCGTGATCATCTGCGACCGAGTCGCTCGCTTCCGCATTCAGCGCCCAGGGCTGCTCGATGCTCGATCGGAGGACCCAAAAACAGCAGCCACGATGCGAATGATTGGATAGGTCAATTTTTGCTCCAGCCCCGCCGCAGGTACCGATCTAAGAGCACTGGCCGCATCAGCGTGTTCACATCGGAGAACTCGCTATCCAGCTCTCCGCGCCCAAAATTCAGGGATGACCAGGCAATCTGAGGGGTGATGAACGTGGCATTCTGTACCCCACCACCTTGGGCAAATCGATCGATGATGTCGTCGATCGCTCCATCCCTCCAAGCCAGCGTGAAGCCCCAATCTCCGAAAGATGGCACGTTCACGCGGTATGGGAGAGTTTTGAGGCCTGACGCCTCCACCGTCCGCTCGATCGTCAGGAAGGCCTCTTTGGCGTAGCCCGAAGGGCTTGAGGGGGCGCGGCAGGAACTCTGGACAAGAAAAGCCCCGCACGGCCAGGAGGCCGGCGGGGCATGTGCGCGGGACTGACCCCGCGCTGATCCGATGGGGCGTTTAGCGGCAGTAAAGATTGCCGTAGGCGTCCCGAGAGGTGCCATAGGGGCAGGCAGGCGCGGTTGGGGTCGTCGCGGCGCCGACAATCGCACCGCCGGCGGCTCCCACGGCAGCCCCCGCCAGAGCGCCGCCGGCCCGGCCGGTCGCGAGACCGCCGATCGCAGCGGCCGTCAGACCTCCGATGGCAGCACCGCCGACCGCGCGCTCGGCGGCAGGATTGTAGGCTGGCGCCGGGGCCGCATAGACGGGTGCCGGAGCTGCGTAGACGGGCGCGGGGGCCGCATAGACCACAGGCGCAGGCGGTGGCGGTGGCGGAGCATAAGCTGTCGGGTAGTTCGCAGCGGTGTTGCAGGCGGCAACGGACAGCGCCAGCACGCCGATGCCTAACAATCTTACGGGGGTCCTCATCATACGATCCTTGGTGTTTGTAAGGCGCGGCATCAGGTGGCGTGTCAACTTCGAAGCTCGGAGGCGCCCCTTTTTGCGGGCCAGCGCAGCCGATGGCCGAAGGATACGGCACCCGGGTTAAGGTCCCGTTTCCGAAACTGGGGCTTCGTGCCACTCTCATGGGATCGCGAGGGCGCTTCGGGCGTTCCCTCATCGGCCGCTCCCGACAGAGGAGGACATGAGCCATGCCCCTGCCAAGCAACTCGCAATCGACTATCGACACCATTGTCGATCTCGCCGAACGTATTGCGCGCTCAGCGCCGGATTGCGCGCCGATCGCCATGCAGATCATCGATCTCGCCAGGGATCTCGGCGGCCAGCCGGATCAAGGCTTGATCCAGGATGCACTGGATGCGGAAATCTCGGCCGACACCTTCTCCGACGTTGAGACGCAAAACGCTGCGAGCGCTGTCGCAAAGGCCCTCCGGGACTAGCAAATCCCCACCCACCGCCCGGTCCATGAACAATTCACAGCCACGCCCGCACGAAGGATGCAGATCCCGGAACATCGGTTAAGCTTCGGCATTGTCGCTAGCGCAAAGGGGAGCACTGGCAATGGCCGATACGGGGGGAACGGGTGTGGCGTCGGGCGGGTCCGCGAGTTGGGGGGGCTATCCGAGCCTGGCTCGCAATGTGCTGCGCTTCGTCATTCACCGGCTGTCCTATTATTTTATTTATTCGAAGCACCGCACGCGGGTGGCCCGCGCGGCCGGTTTCCGCCTCACGGTGAGGCCCACCGTCTTCCATCCGAGCTGGTTCATCACGAGCGAGTATTTCGCCGAGTTCATCGGCAAGATGGACCTCAGCGGCAAGCGCGTCGTCGAGGTCGGCACCGGATCCGGCATCCTCGCCCTTGCAGCCGCACGAGCCGGTGCCGTGAGCGTGCTTGCGGTCGACATCAACCCCAACGCTGCCCTCTCCGCGTCGGAGAATGCGCAAGCGAACGGCTTGGGGGATCGGGTGCGGGGCCTGTGTTCGAACCTGCTCTCGGCCGTGGCACCGAAGCCGCTCTTCGATGTGGTGATCTCAAGCCCGCCCTCTTTTGCCGGCGAACCCCTCGACCTCGCCGACCGGGCCTGGCACGCAGGGCCAGGCTACCGCGACATCCTCGATCTGTTCGCTCAGGCCCGGGAGCGTCTCGCGCCGGGCGGGCGCATATATGTGCTGCTCTCCTCCGACTCGGATTTGGGGCTCATGGAGCGGCTTGCGCGTCAGGCCGGTCTGAAGTCGACGCTGATCGATCAGCGTTCCATCCTCATCGAGGCGTTGCTGATATACGAGTTGCAGATGGACGAGAGCGCGAGCGTGGCCCCCGCTCCGGCGGCGGCCCAGGCCTGAGCCTTCAGCGCCGGCCCCTTGCAAGAGACGGAAACGCGAAAGGCTGACGGGAACCCGTCGGCCTTGTGGCGTCTGAACTCCTGAAGGCGGTTTAGCGGCAGAGCCAGCGCTCCGGCAGGCGGCAGGTCGGGCGATCATGCCAATGCCGGGGATGATGGGGGCGCCACCCGTAGCGAACGCGATGGCCGTAGGCCGGGCGCTCGACGACGCGGTAGACCACCGTCGGCCGCCGCACGATCGGCCGCTCCACGACCACATGACGCACGATGCGGCGAACCACCGGCCGCTCGACAATCACGTGGCGCGCGACGGGACGCTCGACGATCACCGTGCGCGAGCCCCACTGTGCCTGTGCCGGAGCGGTGGAGGCCAGGGCGCCGCAGAAGGCAGCAGCGAGAACGGGGATCCAGGTTTTCTTGAAACGAGCCAACATGCTGATCACTCCCTTATCGAGGCCTATCAAGCACCTGCAGCCGTGAACGGGCCCTGAATCGGACTTTCAGGAAGGAGCACTCCTTGATGAACGGGATCGACCCGGCTGGCGGGGGCTGGCCCGGATGCAGCGGATGCGCGTTGGTTGGGCAGCAAGGCAGCGAATGGAGGCCATCGTGGCAGCGGTCGATACGGAGCAGCGTCCCCTCGTCCTGCTCACCGAAGAGGATTCCCGCGTCCGCAGGGATATTGCTCAGTACCTCGGGGATCAGGGTTTTGCGGTGGTCGAAGCGTCCGATTCCGGGGAGGCCCTGGCGGTCCTCAAGGGTGGCAAGCCAGTTCGTGCCCTCGTGACCGATGCCCATGTGCCCGGCGAGGTCGACGGTTTCGAACTTGCGGCAGCGGCCGCCAAGCAGCAGCCCGGCTTAGCCGTGGTACTGATTTCAGGGCACTCGGATGCGTCCTCGGGCCCGGTGCCGGAGGGCGGCGCCTTCGTTTCGAAGCCCTACCTCTTAGAGCATCTTGGGCCGACCCTGTGGCGGCTCATGGGGCATTAGACGGGTTCCGACACCCCGTCAGCGCGGGCGCCGCAACGGGTTGAGGGCCTGGGTCACGCCGGCGGCCGCCCGCTTGAGCTTGCCCGTGCCCTGCTTTGGAAGCTTCTCGGCAATACCGTAAAGCCGCTCGCGCCGGTCCATCTCGGCCCAGACGTTATCGGGCGTGATCCCCGCCTCGGCCCAGAGCACCACCAAATTGTACATGAGGTCGGCGCTTTCTTCGATGACGCGCTGGCGGTCGCCCTGGACGGCGTCGAGCCCGACCTCGACGGCCTCCTCGGCCAGCTTCTTGGCCATCTTCGCAATACCCTCCTGCATCAGCTTCGCGGTGCGCGAGAAGGCTGGATCGCGGGATTGGGCGGCGAGGACGGCCGCGTAGAGACGCTCAACAGAATCGGTCATGGCTAAATATATGCCGCGTTCGTGTGAAAACGCGATGAAGGAGCATTTCGCACCACAAAACGTGGCGGCACTTCCGATTTTCTTGTGACCAGCCGCGGGCCCTCAGCCGGAGGACCCGGATGGCAAGGTCCGGTCCAGGTGCCGGAAGGCCGCAACGACCTTCTCGTAGACCGGTCTCTTGAAGGGGATGATCAGCTCCGGGAGCCGATGCATCGCCTCCCAGCGCCACTCATCGAATTCGGGCTTGTGCTGCCCGCCGGCCGGTCGGCGGATGTCGACCTCGCTATCGTTGCCCTCGAACTGGAACGCAAACCATTTCTGGATCTGACCACGGTAACGCCCCCGCCAGGCACGCCCCGCAATGAGATTGGGTAGCTCGTAGGAGTACCAGTCAGGCGCCTCGGCCAGGAGGCGCACGGTGCGGACATTCGTCTCCTCGTAGAGCTCCCGAAGAGCGGCTTGGTAGGGATCCTCACCCGGATCGATGCCGCCTTGCGGCATTTGCCAGGCATAGCCGTTGGCCACGTGCTCGGGACCTGACTCCGTCTTGCGGCGCCCGATGAACACGAGGCCGTCACGGTTCATTAGCATCACGCCGACGCAGGGGCGGTACGGCAGATCCTCGACCTTTCGCGTCAACTCCTTGTCCTTCGGCATCTCTCTTGCGCTCATCGCTTGCTGACTGACGGGCCAGGTGGCTCTCTCGGCAGCCCGCAGGGCAAATCGACGGCCCTCACCTGCTCCTAAAATGAAACGGCCCCCTGCACCATGGGTTCGATGCAGGGGGCCGCAGACGCTTGGGGCTAAAGGCGCCCGGAAGCCTTAATTCGGCACGCCGTTCGGGGCCGTGTTCGCAGCGCCCTGGCGTACGCCGCGCAGGTGCTCGTAGGCCGCGAGGAGCTGCTTGTCCTTGGTCGGATCCGGCGGCACATAGGCCGAGGAACCGCCGCGCTCTTCCTTGTCGTTCTTGAGGTGACCGCGCAGGCCCGCCTCGCCCTTGGTCTCGTCCTTACCCTTCAGCTCGTCGGGCACATCCTGCAGGATCTCGCGATCCGGATCGATGCCCTTGGCCTGAATGGAACGGCCGGCCGGGGTGTAGTAGCGCGCGGTCGTGAGGCGCACCGCCCCATTGCCGCCGAGCGGGATGATGGTCTGGACCGAGCCCTTGCCGAAGGAGCGGGTGCCCATGACGAGAGCCCGCTTGTGGTCCTGCAAGGCGCCGGCGACGATCTCGGAGGCGGAGGCCGAGCCGCCGTTCACGAGCACCACGAGGGGCTTGCCCTTTGTGAGGTCGCCCGCCTTCGCGTTGAAGCGCTGCGTCTCGTCCGCGTTGCGGCCGCGGGTCGAGACGATCTCACCGCGCTCCAGGAAGGCATCCGAGACCATGATGGCCTGGTCGAGGAGGCCGCCCGGGTTGTTGCGCAGGTCGATCACGAAGCCCTTGAGCTTGTCGCCGCCCGCTTCCGTCGTGAGCTTGTCGATCGAGGTCTTGAGATTCTCGAAGGTCTGCTCGTTGAACTGGCTGACGCGGAGCACGCCGACGTCACCGCCTTCAAGGCGCGCCCGCACGGGGCGAACACGGATCGTCTCGCGGGTGAGCGACACCTCGATCGGATCCTTGGCTTCCTTGCGCTGGATCTTCAGCTTGACCGAAGAGTTCACCGGGCCGCGCATCTTCTCGACGGCCTGGTTCAGGGTGAGGCCCTGCACCTGCTCCTCGTTGATGTGTGTGATGATGTCGTTCGCGAGCACACCGGCGCGGGAGGCGGGCGTCTCGTCGATGGGGGTGACGACCTTCACGAGGCCCTCTTCCATGGTGACTTCGATACCGAGACCGCCGAACTCGCCGCGGGTCTGGACCTGCATGTCCCGGAAGCTCTTGGCATCCATGAAGCTCGAATGGGGATCCAGCGAGGTCAGCATGCCGTTGATGGCGGACTCGACCAGCTTCGCCTCATCGGGGCGCTCCACGTAATCCGTACGAACCTTCTCGAACACGTCACCGAAGAGGCTGAGCTGCCGGTAGGTGTCTGCGGAGGCTGCAATCGCCGTGGGCAGGAGTTGGGTCTGCGACACGAGTGCCGTCGTTCCCGCGCCAGCCGCCGCGCCGATCAGAAGAAGAGAGAGTTTGCGCATTATCCGCGAACCTTTTCGCTTTGCGATTTCGCCCACCAGGGACCAGGATCAACCGAGGATCCGTCCTTCCGGAACTCGATGTAGAGCACGGGGTCCTTCGTTTCGATGGCACCCGCGGCAGGCGAAACCAGGGAGGTCTCGCCCATCGTTGCAACCGGCTCTCCAGCAAGCACGAACTGGCCCACCTCGACGTTGATTTGGTCCATACCGGCCAGAAGAAGATAGTACCCCCCGCCGGCGTTGATGATCAAGAGTCGGCCGAAGGACCGGAAAGGCCCGGCAAAGGCCACCCAACCGTCCGCTGGGGATACCACGGCAGCCCTCGGCCGGGTCGTCACCGAGATGCCGCGCGTCGTTCCGCCATAGCCGTCCGCGCCCCCGAAATCGCGGGCGGTTTGGCCGCTCACCGGCAGCGGAAGTAGGCCCCGCGCCTCGGAAAACGGGATTTTGGGAGCCAATCGCGCAGGGTCGCGAAACGCCGCCTGGGCGAAGCGCTCGCGGCTCTCCCGGGCCTGAGCCTCCGCGGCCTTGCGGGCCTCGTCGGCGGCGCGCTGCGCGCCTGCCAACTCCCGCTCCATACGGTCAATCAATTCTTTGAGAGTCCCAGCTTGGCGGGCGAGGTTCTCGGCCCGCTCCCGCTCGACCACCGAGGTTCGCTCGGCCTCGGCGAGGCGGTCCTGGCGGGCTCGCGTGAGGGCGGCCAAGCGCTCCTGCTCCCCTCGCAAGCCATTGAGCTCCGCCGACAGGGCCTGCCGGTCGGCGGCAATGGCGATCTTGAGACGCACCAATTCGGAGAGGTCGGTCGAGAGGATTTCCGCCTCTGAGCGGAGCTCAGGCAGCACGGCTCCGAGCAGGATCGAAGCCCGCACGGCCTCCAGCATGTCCTCAGGGCGCACGAGCACCGCCGGCGGCGGGCGCCGCCCCATGCGCTGGAGGGCAGCGAACACCTCGACGATGAGGCCGCGCCTCCCTTCGAGGGAACGGCGGATGGCACCTTCGCTGGAGACGAGCACCTGCAGCCGCTCCTCCACCGAACGCACCCGCTCCTCCGTGGCACGGAGGCGGGCCGCCGTCTCGATGAGCGCGGTGCTGAGGCGAACTCGATCGGTCCTGATCTCGGCAATTTCAGCTTCGAGCCGCCGCCGGGTTTCAGCGCTGAGGGCCATCGCATCATTGACGGCCTTCAAATCTCGTTCCCGACGGGCTTTCTCCTCCGCGGTTTCGGTCGGGCGCTGAGATGGGTCCCCTGGGGCGGGAGCCTGCGCGAAGGCGGCCGCGCTGGCGGCACCAAGCCAGGCAGCCGTCGCGAGCGCCTGAACGCTTAGGGGAAGGCAGCGGATCATCAGGGGGCTCAAGTATCCTGTCCGGCGCGATGATAAGGGTGGTCGGCGATGATTGTCAGGGCCCGATACAGCTGCTCGACGACGAGAACCCGCACGATCTGGTGCGGCAAAGTCAGCGCCCCGAAGGAGACCACCAGATCCGCCCGCTGCCGCAGAGCAGGGTCGAGCCCGTCGGGGCCGCCGATGATGCAGGCAACGCCAGCCCGGCCGCCGTCGCGCCATGCCCTCAGGGTTTCGGCAAAGGATTCGCTGGTCGGGCTGCGGCCCCGCTCGTCGAAAGCCACGAGAACGGATGAGCCGGCCTTGTCGACGAGGGCCCTGGCCTCCTCGCCCATGCGATCGGCTTCGCGCCGGGCGCGGCTTTCCGGGAGTTCGAGGAGATCGAAGCCCACAATCCCGAGCCCCCGGCCGATGCCTTCGATGCGGCTGCGGTAGCGATCTACAAGCTCCCGCTCGGGTCCGCTTTTGAGGCGGCCCACGGTGATGACGCTCAGGCGCATGGGTGCGGCCAGCCGCTGCCACCTCGGCAGCGGCTCCCAGGCGGGGCCGGAAGCACCCGCTTAGACGATGCGCGGCTCGGGAGCGCGATCCGCAGGCCGGTCGGCGCCCCACATCTTCTCGAGGTTGTAGAAGCCACGAACCTCGGGACGGAAGATATGGACGAGTACGTCGCCGGCATCGATCAGCACCCAGTCGCAGGCCGGCATGCCCTCGACGCGCGGGGAGCCGAGGCCCTTGTCCTTCAGGGCCTGGATCACGCGATCAGCGATGGCGCCCACATGGCGGTGGGAGCGTCCCGACGTGACGATCATGGTGTCAGCGAGCGAGGTTTTGCCGACCAGGTCGATTTCGACCGTCTCTTCGGCCTTCATGTCCTCAAGGCATGCCAGGGCCACGGCCCTGATGTCCTCACCTTCGACGGCAACCGCCGCGGCGTGAGGAGGAAGCGGAGCAAAATCCGCTTCACGCGGAGATGGGTGGTTCAGATTCAGACCCTCTTTTCCAGCGCTACGGAGTGCGCTGCCAACACAGAAGATAATGTCGGACAGCACCCTTTTTCAACGTGAGCAGGGGGGAAATAGTTCGCTAATTTCAAGGAAATCGCAGGATTTCCGGCGCCGTTGCCGTTTGGCTGCAGTTGCGCTCACACCGGCCTTGCGGCGCTGCGCCGACGGCGGATCTCCGTGGAGGACAACGTCGACCGCGGACCATGGATGAAGGTCCAGGCTGGCCCGCGCCGGAAGGCCAAGGCGGACGCCGAGATTTCAGGCAAGCGAGCACCTGCCAGCGCCTGCGCGGCCCGGGCTTGGGTGGAACGCAGCGTGAAGCCTGGCCGGTCGATCACGGCGATGGGCATCAGGCGGGCGATGGTGCGCCATCCGCGCCAGCGGTGGAAACCCGACAGGTTGTCGGCCCCCATGATCCAGACGAAGTGCACCCCCGGATGGCGGCGAACGAGGAAGCGCAAGGTGTCCACCGTGTAGCGTACGCCGATCCCCTCCTCGAAACCGGTGACGTCGATTTGGGGGTGCGAAGCGCAACGGCGCGCCTGGGCAATGCGCTCCGCCATAGGTGCTGCCTCCCCTGGGTTCTTGAGGGGGTTGCCCGGGGTGACGATCCACCAGATCCGGTCCAGCTGCAGGCGCTTGAGGGCGAGCAGGCTCACATGGCGGTGGCCCGCATGGGGCGGGTTGAACGACCCCCCGTAAAGACCGATCCGCATTCCCGGCGCCAAGCGCGGCAGGCGCACGAGGCCCGAGGGCAGAAGGCGGAAGCGGGAGGGCTTTGCCGGCGCATGGGTCCCCTTCCCCGTCGATGCTTCGGCAGCCATGGCGTCCGTCACGGACGGATCTGCCCCGCTCCCAGAACGCGATACTTGAACGAGGTCAGCTGCTCGACACCCACGGGGCCCCGGGCGTGCATCCGGCCCGTCGCGATGCCGATTTCCGCCCCGAAGCCGAACTCGCCGCCGTCCGCGAACTGCGTGGAGGCATTGTGGAGCACGATGGCCGAGTCGACCTCGGCGAGGAATCGACCGGCGGCGCGGGGATCGCCGGTGACAATCGAGTCTGTATGGTGCGAGCCGTAGGTTTCGATGTGGGCGATGGCCGCCTCGAGCCCGTCCACGACGCGGACGGCAATGATCGCGTCGAGATATTCCGTGCGCCAATCCTCCTCCGTCGCCGGCACGACGCGGGAATCGACCGCTCGCGTGGCCTCGTCGCCGCGCACGGCGCAGCCCGCCTCCAGCAGCGTCACGACCAGGGGCTTGAGGTGTGTTTCCGCGCAGGCCCGGTCCACGAGAAGCGTTTCGGCGGCGCCGCAGATGCCGGTGCGCCGCATCTTGGCGTTGAGCACGATCCGCTTCGCCATATCGAGGTTGGCCGCGGCATGAACATACACATGCACGAGGCCTTCCAGATGGGCGAAGACCGGCACGCGAGCTTCGGTCTGAACCCGCTCCACGAGGCTGCGGCCGCCCCGCGGCACGATCACGTCGACGGTGCCGTTCAAGCCCGCCAGCATGGCCCCGACCGCCGCCCGATCTCGGGTCGGCACGAGCTGAATCGCCTCACGGGGCAGGCCGGCCTCTTCAAGACCTGCGGCCATAGCATGGGCGATTGCCTGGGAGGTCCGGAAGCTCTCCGAGCCGGCGCGCAGAATCGCGGCGTTGCCGGCCTTAAGGCAAAGCGCGCCAGCATCGGCGGTGACGTTGGGGCGGCTTTCGAAGATGACGCCGATGACGCCGAGCGGCGTCGCCACGCGCTCGATGAGGAGGCCGTTCGGCCGCTCGAAGGTCGCCAGCACCCGGCCGACCGGATCTGGGAGCGCAGCGACGCTTTCGACCCCGGCTGCAACCCCCTCGAGCCGCTTGGCATCGAGGGTAAGCCGATCGATGAAAGCGGGCGTCTGGCCCTTCGCGCGGGCGTCCGCGACGTCCTCCGCATTGGCAGCGAGAATTGCCGGTGAAGCGGCGCGGATCTGCGCCGCGATGGCGGCGAGGGCCTGGTTCTTCTGCACGGTCCCAGCCAAGGCGAGCTGCCGCATCGCTTGGCGCGCCTTCACGCCCAACGCCGCCATCGTCTCCATGACCTCGACCGGGACCTCAACCGCCGCCGTGGCGTTGTGGCTGGAGGTGCGGACGAGGCTGAGGTGCGGCGTGGCGGTCATGGCTTTGTTTTCGAGGCGAGCGGCGGAAGCAAATGTCATGCTTAGCATGTTTCACACTCCGGATGCCAAACCGGGTTATCTCCAGAGCTCCTCCTCGCCATGACGGGCGCGCTCCGCATCGGCACCTCGGGCTGGCATTACGCCTCATGGCGTGGTCCGTTCTATCCAGCGAAGCTCCGCCCGGCCGACTTTCTCTCCTTCTATCAGCAGCGGTTCTCGACCGCCGAGATCAACAACTCCTTCTACCGCCTGCCCACCGCCGAAGCGGTCACGGCCTGGCGGGAGAGCACCCCCGAGGACTTCCTCTTCGCCTGGAAGGCATCGCGCTTCATCACGCATATGAAGAAGCTGAAGGGTGTGGAAGACAGCATCGATCTGGTCTTCGGACGCATGGCGGCCTTGGGCGCGAAGTCCGGTCCGGTGCTGTTCCAGCTGCCCCCGATGCTGCATGCCGATCGAGAGCGGCTCGCCGCGTTTCTCGCCTTCCTGCCGAGGGGCTACCGCTATACGATCGAGTTTCGGCACCCGAGCTGGTACGAGGCCTCGATTCTCGATCTTCTGCGCGAGCACGACGCCGCGCTCTGCCTCTCGGACCATGCCGCCGCTCCGGCGCCCTGGGAGGTGACGGCCGGCTGGGTCTATATCCGCGGGCATGGGGCCGACGGGCGCTATGCCGGCAATTACAGCGACGACACCCTCGACGATTGGGCCAGGCGGATTGCGGCGTGGCGAGCCGAAGGGCGCGACGTCTATTGTTACTTCGACAACGACATCAAGAGCGCAGCCCCGACCGATGCGGAGCGGCTCGTCGCCAGAACGTCCGGTGGGGCTTAGCTTCCGGCGAAGGCGAGATCGTCCCGATGCACCATCTCGGCGCGTCCTGGATAGCCGAGAATAGCCTCGATCTCGCGGCTCGCGCGGCCGATGATGCGGGCTGCCTCCTCGGCATCGTAGGCCACGAGGCCGCGGCCGACGACGCCCGAGGCGTCGCGGATCACCACCGCGTCGCCACGCGAAAAGCCGCCCTCGATGCGCCGCACGCCGACCGGCAGGAGGCTCGCCCCGCCGCGAAGGGCCCGAGCGGCGCCCTCGTCCACGTGGAGCGTGCCGCGGGGCTCCAGCGCGCCGCCGATCCAGGTCTTGCGCGCCGTGGCCGGGTTCGAGGGGGTCAGGAACCAGGTGCAGCGTCCGCCCTCGGCGACCCGCTTCAGGGGGTTCTTGGTGCCACCGTCGGCGATGATCATGTGGGTGCCGCCGGCCGTGGCGATCTTGCCGGCTTCGATCTTGGTCCGCATGCCCCCACGGGAGAGCTCCGACGCCGCCCCGCCCGCCATGGCTTCGATCGTCGGCGTGATGCGCTCGACCACGGGGATGTGCTGCGCGTTGGGGTCGGCTGCCGGCGGTGCGGTGTAGAGCCCATCGATGTCCGAGAACAGCACCAGAAGGTCCGCGCCGATCATGGTGGCAACACGGGCTGCAAGGCGATCGTTGTCGCCATAGCGGATCTCGCTGGTCGCCACTGTGTCGTTCTCGTTGATCACGGGCACGGCCCGCATTTCAAGGAGCTTCAACGTCGTGGCGCGGGCGTTGAGATAGCGCCGCCTCTCCTCCGTGTCCGCGAGGGTCACGAGGATCTGCCCGGCGGTGACGCCATGGTGCGCCAGCACCTCTGACCAGATCCGCGCGAGCGCAATCTGCCCGACAGCCGCCGCAGCTTGGCTTTCCTCGAGCTTCAGCGGCCCGGCCGGTAGGTCGAGCACCGTACGCCCGAGCGCAATGGCGCCAGAGGACACCACGAGCACGTCGGCGCCACGGGCGTGGAGATCGGCGATATCCTCGGCCAGGGCGGCAAGCCAGGCGTGGTTGAGCCGGCCCCGGGCCCGATCCACGAGGAGCGCGGAGCCGACCTTTAGGACCACCCGGCGAAATTGGTTGAGACGTGGGTTCACCGAGGCCTCGCTCCGGAGACGGGCCGATGCAACGGATGGCAGCGCAGCCTCACGGATGCCACTCTCCCACGGGTGCCGCCTCCGCGGCCTCCTCGACCTTGCTCTCTCCAATCACGTCGAGGAGCGCGCGCAGAACCTCCTGGACGCCCTGCCCTGATGCGGACGACAGCACGAAGGGCTTACGCTTGCAGGCCCGCTTGAGGCGCGCGAGCTGCTCCTTCAGGGTATCCTCATCGAGAGCGTCGGCCTTGGACAGTGCGACGATCTCGGGCTTGTCGGCGAGGCCGTGCCCATAGGCGTCCAGTTCCGTGCGCACGGTCTTGTAGGCCTTGCCGGCATGTTCGCTCGTGCCCTCAACGAGGTGGAGCAGCACGCGGCAGCGCTCCACGTGGCCGAGGAACCGGTCGCCGAGCCCGGCACCCTCCGAGGCGCCTTCGATCAGCCCCGGAATGTCGGCCAGCACGAATTCGCGGTTGTCGACGCGAACCACGCCGAGGCCCGGATGGAGGGTGGTGAAGGGGTAATCGGCGATTTTGGGCTTCGCCGCCGTCACGGTCGCCAGGAACGTGGATTTGCCCGCATTGGGCAACCCGACGAGACCCGCATCCGCAATGAGCTTGAGGCGAAGCCAGATCCAGCGCTCGTCGCCCTCCTGACCCGGATTGGCATGGCGCGGCGCCCGGTTCGTGGACGTGGTGAAATGCGCGTTGCCGAAGCCGCCATTGCCGCCTTTCGCCAGCAGCACCCGCTGCCCCACATGGGTCATGTCGGCAATGAGGGTCTCGCCGTCTTCGGCCA
The DNA here is from genome assembly GCA_035944635.1 of Microvirga sp. GTDB lineage: Bacteria > Pseudomonadota > Alphaproteobacteria > Rhizobiales > Beijerinckiaceae > Microvirga. The sequence goes on from DASZAZ010000084.1 coordinate 20,527, forward strand.
GGATCTGCGTCCCGGCGGGGACCTTCAGCACCATGTCGCGGCCGTTGGCACCGGTGCGGTTCTTGCCCATGCCGTGCTCGCCGCGCTGGGCCTTGAAGTGCTGCTGGTAGCGATAATCGATAAGGGTGTTGAGGCCCTCCACGCATTCGGCCCAGACATCGCCGCCGCGGCCGCCGTCGCCGCCGTTCGGCCCGCCGAACTCAATGAACTTCTCGCGCCGGAACGACACGCAGCCCGCGCCGCCGCCGCCCGAGGCAATGAAGATTTTGGCTTGATCAAGAAATTTCATGCCCGCTTCCTTTAAAGGGCTAAGGGTTGCGGGAGCAACGCCAAGAAGGGCGAGGCGGCTCCACGACAGGGAGCCGCCCCGGTTTATTCCGCCGCGAGGGCGAATTCAGGTGCGCCGTCGACCCTCGCGTTCGGCACGAAGCCCGTGTGGCTCCAGCTCTTTAGGCTCTCCCAGGCGCGCCGGTCGAGCCTGAGCTGGTCCACGGGGAACAGGCCGCCGCGGGCCGGGAACGCCATCAGTCCCGTGCCCTGATAGGCGAAGCCGCACTTCTCCAACACGCGCCGGGAGCCGGGGTTGATCACCCGGGCCGAGGAGGTGAGCTCGCCGTGAGGCGTGTAGGCGAAGAACGCGTCAATCAGCGCCCGCGCGGCCTCCGTGGCATAGCCCTGCCCCCAATGGGGGATACCGAGCCAGTAGCCAAGATGAGGGCGCCCGTCCTCGGGGCTTGGGCTGATCCCCACCATGCCGATGAGCGCGTTGGGACGCCCCTTCGGGGTGATGGCGAGTTCCAGCGCCGAGCCCTCGGCATTGGATTGCCGGGCATGGAAGACGAAACGGTCTGCGTCGTGCGGGTCGTAAGGATGCGGAATGCGAGCCGTCATGTCCGCGACCGCTTTCTCGCCGGCGAGGCGTACCAGGGCCTGAGCGTCCGCAAGGCGCGGCCAGCGGAGCCACAGCCGGCGGGTTTCGAGCCGGAACACGTCGTCACGGGTGAGGTCGGGAAACATAGCCTTGCTCCGATCCATTAGGGCCTGGCGCGGCCCTGAAACGACGAAGGGGAGGTGGCATCCCACCTCCCCTGTGTTTCGGATCTTGAGCTTGGCTTTAAGCGCCTGGAGCTGGACCCGCCGGTTCGGTGCGATGCCGGCGGGAGCTCCTTCGTTTCGCTCTCGCCGTTTACTCTGCGGCCTCTTGGGCCGGAATGACCGATACGAAAGCTCGGCCATTACGCGTAAGGAATCGGACGCGGCCTTCGGCCGTGGCAAAGAGGGTGTGATCCTTGCCCATGCCGACATTGCGGCCCGCATGCCATTTGGTGCCGCGCTGACGCACGATGATGTTGCCGGCGAGCACGCTTTGATCGCCGAACTTCTTGACGCCGAGGCGACGGCCTTCGGAGTCGCGACCGTTACGGGACGAACCGCCTGCTTTTTTATGAGCCATTGTTCTGTTCCTGCTCTCTTGGAGCCGACCGCTGCTCAGCGATCTCGGCCCCGGATGGGTTGAACTCTCTTAGAACCGCGAGGCGCCCGATCAGGCGCTCGCGGCCGGCTGGGCCGCCTCGTCGGCGGGCTTTGCCTTCTTGGCCGCGGACTTCTTGCCGCCGGCGAGGATCTCGGTGATCCGCACGACGGTGTAGTCCTGGCGATGACCGCGCTTGCGGCGCGAATTCTGGCGGCGGCGCTTCTTGAAGGCAATCACCTTCTCGCCGCGGGTATGGGCCACCACCTCGCCCGAGACGGTGATGCCGGAAACCGTCGGCGCGCCGATCTCGGTGCCGTTGTCGCCGGTGAACATGAGGACTTCGCCGAAGGTGACGGCGGAGCCCGGCTCGCCCGCGAGCTTGGCAACGGCGATGGTATCGTCAGCGGCGACGCGGTATTGCTTGCCGCCGGTCTTGATCACTGCGAACATCGTTTTTCTCCGTGTTCAGCCCGGCTCGTCGCGGATCACCGCGGGCCGGCTTTTTGGCAGTTGGGGGTTGCAAGGCGCGGCGGGCCAAAAAGCCCTCCGCAAACGAAAACGCGGGACCTTTGCCCGCGCTCTGGCCGTTCGCTTAAGGCGCTGCGGCGTTTTTGTCAACGCAAAAGCGCTGTGCCGGGGTCTTTTTGCCCCCTCCGAGGTGCTTGTGGAACCCCAAACCCCATGATATCCACCCCGCCTCAACCGCCGGACCTCGGCTTTGCGGAGAGGTGGCAGAGTGGTTGAATGCACCGCACTCGAAATGCGGCATACGGGCAACCGTATCGGGAGTTCGAATCTCCCCCTCTCCGCCAGCTGCCGTGCTCAACGTGTTGTAAATGCTGGATTATCCCAAGCGGGCGGGTTTCTAGCCCCAGCAACAGCCCCAGCACGGGTGGTCCCATGCACAATCCGGTGCTCTTCCGGGCCACAGAGTAGGCGCAGGCTATCCGCCACATTGAGTGTCTCGGGCAGGCGAACCTTGGGGATGCCGAGGCACTTCGGATTGGGTTTAGCTCCTGCTATGACCGATTGCCCTGCCCGGCTCACTCAGCCCGCCTGGCCCGTTACCCGTCCTTGGCGGAAGCTTCGCTCGAGCTTCAGCTGCATCCACCCTGCTTCCATTTCTTTGTGAAGCGCGGCTGTAGTGGCTGATATTACGCTCAGAGCATCCCCTCATGTGACACAGGCTAGTGGGCTCCATTGCCTGACCTGATGTCGTCGGGCAGATGCAGCGCAACTGGGAGCCCAAAACACGGCACAGGCTGAACCGTTGTGAGCACCACCACGTTAACCTGTCAGCTTCAACTTTTTGGTGGTGCAGTGACCCTGTCATGAGCCAAGACGACCCCCGGCCTGTGGTTCTCCTCGTGGAGGATGAGGCGCTGGTGCGCCTGACGCTGGGGGAGATGCTGGAGGAGAGCGGCTTTCGCGTTCTGTCGGTGGTCTCGCCTGAGGAAGCCTTGGAGGTGCTCGGGCATGTTCCCGCCATCAGGGCTCTGGTCACGGACGTGGAGTTGTCCTCGGGCAGCATGAACGGCTTTGGGCTGGCGCGGAAAGTAGGTGAGGAGTACGGCCTGCCGGCAGTGGTCCTCTCTGGGCGAGCCGGCCCAGAGCCAGATGACCTCACCTCTGGTGTGCACTTCGTCGCTAAGCCAGTGCACCAGGCTACCCTGGCTCGCCTAGTGCGGGACCTCATCGAGGACCATGCCACGCCTGAGCAGCCTGCCTCGCTCAACGTACCGGACCTGGAACGACCCGCCTCGCACAATCCTCCTGATGCGGAGAGTGACCCTCGTTGGGGGCTCACCCCCCGTCAGCACGAGGTGCTCGCATTGCTGATGCAGGGCAAGTCTAACCAGCAGATCGCCGAGGCTCTGGGCCTATCGCCCAACACCGTGAAGGTGCACCTCGTCACCATCTTCAAGATCCTCGGCGTCTCCTCACGAACAGAAGCCCTGCTCGCTGGGATGCGACGCTCATTGCGCAAGTAGTCTCAGGCGACAAATGCACCAACTCCGGCCATTGGCTACAGTCGCGATGTGGGTTCAAAAGACGAGCACGGCGGTGTGCGCACGTCTCATCGTGCTCGCGAGATTTCACCAAGGAGCTCAGTCATATTGCCCTGCCCCCTAATGATGACTTGACTATTCTCGGCTACAATTCGTGGCTCGCCGCTGGCAAATGCTATAACTAGTTCATGCTCTCCGAGCCC
>DASZAZ010000085.1:0-51976 GCA_035944635.1 Microvirga sp.
TGCCGAAGCGCGGGGCTGGCGCCTGTGAGATCATCGTGCACGGGGCGCGTGCGGCACCGCTCGTCCGGTGCCCTCCCTCCCTGCTTACCCCAGCCGCCGGCTTGGCGGTGCCGTATGCGCCCCGTGCCCCCACCAGGGCACAAGGCACACAAGGACCTAAGCCTCGCACCTGAACAGGTGGCGAGGGTATAGGCGCATGCGTCAGGCGGCGCCTTCGGCCGGGTCCGCAACCCCTTCGACCTCCGCGTAAGCATTGGCGATCCGCGTCTGCCACAAGCAGAGGAGGGGCGTCACCGCGAGCTCGATCACGAGACCTCCGAGCATGAAGAGCGAGGGGATGCCCGTCAGCGCAAGACCGAGGAGGCGGCCGAGGCCGCCGATGACCACCAGAAGGGTGAGGAGGCGAAAGCGCCCCGTCTTCTCCTCGATGCCCGGGATCGTGCTCCAGAAACACAGGCCTAGGCCGAGGAGAAGCCCCGAGAGATAGCGGAAGTGGCTGTCGGCCGAGACGCTGACGCGGTCGCCGAGCAGGCCCTCGGGGCCGAAGAGCACGCCGAACAGCCCGGCCGAGATCGGGATCAGCGAGAAGACGCCGACGGCCTGCTGCAGCACCTTGCGTTCGCGTGCGATGGTCATCAACACGCCTCTCAAAACCAGACTTCCGACGTGAAACCCTTTCCGTTAGGGTCCCGCCCCAACATAGACCGCATCCAGGGGGTTCCAATGCCGGCTCGCTTCGCACTCCACGGCGCTTTTCTGTCAGGTCCCACTTACAAGGTCGGCCTGTTCCTGTCGCTCGCGGGCGAGCCCTTCGATTACGTGCATGTTCGCTTACGCGACGGCGAGCACAAGCAGCCCCCGTATCTCTCCAAGCAGCGCTACGGGCAGGTGCCGCTCCTCGTCGACACGCAGAACGGCCGCCAGCTCTGCCAGTCCGCCTCCATCCTCGAATACCTCGCCGACATGACGGGCCGGTTCGGCGGCGCCAATCTCGACGAGCGCATCCAGGCCCGCGAATGGATGTACTGGGACTTCGACCGCCTCGCGGCGCCGATCTACCGCTCGCGCGGCTACAAGCTCGGGTTGCGGCAGGACGGGCCCGAGGCGATCGAGATGTATGCCAACGAGGGCAAGGCGGCGCTCAAGGTGCTGGACGATCACCTGGCGGGGCGCTCCTGGATCGTCGGCGAGGGCACGACCATGGCGGATATCGATCTCTACGGCGTCGTGGCCTATGCCGCCGAGGGCGGCTTCGATCTCGCGGCCTTCCCGAATGTGGGCGCCTGGATGGGCCGCATGGAGGCGCTGCCGGGCTTCCAGCCCGCCGGTTTCCTGCCGAAGGAAACGAAGGCTGCGGCCTGATCCGGCCATGCCCATTTCGATCCGCGAGGCTCAGGCCGAGGATCTCGAGGCGATCATCCGCCTGCACGAGGAGGACAGCCTCGGGAGCCACGGTGATGCCTGGCTGCCCGAGACGAAGCCCGCCTACGAGGCGGCCTTCGCGGCGATTGCGGCGAGCCCCGACAACACCCTCTATGTGGCCGAAAACGAGGGCCGGGTGGTGGGCACCTTCCAGCTCACCCTCATCCCGAATCTCACCGGGCGCGGCGCGACGCGCGTGAAGGTCGAAAGCGTGAAGGTGTCGGCGGCGCTCCGCTCCCAAGGGATCGGCGCCCGCATGATGGCCTTCGCGGAAGAGGCGGCCCGGGCCGGGGGCGCGCGCACGATGGAGCTCACCTCCCACAAGCGCCGCACGGATGCGCACCGCTTCTACGAGCGCCTCGGCTTCTCGAAGAGCCACGAGGGCTTCAAGAAGAGCCTGTGAGTGCTCGCCCCCTATGCAAAAACTCCAGATCGATCCTGCATGGCTGCGCTTGGCGCACCTGGGGTTTTGTCCTTACCTAACCACCGGTCCAAGCGACTGAAGCAAGAGAGGCGCGCCATGGCGGCTGGGAAACCCATCGATCTCTATTACTGGCCGACCCCGAACGGGTGGAAGATCACCATCATGCTGGAGGAGTGTGGGCTGCCTTACGCCGTGCACCCGATCAACATCGGCAAGGGCGACCAGTTCAAGCCGGAATTCCTCGCGGTGTCGCCCAACAACAAGATGCCGGCCATCGTCGATCACGACGGTCCCGGCGGCGAGCCGATCTCGGTGTTCGAATCCGGGGCGATCCTCCAGTACCTCGGGCGCAAGACCGGGCAGTTCTATCCCGCCGACGAACGGGCGCGGATGGAGGTCGATCAGTGGCTGTTCTGGCAGATGGGCGGCTTCGGGCCCATGCTCGGCCAAACGCACCATTTCCGGATCTATGCGCCGGAAAAGGTGCCCTACGCCATCGACCGCTACACCAACGAGACGAACCGGCTCTACGGCGTGCTGAACAAGCGCCTGGCGGATCGCGAGTTTGTGGCCGGCGCGTATTCCATCGCCGACATGGCGATCGCGCCCTGGGCCAAGCTCTGGGAGCGGCAGGGTCAGAACATCGACGACTTCCCGCATGCGAAGCGCTGGCTCGACGCCGTGCTCGCGCGCCCCGCCGTGCAGCGCGGCCTGGCCGTCGCGGCCGAGGATCGGGCCAAGACCGATCTGAAGGACCCGGTCGCCCAGGCGGTGCTGTTCGGCCAACGCGCCCGCTGAAGCATGAGCCCCGGCCGATGCCGGGGCTTCTTCGCACCTGCGAGAACCGGCTTGAGGCTGGGAAAAGACGCCGCTATAAGCGCGCCACTTTCCCCGACATCCCCCCTTCCAAGAACGGATCTCCCATGGCCCTTGAGCGCACCTTCTCGATCATCAAGCCCGACGCGACCGAGCGCAATCTCACAGGCGCCGTGAACGCCGTCATCGAGGGCGCGGGCCTGCGCATCGTGGCGCAAAAGCGCATCCGCATGACCCGCGAGCAGGCCGAGACCTTCTACGCGGTCCACAAGGAGCGCCCCTTCTTCGGCGAGCTCGTGGAGTTCATGATTTCGGCCCCCGTGGTCGTGCAGGTGCTCGAGGGCGAGGGTGCGGTCTCCAAGTACCGCGAGATCATGGGTGCCACGAACCCGGAGAGCGCCGCTGAGGGCACCATCCGCAAGAAGTTCGCCCGCTCGGTAGGCGAGAACTCGGTTCACGGCTCCGACAGCGTCGACAACGCCAAGATCGAGATCGCCCAGTTCTTCTCGGGCAACGAGATCGTGGGCTGAGCCCATCCCTCCCTGCCAAGGGAGGGTGGCGCCCGAAAGGGCGACGGGTGGGATGAGACCTCGACGCTTCCACCCCACCCCGGACCTCCGGTCCGACCCTCCCCTGAGCGGGGAGGGATGGAAAAGCCGCCCCTTGGGCGGCCTTTTTGTTTCCCTCATCCGGCCTATGATGCGCCTATGAACCTGACGCCCCGCATCGAGCGGCGCACCTCGGTGTGCCCCCATGATTGCCCCTCGGCCTGCTCCCTCGACGTGGAGGTGATCGAAGGCCGCTCCATCGGGCGCGTGCATGGGTCCGAGACCAACCGCTACACGGCGGGCGTGGTCTGCGCCAAGGTCGCCCGCTACGCCGAGCGCATCCAGCATCCCGACCGCCTGCTCCATCCGCTGAAGCGCACCGGCCCCAAGGGCTCCGGGCAATTCGAGCGGATCTCCTGGGACGAGGCGCTGGACCTCGTGGCGCGGAAATTCCTGGAGGCCGAGAGGCTCCACGGCTCCGAAGCGGTGTGGCCCTATTACTACGCCGGCACCATGGGTCTCGTGATGCGCGACGGCATCAACCGGCTCCGCCATGTGAAGCGCTATTCCGGCCAGTATTCCACGATCTGCACCAACATGGCCTGGACCGGCTACATCGCGGGCACGGGCAAGCTCGCAGGCCCCGACCCGCGCGAGATGGCGCTCTCCGACTGCGTGGTGATCTGGGGCACGAACCCGGTTCACACCCAGGTCAACGTGATGACCCATGCCATGAAGGCCCGCAAGGAACGCGGCGCCAAGATCGTGGCCGTGGACGTCTACATGAACGCCACCATGAAGCAGGCCGACATGGCGCTGCTCGTGCGCCCCGGCACGGACGGTGCGCTCGCCTGCGCGGTCATGCATGTGCTCTTCCGCGACGGCCATGCGGATTGGGATTACCTCAACCGCTACACCGATAGCCCACAGGACCTGGCCGAGCACGTGAAGACCCGCGACCCGGCCTGGGCCTCCGCGATCACGGGATTGTCGGTGAAGGAGATCGAGGCCTTCGCCCTCCTTGTCGGCGAGCGCAAGCGCACCTTCTTCCGTCTCGGCTACGGCTTCGGCCGGCAGCGCAACGGCGCCGTCAACATGCATGCGGCGGCCTCCATCGCCGCCGTCACGGGGTGCTGGCAATACGAGGGCGGCGGCGCCTTCCACAACAATGGTGCGATCTACCATTGGCGCAAAACTTTGATCGAAGGGCTCGATGCCGTCGACCCGCGCGTCCGCAAGCTCGATCAGAGCCAGATCGGCCGCGTGCTCACCGGTGACGCCGAAGCGCTCCGCCATGGTGGGCCCGTCACCGCGCTCCTGATCCAGAACACGAACCCGGTTTCCGTGGCGCCCGAGCAGGAACTGGTGAAGCGCGGGTTTGCCCGCGACGATCTCTTCGTGTGCGTCCACGAGCAGTTCATGACCGAGACCGCGCTCATGGCGGACGTGGTGCTGCCCGCGACCATGTTCATGGAGCACGACGACCTCTACCAGGGCGGCGGTCACCAGTATTTCCAGCTCGGGCCGAAACTCGTCGATCCTCCGGGCGAATGCCGCTCGAACCACGAGGTGATCCGCGGCATCGCGGAGCGCGTCGGCGCCGAGCATCGCGGCTTCGGCATGGAGCCGCGTGCCATCATCGACTGGACCCTGCAGAACTCGGGCTGGGGCACCATCGAAAGCCTGGAAGAGCAGGTGCATATCGACGCCCAGCCGGGGTTCCGGCAGGCTCACTACCTCGACGGCTTCGGCTACAAGGACGGGCGGTTCCGCTTCCGGCCGGACTGGACCAAGGTCCCGAACGCGAACGACGGCCCCATGGGCCCCTGGGCCGCCATGCCTTCGCTGCCGGATCATTGGGCGGTGATCGAGGAGGCGACCGACGAGCACCCGTTCCGTCTGGCGACGAGCCCCGCGCGGCAGTTCCTCAACTCCACCTTCACGGAGACCCCGACCTCGCAGGCCAAGGAGCGCCGCCCCGAGGTGATGATCCATCCCCTCGACGCGGCTCCGCAGGGCATCGCGGAAGGCGATTGGGTGAAGCTCAAGAACGCCCGCGGCGAGGTGTTCCTCCGCGCCCGGCTCTTCGAGGGCGTGCGCCGGGGCGTGCTCATCGCGGAGGGCATCTGGCCGAATGCCGCTCACCCTTACGGGCGGGGCATCAATACGCTCACGGGTGCCGATCAGGTGGCGCCTTACGGCGGCGCAGCCTTCCACGACAACCGCGTGGCGTTGGAGAAGGCGACGCCCGAGGTGGAAAGCACGGTGCCCCAGCCGCGCGTCCGGCGGACGGAGCCCGCCTTCGGTTAAGGATCGCTTCACGCTCGCGCCCGTCGCCGCTTGACGGTGAGGGGCGCAGCTTGTCCCTAGAGGGCTGACCGATTTTCGAGGAGTTCAGCCCCATGCGTCTCGCCCGCTCCGCCGCTGCCGCCTTCGCTCTCGTCCTGACGGCCGGAGCCGCCCTTGCCGCCGGCTCCTCGACGCCAACCAACTACGAGCCCGATCCGGCGCTGAAGTCGGCGAGCCGCACGGAGCTCGAGGCCCGGATCCGCAAGTCCTGCACCGTGATCCAGGCCCGTGCCCAGAACGTCGCCGAGACAGCCCTGTCAGGCCCCTGCGGCTGCTATGCGAGCCGCACCTTCCAGGCGCTCGATGCCGCCGAGGTCCAGGCCTATCGCGACACCGGCGTGTTCAACGACAGCGCCCGTGCGAAGGCGCTCGCCGCCATCGACGCCTGCAAGCTCCAGCGGCCAGCTTAAGAAACCCTCCCCGCCAGGGGAGGGTGGTCCGGAGGACCGGGTGGGGTGGAAGCACCTGCCTTGATGGATTGAGCTCTCATCCCACCCGGCACCAGCACTGCGTGCTGGCGCCACCCTCCCTTGGCAGGGAGGGATTATGATGGCGACCTGAGCGCTCCACTGTCGTCCCAAGCGTCGCGGAACACGACGCGATCGCCGTCCAGCCGCGCCTCGCCGGCGCAGATCATCCGCAGGGCCTGCGGGTAGAGAACGTGCTCCTGCACCAGAATCCGCTTGGCGAGGCTATCCTCCGTGTCGCCGGGCACCACTGGCACGGCCGCCTGCGCGATGATCGGGCCGGCGTCGAGTTCCGGCACCACGAAATGCACCGTGCAGCCGTGGACGAGAACGCCGGCTTCCAGTGCCCGCTGATGCGTATGCGTGCCGCGAAAAAGCGGCAGCAGGGAAGGGTGGATGTTGAGCATCCGTCCCGCCCAGCGCTCCACGAAGCCCGGCGTCAGCACCCGCATGAAGCCGGCGAGGCACACCAGGTCGATGGCGCGTTCGCGCAGGGCCGCATCCATTGCGGCCTCGAAGCTTTCCCGGTCCGGAAAAGCCTTGTGGTCGATGGCGAGCGCCTCGATCCCGGCTTCCGCGGCCCGCGCAAGGCCGCCGGCGTCCGGGCGGTTCGAGAGAACAAGCGCGATCTCGGCGGGGAAATCGGGCGCGCGTGCCGCTTCGATCAGGGACGCCATGTTGGAGCCGCGGCCCGAAATCAGGATCGCGACGCGCCGCCGGATCGTGCTCACAGCCGCAGCCGCCCGCGGGTCTGGGCCCGTTCGCCGCCTGCGTAGGACGTGACTTCGCCGATGAGAACCGGGTTCTCGCCCTCGGTCTGGAGCGCCGCGACAACGGCCTCAGCGGCATCAGGGGCCGCGATGACGATGAGGCCGATGCCGCAATTGAAGGTGCGCAGCATCTCGGCTTCCGCCACACCGCCGGCCCGCGCGAGCCAACCGAAGACGGGCGGCACCGGAATGGCGTCGAGGTCGAGTCGCACGCCGACCCCGTCCGGCAGGACGCGGGGAATGTTGTCGCGGAAGCCGCCGCCGGTGATGTGGACGATGCCGTGAATGCCGTCTGTCTGGCGAAGAGCCGCAAGCATCGGCTTCACGTAGATCCGCGTCGGTTCCAGGAGCGCGCGACCGAGGGGCTGGCCCGGCGCGAAGGGCGCCGGCGCGTTCCAGGCGAGGCCCGCGGCCTCGACGATGCGGCGTACCAGCGAGAAGCCGTTCGAATGCACGCCGGACGAGGGCAGCCCGATGAGCACGTCGCCGGGCGCGACCGTTTTCGGGAGCAGCGTGCCCCGCTCGGCCGCGCCCACCGCGAAGCCCGCAAGATCGTAATCGTCCCGGGCATAGAGCCCCGGCATCTCAGCGGTTTCGCCGCCGATGAGGGCGCAACCGGCCTGACGGCAGCCCTCCGCAATGCCGCGGACGATGGCGACACCGACCTCCGGCGAGAGCTTTCCGGTGGCGAAGTAGTCGAGGAAGAACAGCGGCTCGGCGCCCTGAACGATGATGTCGTTCACGCACATGGCCACGAGATCGATCCCGACCGTATCGTGGATCCCGGTCTCGATGGCGATCTTCACCTTCGTGCCGACGCCGTCGTTGGCAGCCACCAGGATCGGATCGCGGAAGCCCGCGGCCTTGAGGTCGAAGAGGCCCCCGAACCCACCGATCTCCGCATCGGCGCCTGGGCGCCGGGTCGCGCGCACCAGCGGCTTGATCTCCTCGACCATGGCGTTGCCGGCATCGATATCGACGCCTGCTTGGGCATAGGTCAGGCCGTTCGGCTTCTCGTCCGTCATGCGCCTCGTCCAGATTGTCCATGACGGTAGGGCGGCGGTGGCTGATCGTCCGTCATGCGCCTCGTCCGGGTTTTTTGCGGCAGTAAGGCGGCGGCGGCTGAGAGGCAAGGGCAGGGGGGCCTCGCAAGGTGGATCGCGAAGCCTTAAGTTCGGGTGGGGACACAAACGCCGATGACCATCCCGAACATCATCACCATGGGCCGATTGATCATCGTCCCCCTCGTGATCGTGATGATCCTCCAGGGCCGCTGGGCCACCGCCTTCGTGCTGTTCGTGGTGGCGGGCGTCTCCGACGCCATCGACGGTTTCATCGCCCGGCGCTTCGACATGCGCTCCGAGTTCGGTGCCTATATCGACCCGCTGGCCGACAAGCTCCTCCTGGTCTCCATCTATGTGACCCTCGCCATCGTGGGCGTGCTTCCGGGCTGGCTTGCCGTGGTGGTCCTGTTTCGCGACATCATGATCGTGGCGGCCGTGATGCTCTCCTGGGTGATGTCGCGCCCGCTCGAAATCAAACCGCTCATGCTGAGCAAGGCCAACACGGCGGCGCAGATCGGCTTTGCGGCCCTCGTTCTCTCGACCAAGGCCTTCGGCGTCGACCTCGTCGGCCTCGACGATATCGCCATGGTGGCGGTCGCCGCCTTGACCGTGGCTTCCGCCGGGGCCTATCTCGCCCTGTGGATGCGGCACATGGCAGGCTGATCCGGGTGTGGAGTGGTCCGAGCGCATGACGACGCAGCGGCAGATCGGATTCTGGGTCGCCTTCGTCGTGCTCACCACGCTGGCGCTCTGGCTCCTGCGCGACATTCTCCTGCCCTTCGTGGCGGGCTTCGCGCTGGCTTACCTCCTCGATCCGCTGGCCGACCGCCTGCAGCGCCTCGGCGTCGGGCGGCTGGCGTCCACCATCATCATTCTGGTTCTCTTCATTCTTGTCGTCGTACTGGCCCTGGTGCTCCTGGTCCCGCTGGTAGGCCAGCAGGTCGCCGCCTTCGTGGCACGGCTGCCCTCCTATGCGGCGCGCCTCCAGGCGCTCGCGGCCGAGCAGGGCGGCCCGCTCATCGAGCGCATCGGTGGGCCCGAGGCCATGGCGGAAATCCAGGCCTCCATCGGCAATCTGGTGGGAGAGGGAGCCGCGTGGTTCGGAGGCGTCCTCCGAGGCCTGTGGTCGGGCGGTCAGGCGCTGCTCGGCGTCGTTTCGATCCTGGTCGTCACGCCCGTCGTCGCGTTCTACCTCTTGGTCGATTGGGACCGGATGGTCCGCACGCTCGATTCCTGGCTGCCCCGGCAGCAGCAGGACACGATCCGCACCATTGCGCGCGAGATCGACCATGCGATCGCGGGCTTCGTGCGCGGCCAGGCGAGCGTTTGCCTCATCCTCGGCACCTTCTATGCGGTCGGCCTCGTCACGATCGGCCTCAACTTCGGAGGCCTGATCGGCATGACGGCGGGGCTCTTGAGCTTCATCCCGTATGTGGGATCGCTCACCGGGCTCCTGCTCTCGGTCGGCGTCGCCATCGTCCAGTTCTGGCCGGATCCCACCTGGATCCTGGCGACGCTCGGCATCTTCGTGTTCGGCCAATTCGTGGAGGGGAACATCCTCTCGCCCAAGCTCGTCGGGGCATCCGTGGGGCTGCACCCCGTCTGGCTCATGTTTGCCCTTCTCGCCTTCGGCTCCCTGTTCGGCTTCGTCGGGCTCCTCTTGGCTGTGCCCTTGGCCGCGGCCGTCGGGGTGATCGCCCGCCATGCCCTGCAACGCTACCTCGAAAGCCCGCTCTACCGCGGCGCTGCGCCGACGCTGATCCTTGAGGCCCGACCCGATTCCGATGCCTGACGCGCCCCGCCAGCTCGCCTTCGACCTTCCCCTCGACCCTCGTTACGGCCGCGAGGACTTCCTGGTCAGCCCCTCGAACGAGGCGGCTTATGGCTTCATCGAGCGCTGGCCGGACTGGCCCGGCCCCCTCCTGCGCCTGGAGGGCCCGAGGGGCAGCGGCAAGAGCCATCTCGCCTCGATCTGGGCCACGGACGCGCAAGGCTGGACCGTGCAGGCGGAGGCCGTGAAGGCCGCGGACGTGCCGCATCTCGCCTCGAAAGGCGCTCTGGTGATCGAGGACATGGACCGGGGCGAGCGGGACGAGCCGGCGCTGTTCCACCTCCTCAACCTCGTCCGGGAGCGGTCCGGGTTCCTCCTCATCACGGGAGACTCGTCGCCGGACCGCTGGGGTCTGCGCACGCCGGACCTGCTGTCGCGGCTGCGCCTCGCGCCATGCGTGACCCTCGATCCGCCGGACGACGCCCTCCTCAAGGCCGTACTGGTCAAGCTGTTCGTGGACCGCCAGCTCGTCGTCGATACGACCCTCGTAGACTATATCAGCCTCCGGATCGAACGGTCGCTCGCGCGGGCGGCCGAAGTCGTGGCAGCCCTCGACCGGGAGGCGCTGAGCCGCGGCCGGCGGATCACCCGGCCCATGGCCGCAGAGGTGCTCGGCACATCGCCTGCGGAGGACGAGGAGGACTGAAGGGTATGCCGTCCCCCGAGGACCGGGCTCCAAAGAGGTCCTCGGCACGTCGTCTGCAGCGGACGAGGAGCCCCGAACCGGCTATGCTCGCTTGAACTCTCCCTCTCTTGTGCGGATGCTCGAAGGTGGACCAGGTGTCATCGAAACGTCGCGAACCCCCCGTCTCTTCGGCACGGGGAAGGGCGCGGACCCGCAAAGCTGCCCCCGGTTCTGCTGAGGAGGCGAGCGTGCGTGCGGAGTTGGCGAGCGAGGCGATCGAGCCCTTGGTGGAAGCCCCGGAGGTGGTGGCGGCCCCCGAGCCCGATCTCGACGGCACGGCGCTCCGTCGCTTCCCGCAACGCTTCATCAACCGGGAGGTCTCCTGGCTGCAGTTCAACCGCCGGGTGCTGGAAGAGGCCTCGAACCGCAATCATCCGCTCCTGGAGCAGCTCCGGTTCCTGTCGATCTCCGCCGCCAACCTCGACGAGTTCTTCATGGTCCGTGTCGCGGGCCTCGTGGGTCAGGTCCGCTCCGGCGTCGGCACCCCATCGCAGGACGGGCTCACCCCGCAGGAACAGCTCACCCGCATCGGCGCAGCGGTCTCCGAACTTGCCTCCGATCAGCAGCGCCGCTGGCGCGAATTGAAGGACGATCTCCTGCACGAGGGGATCGTCCTGATCGAAACCGCGGACCTCACGAAAGCGGAATCGGCTTGGCTCGAAGAATACTTCCTGCAGCACATCTTCCCGGTCCTGACGCCGCTCGCCATCGACCCCGCGCACCCGTTCCCGTTCATCCCGAATCTCGGTTCCTCGATCGCGCTGAAGCTCACGCGCACCAGCGACGGGCGCCTGCGGAACGCTCTCATCCGCCTTCCCTACAAGGTCGAGCGCTTCGTGCGCCTGCCAGATCTCGCCGAAACCGGCGCGACGCGCTTCATCCCGCTTGAGCAGGTAATCGTGCGCTACACCTCGCGCCTCTTCCCGGGTTACACCGTGCAGGGGCAGGGCGCCTTCCGGGTGATCCGCGACTCCGATCTCGAGGTCGAGGAGGAGGCCGAGGATCTCGTCCGTCTCTTCGAGACAGCGCTGAAGCAGCGTCGTCGCGGCAGCGTGATCCGCCTCGAAGTCGAGGCCGCCATGCCTGAGGATCTGCGCACCTTCGTGACGGAAGAGCTGGAGATCACCGACAACGAGGTGTTCGTGGTCGAGGGCATGCTGGGCCTGAACGAGCTCAGCCAGCTCGTGGCGCTGGAGCGGCCGGACCTCAAGTACAAACCCTACAACCCGCGCTTTCCCGAGCGCATCCGCGAACATGGCGGCGATTGCTTCGCGGCGATCCGCCAGAAGGACATCGTGGTTCACCATCCCTACGAGTCCTTCGATGCGGTGATCCAGTTCCTGCGCCAGGCGGCGCGCGACCCGAACGTGGTCGCGATCAAGCAGACGCTCTATCGCACCTCCCCGGACTCGCCCATCGTCGCGGCCCTCGCCGAAGCCGCGGAGGCCGGCAAGTCGGTCACGGCGCTCGTGGAGTTGAAGGCCCGCTTCGACGAAGAGGCCAATATCCGCTGGGCCCGCGATCTCGAGAAGGCGGGTGCCCAGGTCGTGTTCGGCTTCATCGAGCTGAAGACCCACGCCAAACTTTCGCTCGTGGTGCGCCGCGAGGCCGGGCAGCTTATCACCTACTGCCATGTGGGGACTGGGAATTATCACCCGATCACGGCGCGCATCTACACGGACCTGTCCTTCTTCACGGCGGATCCCGTGATCGGCCGAGACGTGTCGCGCATCTTCAACTTCATCACCGGCTATGCGGAGCCCGCGGAACTGGAGCGCATGGCGGTCTCGCCGGTGACGCTCAAGAAGCGGCTCCTCGCCCACATCGCCGACGAGGTCGCACACGCCAAGGCCGGCCGGCCGGCGGCGATCTGGGGCAAGTGCAATTCCCTCGTGGACCCCGAGATCATTGACGCCTTCTACGACGCGAGCGCCGCAGGCGTTCAGATCGATCTCATCGTTCGCGGCATCTGTTGCCTCAGGCCGGGCATCCCGGGCCTTTCCGACAATATCCGCGTCAAATCCATCGTGGGACGCTTCCTGGAGCACACGCGCATCTACGCCTTCGGCAACGGCCATGGCCTGCCGAGCGCGCAGGCTCACGTGTACATTTCGTCAGCGGATCTGATGCCGCGCAACCTGGACCGTCGGGTCGAGGCCCTGCTACCGATCCTCAACCCAACGGTGCACCAGCAGATCCTCGATCAGATCATGATGGGAAACCTGCTCGACAACCAGCAGAGCTGGACCGTATTACCCACCGGTGCGAGCCAGCGGGTGGTTCCCGCCGAAGGCGAGGAACCATTCAATGCGCACAAGTATTTCATGACGAACCCAAGTCTGTCGGGCCGTGGCAAATCCGTTAAGAACTCCAGCCCCAAGTCTCTCCCGAAACGTGGACACCGTTGAGGTAGAAGCCATGCGCCGCGAGGCGCAGGGGCGCTTGAAAGTCGGCAGGCCGGTCGCGATCATCGACATCGGCTCCAATTCCGTGCGCCTTGTGGCCTATGAGGGCCTGACCCGCGCGCCGACGCCGATCTACAATGAAAAGCTCCTCTGCGGCCTTGGCCGCAACGTGGTGACCACAGGCCGCCTGCCGGAGGATGCGGTCGAGCGAGCGCTCCAGGCTCTGGTGCGGTTCCGGGTGCTCTGCGACACCATAGGGGTGGCCGAAACCTATGTGCTGGCCACCGCGGCAGCCCGGGACGCCTCCAACGGTCCGGCCTTCATCGAGGCGGCGGAGCGCGCCTGCGGGTCGAAGATCGAGCTCATCTCCGGCGCCCGGGAGGCGGAGCTGTCCGCGCTTGGCGTTATTTCGGGCTTCCATAATCCGGACGGCATCGTCGGCGACATGGGCGGCGGCAGCCTGGAACTCGTGGACGTGCGCGGCACCGCGATCGGAGAGGGCATCACCTTACCCTTGGGCGGGCTCGCCCTCCAGGACCTGTCCGGGAACTCGCTGAAGAAGGCGCAGAGGATCGTGCGCGATGCGCTCGCCCGTGCGCCCGACCAGCTTGCTCGGCTGCGAGGCCGCACCTTCTATGCGGTCGGCGGTACCTGGCGCGCGCTCGCCAAGCTCCACATGGCGGCCCGGGATTACCCGCTCCATGTGATGCATGGCTACACCGTGAGCCCTCAGGACGGCCTCGATTTTCTGCAGCTGGTCGAGAGGGTCGATTCCAAGACCCTGAAGGACATCGAGCAGATCTCCGAGGCGCGCCGGCCGCTCCTCGCCTACGGCGCCATGGTGCTCGAAGAGATCATTCGCATGGGGCAGCCCCGGGATATCGCGATCTCCGCGCTCGGCGTCCGCGAGGGTCTGCTGTTCGACAAGCTCGACGGCGACGGCAAGGGCAGTGACCCGCTCATCACCGCTGCTGCGGACCTCAACCTGCTGCGCTCCCGCTCGCCTCGCCATGGCGAGGAGCTGTGGGAATGGACCGATCGCTTCATCCGCTCCGTCGAACTGCCGGAGACCGAGGACGAGCGCCGCTACCGCCACGCTGCCTGCCTGCTCGCGGATATCGGCTGGCGCGCCCATCCCGATTACCGCGGCGAGCAGAGTCTCAACATCATCGCTCATGCGGCCTTCGTGGGCATCGATCACCCGGGCCGAGCCTACCTCGCCCTGTCGGTGTTCTTCCGTCACGAGGGTATCTCCCTCGAGAAGGCAAGCCCGCGGCTGAAGGCGATCACGGGTCAACGGCTCCTGGAGCGCGCACGGCTGCTCGGCGCCCTCATGCGGGTCGCCTATCCGATCTCGGTGGCCATGGAGGGCGTGCTGCCCGAATGCCCGCTCTTCGCGCGGGGGCCGAATGTGGTTCTGCAGCTCCCCAAGGAGCGGCAGGCGCTGGCGAGCGAGCGCCTTTTGGGGCGCGTGCGCCAACTCTCCAAGGTGCTGAATCTAGAGCCGCGGATCGAGATCGTCGGCTAGAGCCGTTCAGCTCTGCTCGTGGCCGGGCGGAACGGGGCGCAGCACCACCCGGCCGCGCTCCATGGAGAGGCCGAGCTCGCCGGCCTTTAGGGCAATCGCCTTCTCGCCGAACAATCCCCGCCGCCAGCCGTGGAGCGCCGGCACGTCCGCCGTGTCGTCCTCGGCGATGGCTTCCAGATCCTCGACGGTGCCGATGATCTTGGGCGCGACGCCCTCGTGCTCGGCGATGGCCTTGAGCAGCACCTTGAGGAGTTCCACCACCGCGCCGGTGTTGGCGCGGCCCCGCGGCCGCTCCGGGGTCGGCACCGTCTTGGGGTCGCGGGCGAGGCCTCGCTGCACGGCGTCAAGGATATCAGCGGCCGTCCGCGAGCGCTCGAAGCCGTTCGGGATCGAGCGCAGGCGACCGAGGGCTTCCACGTCCTTTGGCGCCGACATGGCAAGATCAATGACGGCATCGTCCTTGAGGATACGCCCGCGCGGCACGTCCCGGTTTTGCGCCTCGCGCTCGCGCCAGGCCGCCACTTCCATGAGAACTGCAATTTCCCGCGACTTCCGCAGGCGTCCGGCGAGCCGGCGCCAGGCATTCTCGGGATCGGCCTTGTAGGTCTCGGGCGAGGTGAGGATCGCCATCTCCTCGTCGAGCCAGGCCAGGCGCCCGTTCTCGGTGAGCTGGCGCATCAACTCCTCGTAGACCTGCACAAGGTGGGTCACGTCGGAGAGGGCATAGGTGAGCTGAGCCTCGCTCAGGGGCCGGCGCGACCAGTCTGTGAAGCGCGAGGATTTGTCCACCCGCGCCTTGGCGAGGTCGTTGACGAGCTGCTCGTAGGAGACGCTGTCGCCGTAGCCGCACACCATGGCGGCGATCTGGCTGTCGAAGAGCGGCGCGGGGACGAGCTGCCCCATGTTCCAGACGATCTCGAGATCCTGGCGCGCCGAGTGGAACACCTTCACGACCCGGGTATCGGCCATGAGGTCCAGGAAGGGCTGAAGGTCGATCCCAGGCGCCAGCGGATCGACGAGCACCGCCTCGTCCGAGGAGGCCATCTGGATCAGGCACAGCTTCGGATAGTAGGTGGTCTCACGCAGGAATTCCGTGTCTACGGTGACGAACGGATGGGCCGCGAGCCGCGTACAGGCGGCCGCAAGGGCCTCGGTGGTGGTAATCAGATCCATGGGTCCTGCTATAGGGGAGGGGGACCGCGGCGACGAGTCCCCCAAGGGTCTAAACGCAGAAACGCCGCCCACTGGGGCGGCGCTACGCGGCCTCGGCAGCGAGGCGAAGCGCCTTCTGGCGCTCCTTCAGCTGTCGCTGGGCCCTCTTGATGAGCCAGTCCAGGATGTTGCGGTCCACCGTCTGACCGGATTCCACGTCGATCACGTAGTCGATCCGGTCCGCCCGGAAGCCGCGGTAGCCGTCCGTGGTCTGGTCGATGCCGCCGAGGAGGGTCTTGCCGGGGCCGACCTTCAGCTCGTGCGCCATGATGCGCCGCCGGCTCGGGTTGCC
Source organism: Microvirga sp. (assembly GCA_035944635.1). Taxonomy (GTDB): domain Bacteria; phylum Pseudomonadota; class Alphaproteobacteria; order Rhizobiales; family Beijerinckiaceae; genus Microvirga. The sequence continues at coordinate 15,814 of DASZAZ010000085.1, forward strand.
GGCCACGTCGCGGTAGTGGAGCTCGAGCGTGCCTTCCAGAGGAAACACGCGCCAAGCGCCCTCGTCCCGCACCAGGGCGGGTTCGCGAGCCTCGTCGAGCTCGGCTGTGGGAGTGTGTGCGTGCTCGAGTGTCATGGAAGGGATATGGGGGCGCAGGCCCTTTTCTGCAAGGGCGGATTGGCATCGTTAATCGTTCTATATCAGCGGCTTAGACCCTTTTTCGACTCCTCTTCGCAGGGTCCTGGGCGAGGGCCGTGCAGCCCGTCAGCTTGACATCGGGGGCGCCCCGTGAATGGTGCGCCCGACCTCACCCCAAGAGCCAGGCCTCATGCACCGTTACCGCTCCCACACCTGCGGCGCGCTCCGCGAATCCCATGTCGGCGAGATCACCCGCCTGTCCGGCTGGTGCCATCGCATCCGCGACCACGGAGGTGTGCTGTTCATTGATCTGCGCGACCATTACGGCATGACGCAATGCGTGGTGGACCCGGATTCCGCTGCCTTCAAGCTTGCCGAAACCGCGCGTTCCGAGTGGGTGATCCGCATCGATGGTAAGGTCCGGAAGCGCCCGGCCGGCACCGAGAACGCGGAGCTGCCGACCGGCATGGTCGAGGTCTACATCACCGATCTCGAGGTGCTGGGCCCCGCAGCCGAGCTGCCGCTGCCCGTGTTCGGCGATCAGGAGTACCCGGAGGAGACCCGGCTCACCTACCGCTTCCTGGATCTGCGCCGCGAGCGGCTGCACCAGAACATCATGAAGCGCGGCGCGATCATCGACTCGCTCCGCCGCCGCATGAAGGACGTGGGCTTCTTCGAGTTCCAGACCCCGATTCTGACCGCGTCCTCCCCCGAGGGCGCGCGCGACTTCCTCGTGCCGTCGCGCATCCATCCGGGCAAGTTCTACGCGCTGCCGCAGGCCCCCCAGCAGTTCAAGCAGCTCATCATGATGTCGGGGTTCGATCGCTACTTCCAGATCGCCCCCTGCTTCCGCGACGAGGACCCCCGCGCCGACCGTCTCCCGGGCGAATTCTATCAGCTCGACGTCGAGATGAGTTTCGTGACGCAGGAGGACGTGTTCCAGACCATGGAGCCCGTCATCCGCGACACCTTCACGGAATTCGCCGACGGCAAGCCCGTCACCGAGACCTTCCCGCGCATTCCCTATGCCGAGGCGATGCTGAAGTACGGCTCCGACAAGCCGGACCTGCGCAACCCCCTCGTGATCGCCGATGTGTCAGACGTGTTCCGCCGAGAGGACGTGACCTTCAACGCGTTCAAGAACGTCGTGGCGGGCGGGGGTGTGGTGCGCGCGATCCCGGCGACGGGTGCGGTGAGCCAGCCGCGATCCTTCTTCGACAAGCTGAACGATTGGGCCCGCACGGAAGGCGCGCCGGGCCTCGGTTACATCGTGTTCGAAGAGGATGGCGGCGCGATCGCCGGCAAGGGCCCGATCGCCAAGTTCATTCCGGAGGCCGCGCAGGCCACCATCCGCGAGGCCGCAGGCCTGAAGGCTGGCGACGCCGTGTTTTTCGCCGCCGGTCCCGAAGAGAAGGCCGCGTCCCTGGCGGGCAAGGCGCGCAACCGCATCGGCGACGAGCTCGGGCTCGGGAACAAGAGCCAGTTCGCCTTCTGCTGGATCACGGACTTCCCGCAATACGAGTGGAACGAGGACGAGAAGAAGATCGACTTCTCGCACAATCCCTTCTCGGCCCCGAACATGGACCACGACGCCTTCATGGCGCTCGACCCCGCCGAGAAGGACCGGGTGCTCGCCATCAAGGCGCTGCAATACGACCTGGTCTGCAACGGCTACGAGATGGCTTCGGGCTCCATCCGCAACCATCGCCCCGAGCGGATGGTGAAGGCGTTCCAGATCGCGGGCTACGGCGAGAACGAGGTCATGGCACGCTTCGGCGGCATGTACCGCGCCTTCCAGTACGGCGCGCCGCCCCACGGCGGCATGGCGGCGGGCATCGATCGTATCGTCATGCTGCTCTGCGGCGCCCAGAACCTGCGCGAGATCACGATCTTCCCGATGAACCAGCGCGCGGAAGATCTGCTCTTGGGTGCCCCGTCCGAGGTGACCCCGAAGCAGCTCCGCGAGCTGCACATCCGGCTCAATCTGCCGGAGAAGTAGGCCTTGATCCCTCCCCGCCAGGGGAGGGTGCCCGCAGGGCGGGTGGGGTGGAAGCACGAACCTCCCCGCCCTGAGCTCTCATCCCACCCGACCTCGCTGACGCGAGGCCACCCTCCCTTGGCAGGGAGGGATTGCGGAGTTCGGTTGACGCTGGCTGCCGCCCCGGCGCACAAGGCCTTTGGGACGATGATGCAAGGGCGCGACCATGGCCGATAACATTTCGCAGGATCTGAAGTCCGGCGCACTGTTCTACCACCGCTATCCGCGTCCCGGAAAACTGGAGATCCAGCCCACGAAGCCGCTCGGCAACCAGCGCGACCTGGCGCTTGCCTACTCGCCCGGCGTGGCGACCGCCTCGGAGGCCATCGCGGCCGATCCGGCCGAGGCCGCCAACCTCACCTCGCGCCAGAACCTCGTCGCGGTCATCTCCAACGGCACGGCCGTGCTCGGCCTCGGCAATATCGGCCCGCTCGCCTCCAAGCCCGTGATGGAAGGCAAGGCGGTTCTGTTCAAGAAGTTCGCCGGCATCGACGTCTTCGACATCGAGGTGGCCGAGAACGACGTGCAACGGCTCGTGGATGTGGTCGCGGCCCTGGAACCGACCTTTGGGGGCATCAACCTCGAGGACATCAAGGCGCCCGAATGTTTCGAGGTCGAGGAGCGGCTGAAGGCCCGGATGGGCATTCCGGTCTTCCACGACGACCAGCACGGCACCGCGATCATCGTCGGCGCCGCCGTCACCAACGCGCTCGAACTCTCCGGCAAGCGCATCGAGGAGGTGAAGATCGTCACCTCCGGCGCTGGCGCTGCGGCGCTTGCCTGCCTCAATCTTCTGGTCTCGCTTGGCGCCCGCCGCGAGAACATCTGGGTCACGGACATCGAGGGCGTGGTCTATGAGGGCCGCCCGACCCTCATGGACCGCTGGAAGAGCGTCTATGCCCAGAAGACCGAGGCTCGGACCCTCGCCGACGTGATCCCGGATGCCGACATTTTCCTCGGCCTCTCCGCCGGCGGCGTGCTGAAGCCGCATCTGCTTGAGAAGATGGCGCCGCGCCCGCTGATCCTGGCGCTCGCCAACCCTTACCCCGAGATCATGCCCGAGGAGGCCGAGGCCGCCCGGCCGGACGCCATGATCTGCACGGGGCGCTCGGACTACCCGAACCAGGTCAACAACGTCCTGTGCTTTCCCTACATCTTCCGGGGCGCGCTCGATGTGGGCGCCACCACGATCAACGAGGAGATGAAGCAGGCCGCCGTGAAGGCCATCGCGGCGCTCGCGCGGGAGACGCCCTCCGAGGTCGTGGCCCGCGCCTATGGCGGCGAAGCGCACCCCTTCGGGCGCAAGTCGCTCATCCCGAGCCCCTTCGATCCTCGCCTCATCCTGCGCATCGCGCCCGCCGTCGCCCAAGCCGCCATGGACACCGGCGTCGCCATGCGGCCGCTCGACAGCCTTGAGGCCTACGCGGATTCGCTCATCCGCTTCGTGTTCCGCTCAGGCTTCATCATGAAGCCGCTCTTCGCCAAGGCCGCTGGGGCCCCAAAGCGGGTGATCTACGCCGAGGGGGAGGACGAGCGCGTGCTGCGTGCCACGCAGGTGATCCTGGAGGAGGGGATCGCGAAGCCCATCCTCATCGGCCGTCCGAGCGTGGTGGAAACCCGCATCAAGCGCTTCGGTCTGTCGATCCAGCCGGGCCGGGATTTCGAACTCGTCAACCCGGAGGACGATCCGCGCTACCGCGATTACGTGGCGACCTACGTGGAAGCCGCCGGTCGCAAGGGCATCACGCCCGATGCGGCGAAGACCCTCGTCCGCACCAACACCACGGTGATCGGCGCCATTGCCGTTCAACGCGGCGATGCCGATGCGCTGATCTGCGGGTTGGAGGGGCGCTTCCATTCGCGCCTCAAGCACATCCGCGACATCATCGGCCTGGCGCCGGGCGCGTCCGAGATGGCGGCGCTCTCCCTCGTGATCACGACGAAGGGTGCCTATTTCCTGGCCGACACTCATGTGCGTCCGGACCCGAGCGCGGAAGAGATCGCCGACATGACGATCGCCTGCGCGGATCACGTCCAGCGCTTCGGGATCGCGCCGAAGATCGCGCTCCTGTCCCACGCGGATTTCGGCGCCGCCGACACGCGTTCGGCTCGCAAGATGCGGGAGGCGCTGGCCCTCATCCACCAGCGGGCGCCCGAGCTCGAAGTCGATGGTGAGATGCAGGCCGACACGGCTCTGTCGGAGATGATCCGGGAGCGGGTCTATCCCGCCTCCAAGCTCAAGGGCGAGGCGAATGTGCTCATCATGCCGAACCTGGATGCCGCGAACATCGCTTTCCAGTTCACCAAGATTCTGGCCGACGCGTTGCCGGTCGGCCCGATCCTGATCGGCCCCGCGAAGCCCGCGCACGTGCTCACGCCCTCGGTGACGGCGCGTGGTATCGTCAACATCACGGCTGTGGCGGTCGTGGAAGTTCAGGCGGCCGAGAAGGCTCCGACGCTGTTTTGAGGCGCCGGAGCCCTTAGCGTTCAGTCGTTCGCCGTCGTCACATCGACGAGGCTGAGGATCTCGGCGGGTTCGCCGAGACTCATGACGTCGGCGAAGCCGAGCCCCGTGCCGTTCTTCGCCTTGGCGGAGATCACGAGGCGGCCGGGCTTAGCGATGAACCGACCGACCGCCTGGCCGATGGACTTCGCCTGCTGCGAGTTCCCAAGCAGCGCCGGGATGCCCACCGCCGCCATGGTGCCGAACTCGCGCCGCAGGGCCTCGGGCGTCTTCTTCTGCTTCTTCGACTCCTGGGCGAGGTAGCGGTCGAAAAGGCCGCCGTTCTCGACCGTCAGGTCCACGTTCTTCGCAGTCGCGCCCACGAGGGCCACCATGGCGATGGCGCTGTCGGTCGAGAACACGTCCTTGGTGACGCTGCCGAGCACGCCGCGGAGCGACACGAGGCCCATGTCCTCGATCTTGGTGGAGACCTCGCGAACGACGAGCTCGTTGCCGGGCTCGTTCCAGGATGCGGCGGCCGTGAAGGACACGTCCAGGGTCTTGTACCCCAGCGCCGCGATGTCCTTCAGGCCCTCTTCCTTCGTGTTCGGCGGTACCGGGAAGGCGAGGTTCTGGAGCGACAGGCGCAGGTTCGACGGGATGCCGTCCACCGGCTTGTCCGCCGTGACCTCCAGGTTCTTCAGCGTGAACTTGATGCGTTCGGGCTTCGGCCCTTTGTCGGCTTCGTTCGGCAGGTCGAAATCGAACCCCGAGAAGCGCACGGTGCCGATGGTGGGCACGAGCTTGCGCAGCTCCGCAGGGTCCAGGTTCTTCATGTCCTTGCCCTGGAAGGACTTCAGGCCCTTGAAGGTGTTCTCGAAGGAGAAGCCCGTGAACGCGATGGTGGCGATCCGCGCCGTTCCGTCGGGGCTCGCCACCTCGAAACCTTCGATCCGAGCATCGGGCGTTTGGCCGTTCACCGCCCCCGTATAGGCCATGCGGGCGATGCGCCCGGTGCCCTCCTTGGGCCCGTTCTTGCCGCGGATCTCCATGCCGTTGATCTCGGCCTGGGCGATGTCGAAGGCGCCGAGCATGTCGGCCATGGCGGCCATGAGGCGGTTGCCGTCCTTCTCGGACGGGTTCTCCATGCCGCCCAGTTCCGCGGCGAGGGAGATGGCCCCCGCCCAGGAATCCTCCGTCGGACGACCATAGAAGTCGCGTCCGGCGATCCGGGCAATCCGGAACTCGCCACCCTCGGCGCCCGTGATGGAGGCGCGCACATCCTCGACGCTGAAGGCAGAGTAGAGCTTCGTCATCGGCGCGTTGGGGGCGCCCCGCTCAACCCAGACCCTCGCCATGCCGGCGGCGTCGATGTCGGTGACCGTGGTTCGCCCTTGGGTGATCCGGCTGCGGGCCTTTTCGTTGCCGCCGTCAGCCGTGCCGCTCTCGATCAGGATCTGCGCGATGCGGCCGTTCTGGATATTGGTCGCCACGAGGTTCTTCTGAACACCGCGCTGGACCTCCTTTCCGACCGTCTGCTCGCTCACGAGCTCCGGCACCGTGATCTGCTTCGCGTTTATGCGGGCGAGACGGGCCGCCAGCGGCTCGGTGGAGGCTTTGTCGAACAGCGCGTCGATGTCGGCCCGGCTCGACGTTACACCGGTAAACTCGATGCGCTTCGCCTTGTAGGTCGTGGGGCCGAGCGTGAGCACCACGTCGTCGAGGGCGACCGCATCGGATTGCGCCAGCGCGGCGCCGATCAGCGACGTGCGGACCGCACCCACCGAGAGGCGTCCCCCGACTGCGTCTACCGTGAGGTCGCGCATGACCGCGGGCTCGACCGTGAAGGCGGCGCCGGCCAGGATGGTGGCGGTGAGAAGAACGGCCGAACGGCGGCGAATCAGACCCATGGTGCGCATGCTCCCCGAAAATGCACCGGGCGAGCTTAGGCGGTCCTGGCCGCCATTGCACGAATCGTCACCGAGGCCGGGAAGCGGCGCTTTGTCGTTGCCGTTAGGGAAAGACGGCTAGAGCGAGAACGACGTTCCGCAGCCGCAGGAGGCGGTGGCGTGGGGATTTTCGATCTTGAAGGACTGGCCGATGAGGTCGTCCACGAAGTCGATCACCGAGCCGTCCATGTACTGGAGCGAGACCTGGTCCACGAGCACCGTGGCACCCTCCCGTTCGATCACGAGATCGTCCTCCTGCCGGGTGCGATCCACGTCGAAGGCATACTGGAAGCCGGAGCAGCCACCGCCGTTCACGCTGATCCGCAGCATCGAGCCGGCGGGCTCCGCCGCCATGATCTCGTTGATCCGGCGGGCGGCGCGCTCGGTTAGGACAAGGTCGCTCATGGGGTACCCGGGCTTGAAAACTCGTCCCCGGAACGTAAGTGCGCTGGAGCGAGGCTTCAACCCAGGGATCATACGAGTGCGGCTTCACGGCGAGCGGTGGCGCGCTCCTTATGCCTGCGATCCGGCCGCGAGCCGGGGGCGCCTCTATCGGGAGCCCCCGTCGCCCACCCGAAGCGAGTTCCAGCGCGATCGGGACCGCATCATTCATTCCTCGGCCTTCCGCCGGCTGAAGCACAAGACCCAGGTGTTCGTCTATCACGAGGGCGACCACTACCGGACGAGACTCACCCACACCATCGAGGTGAGCCAGATCGCCCGGGCGCTCGCCCGCACCCTCGGTCTCGACGAGGACCTCGCTGAGGCTCTCGCCCTCTCCCACGACCTCGGCCACACCCCCTTCGGGCATACGGGAGAGGATGCGCTCGATGCCTGCATGCGGGCTTACGGTGGCTTTGACCACAATGCCCAGACCCTGCGCATCGTTACCCGGCTTGAGGCGCGCTACGCCGAATACGACGGCCTGAACCTCTCCTGGGAGACCCTGGAAGGGCTCGTGAAGCATAACGGCCCTCTCCTCGACCGGGAGGGGCGCCCGACCAAGCGCTACGAGTCGGCCGGCGTGCCGGTGCCCCTCCTCGAATACAACGCCCAGCAGGATCTCGGCCTCGATACCTATGCGAGCGGGGAGGCGCAGGCTGCGGCGATCGCGGACGATATCGCCTACAATGCCCATGACATCGATGACGGCCTCCGGGCGGGGCTGTTTGCCATCGAGGATCTCGTCGAGGTCCCTTTCTTGAGCGAACTGCTCTCCGAGATCGACAGCCGCTATCCCGGCCTTGAAGCCACCCGGCGCATCCACGAATTGACCCGCCGGGTCATCACCCGCTTCGTGGAGGACGTGACCCGCGAGGGAGAGCGGCGCCTGTCGGACCTCGCTCCCGAGAATGCGGACGAGATCCGGGCCGCTGAGCGCACGACGATCTGCTTCTCCGACCCGCTCGCCGAGGCCGATCGCGCCATCAAGAACTTCCTCTACCCCCGCATGTACCGCCACCCCCGGGTCATGGAGGTGCGGCAGCAGGCGGACGAAGTTGTCCGCGACCTGTTCGCCCGCTTCATGGTGGAGCCGCAGGCCATGCCGGAGGAGTGGCAGGCGAATGTGCCTCGCGACGAGCCGCGCCTTGCCCGGCGGGTCGCCGATTACATCGCCGGCATGACGGACGGTTACGCCCTCCAGGAGCACCGCCGCCTCTTCTCAGCCACGCCCACTCTGCGACAGGGCCATTACAGCCCCGTTTGACGCCACCCTCCCTGCCCAGCAGTGCGAGGGCTGCGGCAGAGGCCCGAAAGGTCGGTTCAACCCGATCACCTCTTCCCAGCGATGCCATGTCTGAGACTGAGGCGTAACGGCCCCGTTTGACGCCGTCCCCGCCATGGGTTAGGCGCGCCCATCCCTTCAGAGGCCCAGTTGATGAACATTTTCGCGTTGTTCGAGGCGCGTGTCGCCGATGCGCTTGGCCGCCTGGCCGAGGCCGGCCAGATCCCCGCCGGGCTCGACGTGAGCCGCGTGGTCGTCGAGCCCCCGCGCGACCCCTCGCATGGGGACCTCGCCACCAATGCCGCGATGGTGCTCGCCAAGGAAGCGCGCATGAACCCGCGCGCCATGGCCGATCTGATTGCGGCCGACCTCCGCAGCGACCCGCGGGTCACCAAGGTGGACGTGGCAGGCCCGGGCTTCATCAATCTTTCCCTGTCGGGTGCGCTGCTGCACGAGGTGCTGCGCGCCGCCATCGTGGATAGCGCCGGCTTCGGGCGGAGCGGGCAGGGGGCAGGCGAACCCGCCAACGTGGAGTACGTGTCCGCGAACCCGACCGGGCCCATGCATGTGGGCCACGGCCGCGGCGCCGTGTTCGGCGATGCGTTGGCTGGGCTGCTGGACTTCGCAGGCTACCGGGTCTCTCGCGAGTACTATATCAACGATGCCGGCGCCCAGGTGGATGTGCTCGCCCGCTCGGTGTTCCTGCGCTACCGCGAGGCGTTGGGCGAAGAGGTCACGATCCCGGAGGGGCTCTATCCGGGCGATTATCTCAAGCCCGTCGGCGCCAAGCTCGCCGAGGCGCATGGGCGCTCGCTCCTCGACAAGCCCGAGGCCGAATGGCTGCCGCTCGTTCGGCAGACCGCCATCGAAGCCATGATGGACATGATCCGGGAGGACCTCGCGGCGCTCAACATCCGCCACGATGTGTTCTTTTCCGAACGGACCCTGCAGGAGGGTGGGGGCGGCCTCGTTGCGCGCACGATCGAGGACCTGAAGATTCGCGACCTCATCTATATGGGCCGGCTCCCGCCGCCCAAGGGCCAGAAGGACGAGGATTGGGAGGACCGGGAACAGGTGCTCTTCCGCGCCACGGCCTTCGGGGACGACGTGGACCGGCCGCTGCTGAAGTCGGACGGCTCCTTCACCTATTTCGCCAACGACATCGCCTATCACCGCTCCAAGTTCGAGCGGGGTTTCGCCATCATGATCGACGTGTGGGGCGCCGATCACGGTGGCTACGTCAAGCGCATGCAGGCGGCCGTGAAGGCGGTTTCCGCCGGCAAGGCGGCTCTGGACGTCAAGCTGTGCCAGCTCGTCAAGCTGCTCCGAGCGGGTGAGCCCGTTAAAATGTCCAAGCGGTCCGGTGACTTCGTAACTTTACGTGAAGTGGTGGATGAAGTCGGCCGGGACGCTGTCCGCTTCATGATGATCTACCGCAAGAATGACGCGCCCCTGGATTTCGACCTCGCCAAGGTGGTGGAGCAGTCGAAGGATAATCCGGCCTTCTACGTCCAGTATGCCCATGCCCGCTGCGCTTCGGTGTTCCGCCAAGCTGCCGAAGCCTTGCCGGATCTCGACATATCCGCCGCGGCTCTGGGCCCTGCGGATCTCAGCATGCTGGAGGACGAGGCCGAGTTGGATTTGCTCCGCCGGCTCGCCCAGTACCCCCGCGTGGTGGAGGGCGCGGCCACGGCGCACGAACCCCACCGGGTCGCGTTTTATCTGTACGATTTGGCAAGTTCCTTTCATTCTCTTTGGAATAAGGGCAAAGACTTGCCGCAATTACGGTTTGTTAATCCCGCCGATAGAAAGTCAACAACAGCAAGGCTCGCGCTCGTGCACGCCCTCAAGGGTGTGATTGCATCGGGTCTTGGCATTCTGGGCGTCACGGCTCCTGACGAAATGCGCTAGGCGACTTAACCGGGCGGCTCCGCCCAAGGGTCGCTTGCCATGGGTGGGTCTCCGTGATGTCGTCCGATTCGGCTCGGGGTGGGCCGTATCGCTCTAGACCGGAGTCCGGCGGGCATGAGTCAGTCTTTGAAGCCGCGTTTTGCGATCGATCTCGATGAGATTGAACGGCAGTTGCAGTCCGCCGGGTCGGGGGCGCAGCAGCCCGCACCGGCTCCCGTCGAGGCGCTGCGGGCGGCTCCCGCGCCGAGCGTGAGCCGCAATGACCCCTTGGCGGAGTTGGCCCGCATCGTCGGCCAGGAGGACCCGTTCGGCAACCTGCTGGCGGGCGACCGTGCTCCGGCCGCACAGCGCAAGGGGCCTCCAACGTTCGACGAGCTTTTCGCGCCTCGCGGCGAGCCGATTCGGCCGGTCCACACCAGCGACCGCTGGTCCGAACCCTCGACCCATCAGGAAGCGGCCCGCCCCTACGCGGATGAACGCCCCTACGATGGGCCGGCCTATGATGAGCAGGCCGCTCAGCCCGCTTACGATCCCCGCTACGACACCGAGCCGGCCTCGGCCTATGCCGCGCAGGAGAATGCGCAGCAATACGACAGCGGCGCTTACGAATCGTATGAGGGCCAAGCTCAAGAGGCCGCCCCACGCAAGTCGCGCAAGGCTGCGCTTGCGGTGGCGTCCGTGCTCGGCATCGCGGCGCTCGGTGTCGGCGGTGTGGTACTCTTCGGCGGCAAGGGCAGCCCCATCGCGGGCGAGCCTCCTCTCGTCACGGCGACGGCCGGCCCGACCAAGGTTCAGCCTCAGTCGCCCGGCGGCGTCGAGATCCCGAATCAGAACAAGCAGATCTACGAGCGCGCCGCTCAAGATACCAAGACCAGGGTCGTGAACCGCGAGGAGCAGCCGGTCGATGTGCGGCAGGCCACCCGCGTTGCGCCCCCGACACCGACCGACGCCGTGACCACGGGCTCGGCAGCGCCGGCGGCCAACAGCAGCCTCGGCGAGCCCCGGCGCGTCCGCACCATCTCGATCCGTCCGGACGGCACGGTTGTTCCGGATGCGGCCCCGGCTGCGGCGGCTCCCGCGCCGGCGCCCACCCGCACCGCGGCTGCGACGCCGATGGCGATGCCTGTGACGACACCGACGGTACCGACGACCCCCGTGGCCGCTCCCGCTCAGCCGCGCCCCGCGGCACCTGTGGCGGCTCCGGTGACGGCGGCACCCAGCACCCCGGCGGCCAATACGCCGGCTCCGCGCCCTGCCGCAGCGACTCCGGCCGCGAGCACGAGCGGTGCTTCGCCCCAGACCGCGTCGGCGGCCCAGCCGCAGCGCGTTGCCGCGGTTGCTCCTGCGGCTGCAGCTGCAACGGCGACCGACGCTCCGGTCAGCGGCTTCTCGGTTCAGCTCGGGGTCGCCGGGTCGGAGGCCGATGCCCGCAAGGCGTTCCAGGGCTTCCAGCAGAAGTTCTCGGACCTTAACGGCCAGTCGGCTCTGATCCGCAAGGCCGAGGTGAACGGCAACACGATCTATCGTGTGCGGGTCGGGCCCATGTCGCGGGAGGAGGCCACGAGCCTCTGCTCCAAGCTGCAGGGCTCCGGCTGCTTCGTCGCCAAGAACTGAGGCGAGGCCGACGCAGCCGCAACCTCGGCCGCAGACGGTTCTTGACCCCAGGGGGTTAACGGTCCAAAGGCGCGGGTCATGACCCGCGCCTTTATTGCTGGCTGCTCCGGCACCACTCTCACCCCCGACGAGGTTGCCTTCTTCCGGGATGCGGCGCCCTGGGGCTTCATCCTGTTCAAGCGCAACATCGACCATCCCGAGCAGGTGAGGGCGCTCTGCGATGCGCTTCGCGAGACCGTCGGCCGGTTCGATGCGCCGATCCTGATCGACCAGGAGGGCGGGCGCGTTCAGCGCATGGGGCCGCCTCATTGGCCGAAGTACCCGGCGGGGAGCGCCTATGGCCGGGTCCACGCCAACGACCCCCTCGTCCGCCGCGAGATCGCCCGTCTCGGCGCTCGCCTCATAGCGCACGATCTGCTGGCGGTCGGGATCAACGTCGATTGCGTGCCCCTCCTCGACGTTCCGGTGCCGGGCTCCCACGAGATCATCGGCGACCGCGCTTACGGCCGCGATCCGCAAACCGTCGCGGTTCTGGGCCGGGCGGCCGCGGAGGGCTTGATGGCCGGGGGGGTGCTCCCGGTGGTCAAGCATGTTCCCGGCCATGGCCGCGCCTTCGCGGACAGCCACCTCGCGCTGCCGGTCGTCGAGACCCCGCGGGAGGAGCTGGAGGCGCACGACTTCCCGCCCTTCCGCATCCTGGCCGACATGCCCCTCGCGATGTCGGCGCACGTGGTCTACACGGCCCTCGATCCGGAGCGCCCCGCCACCCTGTCTCCGGTGGTGATCGGCGACGTGATCCGCAGCCATATCGGCTATGATGGGCTGCTGATGACCGACGACCTCTCCATGCACGCGCTCTCGGGGTCCTTCCGGGGCCGCGCCGAAGCCGCAATTGCCGCAGGCTGCGATATGCTGCTCCACTGCAACGGCGTCATGGAGGAAATGACGGGCGTTGCCGAGGGCGCGCCGGAGCTCGCGAGCGATGCGCTGCGCCGGGCCGAGGCCGCGATGATCCGCATCCGCCACGAGCCCGAGCCCTTCGATCCTGTGGACGCCCGCGCGAGGCTCGACGCGGCCCTTGCGGCCGTCGCCTGAGCCGCCGAAGCTCACGCGACCCGTAGAGTTCCCATGGCCGAGCCGATCCCCTTCGAAGACGTGGCACGAACGGAGCGCGCCGAGAGCGAGCCCTTGCTGCGCGTCGACGTGGACGGCTTCGAGGGGCCTCTCGATCTCCTTTTGGAATTAGCCCGCCGCCAGAAGGTGGACCTCCACCGCATCTCTATCCTGGCCTTGGCCGAGCAGTACCTCGTCTTTATCGAGGAAGCGCGGCGGATGCGCCTGGAGCTCGCGGCCGACTACCTCGTGATGGCGGCCTGGCTCGCCTACCTGAAGTCGCGCCTCCTCCTGCCGGAGCCCCCGAAAGGCGAGGAGCCGAGCGCGTCCGACCTCGCCACCGCCCTTGCCCTGCGCCTGCGCCGCCTGGAAGCCATCCGCGAGGCTGCGAAACGGCTCGGCGAGCGCGATCGCCTCGGCCGAGACGTCTTCGCACGCGGCGCTCCCGAGGCCGTGCAAGTGCGGGCGGAGCTGCGCTGGGAAGGCACGTTGTACGACCTGCTCTCGGCCTACGCCCGTCAGCGCCAGCGCCAGTTCAACGCCCGCGTGACCCTCCACCGGCGGCAGGTCTGGTCGCTCCTCGACGCCCGCGAGGCCTTGGAGCGGCTTCTCGGCCATATCGGGGACTGGGTGGCGCTCGACGGCTACCTTGTCCGCTACGTGGTGGAGCCCTCCATGCGTCCAACCGTACTGGCCTCGGCGCTCTCGGCCACCCTCGAGATGGTCCGCGAAGGCAAGCTCGTCATGCGCCAGGACAAGGCCTTTGCGCCGCTCTGGGTCCGCCCGCTTGCACCCCCGGAGGCTTGAGGTGGAAAAGCGCGCCAAAGCATCCGAGAGCGTCACTGGCGAGGTGTCGTCGCCCGATCACGGCGAGGCCTTGCGCATCGCGGAGGCCCTGCTGTTCGCCTCCGCCGCACCCTTGAGTGCAGACGATTTGCGCGGCCGCCTGCCGGAAGGCGCCGATGTCGAGGCGATCCTGCGCGACATCACGGAGCTTTATTCCAGCCGCGGCGTGCACCTCGTGAAGGTGTCCGGCCGCTATGCCTTCCGCACCGCCGGCGACCTCGCCTATGTGATGGCCCGCGATGTGGTGGAGCCCCGCCGCCTCTCCCGCGCCGCCATGGAGACGCTGGCGATCGTGGCTTACCATCAGCCCGTCACCCGGGCGGAAATCGAGGAGATCCGTGGCGTCGCGACCTCGAAGGGCACCCTCGACACCCTGCTCGAAACGGGATGGGTGCGCCTTCGCGGGCGGCGCAAGACCCCCGGCCGTCCAGTGACCTACGGGACCACGCCGCTCTTCCTCGATCATTTCGGCCTCGACGCCGTCGACGACTTGCCGGGGCTGGAGGAGCTGAAGGGTGCGGGCTTCCTTGAGGGCCGCGTCCCCGCCGGTCTCGCCGTTCCGGTACCGAATGACGACACTACCTTGCGCGAGGACGAGGACCCGCTGGAGGACGACGAACTCTACCGGCCGCTCGACGCGGACGAAGGTAGCGCCTCCGACGACCCGGCCGACGCCTGATGGCCCAGTCCGTCCCCATCCGGGATCGCTTCCGGCTTCCCCGCTGGGGCCAGCGCGGCACCGCGGGAGCCTCGATTCCGGCTCAGCTCGCGTTCGAGAACGTGGTCCAGGCCTATGGGGAGGTGAGGGCGCTCGACGGGGTCTCGCTCTCCGTGGATCCTGGCGAACTCGTCTGCCTGCTCGGTCATTCTGGCTGCGGCAAGACCACGCTGCTGCGCATCGCGGCCGGCGTCGAGGCGCCGACCGGCGGGCGGGTGCTCATGGACGGGCGCGAAGTGAGCGGGGAGGCGGCTTACGTGCCGCCCGAGCGGCGCGGCATCGGGTTGATGTTCCAGGACTACGCCCTTTTTCCCCATCTCACGATCCAGCAGAACGTCACCTTCGGCCTCAAGGCCCTGCCGGCCGCGGACGCGGATGTCGCCGCCCGCCGCGCCCTCTCCCGCGTGGGCCTCGAGCGCTACGCGAGCGAGTATCCTCACACCCTATCGGGCGGTGAGCAGCAACGGGTGGCGCTGGCGCGCTCCATCGCGCCGCGTCCCGGTGTCCTCCTCATGGACGAGCCCTTCTCGAACCTCGACCGCCGTATGCGCGACGCGATCCGCGACGAGACGGTGGCGATCCTGCGCGAGACCGGCGCGACCACCATCGTGGTCACCCACGACCCCGAGGAGGCCATGCGGATCGCCGACCGGATCGTGCTCATGCGCTCCGGGCGGATCGTCCAACAGGGCACGGCGGAGGACATCTATCTCAGGCCCGCCGATCTCTTCGCGGCCCGCTTCTTTTGCGATTTCAACGAGGTCGAGGGCACGGTCCGCAACGGCCAGGTTTCGACGCCGATCGGCGTGTTTCCCGCCGTGGACTTCGCCGATGACGCAAAGGTGATCGTGTGTGTGCGGCCCCAGGGGGTGCGCCTCAAGCCGGCTGGCTTCTGCCTGCCGGGACGGGCGGTCTCCCGCCGCTTCCTAGGAGAGGTGGACCTCGTCCATGTGGCTGTCGACGGGCTCGACCGGCCGCTCCAGGCCCGGATCCGAGGCGGAGGCAAGGTCGACGAAGGTCAGGACGTCGGCGTCGATATCGACCGGAACGAGGTCCTTGTTTTCGCCGCTTCGCCCACCTAGTTTGGCCGCGAGTTCAAACCCAACAATGCGCCAACCACTAAGGGGCGCAGGAGGATCGCCATGGGTGGCGCGAGCATTTGGCACTGGATCGTTGTAGGCCTCATCGTCGTCCTGTTGTTTGGACGCGGCAAGATTTCCGAGATGATGGGCGACGTGGCGAAGGGCATCAAAGCCTTCAAGAAGGGCATGTCCGAGGACGAGGCCGCCGCGGCCGGGACGACCACCACGACGACCACGACGGCCGAGCCCGTTCGGACCCTCGAGCATCAGACCGCTCAGCCCGCTTCGGCGACCCCGACGCCTGCTGACCGCAAGATCGGCTGATTGCGACCGGGCGCCCGTCGGGCGCCCTGCCAGCAGGACACGGCACCGCCCGGCTTCGGGAGAGGCGCCCGCAGGGTAGAGGGCTTCGGCCATCATGTTCGACATGAGTTGGGGTGAGATCATGGTGATCGGCGCCATCGCGCTGATCGTCATCGGTCCCAAGGATCTGCCCCGCACCCTGCGTACGGTCGGCAACATGATCGGCAAGGTTCGTCGCATGGCGGCGGAGTTCCAGGGCCAATTCAACGAGGCCATGCGCGAGGCCGAACTCGACGACGTGAAGCGCCAGATCCAGGGCGTGAACGACTCGGTGAGTTCGCTCAACACGAGCTTCGACCCGGTCCAGACCATCCGCGACGAGATCAAGGGGGCCATCGAGGCGAAGCCCGACGGAACGCCTGAGACCAAGGTGGGCGTTTACGACGCCCCGGCGGATGCGGCGCCCGCACCTGCCGCGGAGGTCTCCCTGCCGCCCCCGCCCGAAGCTCCGCCTGTCGACCTCTCCAGCTTGTCGCCGGAGCCCGCCGCACCGGCCCCCGCCAACGACCCGCAGCCGAAGCTCAGCGAGAAGGCCCAATGACCGCGGCGGTGGACGACGAAATCGAATCCTCCCGAGCGCCGCTGATCGAGCACCTCATCGAGCTGCGCTCTCGGCTCATCCGCGCGCTCATTGCCTTCGTGGTGATGTTCTTCGCCTGCTTCGGCTTCGCGAAGTACATCTACAACATCCTGGTCTGGCCCTACGTGGCCGCCGTCGGCTCGCCCGAGCAGGCGCAGCTCGTCTACACGCACGGCCTCGAGTTCCTGTTCACGCAGATCCAGGTGGCCGTATTCGGCGCGGCGTTCCTCGCCTTCCCGATCATCGCCAACGAGATCTACAAGTTCGTGGCGCCGGGGCTCTACAAGCACGAGCGGCAGGCCTTCCTGCCCTACCTCGTGGCGACGCCGGTTCTGTTCACGGTCGGGGCCATGGTGGTCTACTTCATCGCCATGCCGCTGCTCATGCGCTTCTCGGTCGGCATGCAGCAGCTCGCCACCGCGGATACGCCCGGCATCCAATTCCTGCCGAAGGTGAGCGAGTACCTCTCGCTCATCATGACGCTCATCTTCGCCTTTGGGGTCTGCTTCCAGCTGCCCGTGATCCTCACGCTGCTGGCACGGGCTGGGATCATCGACTCCAAGTTCCTGAGGGAGAAGCGCCGCTACGCGATCGTCATCGTGTTCGTGGTGGCAGCGGTGCTCACCCCGCCTGACGTGATCTCCCAGTTCGCCCTTGCGGTGCCCACCCTGCTCCTCTACGAGGCATCCATCCTCTCCGTCCGCGTGGTGGAGAAGAGGCGGGCGGCTGCCGAGGCCGCGCGCGCGGCGGCTGGCTAGGTACCCGCCTGACCCGGCTGCCGAGGTCCCTCTCGGCACACAATCCGGTCAGACCCATGCACGACATCCGCTTCATCCGCGAGAACGCCGCCGCGTTCGATCAGGGCCTCAAGAACCGAGGCTTGGAGCCGATGTCCGAGCGCCTGATTGCCCTCGACGAGCGCCGTCGGGCCGCCATCGCGGCCGCCCAGACCGCGCAGGAGCGCCGCAACGCTCTCTCCAAGGAGATCGGCGAGGCCATGCGCGCCAAGGATGCGGCGCGCGCCGAAGCCCTGAAGGCGGAGGTCGCCGGTCTCAAGGAGAGCACCCCGCAGCTGGAGCAGGCCGAGCGCGACGCCAGCCGCGAACTCGACGAAACACTCGCCGTGATCCCGAACCTCCCCAAGGAGGAGGTGCCGGTCGGGCCGGACGAGACCGGTAACGTGGAACGCCACCGCTTCGGGAATCCGAAGAACCTCGAAGCCGCCAAGCAGCATTTCGAGATCGGCGAGGCGCTGGGGCTCATGGACTTCGAGGCGGCCGCGAAGCTCTCGGGTTCGCGCTTCGTGGTGCTGAAAGGCGGCCTAGCACGCCTCGAGCGGGCGCTCGGCCAGTTTATGATCGACCTGCACACCAACGAGCACGGCTACACCGAGGTGTCGCCGCCGCTGTTGGTTCGAGACGAGGTTCCCTACGGCACCGGCAATCTCCCGAAGGCCGCTGAGGACATGTTCCGCACCCGCGAGGGCTTCTGGCTCATCCCGACCGCGGAAGTGCCGCTCACCAACCTCGTGCGCGAAGAGATCCTGGACGAGGCCGCGCTCCCACTGCGCCTCACGGCGCTCACGCCGTGCTTCCGCTCGGAGGCCGGCTCCGCCGGTCGCGACACCCGCGGCATGCTGCGCCAGCACCAGTTCATCAAGTGCGAGCTCGTCTCGATCACGGCGCCGGAAGCCTCGGCAGATGAGCACGAGCGCATGCTGTCCTGCGCCGAGAACATCCTGAAAAAACTCGATCTGCCTTTCCGCACGATGACGCTCTGCACGGGCGACATGGGCTTCGCCTCGGCCAAAACCTACGACATCGAGGTCTGGCTGCCGGGGCAGGGAGCCTATCGCGAGATTTCGAGCTGCTCGGTCTGCACCGATTTCCAGGCCCGGCGCATGAACGCCCGCTACCGGCCCGCGGAAGGCAAGGGCACGCGCTTCGTCCATACCCTCAACGGCTCCGGCATCGCGGTCGGCCGTGCGCTCATCGCGGTGCTGGAGAACTACCAGAACCCCGACGGCAGCGTCACGATTCCTTCAGCCCTCCAGCCCTATATGGGCGGGATGACCCGCATCGAACGGCAGGCCTGACATCATGCGCATCCTCTGCACGAACGATGACGGCATCCACGCCCCGGGCCTGAAGACGCTGGAAACCATCGCGCGCACGCTCTCCGACGACGTGTGGGTGATCGCGCCCGAAACCGATCAGAGCGGCGTGTCCCATTCGCTCTCGCTCAACGATCCCCTGCGCCTGCGCGAGATCTCGCCGCGCCACTTCGCCGTGAAGGGCACGCCGACCGATTGCGTGATCATGGGCGTGCGCAACATCCTGGCCGATCACAAGCCGGACCTCGTACTGTCGGGCGTGAACCGCGGGCAGAATGTGGCCGAGGATGTGAGCTATTCCGGCACGGTCGCGGGTGCCATCGAGGGGACCATTCTCGGCGTTCCCTCCATTGCGCTCAGCCAGGCCTATGGCGCTGCCGGACGCACCGCCATGCGCTGGCACTGCGCCGAGCACCACGCACCCGGCGTGGTGCGTAAGATCCTGGAGATCGGCATCCCCCGCGGAATTCTCCTCAACGTGAACTTCCCGGATTGCGAGCCCGAGGAGATCGAGGGCACCGCCCTCGTGAACCAGGGCCAACGCAATCAGGAACTGCTGCGCCTCGACGAGCGCCAGGACGGGCGCGGCAACGCCTATTTCTGGATCGCCTTCGAACGCCGGCGCACCACGCCGCCGAACGGCACGGATCTGTGGGCCATCGCCAACCGGCGCATCGCCGTGACGCCGTTGCGGCTCGACATGACCGACGAGCCGACGCTCACCCATTACGCGCAGGCCTTCGCGTAAGGACCGGCGGCGGTGAGCGGCGGATCGCCTCCTCGGCCTGGCCCAGCCTCGCTCCCGCTTGCTCCCCTCGACGACCCTGATCGCCAGGCGGTCGGGGCCGCCACCTTCGTGCTCGGCCTGCGCGCCCGCGGGATCCGCGACACCGAGGTCCTGCGGGCCATGGAACTCGTGCCGCGCGAGGTGTTCGCACCGCGCCGCTTTGCCGACCTCGCCCGCTCCGATGTTGCTCTGCCGCTGCCCTGCGGGCAGACCATGACAGCGCCCGGCACGGTCGCCGCGATGCTCGTCGCGCTCGGGGTCGAGCCGGGTCAGCGCATCCTCGAAATCGGGACCGGCAGCGGCTATGTGACCGCGCTCCTCGTGCGGCTCGGCGCCGAGGTCGTGACCGTGGAGCGCTACGGCTCGCTGGCCGAAAGCGCCCATGGGCACTTGAAGGCCGCGGGTGTGAATGCGTCGGTCAGGATGGAAGTCGCCGACGGTCTGGCGCAGCGCCCGCGCGAGCGGTTCGACCGCATCCTCCTCAACGGAGCAAGGCCTGCGGTGCCCACGATCCTTGCGTCTCTCCTCGGACCCGGCGGGCGTCTGGTGGGAGCGCTCACCATCGACAATGCCCCGCGGCTCGTGCGTGTGGACCGTGTCGAGGGGGAGACGCGTGAAGAGGTGGGTTCTCTGCTGCGCATTTCGCCGCTCGTGACGGGCGCCGCGATCTCGCTCTGACCCATCACTCACGGCACCGGCGCAAAAGCGCCGCAATACTTACGACAACCTCGTCGCGCGAAACGGTTGCTTAACCTGAATCCTTTTCAATGCCCCTATCGAGTTTGTGCGGGTGGGTGCGTGATGAGTCAGGTTGCCTCTGTGGGCCGGTGGGGCGGTGTTTCGCGGATAGCTCTCGTGGCTTTGATCGGGAGTGTCGCCTCGGCCTGTAGTTCCGATCGGCTGCAGCTCTCCGACAGTCCTTTCTCCAATCCTTTCGCGACGAGCCAGCGTTTGGCCGCGGTCGATCCGCAGCCGGCGCCTCAAGCCGCCGCTCCGGCCCAGGTGGCCGCGATGCCGACGGCCCCCGTGCAGTCGCAGGCGCTGCCGCCGATCAGCGCGCCGACCGCGCGGGGCGTGGCTTCCAACGCACCTGTGACGAGTTCGTCGGGCGGCTGGTCCGCAGCCGGCGGAACGCGGATCACCCTTGGTGCTGGCGACAGCCTCAACACCGTTTCGCAGCGCTACGGCGTGCCGACCAACGCGATCCTGCAGGCCAACGGCCTTGCCAGCGCCGCGCAGATCCAGCCGGGCGCCAGCATCGTGATTCCGGTCTACAGCGCGACGGGGCAGGCACCGCAGCCGACCCGCGTCGCATCTGTGTCCCCGGTCGCGACGCCTGCGCCGACGCCGAGCCGTGTGGCCGCAGCGGCGCCCGCCGCGCCGCAACCGAAGTTCCGCTTCGTCGAAGGCCCCAAGCCCGCCGCGCAGCCCGCGGAAGCCCCCAAGGCCCGCACCCGTCCCGGCATGGTCACGACTGCGAAGGCAGAGCCCGTCAAGCCTGCTCCCGTGCAAACCGCCAAGGCGGAGCCCGCGAAGCCGGCTCCGGCCGCACCGCAGGCCGCGAAGGCCGCTCCGGCTCAGCCCGCTCCTCAGGCGGTCGCGCAGAAGCCGGCCGAGCCCGTGAAGGTCGCAGCGATCGAGACCAAGCCCGTGGCGGCACCGGCGCCCGCGCCGGTCGCGGTTGCCCCCCAGCCGCAGCCGCAACCCGCCAAGGCGCCCATTAAGGAGCCGGAGGAGACCGCGAGCCTGCCGAAGGAGCCCACCGCCGATTTCCGCTGGCCGGCTCGCGGCCGCGTGATTGCTGGTTTTGGCGCCAATGGCGGCAACGAGGGCATCAACATCGCGGTGCCGGAAGGCACGCCCGTGAAGGCTGCGGAAGCCGGCACGGTGACCTATGCCGGTAACGAGGTGCGTGGCTACGGCAACCTCGTGCTCATCAAGCACGACAACGGCTACATCTCGGCTTACGCCCACAATGGCGAGCTCAACGTGAAGCGCGGCGAGCGCGTCACCCGCGGCCAGGTGGTCGCGAAGTCGGGCCAGACCGGCAACGTGACCTCGCCGCAGCTCCACTTCGAGATCCGCAAAGGCCAGACCCCGGTCGATCCGTTGTCCTATCTCAGCGGGAACTGATCACGGCAAGCAATCGGATGCCGCTTGTCGGCGTCCAATCCTGAAAGGGATGGCGGAGGCTCAGCCGCCATCCCTTTTTGCCGTTCACGATCTGTGAGGCTCAGCCGCCATCCCCTTTCGCCGTTCGGCGCCTATGTTGAGGAGATGTGCAGCTGGAGCAAGGCATGACCCGAGGCATCGATCATCTCGTCGTCGCGGTGCGCGATCTCGATGCGGCCGGGCGCCTGTACGAGCAGCTCGGCTTTCAGGTCGGCTCGCCCAATCGGCATCCGTGGGGCACAGAGAACCGGCTGATCCAGCTACCTCAGTGCTTCATCGAACTCATCGCGATCGGGGAGGGCGCCGCGATCCCGGAGCGGGAGGGTCATCGTTTCAGCTTCGGCGCATTCGTGCGCGACTATCTCGCCCGGCGCGAGGGTCTCGCCATGCTTGTCCTCGACAGCACCGATGCGACGGGTGATGCAGCGGCCTTTGCGAGCGCAGGGATTGGCGGCTTCGAGCCCTTCCACTTCGAGCGCCGCGGGCGCCGGCCGGATGGCAGTGAAACGCAGGTTGCGTTCACGCTCGCCTTTGCCGAAGACCCGCAGGCGCCCCACGCCGCCTTCTTCGTGTGCCAGCAGCACTTTCCGGAGAACTTCTGGAACGAGCGCTTTCAGCAGCACGTCAACAAGGCCCGTACGCTTGCGGCGGTGACGCTGGCCTCGCCCAACCCTGCCGCGCATGCGGATTTTCTCGCCAGTTTCACGGGCATCGCGCCGACCCGGCCCGATGGGGACGATCTCTCCTTCACTCTCGACCGCGGGCGCGTCGACGTGGTGACGCCTGACGATGCAGCCGAGATCTACGGGTCCGTGGAGGCGGATCTCGACACGGCAGCCTTCGTGGCCTTCGCGGTGCGCGTGGACGACGTTCGATCGCAGACCGCTCTGCTCGATGCCGCCGGCATTCCGTACCAGACTATCGGCAGCCGTGCGGTCGTTCCGGCGAGCGCGGCCTTTGGGGTCACGATCGCCTTCGAGCCTGCCTGAGGCTTCCCGGACTCGCAACTGGAGCTTGAGTGCGTAAGATCAGCCCCGACTCGCGGGCGAGGGAGGCGGAAGGTTGAGCGCGTCGCTGCAGGGCTTGGCCGATTTTCTGCTCTTCTTCGGCGCCGGGGTGCTCCTGGTGGCGCTCTATCTTGCGCTCTACACCCTGGCGACCGCTCACAACGAGTTCGCCCTCATCCGCCGTAACGTGATCTCGGCCGCCGTGGCACTGGGGTTCAGCCTCATCGGCTTCACGCTCCCGCTCGCCAGCGCCATCGTGCATGCCCAGAACCTGCTCGACTGCCTCGTCTGGGGCCTCGTGGCTCTTGCGGTGCAGATCCTCGCCTATTGGCTCGTCCGGGTGCTGCTGCCGGACCTGTCGCAGCGGATCGCGGCTGGGGAAATGGGTGCGGCGCTCTTCCTCGGCGCGGCTTCGCTTGCGGCGGGCATCGTGAATGCCGCGGCCATGACATACTAGGGGCGATCCCGGCGCCGCTTCCGATAGGCCCCGAAACCCGCTAGGTGGGGCTATGATGTTGCAAGCCTCCTCAGTGGTGGACCTTGGTTCGGTTCGCTTCGGCAACCACCTGCCGCTCGCCCTCATTGCCGGCCCCTGCGCCATGGAGAGCCGCGCGCATGCGCTCGAAACCGCCTCGGCTCTGAAAGAGATCGCAGGCCGGCTGGGCCTTGGGCTCGTCTACAAATCCTCCTTCGACAAGGCGAACCGCACCTCGGCCGCAAGCGCCCGCGGCATCGGTCTCGACAAGGCGCTCGCCGTTTTCGCCGAGGTGAAGGAGAGCTTGGGGCTGCCGGTCCTCACCGACGTGCACGAGGCGGAGCAATGCGCCGCGGCCGGGGAGGTCGTCGACATTCTCCAGATTCCGGCGTTCCTCTGTCGCCAGACCGATCTCCTGGTGGCGGCCGCGAAGACCGGGCGGGTCGTGAACGTCAAGAAGGGCCAGTTCCTCGCCCCGTGGGACATGGCCAATGTGGCCAGCAAGGTCACGGGCGCGGGCAACCCGAACGTGATGGTGACGGAGCGCGGCGCCTCCTTCGGCTACAACACGCTGGTCTCCGACATGCGCGCGCTGCCCATCATGGCCGAGACCACCGGGGCTCCGGTGATCTTCGACGCCACCCATTCGGTGCAGCAGCCGGGCGGCAAGGGCACCACCTCGGGTGGGCAGCGGGAGTTCGTGCCGGTGCTGGCGCGGGCCGCCGTGGCGGTCGGCGTTGCAGGGGTGTTCATCGAAACCCACCAGGATCCCGAGCGGGCGCCCTCGGACGGCCCCAACATGGTGCCGCTTGCGGAAATGGAAGCGCTGCTGCGGCAGCTCATGGCCTTCGATCGCATCGCCAAGGCCGCCTGAGGCGCCGGTGACGGAGGCTGCCTCGTCCTCCCGCAGGCTGATTCTGATCCTCGCGACCAGCGGCTTCGCGAGCACCTTTTCGAGCCGCGCGCTCGAACCCCTCGTGGGCGTGATCGCCCGCGACGTGTCGGCCAGCATCCAGACCGTTGCCCTTCTCTCGGCAGCCTTCGCGCTGCCCTACGCTTTCATCCAGCCGATCCTCGGACCCATCGGCGATGCGGTGGGAAAGGAGCGGGTGATCAAGGTCTGCCTGGCACTGCTCGTGCTGACCCTCGCGAGTTCGGCCCTGGCGCCCAACATCGAAGCGCTCTTCGTCCTGCGCGTCCTGGCCGGCATGGCCTCGGGCGGCATCGTGCCGTTGTCGCTCGCGCTTCTCGGCGACCGCGTCCCCATGGGGCAGCGTCAGGTCGCCATCAGCCGCTTCCTCGTGGCGCTGATCTCGGGCCAGCTCCTGGGATCCGTGCTGGCCGGCATCCTGGCCGAATATGTCGGCTGGCGGGGCGTGTTCGCCCTCTCGACCGGCATCATGCTGCTCGCCGCCGCCGCGACCTTCGTGGGCTTTCGAGGGGGCGCTCCAGCGGGCGCATTCGACCTCGCCACGGCGCTTCACCGCTATCGCGGCATCGTCGCCAATCCGCACGCCCGCGCGCTGTTCAGCCTTGTCTTCGTGGAAGCCATGGCGGTGTTCGGGGTGTTTCCCTACATCGCGCCCATGCTCGAGGCCCGGGGCGGGGGAGGGCCGGCCGAAGCGGGCCTCGCCATCGCGGGATTCGCGATCGGCGGACTGCTCTATTCCGCACTCGTGGCCTGGATGCTCGCGAACCTCGGGCTCGGCCGCATGCTCCTCTTCGGCGGGAGCCTCGCGGGCCTAGCCCTCGCGGCCATCGGCTTCGCAGGACACTGGACGGTGGACGCCGCTGCCATGCTGGTGCTCGGGCTTGGCTATTACATGCTGCACAACTCGTTCCAGACGCAGGTCACCGAGGTGGCCCCGCAGGCACGGGCCTCGGCGGTGGCCCTCCACGCCTTCTCGTTCTTCGTCGGGCAGGCGCTGGGCGTGGTGCTGCTGGGTCTCGGCTTGCGCACCCTCGGGCAGGCGCCGTCTCTCCTGGTTGCCGCTGCAGTGATCCTGGCCGTTGGGATCGTGGCGGCGCGGGTCATCGCACGACCCGCCGCCCGCTGATGCCTCAGCCCCGCGCGCGATAGGGCGCGACGCCCTGGTCCGGCAGCCACAATCCCTTCGGCACCTCGCCGGTCTGCCAGAACACATCGATCGGGATGCCGCCGCGCGGATACCAGTAGCCGCCGATGCGCAGGTAGCGCGGCTCCAGCAGGTCCTTCAGGCGCCGGCCGATGGCCACCGTGCAATCCTCGTGGAACGCGCCGTGATCGCGGAAGCTGTGGAGGTAGAGCTTCAGCGACTTCGACTCCACGAGCCAGCGGTCCGGCACATAGTCGATCACCAGAATCGCGAAATCCGGCTGGCTCGTGACCGGGCAGATCGAGGTGAATTCGGGTGCCGTGAAGCGCGCCACGTAATCGGTATCGTGGTGCGGGTTCGGCACGCGGTCGAGGCGGGCTTCTTCCGGCGAGCGCGGCACGACGCTCGACTGGCCCAGTTGCAGGGGTGTATCGGTCAAGAAACGGTACTCCGGAATGCAGAAGGGGGCGCTCATAGGGGAAAAGAACCCCGGGGATGAAGGCGCCCATATGGGCCCTCTCCTTGCCCCCTCCGGGATTTCGGTCAATAAGCCGCGCCATGCGTCAAGGCCGCACCGGCCGCTTCCCCGCACGATCCCACAGCCTGCCTGAGGAGCCCTCATGACCGCGATCGTCGATATCGTCGCCCGCCAGATTTTCGACAGCCGAGGCAACCCGACCGTCGAGGTCGATGTGTGGCTGGAGGATGGGTCGATGGGCCGGGCCGCGGTGCCGTCCGGCGCTTCGACGGGCGCCCACGAGGCCGTGGAACTGCGCGATGGCGACAAGACGCGCTACCTCGGCAAGGGCGTCACCAAGGCCGTGCAGGCGGTGAACGGCGAGATCCTCGATGCCATCGGCGGCATGGAGGCCGAGGACCAGACCGCCATTGACGCCGCGATGATCGAGCTCGACGGTACCCCGAACAAGGCGCGTCTTGGCGCCAACGCAATCCTGGGTGTCTCGCTCGCCACCGCAAAGGCCGCCGCCGAGGCGTCGGGCCTGCCGCTTTATCGCTACGTCGGCGGCACGCAGGCGCGGGTTCTGCCCGTGCCGATGATGAACATCATCAATGGCGGGGCGCACGCCGATAACCCGATCGACTTCCAGGAATTCATGATCCTGCCGGTCGGCGCGCCGACCCTTGCCGAAGCCGTGCGGATGGGCGCCGAGGTGTTCCACACCCTTAAAGGTGCGCTGAAAAAGGCCGGGCACAACACGAATGTGGGCGACGAGGGCGGCTTCGCCCCGAACCTGCCCACCGCCGAAGCGGCCCTCGACTTCATCATGCGGTCCATCGAGACCGCCGGCTACAAGGCCGGCGGCGACATGATGATTGGGCTCGATTGCGCCGCAACCGAATTCTTCAAGAACGGCGCCTACGACTATGAGGGTGAAGGGAAAAAGCGTTCTCCGCAGGAGCAGGCCGAGTACCTTGCCGGCCTCGTCGCCGCCTATCCCATCGTCACCATCGAGGACGGGATGTCGGAGGACGATTGGGAGGGTTGGAAGGCGCTCACCGACCTCGTCGGCGGCCGGTGCCAGCTCGTGGGCGACGACCTGTTCGTCACCAACGTGACCCGCCTCTCCGAGGGAATCGCGAAGGGTGTCGGCAACTCCATCCTCGTGAAGGTGAACCAGATCGGCTCGCTGACCGAGACCCTTTCGGCGGTCGATATGGCGCACCGCGCCGGCTACACGGCCGTGATGTCCCACCGCTCCGGCGAGACCGAGGATTCCACCATCGCGGATCTCGCGGTCGCCACTAATTGCGGGCAGATCAAGACGGGCTCGCTCGCCCGCTCGGACCGGCTGGCGAAGTACAACCAGCTCATCCGCATCGAGGAGCAGCTGGGCTCGCAGGCGCGCTATGCCGGCCGTGAGGCCCTGAAGGCGCTCCGCTGACCCAGGCTCCGCGGGACGGGGTGCGGTCGTGAGCCCCCGCCTCGCGATCCTCGCCATGGTGGGCGCCGTGCTGATCTACGGCGTCACCTTTCCCGCAAGCCGCTACGCCACGCTCCATGGACTGACGCCGCACGACCTCACGGCCCTGCGCTTCGGCGTGGCGGGCGTGCTCCTGCTGCCGGTGTTCCTGCGGGCGGGCTGGCGCGATTGCGCGGGGCTCGGCTGGGGCAGGGGGCTGCTGCTCGCCTGCATGAGCGGCGTGCCCATGGTCCTGCTCATGAACACGGGCCTGAAATACGCGCCCGCGGCCCATGGCGCATCGCTCCAGCCCGGCACGGTGACGGTAATCGGCGCCATCGGCAGCATCCTGCTCTTCGGCGTCGTGCCGACCCGGGTGGTGCTCATCGGCATCGCGACCACGATCGTAGGCCTCGCCTGCATCGGGCTTGCCGGCACCACATCGGGCATGCCGGACGTGGTGCTCGGTGACAGCCTCTTCATCGTCGCCGGTTCGCTCTGGGGTCTCTATCCCCTCATGCTCCAGCGCTGGGGCGTGCCGCCGCTAGTCGGCACCTCGGTGGTGGCGGTGCTCTCGCTCGCCTACCTGCCGTTCTATGCGGCTTTCGCGTCGCCCCAGCTGCTCGAAGCGGCGCCGGGCCTCGTCTTGTTTCAGGCGCTGCTCCAGGGCGTGCTCAACATCGTCGTGGCGCTGTGGCTCTGGGGCACGGCGGTGCGCGTGCTGGGGGCTGCCGTCGCGCAGCGCTTCCCGCCGCTCATTCCCGTGGTCGGCACCTTGTCGGCCGTGCCGATTCTCGGCGAGTGGCCGGGGCGGCTTCAGATGATCGGGTTTGCGCTGATCGTCTCGGGGCTGACGCTCGCGGCCTTCGGCAACCGGCTCTTCCCGCGAAAGACGCCTGTCCCGCCTGGGAGCTAAACGCGTCCTTAACCATGGAGGGCTAGCGTTCTGCCATGGTCATTCGTCGCCGGGCCCGCCGATTCCTGATCCCGCTCGCACTCTACGGGGTGGCGGCGGCTCTTGTCGGCTACTTCGTCCACCACGCCCATTCGGGCGCCCGCGGCATCGAGGCCAAGCGCCTGTTCGAGACGCAGGCCGCGGCCATCCAGGCCGAGTACGACGCGGTCGTGACCGAGCGCAAGGAATGGGAGCGGCGTATCGCGCTCCTGCGCAGCGATCAGATCGATCAGGATCTTCTGGAGGAGCGCTCCCGCATTATGCTGGGTCGTGTTCACCGCAACGATCTCGTGATCATCACGGGGCAATAACCAGCGCTCCTCGAGGAGCCGTGAGAGCCGCTCGCTGCTCAACCCCTTGTGTTGCAGTGCAGCGTCGAAAGTTCAGATGAACTAAACAAAAGTTCATCGCTATTTTGTTCGCCAGTACAGTGACTTAGGCCGCAAGCACGCGGCTGAGTTCAACTGTCGCCCCCTCTCGCTTTCGGATTTCCACTGCGCTACATGTCCTCGCAGGAAACCCTCCGGAGGACCCGATGGCTGTAGCAGCCCGCAAGGTGGGCCGCGGCGCGCAAAGCGTCTCGACCAAGACCCCCGCGAAGAAGGCTGGGCCCGCGCCCAATTCTCCCCAGTTCAGCAAAGACCAGGACCTCGCAGCCTATAACGAGATGCTGCTGATCCGCCGCTTCGAGGAGAAGGCGGGCCAGATGTACGGCATGGGGCTGATCGGCGGCTTCTGCCATCTCTACATCGGGCAGGAAGCCGTGGTGGTCGGCATGCAGATGGCCACCATCGAGGGCGATCAGAACATCACCGGCTACCGCGACCACGGCCACATGCTCGCCTGCGGCATGGACCCGAAGGGCGTGATGGCGGAGCTCACCGGACGCCGGGGCGGCTTGTCGAAAGGCAAGGGCGGCTCCATGCACATGTTCTCGAAGGAGAAGCACTTCTACGGCGGCCACGGCATCGTGGGCGCCCAGGTGTCTCTCGGGACCGGCATCGGCTTCGCGAACAAGTACCAGAACAACGGCAACGTCTGCCTGACCTATTTCGGCGACGGCGCCGCGAACCAGGGCCAGGTGTATGAGAGCTTCAACATGGCGGAGCTCTGGAAGCTGCCCGTCGTGTACGTGATCGAAAACAACCGCTACGCCATGGGCACCTCCGTGAATCGCGCCTCGGCGCAGACGGATTTCTCCAAGCGCGGCGTGTCCTTCGGCATTCCCGGCGAGCAGGTGGACGGCATGGATGTGCGCGCCGTCTACGCGGCGGGCCAGCGCGCCATCGAGCATGCGCGTTCGGGCAAAGGCCCCTTCATCCTCGAGATGCAGACCTACCGCTATCGCGGCCACTCCATGTCCGATCCGGCGAAGTACCGCACGAAGGACGAGGTGACCCGCATGCGCGAGGAGCACGACCCCATCGAGCAGGTGCGCCGCCGCCTTCTTGAGAGCTGGAAGCTCTCCGAGGAGGAGCTCAAGGTGATCGACGGACGCGTGCGCGAGATCGTGAACGAAGCGGCGGAATTCGCCACCCACGATCCGGAGCCCGACGTGTCCGAGCTCTACACCGACATTCTGCTCTAAGGCGCGCCTCGCGCCTCTCGCGGCAACGACAACGAACAGGTCACCGATGGCGATCGACATCCTCATGCCCGCCCTTTCGCCCACCATGGAGCAGGGCAAGCTCGCGAAATGGCTGAAGAAGGAGGGCGACAAGGTGAAGCCCGGCGACGTGCTCGCCGAAATCGAAACCGACAAGGCCACTATGGAAGTCGAGGCCATCGACGAGGGCATCCTCGCCAAGATCCTCGTGCCGGACGACACCGACAACGTGGCGGTCAACACGCCCATCGCCGTGCTTGCCGGTGAAGGCGAGGATGCGTCGGCGGCGGCCTCCCGCGGCTCGGCGCAAGGCGGTGGGGACGCGCCTCCGGCTCCGGGTCCGAGCGCGCCGCAGCCGGCGCCCACGCCCGACATGCAGGCCGAGGGCATGGCCGACCGTCCGGCGCCGAACGCGCGCCAGGGCGGAGACCAGTCGCCCGTGGCACAGCCTGCCGCTCCGTCGGTGATCACGAGCCGCACCAGCCATGACGCCATGGCTGAAATCCCCGAGGGCACCGAGATGGTCAACATGACCGTCCGCGAGGCCCTGCGCGACGCCATGGCGGAAGAGATGCGCCGCGACGAGAGCGTCTTCGTCATGGGCGAGGAGGTCGCCGAGTACCAGGGCGCCTACAAGGTCACACAGGGCCTGCTGCAGGAATTCGGCGCCCGGCGCGTGGTCGATACGCCCATCACCGAGCACGGCTTCGCCGGCGTCGGCGTCGGCGCGGCTTTCGTGGGGCTGAAGCCCATCGTCGAGTTCATGACGTTCAACTTTGCCATGCAGGCGATAGACCACATCATCAACTCGGCCGCCAAGACCCTCTACATGTCGGGCGGGCAGCTCGGCGCGCCCATCGTATTCCGCGGCCCCAACGGCGCGGCCTCCCGCGTGGCCGCACAGCACTCCCACGATTACACCGCCTGGTATTCCAACGTGCCGGGGCTGAAGGTGGTGATCCCCTACACGGCGTCCGACGCGAAGGGCTTGCTCAAGAGCGCCATCCGCGATCCGAACCCGGTGATCTTCCTCGAGAACGAGATCCTCTACGGCCAGAGCTTCCCCGTGCCGAAGCTTGACGATTTCACGGTGCCGATCGGCAAGGCGCGGGTTCATCGCCAGGGCAAGGACGTCACGATCGTCTCCTTCGGCATCGGTATGACCTATGCGCTGAAGGCCGCGCACGAGCTCGAGAAGGAAGGCATCGAGGCGGAGGTCGTGGACCTGCGCACGATCCGTCCCATGGACATCGATACGGTGGTGGCCTCGGTGATGAAGACCGGCCGCTGCGTCGCGGTGGAGGAGGGCTTCCCGCAATCCGGCGTCACCGCTGAAATCGCGACCAAGATCATGGAAGAGGCGTTCGATTACCTCGACGCGCCCGTGGCCCGGGTCACCGGCAAGGACGTGCCGATGCCCTACGCCGCGAACCTCGAAAAGCTCGCGCTCCCGAACGTCGCCGAGGTCGTCCAGGCCGCCAAGGCGGTGCTCTATCGATGAGCGAGGGCGGAAAGTTCGAGGCGCTGGGCTTGCCGCCTGAAGTTCTGGAGAAGGGCGGCATCGAGATCCTGCGCGCCTCGGTGGTGGACGGCGCGGTCAGCGTCGCGCTCCGCCGCGCCTTCGACGACCCGTTCACCTGGGGCGTGCTCTTCGTCGATCTCGCCCGCCATGCGGCCCGGGTCTACGCCATGGAGACGGACATCTCCGAAGAGGAGGCCATGGACGCGATCCAGAGCGGCATGCGCGCCGAACTCGACGATCCGTCCGATCCCGGCTCCACCCAGGCCATCAACTAGACCTTCGATCAGGATCCCACACGATGCCCATCAACATCCTGATGCCCGCCCTGTCGCCCACGATGGAGAAGGGCAATCTCGCCAAGTGGCTCAAGAAGGAAGGCGACCGGATCAAGTCCGGCGACGTGATCGCCGAGATCGAGACCGACAAGGCCACCATGGAGGTCGAGGCGGTGGATGAAGGCATCCTCGCCAAGATCATGGTCCCGGAGGGCACGTCCGACGTGCCGGTGAACGAGCTCATCGCGCTCATCGCCGGCGAGGGCGAAGACCCGAAGAGCGTCACCGGACCAAGCGGCGGCGGCGCGCCGGCCGCCTCGCCGGCTCCGGCCGCGCAGCCGGCCCCCGTGGCAGCACCTGCCGCCGGGAGCTCCACGGGCGCCATGCCTCAGGCCAACACGGCCACCGCCGGCGGCGATGCCGGTCACATTTCCTACGCCCGCATCGATGCGGCGCCCGAGGGACCCGCGAAAGCCGCGCATGACGGTGCCGCGGCTGCGAAGCCGAACGGAGCAGGGCAGGGCGGAGGACGCATCTTCGCCTCGCCCCTGGCGAAGCGCCTCGCCAAGGAAGCGGGGCTCGACCTCGCGCGGGTTCAGGGCTCCGGCCCCCACGGTCGCGTCGTGGAACGCGACGTGCGGCAGGCCCTGCAGGGCGGCGCCGCGAAGGCCGCGCCTGCCGCGGCACCAGCGGCTGCCCCCGCTCCCGCCGCTGCGCCGGCACCCAGCGCGCCGAAGCCCGCGGCTCCGGCCGCGATGGGCGACGAGCAGATCAAGAAGTTCTTCGAGCCGGGCTCCTACGAGGAGATCCCGCACGATTCCATGCGCAAGGTGATCGCGCGTCGCCTGCTGGAGTCAAAGCAGACCATCCCGCACTTCTACCTCACGCTCGATTGCGAGCTCGACGCGCTCTTAGGCCTCCGCGAGCAGATCAACGGCGCGGCCCCGAAGGACAAGGACGGCAAGCCCGCCTACAAGGTTTCGGTCAACGACTTCGTTATCAAGGCGCTGGCGATGGCCATGATGCGCGTGCCGGATGCCAACGTGTCCTGGACCGAAGGCGCGATGCTGAAGCACAAGCACGCGGATGTGGGCGTCGCGGTGTCGATCCCCGGCGGGCTCATCACGCCGGTGGTCCGCAAGGCCGAGATGAAGACGCTCTCCGCCATCTCCAACGAGATGAAGGACCTCGCGAGCCGCGCCAAGAACCGCAAGCTGAAGCCCGAGGAATACCAGGGCGGCTCCACCGCCGTGTCGAACCTCGGCATGTTCGGCATCAAGGACTTTTCGGCCGTCATCAATCCGCCCCACGCCACCATCCTCGCGGTGGGCGCGGGCGAGAAGCGGGTGATCGTGAAGAACAATGCGCCCGCGGTCGCGACCGTGATGTCCGTGACGCTCTCGACCGATCACCGCGCGGTCGACGGCGCGCTCGGCGCCGAGCTGATGCAGGCCTTCAAGGCGCTGATCGAGAACCCGATGGGGATGCTCGTCTAAGCGCAAGCCGTCACGGCCGGCCTCGGGCCGGCCATCCACGCCTTCTCACCCTCCGGTCCGGCCCCGAAACCGTGGATGCCCGGGCCAAGCCCGGGCATGACGGGGATTACATATGGCAGACCAATACGACATCATCGTCATCGGAGGCGGCCCAGGCGGCTACGTGGCGGCGATCCGGGCCGCACAGCTTGGGTTCAAGACCGCGGTCGTGGACCGGGAGCATCTCGGCGGCATCTGCCTCAACTGGGGCTGCATCCCGACCAAGGCGCTGCTGCGCTCTGCCGAGATCTACCACTACATGCAGCACGCGGGCGATTACGGCCTGTCGGTGCAGGGTGCGAGCTTCGACGCGGCGGCGATCGTGAAGCGCTCCCGCGGCGTCTCGGCCCGTCTTAACGGCGGCGTCGGCATGCTGCTGAAGAAGAACAAGGTGGACGTGATCTGGGGCGAGGCCGCCATCGACGCGCCGGGCAAGTTGACCGTGAAAGAGACGAAGCGCGCCGAGCCCCCGAAGGGCGCGCTCGGCCCGGGCTCGTACCAGGCCAAACACATCATCGTGGCGACCGGCGCGCGGCCCCGTGCGCTCCCCGGCATCGAGCCGGACAAGAAGCTCATCTGGACCTATTACGAGGCCATGGTGCCGGAGCGGATGCCGAAGTCGCTCCTCGTCATGGGCTCCGGCGCCATTGGGATCGAGTTCGCCTCCTTCTACCGCACCATGGGCGCGGAGGTGACGGTGATCGAGGTGATGCCGCAAATCCTCCCGGTGGAGGACGCGGAGATCGCGGCCCATGCCCGCAAGCGCTTCGAGAAGCAGGGCATCAAGATCCTCACCGGCACCATGGTCACGGCGGTCGAGAAGGGTGCGGATTCCGTCACCGCAACCGTGGACGACGGCAAGGGCGGGGTGCAGAAGCTCACCGCCGACCGGCTAATTTCCGCCGTCGGCGTCGTGGCGAACGTCGAAGGCCTCGGGCTCGAAAAGCTCGGGGTCAAGCTCGACCGGGGCATCATCGTGACCGATGGCTTAGGGCGCACCAACGTGCCCGGCATCTACGCCATCGGCGACGCCGCCGGTCCCCCGATGCTCGCCCACAAGGCGGAGCACGAGGGCGTGATCTGCGTGGAGACCATCAAGGGTCTGCACACGCACCCCATGGACAAGGCCAAGATCCCGGGCTGCACCTATTGCCACCCGCAGATCGCCAGCGTCGGCCTCACGGAAGCCAAGGCCAAGGAGCAGGGTTACGACATCCGCGTCGGCCGTTTCCCCTTCGCGGGCAACGGCAAGGCCATTGCGCTCGGCGAGCCCGAGGGCCTGGTCAAGACGATCTTCGACAAGAAGACCGGCCAGCTGCTCGGCGCCCACATGGTGGGTGCGGAGGTCACGGAGCTGATCCAGGGCTACGTGGTGGCGATGCAGCTCGAAACCACCGAGGAAGACCTCATGCACACGGTCTTCCCGCACCCGACCCTCTCCGAGATGATGCACGAGAGCGTCCTCGACGCCTACGGGCGGGTGATCCACACCTGAGCTGTCGCCCCCTCTCAGCACGGGAGGGGGGATGACATCCGGTCATTTGCGGCGGGCGGGCCGACGCCTTACATCAGCCCTGTGGGCGGCTCGGGCTTCGCCGGCCCCCGAAGGTAAACCCGTTCATGGCCGTCGTTCTCGACCTGCTCAACAAGGATAACCGTCCGCGGCACCCCGAGAAGGCGCACCGGCCGGATCAGCCGATCCTGCGCAAGCCCGACTGGATCCGGGTCAAGGCGCCGGGCTCGCCCAAATGGGCCGAGACCAACCGGATCGTGCGCGAGAACGGGCTCGTCACCGTGTGCGAGGAGGCCGGCTGCCCCAATATCGGCGAGTGCTGGGAGAAGAAGCACGCCACCTTCATGATCATGGGCGACACGTGCACCCGCGCCTGCGCCTTCTGCAACGTGAAGACGGGCCTGCCCCAGGCCCTCGACCGCTCGGAGCCGAGGAGCGTTGCCGAGGCCGTGGCGAAGCTCGGCCTTGAGCACGTGGTCATCACCTCGGTGGACCGCGACGACCTCGACGACGGCGGCGCCCAGCATTTCGCGGATGTGATTAATGCCATCCGGGCGCTCTCGCCCGGCACCACCATCGAGGTTCTGACCCCCGACTTCCTGCGCAAGGACGGGGCGCTCGAAGTCGTGGTCCAGGCCCGCCCCGACGTGTTCAACCACAACCTCGAAACCGTGCCCTCGAAGTACCTGAAGGTTCGGCCCGGCGCCCGCTACTTCCACTCCATCCGCCTGCTCCAGCGGGTGAAGGAGCTCGATCCGACCATCTTCACCAAGTCCGGCATCATGGTGGGGTTGGGCGAGGAGCGGAACGAGGTGCTCCAGCTCATGGACGACCTACGCTCCGCCGAAGTCGATTTCCTCACTATCGGGCAGTACCTGCAGCCGACGAAGAAGCATCACCCCGTGGTTCGCTTTGTCACGCCGGACGAGTTCAAGGCCTACGCAACCACCGCTTACGCCAAGGGGTTTCTCCTGGTGTCCGCGACGCCGCTCACCCGCTCGTCGCACCACGCGGGCGAGGACTTCGCGAAGCTGAAGGCCGCCCGCCTCGCAAAGCTCTAGACGCAGGCGATTTCGCGACCATGCCCTCGTTCCGCTCCACGCGGATGGTGAAGCATAGCCCCACGCAGATGTTCGATCTCGTGGCGGATGTGGAGCGCTATCCCGAGTTCCTGCCGCTGTGCGAATCCCTGCGCGTGATCCGCCGGACCACCGACGAGGCCGGGCGCGAGGTTCTGATCGCCGCCATGGGCGTGGGCTACAAGGCCATCAAGGAAACCTTCACGAGCCGGGTGACCCTCGACCGGGAGAACCGGGAGATCCTCGTCGAATACGTGGACGGGCCTTTCAAGCGGTTGCAGAACCGCTGGGGTTTCAAGCCGGCACCGGATGGCTGCGCCGTCGAGTTCTTCATCGAATACGAGTTCCGCAGCCGCATGCTCGGCATGCTCATGGGCTCCATGTTCGACCAGGCCTTCCGACGCTTTTCCGAGGCCTTCGAGCAGCGGGCGCATCAGGTCTACGGGCGCCCGGTGGCGGCGCAGGGCTAGGCTCAGGACCTATTAATCTCGACCGCGGGCTGATTCAGTGTCCCTGTAGAGGAGGCGCTGATGAGCGGTCTATTTCTGCTGAGCGAGCGGCAGATGGCGCGGATTTCCCCACACTTTCCGCTCGCGCACGGGGTGC
>DASZAZ010000086.1:0-14989 GCA_035944635.1 Microvirga sp.
GGTGGTCGCCACCCTGGCAGGCCAGAACCTCACGGCCGTGTTCCGCGAGCGCGTCCACACCAGACCCGGCGAAACCCTCTCCCTCTCGCCCGATCCCACCAAAGTGCACCTCTTTGATCAACAAACAGGACACAGACTGAATTAGACCTTTGGGGCTCTATGGATCAGTCGTGAGGCTGGTCCCAGTCGCTCGTCCCCTGCCCATGCAACTCTGTTGCGACTTCAGCAAAGACGCGCTCGGTCGATGGTGCGCATGAGTGCCGAACTCACCCGCTAAACGTCGGCACTGCGATCCTTGTCATGGATGGCGCGCAGAGATGGTCGTCAGCACCGCGACGGTTCGGACGCACATGACGTTTGCCGACCTCTGATAACGGCCGATTAACCATATGGGCCCTAATTCGGAGTTGGGAGAGGGCAGCGATGATGAAGCACGCCATGCGCAAAAGAAGACCGAAAGCCAGGGTCGCTCGTCCTCGGTCGCGCGTGCCGACCGCGATCGGCGCTCGTACGCTCCGCGGGATGACGAAGCAGCAGCTCATGGCCCTCGTGCTCGAGAGCCAGGCTCAACTCGCGGCTCAGAGCGGGGAGGTTTCAGCTTCGGCCGATGTCGCCGAAACCGGCACGCCCGTGGCCTCGGCGCCCCAGCCCAACTCCCTCGTAATATCGTCCTCGGTGCGCTCCGGCCAAACCATCGAGTTCCCGCATGGCGACGTCACCATCATCGGATCGGTCGGGTCCGGGGCCGAGATCGTCGCAGGCGGGTCCATCCACGTCTACGGCACCCTGCGGGGCCGCGCGATCGCGGGCACCTCGGGCGACCGGTCGGCCCGCATCTTCTGCCAGAGCCTCAAGGCCGAACTGCTCTCCATCGACGGCTGCTATCGCGTGGCGGAGAATTTCGATCCAAGCCTCAGGGGCCGCCCGGTTCAGGCGCATCTCGAGGGCATGAAGATGACCCTCCTCCCGCTCGACGAGGGCGAGGCCTCCCGCGACGCTCCCGCGATGGGCTCGCAGTGGCTGGGGGCGGAGCGCCTGATGAAGCTCATTGGCAAACGGACCACGCGCTCCGGCCCGCAACGATACCCTGGATTGTCCTGAGCCGGCCCGATGGCGGGCCGGCGTCTCGGGCCGCTAGTTCGTCTGCCGGGCGGCTCCCTCGCCGTCGATCTGCTGCCCGAGTTGGGCGAGCGCTCTCTGGTACACGGATGCCGCGTTCCAGGCCTGGAGGGCTGCGAAGTTCGGCTCCCCGGGCTGGTAGCCCGCGCCTGCGCGCCAGCCGTGGCCCTTGAGGAAATTCGCCGTCGCCATGAGCGCGTCGTCCGGGTTGTCGAGGTTGCGACCGCCGCCGTAGTTCAGGATGCTTTTCGGCATGAACTGGGTGTGCCCGAGCTCCCCGTGCATGGCGCCGCGGGCATTGGGGGAAATAGTCCCCCTTTCGATCAGGGTCAGGGTGGCGTAGAGCTGCTCGGTGAAGAAGGCGGACCGGCGGCAATCATAGGCCAGGGTCGCGATGGCCGACACCAAGGGCTGGCTGCCGCGCTGGCTGCCGAAGCCCGTCTCCATGCCCCAGATCGCGAGGAGCGGACCGGCTGGCACGCCGTAGCGCTGCTCGATCGACGCGAAGAGGGCCGCATGAGTCCGCTTGAGGGCGCGCCCGCGGGACACGATGGCGGCTCCGCCGCGCTTCGCGAGGAACTCGTCCAGCGACAGGCGGAAGCTTCTCTGGCCCCGGTCGGCCCGGATGGTGGCCGTTGCATAATCCGCCGCCATCAACGCGGAAATCGCGGAGGCGCCGACGCCCTTGGCGCGGGCCTCTTCCGCGAATTGGCGCTTCCAGGTCTCGAAACCTGCAGCCGTATTCCCGCATTCGGCGGCGCCGGCCGCGCCCATCATCGCCACAACGGCAACTGCGACCGCCGGCAGATTCCAGATCGACTTCATCCGCAACTCCGATCGTTCGGGGGGAACATAGGGCACAATCGTCGACGACCAGCGTGCTCCGCCCTCAATCGCCAAGACGAACAGGCCAAACGGCCGCCGATGGCCCTAGGGGGCGTCGGACCGCGGGCTGGGGGAAAGCCGTCAACCCACCTCAAGCTGCGTGAAACGCACGGGCATCACCTCCCGGGTGCTGATCGTACCGTCGGCGCCCTTGCTCACCACGGAGAGCTGTTGGGCTTCCGAGGGGCCCAGGGGAATCACCATGCGCCCGCCGGGCTTCAACTGCTCCACGAGGGCCGGGGGAGGACGGGTGGAGGCTGCCGTGACCAGGATCTTGTCGAAGGGTGCATGCTCGGCCCAGCCGCGCGACCCGTCCCCGACGCGAACCGCGACGTTCGGGATCGCGAACTCCTCCAGGAGCGCCTTGGCGGCCTCCGCGAACTCCTCCACGATCTCGACGCTGCACACCCGGGAGACGAGTTCCGCCAGCACGGCCGACTGATAGCCGAGACCGGTGCCGACCTCGAGGACGGTATCGCCTCTCTGAGGGTCGAGCAGGTCGATCATCAAGGCGCCGATGAACGGCTGCGAGATCGTCTTCTGGAAGCCGATCGGCAGCGGGGTGTCCCGGTAGCAGAGAAGCGCCATCTCTGCCGGCACGAAGTGGTGACGAGGCACGCTCATCAAGGCGGCCCGAACCCGGGGATCGAGGGCTGCCTTCCCGATCTCGTCGCCCGCGAGATCGAAGTGAATGTCGATCACCTCGACCATGTGGCGGCGATAGGTCGACAGGTGCTTTTCGGACATCAGTTTCATCGTGCAGCCTCTTGGGGACCCCGTGACCCCTTGTCGAGGGTTGCTGCGCCGGATCTATGGCGAGGTCGAGCCGGCCCGAGCCCTTGGGCGTCAGGACACCAGCATCGCCGGGTTCGAGGCCGCGAGCAGCTCGCCCGTATAGGCATGCTGCACCCGGCCGGCGATGAGGTCGTCGATCGTCAGTCGCTCGACGATGGCACCTCGCTGCATGACCGCCACCCTGTCGCAAAGGTGCGTGACCACGGCCAGATCGTGGCTCACGAAAACGCAGGTCACCGGCCTCTGCTGTCGGATCGCGACCAGGAGGTTCAGGATCTCGGCCTGCACGGAGGCATCGAGAGCGCTGGTCGGCTCGTCGAGGAGAAGCACATCGGGCTCCAGAACGATCGCGCGGGCGATGGCAACCCGCTGCCGCTGACCGCCCGACAGTTCATGGGGGTAGCGGAAGCGAAAACGCGGTCCCAACCCAACCTGGTCGAGACCGTCGGCCACGCGGCGGTCGAGGTCGGCGAAGCCATGGAGATGCAGGCCATCGGACAGGATCCGGTCGACCGTGTGGCGTGGGTTCAGCGACGCGTAGGGGTCCTGAAACACCATCTGGACATGGCGGTGGAAGCTCCGGTGAGCGGAACGATGGGGCTGCAAGGCGGTGCCGGCCACCGACACCGAGCCGGTCCAGTTCGGCCACAGCCCAGCCAGCACGCGCAGCAGCGTGGATTTTCCGGAGCCCGAGCCGCCGACAAGGCCGAAGGTTTCCCTCGGCTCGACGGCGAGCGAGGCATTGCGTACGGCATGAAACCGCTGCCGGCCCTGCCCATAGAAGACGTCGAGTGCGTCCGTCGCGATGAGAGGCGCCATCAGGCGGTCTCCCAGGCTGCTTCGCGGCTTAAGGTGGGTAGCAGGCGCCCGCGGCTCTGCGCGGAGGGCAGGCACGCAAGCAATCCGCGGGTGTAGGGGTGAGTCGCAGCGTGAAGCTCGGATGCTCTCACATCCTCCACCACGCGCCCCCGATACATCACGAGAATGCGGTCGCAGAAGCGCGCGACCATGGGGAGGTCGTGGCTGATGAGGATGAGCCCGAGGCCTCGTTCGGCCACCAAACGATCGAGGAGCCGCAGCACCTGCTCGCGCACGATCACGTCAAGCGCGCTCGTGGGCTCGTCGGCGATGAGGAGATCGGGGCTCGACACCAGCATGGCCGCGATCATCGCGCGCTGCCCCATGCCTCCCGAGAGCTCATGAGGAAAGGCGCGGTAGGCCCGCTCGGGATCGTCGATGCCCACCGCCTGCAGCATCGAGAGCGCACGCCGGCGGCGCTCGCCCCGACCGACCCGCTCGTGCAGGCGCAGGGTCTCCTCGATCTGCGTGCCGATGCGCTTCACCGGATTGAGCGAGAATTTCGGGTCCTGCAAGATCATTCCGACGCGCTTGCCGCGAACCTCGCGCCAGCCCTTCGGGGTCAGGGACAGGAGGTCCGTGCCGTCGAGCTCCATCCGCCACGCCGTCACCCGGCCGGGATGGCGAACGAGACCCAGGATGCTGCGGGCGGTGATCGACTTGCCCGATCCCGATTCGCCGACGATGCCGATCTTCTCGCGGCCCATGGTGAGCGCGAAGTCGCGGACGACCGCGTGCGGGCCCTCCGGCGCTGGGAAGGTGACGGTCAGCCCCTCGACCGAGAGGAGCGGGCGGCCTCCATGCGGCTCAGTCATGGTGCTTCGGATCGAGCACGTCGCGCAGTCCGTCACCCAGCAGGTTGAAGCCGAGGCTGACCGCCAGGATGGCAAGGCCTGGCACTGCTGCGACCCACCAGGCGTCGAAGATGTGGTCGCGGCCGGCGGCGATCATGGCGCCCCATTCCGCCATGGGCGGCTGCGCGCCGAGGCCTAAGAAGCCGAGCCCTGCCGCGGTGAGGATGATTCCGGCCATGTCCAGGGTTGCGCGAATGGTCACCGAGGATAGGCAGAGCGGCAGGATCTGGCCCGTGATGATCTTGCGCGAGGGCATCCCGAGACCCCGCGCGGCCTCGACGAATTCGGAGTGGCGAAGGGCGAGCGTTTCCGCGCGGGCGAGGCGAGCGTAAGGGGGCCAGGCCGTGATCGCGATGGCGATCACCGCGTTGATGAGGCCCGGCTTCAGCACGGCCACCAGCGCCAGCGCCAGAATGAGGCGCGGGAACGCCATGACGATGTCGGTAACCCGCATCAGCACCGTCTCGGCCCAGCCGCCGAAATAGCCCGCGATGAGACCGACGGCGACGCCGAACGGTGCTGCGAGCGCGATCACCAGGGCGACGATGAGGAGAGTCGGCCGCGCGCCGTAAACGAGGCGGCTGTAGATGTCGCGGCCGAGTTGATCTGTGCCGAACCAATGCGCTGCACTGGGTCCCTTGAGACGCGCGGCTAGATCCTGGGCCATCGGATCATGGGTCGCGATCAGGGGCGCCAACACGGCCGCGAGAACCAGGAGCCCAACGACGATGCCACCGGCCAGGGTCGAGGGATTGCGCGCGGCACGCAGAACGCCTTGACGGATCTGGCGCATCCGAGCCTCGCGGCGCGAGGCCGGCGC
The DNA here is from genome assembly GCA_035944635.1 of Microvirga sp. Lineage (GTDB taxonomy): Bacteria > Pseudomonadota > Alphaproteobacteria > Rhizobiales > Beijerinckiaceae > Microvirga. Next base: position 5,332 of record DASZAZ010000086.1, read on the forward strand.
GGGAGTGGGACCGGATGGGATGGCGGTCGGGGAAACAGAGGCAATGGTCATCGCGCTCTCGTGCGCGGATCGAGAACGGGATAGGCGATCTCGGCAAGCTTATTGAGAAGTACGAAGCAGATCCCAGCGACGAGCGTTCCGCCGAGGACCGCCGGCATGTCGGCCGAGAACAGGCTGTTGGTGATGTAGAGACCAAGACCCGGCCAGGCGAACACCGTTTCGACGAGAACAGTACCTTCCAAGAGGTAGCCGAACGACAGGGCCACGATCGTGGCGATCGGCACCAGCACGTTCGGGAGCGCATGGCGCCAGAGAACCTGCGCTTCCGACGCTCCCTTCATCCGTGCCGTGGTGACGTACTCCTTGCCGAGTTCCTCGATCATGAAGCTGCGTGTCATCCGGCCGATATAAGCGAGCGAGAAATAGCCAAGCAGCAGCGCCGGCAGCGTGATGTGTGACACCGCGCTGCGGAACGCGTCCCAATCTCCCGAGCGGAGCGTATCGACGAGCATCAAGCCGCTCCACTCGTCGATGGTGTAGCGGTAGGCGTTGGAGATTCGCCCAGGGCCGCTGACCCAGCCGAGCTGAGCATAAAAGACAAGCAGCCCTATCAGGCCGAGCCAGAAAACGGGTGTCGAGTAGCCAATCAGCGAGAGCGAGCGGATGACGTGGTCGGGCCACCGATTGCGCTTGTGGGCAGCAAGCACCCCGAGCGGCACGCCAACCCCAACGCCGATGAGAATGCCGAGTGTCGACAGTTCGAGCGTCGCCGGGAAGACCCGTCGGATGTCTTCGGCCACCGGTCGCCGGCTCACGCTCGACGTGCCGAGATCGCCCTTGGCGATGCTTTCGACGTAACGGGCGAACTGCACCGGGAGGGGCCGATCGAGGCCGAGCTCCTCCCGGGCGCGCACGTACGTCTCCTGCGAGGCCTTGTCGCCGATGGCCGCAACGACCGGGTCGATGGGCATCACCCGGCCGATGAAGAAGGTGACAAGGAGAAGGCCAAAGAGCGTTACAGCGAGGGTCGCAAGACCCACGCTGAACGCAGCTGCTCCCGAGGCGAGCGCTCTCACGTGTCCGTCACTTCTTCGTCACGCCACGGTAGAGCACCAGGTCGCTCGACGGTCCGTGAACGAAGCCCTGGACTTCGGCGCGCTGCGCCACCTGCGCCTGTGCCTGGAAGGTCATGACCCACGGCGCCTCGACGAGCACGCGGCGCTGAAGCTCGCGGTACATCTCCAGGCGCTTGGCCGGGTCGCGCTCGACGAGGGCCGCCCGGGTCATTGCGGAGAGCTCCGCGGGCGGGAGCCAGGAGTTACGCCAGGTTGTGGTGCTCTGATAGTTGCCGTCCGAGTTGTCGACGTTGTAGGCAAAGGCCTTGGCGTTCGAATGGGGGTCCATGAAGTCCGGACCCCAGTAGAGCAGCGCAGCCTCCTGTTGGCGGGCGCGGTATTTGGTGATCACCTGCGTGGTGGTGCCCGGCAGAAGGTTCAGCTTGATGCCGCCTTGGGCCATCGTGGACTGGATCGACTGTGCGATGTCCGTGAAGGGCGCCGAGGCGATGATGTCCATATCGATGGTCAGGTTCGATATGCCGGCCTTCGCGAGGATGTCCTTTGCCTTGGCGACATCGAGCTTGTAGGGCGTGTCCGGCACGGAGCCTGGGAAGCCCGCGGGCCAGAAGGTCTGGTGCACCTTCATCTGGCCGCGCAGGAGCTGATTGGCGATGCCCTCGTAGTCGACGAGGTAACGGGCGGCCTCCCAGATCGCCGGATTCTTCAGCTTCTCGTGCTTCACGTTGAAGCTCATGAAGTGGACGGTCGCCTGCGGATAAGTTTCGATCTTCACGCCCGGACGGTCGCGCAGCGCGGCGATCTGGTCGGGTCCCAGATTCCGCGCGATGTCCGCGTCGCCCTGCTCGACGAGCAGGCGCTGTGTCGAGGCCTCGACAACGTGGTTGAAGACCACCTGGTTGATCTTCGGCGCGCCGCGGTAGTGCGTTGGATTGGCCTGGATCACGACAACCTCGTTCGGGCGCCAGGTCCGCAGGGTGAACGGGCCCGAGCCGGCGGAGTTGCGTGAGAGCCAAGCGTTGCCAAGGTCGTTGTCCTTGACGTTCTTCATCACCGTCTGCTCGTCGACGATGGAGCCCGTACGAGCGGCGAGCGCGTTCAGCACGAAGGACGACGCAAAGTTCTCCGTGATCGTGATCGAGACCTCGCTGTCCGAGACCTTCTTGACCATCTGTTCAACGTTCTCGGGCGTCCAGCCGAACTGGGCGAGCATGAAAGCCGGAGGCTTCTTCAGCACCACCACGCGCTTGAATGAGAACACGACGTCCTCGGGCCGTACGGGATTGCCCGAGGCAAACTTGGCACCCGGACGCAGCTTGAATGTGATCGTCTTGCCGTCGTCCGAGATCGTCCAGCTCTCGGCGAGCCCAGGCACGACCTTCTCGATGTCGGCCGGGTTGTACTCGACGAGCCGGTCGTAGATGTTCGAGACCACCTCGCCGCTCGTGAATTCGTAGGCCTGCCCCGGATCGAGACTCACGATGTCGTCGATGTTCTTGGCGACGACGAGAACGTTCGGCGGCGATTTGGCTTCGACCGCCGCCGTAGCGGCAATCAGTGTGAAGGCGGTCGCGGCCAGGAGCGCATGCATCATTTTCATCGTGGTCTTCTCCCCTTGTTCAAACGTGTTGCGTCAGCAATGCCGGCAGGATCTGCCGGGCGATGATCATGGCCGGCTCGACGTGGCTCTCGTCGTAAGCCCCTTCGCGATCCAGCAGATTGACGGTCCCGAGCAAGACACCGCCGAAGACAATCGGCAGGTTCATGACGCATCCCAGGCCGAGGCCGGTGATGGTCGCATGATCGGGAAACAGCGGAGCGAAGCCCGCCGGCGTCTTGGCGAGGAAGGGTTTCATCTCCCCCCGCACCCGGTCCGTGTAGGCGTTCGGCAGTATGGGCTTGCGTCCGCCGACGGGATACACGTCCGGCATCGTCGAATGGATGCGCTCGACCTCGCGGCCTCCGGCCAGCATGACCGTGACGCTGTAGAGTCTGTGGCCGACGGCCTCCGTGAACGCGTCGCCGGCCGCTTTCAGCACGGCGGCCGGCTGCCCGGGCGAGGCCCAGGCCTCCTGCACCTTGAGCGCCAGTCGATGAATGCCCGCCGTCATGGTGCTCCCCTGGTGTCGTTCGAGGGTGCGGCCGGGCTGCGAAACACCGGCACGGTGCCGACCCACAGCACTGTCGCGGTGCGGCTGCCGAGGTTCGCGTAGGAATGCACGGCGTCTCCTCTGAAGTGGTAGGTGTCGCCGGGCGCGAGGTCGACGGCTTCCCCGTCGATCACGAGACGAAGCTGCCCCTCGACGAGGTAGATCCATTCCTCCCCCGCATGCGCGATGGTTTCGGCCTCGTGCCCCGGGGGCACGTGAATGGCGACCGCATCGAGCTGTTGACCGGGAAAGACGGTCGAGAGCCTCTCGTACCGGACGTCCGACTGCCCCAGGGCGAAGTGGGGCCGCCGGCCCGCGCGGGTTACGGCATCCGCCGGGAGGCCCGTCTGCAGGAAGGCCGCGATCGGTACCCCGAGCGCATCCGCGATGGCCGCCAACGAGCCGAGCGACGGCGTTGCCTTGTGGCGTTCCACAAGAGACAGGAAGGCTGGGGAGATCCTGGCGCGTTCCGCCACCTGCACGAGGGTGGGGCCGCGCTTATGCCGCTCCCGGCGAACGAGAATGCCGACATTCTGGAAGGCCGCGCTCGCAGGCGCGGGCGGGTCCTTCCGCTGTGCAGAGGCGAGGGCACTCGGCAGGTCCATGGGTGCACGATGGCACAGCTTGGCGGTTCAGTAAAATAATTTAATCAAGACTCAAAGCAGCTTCACCCTGTCTCAGGATGCGGACGCTGGCCGAGGTCGCCGCCAGCTTGGATGACGGCAGCGGCGGCTCATGGTTGCCCGGAGAGCCAAGGCAGCACAAGTTCGTTTTGCAGATTGTGGGACCGCTCCGAGCCAGCACGCGCGGATCGTTAGGACGCCGCCAACGGGTGCTGCTTTCACCTATTTGCGCGTGCTGCCGGAACTTTTGGCGCCGGCACGCCGCAGGGCCTCGGCGAGGGCTCCGCTCGGCTGCGCCTGTGGGGCAGGTCCACCCTTGTCTTTCGTTACCCTCGCGGCTGGCTTGAGGCCAGCCTTGCCATCGTCCGAGGCCGCTTTGCGCGGCGCCGGTGCTGCATCGTCCATCCGCATGGTCAGCGAGATGCGCTTGCGGGCCTTATCGACCTCAAGGACCTTTACCTTCACGACGTCGCCCGGCTTCACCACCGCACGTGGATCTTTGACGAAGGTGTTCGACAGCGCCGAGATATGGACCAGTCCATCCTGATGCACGCCCACATCGACGAACGCGCCGAAGGCCGCGACGTTCGTGACGACACCCTCCAGCACCATCCCGGCCCGCAGATCGCCGATAGTCTCCACCCCGTCCCGGAACGTCGCCGTCTGGAACTCGGGACGCGGATCCCGCCCCGGCTTTTCCAGCTCGCTGAGGATATCGACCACCGTCGGTAGCCCGAACGCGCTGTCGGTAAAGGCCTGAGGCTCGAGCGACTTGAGCAATGAGGTGTTGCCGATCACGACCTTGATGTCGCTCTTTGTGGCTTGCAGGATGCGTCGCACGACGGGATAGGCCTCCGGGTGCACCCCCGAGGCGTCCAGAGGGTCCCCCCCGTTCTGGATGCGCAGGAACCCGGCCGAGAGCTCAAAGGTTTTTGGACCCAAGCCGCTGACGTCCTTCAGGGCTCTGCGGGTCCGGAACGGGCCGTTCGCCTCCCGGTACGCCACGATGTTCTGTGCCAGCCAATCGCCCAATCCCGAGATGCGGGCGAGCAGCGGCGCCGACGCGGTGTTGACGTCGACCCCCACCGCATTGACGCAATCTTCCACGACGGCATCGAGCGAGCGCGAGAGCTTGTACTCGGCCAAGTCGTGCTGGTACTGGCCGACGCCGATAGACTTCGGGTCGATCTTCACGAGTTCCGCCAAGGGGTCCTGCAGGCGCCGCGCGATCGAAACTGCTCCACGCAGAGACACGTCGAGCTGCGGCAGCTCCTGGCTTGCATAGGCGGATGCGGAGTAAACCGACGCGCCCGCTTCGGAGACCATCACCTTGGTGAGCTTCAGGTCCGGATGCCGGGCGATCAGCTCCGCGGCGAGCTTGTCGGTCTCGCGCGAGGCGGTTCCGTTGCCAATGGCGACGAGTTCAACCTGGTGCGCCCGGCACAAGCGAGACAAGCTCGCCAGCGACTCGTCCCACTGCCGCTTCGGCTCGTGCGGATAGATGGTGTCCGTCGCCACGACCTTGCCCGTGGCATCCACCACGGCAACTTTGACCCCCGTTCGGTAACCCGGATCGAGGCCCAGCGTCGGCCGTGTGCCGGCCGGGGCGGCGAGGAGGAGGTCCCTCAGGTTTGCGGCAAAGACCCGAACCGCCTCGTCCTCCGCCAGCTGCCAGAGGCGCATGCGCATGTCGAGCTCGATCGAGAAACGCAGCTTCGTGCGCCAAGCCCAACGGGCGGTTTCCAGGAGCCACCTGTCGCCCGGGCGAGCCCTGTCCTCGATCCCAGCGCTCAGAGCGATGCGGCCCTCGTAGGCGCTCACGTAGCCGGGTTCCCGAGCGCCTTTATCCTCCTCGAACTGAAGGGAAAGCACCTCCTCCTTCTCACCCCGAAACAGGGCCAGGATCCGGTGTGAGGGCAGCTTTGTGAGCGGCTCGGCAAAGTCGAAATAGTCGGCGAACTTGGCCCCCTCCGTCTTCTTGCCATGCCGGACCGTCGAAGCGAGGCGGCCCCGCTGCCAGTACGCTTCCCGAAGGCTGCCGATGAGCTCGGCGTTCTCGGCAAAGCGCTCCACCATGATCGCGCGAGCGCCTTCGAGCGCCTCCTCGGGCGTTGCGACGCCCCCCTCCGCATTCACATAAGCGGCCGCTATGGGCCTTGGCTCGTCTTGCGGTCGGGCGAGGAGGTGATCCGCCAAGGGCTCGAGGCCCGCTTCCCGCGCGATCTGCGCCTTGGTGCGCCGCTTCGGCTTGTAGGGAAGATAGAGATCCTCAAGCCGGGCTTTAGTGTCGGCGGCGTTGATCTCGACGAGGAGGTCGTCGGCAAGCTTGCCCTGCTCCCGGATGCTCTCGATCACCGCTTTGCGGCGTTCGTCGAGCTCACGCAGATAGCGCAAGCGCTCGTCGAGGGCTCTCAGCTGAACATCGTCGAGGGTGCCCGTTGCTTCCTTGCGGTAGCGCGCAATGAAGGGAACGGTGGCACCGCCATCCAAGAGATCGACGGCTGCCTTAACCTGCCACTCCTCGGCGTTGAGTTCCTTCGCGATGCGCTGGGTGATCGACACCATGACCCGTCCCGTCCTGCCGTGGGGCGCGCTGTCTACTGCGAAGCCCAGCGGAGGGTCAACGACAGCGCTGTTGCCTGGATGGGGCGAGATCTGTGTCGATTTCGCGCATGCCGCCGGCTAGCAAGACGTCGACGCTCTACCGATCTGCGTCAACAAGGGTGAAGGGAAGCAGTTGCTGGGGAACATGTACGAAATCTACCGGATCGAATCCCTTGGGCCCGCAGCCGAGGGCAGCAAGGTTGTCCGTCATATTCATGTTCGCACTCTGACGCTTGCCGCTGCTCAGGAGAGGGCCCTGGCGGTGTTCCGGCGCGCCCGCCGTCCGCAAGCTCTCGGCCCTGAGGTCGAGATGGTGCGTGTGCTCGATGGCGCGGGTTATGAGGTCTTCTCCATCGGAGCTCGCGACTGAGGGCTCTCAGGGGGAAACCTGAGGCACCGCATCTACCGGCTCAGGACTTGAACGGCTGCTTAGGATGCCTGCACGGCCCATTGGGCAGGGTTCTGGTCGTGGCCGATGAGGGCAAGCCCATAAGCGATGGACTCGAACTGATCCGCCGAGGTGAGGCGCTCCTCCCCGAAGCGTTCCACGAAGAGGCGGCGGATGGCCGGCACGAAGGACGTTCCGCCGGTGAGAAACACCCGGTCCACCTCCCCGGCTCCAATCCCGGCCCGCATGAGGCTCCCGTCCAGCGTAGCCGCGATGCGCTCCACATCGGGCGCGATCCAGCTCTCGAAATCGTCACGCGTGATCTCGGCCTCAATCACGGTCTCGCCGGCCGCGAATCGGAAGCGGGTGTCCTCCGCGCCTGAGAGCGCCACCTTCGTGTCGGAGACCGCGCGGTAGAGCGCAAAGCCGTGGTCGTGCTCGACGATGTCGATGAAGGTCTCCAGAGGCTCCGGATCGACCGCGAGGCGTGCGAGCTCCCACAATTCCTTGAGATCGCCCGAGCCCTTCATAAGAGCGAGCTGATGCCAGCGCGACAGGTTGGCGTAGTAGTGATTCGGCAGCGTGAGGAGCTTGTCGCCCATAGAGCGATACAACCCGCCCTTGCCGAGCCGCGGCGCCACGACCTGGTCGACGATGCGGGCATCGAAGGCGTCGCCTGCAATCCCGATTCCGGAATGTCCCAGTGGATCGGCGCTCAGCTGTCCCCCTTCGCGGGAAAAGCGCATAACGGAGAAGTCGCTCGTTCCGCCGCCGAAATCCGCGACTAGGACCGTGGCATCGCGGTTGAGGCCCCGTGCGTAGAAAAAGGCCGCTCCCACGGGTTCGTAGACGTAATGCGCGTGGCTGGCGCCGAAGCGCGAGAACGCCTGATCGTAGCGCGCCATGGCGAGCGCGTCGTCCGGGCTATGCCCCGCAAACTGCACGGGCCGGCCGATCACGATGCGCTGCGCATTGAGGTCGAGGGATCCGCCGGCATGGCGGATGAGGGTGCGCAGGAACGCCGCGAGCAGATCGTCGAACCGATAGCGCTCGCGGAAAACGCGGGTTTCCTGAAACGAGGCGCTCGCTGCAAACGTCTTGAACGATTGGATGAAACGGTAGGCGTGGCGTCCCTCCAGGAACTGCTCCACCGCATAGGGCCCGCCCTCGACCTGCGTGATGCGGCTCGTGCCGTGGTGCTCGTCCCAGAAGCACAGCGCCGTCACATAGACGTTGAGGCTTGCCCCATTGTGCCGGAAGCGAATGGCCTCCGTCGTCCCGTCGGAGCTCGCGAGCGCTACGACCGTGTTGCTGGTACCAAAGTCGATGCCGATCGATACGGCGTCGGAGGCGGGCCGCATGGGCAGACTCACTCGCTTGAGGGGACGACGCCTCTAGCCGACGGGTCTGCGCTTGGCCAGTGCTGTTCGTGCCATCGGATCGGAGCCCAGCTAAATCTCGACCGACAGCCGGGTGCTGACAGGAGAGTTCACATCCTCGACGGCGTACCGGGTCCTGCACCGGGCAGGCAAAACTCGACGCTCCTTATCGAGCCCTATCCAATCCGCCGAGGCGAGTGAATGGCCGCCATCGTTGGGGCGCGGACCCCTTCCGGTTGGGCGAGTAGGGCGCTAACGATGTGCCGCTGGCCCACGCGCTTCGTGGGCGCCTACGGATTATGGTTTCTTGAGGCGACGACATGCGAACCGTTGCGCATTTCAAGCATCGAACTGAGGAGCTTCGCGCGCTTGTGAGCCAAATGAGCGCTGACGAGCCCCGCGAGCGGCTCCTCGCAGTCGCTCGGGCCTGGGATGCTTTGGCCGATGAGGGGGAAGGGAAGCCTGAGCTTGGAGGCGAGGTAGGGGAAGATGTCCCGGCTTCCTCGCGCAAGGCGTCCTCTTCGGACAACGCCGGTTGACGGCTACCTGCATGCGATGGGAGATCGGATCTTGGACATTCCCAGCGACCCAAATGAGATCGAGCGGCTGCAAGCCCTTCAGGAACTCGATGCCGACAAGCTCATGAGCGATCCGGTGATCGACCGGATCACCGCATTCACGCGTGAGCGCTTCGAGGTGCCGATCTGCCTGGTGACTCTGATCGAGGCGCAACGGCAGGTCCTGCTCTCGCGTCAGGGCGTGGAAGTTACAGAAACACCACGCAATCTCTCGTTCTGCACCTATGCCATCCTGAAGCCGCAGGTGCTCGTGGTGCCCGATGCTCGGAAGGACGAGCGGTTCCAAACCAACCCCCTCGTCACGGGCGAGCCCTTCGTGTGCTTCTATGCCGGTGCTCCGCTCACCTACAGGAATGAGATCCGCTTAGGCGCCTTGTGCCTCATCGACTACAAGCCTCGCACGCTCCCCAAGCGCAAGCAGACGGAGTTGATGCGGCTCGCCGACCATGTGGTGGCCGTGATCGTTGCGCGTGCGACAGGGCAAGCTCCGCCTGCGCTTGATGCGGTGCGCTTGTAGGATTCCACATCCCCTACCGGATTTTCATAGCCCGAATGGTTCGGGACTGAGCGCATTCGGCCACCCGACGCAAAGGCTGACGCAAGCAAACAGCCAAGGTTATGTTGGAGTTGACATTCCAACGTATGTACCTGCACAACAAGCCTTAATACTCTGCATCATCTACTAAAAACCTAGATTGAACTGACGTTACGTCAAATAAAACTAGGCTCAGGACTCATTGATTGAGGTAGAAGGTGACGGCTGCTGCGATGCAGATGGCTGAGAAGAAGGTGTGGGCGCAGCGGTCGTAGCGGGTAGCGACACGCCGCCAGTCCTTCAGGCGAGCGAACATGTTCTCGAT
>DASZAZ010000087.1:0-4584 GCA_035944635.1 Microvirga sp.
CGCGCCCACCTCGCGCACGATGCCGGCCCCCTCGTGGCCCAGAATCGCAGGAAACTTGCCCTCGGAATCCATGCCCGAGAGCGTATAGGCGTCCGTGTGGCACACGCCCGTCGCCATCACCTCGACCAGCACCTCGCCGGCCTTCGGCCCGTTGATCCTGATCGTTTCGATCGTGAGGGGCTTGCCGGCCTCCCACGCTACCGCCGCCCGTGTTTGCACGATGCCCATCCCCCGTTCCGCTGTTGTGGCGACTCCGCCGGTGGGAGTGACATTGCGCCGGGGCCGCGCTCGTCAATGCGGACGCCGCGCAGTTTTCGCGGATGGCGGCCAGGCCGATCAGTGGCGCTGAAGGCGGCCGAACATGAGGGCCGCCGTCATCTCGCGCTGCAGGTCGGCGAGGCGCTGCACGATCGGCTGACGGTCGCGCATGTGGCGCGCCTCGATGCCCGCGCGCACCCGGTCCTTCCAGGCGACCGGACCCGTCCAGCGCTCCATCTGCTCGCATTCGACCTCGTAGCGGGTTTCCACGTCGGCGAGCGCCGCCAGCGCCCGCTGGATCTCGGGCCCAAGATCGGCAGGGCAGTTTGCGTCGGAGGGTATGCTCAAACTTACGCTCGTGCGGGCCATGGCAGTCCTCCCTCGCTTTTCTTGGTTCGCTGTTCTTGCTTGAACTTAAGTCTAAGCGTTCTCTGCCCTAAGGGAAGGGGCTTGTCTCGCAGTGCAGCACGGCGGACCGTTCACGCCGAGGGTAAGCCGTCCATCGGGGGGCTTGATCGTTCCTGAGCCGGCTTTGCGGTGCCACGCCGCGGCTTGCCGATCTCGCAAATCGTTAACCTGAACGTCTATTGAGGTTTCGCCTTTAACCATTCGGCTCGATCTGCCGTGTGAAGCTGGGAACATCCAAGCAGCAGAAACCGGCGCCACAAGCCGGGAGGGTCAACGATGCAGCGCCCCGACGACACCGGCTCCGAGCCCCGAACAGACGGCCTTGCGCCCCGCACCTGCCTCGTCGCCGACGACGACGAGTTCTTCCGCATGGCGCTGAGGTCCATTCTGCAGCAGAGCCTCAACTACACCGAGGTGATCGAGACCGGCTCCCTCGACGAAGCCCTGGAGCGGCTGCCGGAGGCCGGGAACGCAACCCTCGCGCTGTTCGATCTCGCCATGCCGGGCATGGAAAGCGCCGCCAGCCTGCGGGCGGTGCGGGAGTGCTTTCCGGATCTGCGGGTCGCGGTGGTCTCGGCCTCGTCCCGGCGCAGCGACATCCTTCTCGCCCTCCAGGCGGGCGTTCACGGCTACGTGCCGAAAAGCCTCGGGGTGAAGGAACTCGCCCACGCCCTCGCGACCATCGACAGCGGCACGATCTACGTGCCGAGCACCCTGGCGCAGGTCTCCAGTGAGGCCGAGGCCGCCAACCCTGCCCTCATCAGCCGGCCCGAGGAGGCGCTGGCCTCCGTCCAAGGCCTCACCCCGCGCCAGCGGGACGTGCTGGGCTTCATCGTGCAGGGGAAATCCAACAAGGAGATCGCGCGAGCCCTGAACCTTGGAGAAGGCACCGTGAAGGTGCACGTCGCCGCGCTCTTTCGCGTTCTCAGCGTCACGAGCCGGTCGGCCGCGGCCGCGGCCGGCTCGCGCCTGATGGGAGGCTCCTAGGATTTCGTCGATGCGTCGGCTTCAATCCTGCAGGGCTGCCTCCCGGGCGCGTCCGTGCAACGGCACCTTCAGGAGAGTACGGCCTTCGCCATCGGCGACTTCGATCTGCATCTCTGTCGGTGGTGAAGTATCCTGGACGAACTCACGGGCACTTCTGAGTGTTTCCTGAAGCGCTGCGTCGATGGTGGGAAGATCGAGGCCTTCTTCATCCTCGATCAAGCCTCGTTCGTCCCTGACGTGGAAGTAAAAGACCGTCATCGTGCTTCATCTCCGCAATGGGAGCGGAATCTCCACTGGCTCAAGAATAAGTCGACGCAGCGTTAACCTCTACCGTTTCGATGGCCTAATCCGCCGATCGGCCTCGTCCTGCCCTCTGCAGGACACCCGCGACTTACCCCATTCGGCGGAGAGGCCCGGCGCCATGCATGTGGTATGAGAGACCCCGGTGTGCTGCCGCAGCCGCGGCGTTGGCGACGAGGGAGAGATCGATCCCTCTGCAGGTTGAGGGAATCGGTTGTGAGCCAGCCGCAGATGGTGCTGCGCGACGAGCAGGAAGCGGGTGAAGAGCGGCTGCGGGATTTCCTCGAGCTCGCCTCCGACTGGTTCTGGGAACTCGACGAGAACCTCCGCTTCGTGGATTTTCGTGGCAGGCCCCCGCTCCACCCGGCGGAGGAGCTCGTCGGCAAGACGCGCTGGGAGGTTCACCGGGCCGATCCAACCGCCTCGCCCTGGAGGGATCACGTTGCCGTGCTCCAGGCCCGCCAACCCTTTCGCAACTTCGAGCACCCCACCTGGAGCCCGGACGGACGCACGGTCTGGATCTCCGTGAGCGGGCGACCGCTCTTCGACCGCGAGGGCCGTTTTCTCGGCTACCGCGGCGTCTCGTCGGACATCACGGATCGCAAGCGCGCCGAGGAGCGCCTTGGCCTTGCGCTCGAGGCCGGCCGCATCGTCGCCTGGGAACGCGACCTCGCGACGGGGCAGGTCACCCGCTCGCAGAATGCGGAGTGGGTCTACGGCGCGGCGCCTCGTGACGCCGCCTGGTTCTTGAACAGCGTCCACCCGGAGGACCGGGAGCTTCATGAGCGGCTCATCGCCGATGCCGTGGCGACGGAGGGCTCCTACGAGATCGAGTTCCGCTTCATCCGGCCCGACGGAGAAACGATCTGGCTCACCACCCGGGCCGAGGTGAAAACCGGGCGCGACGGCTCGCGGCGGCTCTTCGGCATCACGAGCGATATCACGGCCCGCAAACGCGCCGAGCTCCTCGCCCTCGAAAATGCGGCGCTGCTCAACGCAACCCTGGGCAACATGGACCAGGGCCTCATCATGGTTGATGGGGAGGGGATCCTGCAGGTGTGCAACCGGCGCGCTGTCGAGATGCTCGATCTCCCGGCGCATTACGCCACCTCCAAGCCCAGCTTTTCGGACTTCATCGCGCACCAGGCGTCGATCGGTGAATTCGCGGGAGCGACCGAGCAGAACGCTCCCTGGTTGAAGCTGAGGGGTAACCTCCTGAGCGCGCCGCCGCTCTACGAGCGCACGCGGCCGAACGGGACCGTTCTCGAGATCCGCACGGTTCACCTTGCGGATGGCGGCGCCGTCCGGACCTTCACCGACATCACCGCGCGGCGACGGGCCGAGGTCGAGTTGCGCCAGAGCGAGGAGCGCTATCGCGCGCTCGTTGCGGCAACCGCCGCGATCTTCTGGCGGGCGGCCCCCGATGGTCTGATCACCGAGGTCATCGGCTGGGACACCTATTCGGGTCAGGATCCCGCGGGCTACACGGGCGATGGCTGGCTCGCCAGCGTCCACCCGCATGATCGTGCGCATGCCGAGGCCGAGTGGCGGACGGCGGTCGCGGCAGGGCGCTTGAGCGACATCGAATATCGCGTTCGGCGCGCCGACGGCACCTACCGCTGGGTCTCGGACCGCGGTGCGCCGATCCGAAACCCGGACGGCTCGGTCAGGGAATGGGTCGGCACGGTCACCGACATCCACGAGCGCCGGGTCGCACAGGAGGAGCTCGCCCGCCGCGAGGAGCAGTATCGGGCCCTCATCCGCGCGAGCGCCAGCATCGTGTGGCGGGCGGATGCGTCGGGCGCCATCCTGGAGGATGTGGTGGGCTGGGACACCCTCACCGGGCAGCCGCCCGAAGGGCATCGCGGTCGCGGCTGGCTCGACATGGTGCATCCGGACGATCTGTCGAACGTGGTCCAGGTCTGGGACCAGCTGCTGGCCGAGGGCGAACCGGGCGAGAACGAGTTCAGGGTTAAGCAGGGGGAGGGACCCTATCGCTGGGTGAGCACCCGGGCCGTCCCGCTGAAGAACCCGGACGGCAGCATCCGCGAATGGGTCGGCACCATGACCGATATTCACACGCGCAAGGAGAGCGAGGCGCGGCTGCGGCAGAGCCGGGAGGAGCTGCAGGCTGCCCTCGACGCCAACCGGGTGCTGCTGGAAAACTCCCTCGACGTAATCTGCACCATCGACAGCACGGGCGTGTTCCTGCAGGTGAGCCCCCATGCGGTGAATGTGTGGGGCTACACGCCGGAGGAGCTTGCCGGACAGGCCTTTTACGAGCTCGTCCATCCGGAGGATCGCGAGAAGACGCGCTTGGCGTTCCTCAGCGTGATCGGCGGCACGCCGACCTCAGCCTTCGAGAACCGCTACATGCGCAAGGACGGCAGCGTCGTGCCGATCCTCTGGTCGGCGATCTGGTCCGAACAGCACAAGACCATGTTCTGCGTGGCCCGCGACCTGTCCGAGCGCCTTCGGACGGAGGAGCAGCTTCGTCAATCGCAGAAGATGGAGGCTGTAGGTCAGCTGACGGGGGGTGTTGCGCACGACTTCAACAACCTGCTCACCGTGATCCTCGGCAACGCCGAGGTGCTCCTCGACGACCCCGCCAACCCAGCCCTCACCCGAACG
>DASZAZ010000088.1:0-33481 GCA_035944635.1 Microvirga sp.
AGAACATGTTCGCTCGCCTGAAGGACTGGCGGCGTGTCGCTACCCGCTACGACCGCTGCGCCCACACCTTCTTCTCAGCCATCTGCATCGCAGCAGCCGTCACCTTCTACCTCAATCAATGAGTCCTGAGCCTAGATCAGCCAAGGCGGGCGAGATAGCCTCGCCGCAGCTTCCGCGCTTTAAGGCGGCCTTATCTGTGAATGCCCCCTCTTCCCGGTATTCGTTCAAGCGCGTCTTGCCGGCCGTGCCAACCATCAGCGTCTCGGTGCTTCTGGCCCTGCTACCGTCGGGCGACGCTGTGTGCGCCTAGCCGTTGCCCTCGGGAGGGGACGGCCGTCCCCTCCCTAGTAGATTATATGTGTACCTGTAGTGGGACCGTCAGAGCCGCTGAAATAGCCTTCACGGTGTCATCCCAGATACCGTGAGCAGCAACATCATTGCGTGACAGCCACTACTGTCCCTCTGGTGGGACCGTCGGTGTCACCACAGAGGGCGTGCTGACCGAGTCCTCATCACCCTAGGGCCTTGTCCCGCTATACTCCCGTCCTCCGGATACTCGTTCAGGGCCGTCCAAAGTTCAGCATAAGGCCTGATGCGACGCAGGCAGCCAGCACAGAGTGATGTTAACCATTATTAAGAATACATGGCTGCTTGGTTAATAAGGTGCCGCTCGTCTTCTTGTACGCCGCTGCCTAGTGAAGGAAGCTAGTCTCCTAGGCTCTGCGACAAGTAGGTGCTGAGGCTCTCATGACTTTGTCCTTTCGCCTCTCATTGAGCGCCCTAAAAAGCCGGTTCGATCTTCGATGCAGCTACTGTGGAGCAAGTCTGCTCTATGGCAGGCACTACGACACCAGATCAGTCTTCTCCAAACCACTACGTCCTAGTGACCTGAGGCCATTTCGCAAAACTCGCCTGCTACAGCGGCGACTGCCAGCAATGTGTGGGGAGATGACCCTTGGCGCTGCCGTCTTGTGCTTAGGGTTTATCTTTCACAGTAGTCTGTCGGCGGGCAATTCTGACCTGTCACATTCATACACGAGTCTCAATCAGCAGAAGGAAGTACCCGAGATACCCACTGCACCGGCTGTTCCAGTCCAGCCGGATGAGCCATCTAAGACGACCTTAGCCCCTACTAGCGTTTCGGCCGCTGCTTCGGAGGACCCCGGTCTAGACTTGGTCCCGTCAGCCTCGAATAAGGTCGATGACCGACTGTTGGTGGGTACCCTTGCTCCTGCTCCAGCAAGACTCGTACAGCCCGCTGAAAGGGAGGCTGACGTCGACGTGCAAAGCGGAGCGGCGCATTGGGGCGGGAGCGGCGCATCGCCGTCGCTCGCCGGGGTTCAGAGCATCTTGGGAACATGGGGGGCACACATCAGTGCATGTTCCAGGCACTCCGCTGCTCGAACCGGGTATCTTCCGATGATTGTTACGAGTCGTGGGGCACGTGCGGGAGGGGCCTCATGCGTGTTCCACGATATGCGTCAGCATGATGGATCGTGGACTGGGGTGGCGCGCTGCTCGTCTGCTGGCGAACGATGGACCTCCAGGGTCCAACTCGCCTTGTCTGGCAATCGACTGATCTGGAAGAGTGAACGTGGATTGCAGAAATACGTACGCTGTAATCCATCGAGTTAACGTCATGTCTGATGAGACCCGGAGGCTCGGTTGCTTGCCTGTAGCCGGGCCTTCTGCGTGGGACTGGCTTAGGGGCGCGGCTCCCAACCCAGGAGCTTCACCGCCGCCACCCAGAAGGACTGCCGTAAGCGCCTCAATGTCGACTGCTGCATTGGTCGCCACGTCTACACCTCAAGCGGCAGCGCACACGGTCGGACGAACTCAAGGCTATCGAGGGGTGGGATTGGAGCGTTGAAGCCGCTCCCCGCGTGTTCGGGAATGCCTGCCTCTTTCAGGGCCTCACGCTCCGCCTTAACCCCGCGCGACCACACCAGGGCTGCGGTGTGACGATCTGTGCTTCTTCGACACCGCAAAGCGCCACAACACTACCGGGCCTACGGGCCGCGTTGCGTATCAGGCCCGGTTGAAGGCACCCCTTCGACTTGCCCCGTCGGTCGCCTCTCCGCCGCGCGGGGTTTCTCGTTAAGAACTCGTTAACCACTCCGGTGCAGGTTCTTTGTGCTGACCCGTGGGGGCACGGTTCGTCGGCAGGTTTCCTCCCTTGGAACTCACACGGGGCCGGCGCTCATCCACGCTAGGCTCCGTTCTCTTGAGCACCAGACGCAAGAAGGCCGGGAGCACCGGCTCGGCTCTCACCAATGTACCAGGGGCAGGATAGTTGAAGGCCGAGAAGAAAATGTTGCCCCGTCCACAAGTGCTAGGTACCTCCTCATCGCGTGCCCCCCTGACGCAGCGCGGGGCGGATCGCACGCGACCGCACTGGCTTCACCAGTCGAGCCGGCTTGCTGCGGTGATCTGTATTGCAGCGACGGTCATTGTGACCCCTGGCGTGGCCAGCAAGGCTTCAGCACAAGCGGCTGATCAGCCTCTGCCCATCTGGTCGGTTTTCGATGATCTGCTCGCGAAGTGTTTCGAGTTCTTCACTCCAGCGCCTAATCCTCCTGCTGGACCACCGCCTCCTCCTACCAGGCCGGACCCTCGACCGAAGCCTGAGCCGATCCCGTACTACCCAGTCATCCCTGGCCCAATGGTTCCACCCAGCGTCGTTCTCCCGCCCCTAGACATGGGCCCT
The DNA here is from genome assembly GCA_035944635.1 of Microvirga sp. Classification (GTDB taxonomy): domain Bacteria; phylum Pseudomonadota; class Alphaproteobacteria; order Rhizobiales; family Beijerinckiaceae; genus Microvirga. The sequence continues at coordinate 2,708 of DASZAZ010000088.1, forward strand.
GGTCCCAACCCACGCCCTGGACCTGTGCCAGTTCCCGGCCCTGTTGCTGGTACTGGGCTGCCAGTGCTGATGCTACTAGGCGCTCTCGCTTGGTTCCGCCGTCGTAAAGTGTGGGCGCGTCACAACAAGGCTGCTGTCGCCTGATCTTGATGCCACAGCCCGATGCTTAGGAGCCGGCAAGACGCACTGGCCGGCACTTCGTTATTGCACCCCGCCGCATCGTCCGTGTTCTCAGGCCCTGACCGCGAGCACACTGTCTTCCTTTGGGTACTCGTCCAACAGGACCTTGCCAGCTATGCCGACCATCAGCGTCCCGGTGCTTCTGGCCCTGCTACCTTCGGGCGAAGCTATATACGCTTAGCGTTGCCCTCGGGAGGGGACGGCCGTCCCCTCCTGGTAGATTATATGTGTACCTGTCATAGGACCGCTGGAGGGCCGAGAAGGGACGTCACGGTCCTACTAGAGAGACAGTTCCCGGCAACTTTATTGCGTAGGGCCCTGAGCTGTACTTGAGATAGGACCGGCTGTCCCCCTGATAGGACCGGCTACAGATTTCAGGAGCTGGTCGGGGCACAAGCCCATGAAGGCTTTGGACCCGCGCTGGCCCGTCCTGTTGCACTCGTAGAGCGTGAGCCGGTACTCAGCGGCATGCGGGCTCTTGCGGTCGAAGTGGCCCCGCTGCGCCAGCTCGATAAAGCCCTTGGCTCGAAGCTCCTTGAGCGCCAGAGACGCCGTGTTCTCGGAGCAGCCGACCCGCTCCGCTGCGTCTCGGGCAGAGAGCGCGAGAAAGCCGTTGTTGCCCCCGTTGTAGATGGCTGCAAGCTCTACGAACACGCAACGAGCGACCGGAGAGAGCGAGCGCCATGCGGGCGAGCGCAGCATCCAGTGCGGCAGCGCCACGAAGCGCTCTGTCGTGCTCCGGCCTTTGCTGTTGTGTCTTTTCGGCATGAGCACCCTCTCAGCGCCCCGAGGAAGCCCAAGGGCAGCTCACACGAACTTGGATGACGTGGGGGTGTGGCCGGGGCGTGAACCCCGGCCACTAGGCTCCTAATGCTTAGGAGGCGGTGGGCTCTGGCACGAGCAGACCATGAGCCTGTGCTTGGGCCAGGGCTGCCGCCACAGCATTGGCCAGAGCAGGCAGGTGCCGGACGGCAAGGGTCAGGCCACCCCTGCCTGGCTTGAGTTCGCCTGAGGCATCGCTCCACCAACAGCGGCAGTCCACGACTGCATGGCCGTTGTAGCGGTCGAGGCGCACGCGCACGGTCTCACGAGCGTTGCGCGGCCACTCAGCGATGGTGAGAGGCAGATCAGGCGGCATCACGCTTGGCCTCCTCTCGCAGGACTGAGACAATGGCGACGCTGCTCTCCAGAACGTACACGGCGTGGAGGCCACCTGCATGCGGCTCCCGGTCAGTGCGGATGGAGAGCCCCATCCGCCGTAAGTCATGCACGTAGGCTCCCAGCCGGAAGGGCGGGCCTCCAGCAAAGTCGTAGGCGCGCACGCCTCGCTCACCAGCTTTGACGAGCATCAGAAGAGTCTCGCCTTCCCGACCGACCACCTGGAGGGGGCCAGCATCAGTCTGGGCGAGTACCTTCGGATATGAGCGCTTCACAGCAGTCATGGGCAGCCTCCAAGGCCGGTGAGTTCGGCGTAGACGAGTGCAAGAGCAGGGCTGATCCGCTTGGTGCGGACGAGGTGGCGAACAGGGCGGCTCTCCAGCAGGGAGCGGGTTTGTGCCCAGTCGAAGAGGGGCAGGCCAGCAGAAGGCAAAGCTCCGCCTCTCGCGCTCACGCGCGATTTCTTGTAGGTTCGCATCTGGAAGGTCTCCTTGGCCCGGCTCGCGACAGCGGCCGGGCTTTTCTTTGGGTGCTAGGCGGCGCGCGATTTCATCGCTGGAAGCGAGGAGAGCCACTGCCGCAGGTCAGCATCAAGGATGACGGTTCGCCGACCCAGCTTGCGGGCAGGCAGCCGCCCACTGGCCATGGCCTCGTAGATGGTTGTGCGACCGACACCAACCATCCGAGCTGCATCCATGATGGATAGTGCAATCGGTTCGGGTTCACGTTCAGCAGGCATCGTGGAGAACAACTCCGTACCCGAGAGTGCCTCAGGAGCACGCCCGGTACCGCCCGGACGCGGACCGTTGATGACGCACATGCGAAACGTTTTCAGTCCGAAACGATCCGAAGGAGCCTACTTTCGGATCGTTTCGGATACCGCCGAGTGCTGGGCTATCTCTTGATTGTATTCATCAACGGCGGTCTTGAGAGTGCCCTCGTCTAAGGGACCAAGCGATGGATCGTACTGCAAGATGTCAGCCCTGAGCTTGTGACGAGGGAGATAGGCCGGTTCTGGAACACCATTGGGGATAGTGGTCTGTAAGATACAGACGGATGCGGGGCCGCTTGCCTTGCCGCCTCGCACTTGCCTTCGCAGGAGTAGGAGCTGAAATACCTTTCGCTGGAGCCCAAAGACGAACAACATCTGATTGATCCAGCAGGATGTGGCTGTATCCGTCGCTCTTATCTTTGGCTGCACGCTTACGCGCTACAAAGTTGTGGTGGCGAAATTTCCCCGTTGAAATCGAAAATATTTCGACATCAGCCCAGCTATATCTTGCTATCTCGCCACGTTTATTCGTGCCTTCATCGATAGCGTTTGCTAAAATCTGTCCAGATTTCAGTTTGCTGAGCAAGTCGATTTTGGCCTCTGCGACGCTCATAATGAGACACTCGTCCCGGTGTGCTGACCTCTCTACTTGACCTAAATCCCTGTCCCCTGGAGATCCATAGCGACGGATGAGCTTATATTTGAAGGCCGTAGCAGGCGCTCTCCTTACAGCGAGCCAAGTCAGATGTTTCTCGCGATAGAGAGGCCACATGTCCCGGACCGCACCCCAATCCCGTGTCATGATCCACGCCAGGGTCATCTGCAATGTCCAGAATACCTCTGAGCGGGGGTCCCAGTCCTCTGGATTGACCACAGGGATAAGCGGGGGCAGTCCTAATCTGCCCACCTCGGCTTCTGCTTCTCTTCGGCTAAGTTCGCCATGACTGAGGCGATATAGAAGATCAGCCCGGAGCTTTTCGTGATCTAACCCCGAATCTCGATGCCTCTCGACATCATCCTGGCTCATCGTTCCGTCCCCTAGCCAAAGCTAACAATCTCAAGGCTCACCTTCCGGCCGCGCCAGCCGTATGCGCTACATCATCTAAGCGAGTGGTTCGGTGCTCAAACCCTTCACAATATGTGGCCCAAGCATCCATGAGCTTGCGGCGCTTCTCAAGAGCATCACCCCGTCTGTAGGCCCGCTCGACAGCGTCACCAACGAGGTGGCCCAGCGCCGCCTCCGCGACCTCACGAGGGAAGTCGGTCTCCTCCCCCACCCAGTCCCGGAAGGCTGACCGGAAGCCGTGCACCGTCACATCCTGCTTCATCCGCCGCAGCACAGCCTCCATGGCCATGTTGGACAGCGGCTTGTCCCGTCTGACGCTTGGAAAGACGTAGCCGCTCACCCGCACCTCTTCGAGGGCGGCGATGATGGCACTGGCACGGGCTGACAGCGGCACCCGGTGCTCCCTGCCGGCCTTTGTACGAGACGCCGGCAACACCCAGAGCCTCGCCTCCAGATCCAGCTCCTCCCAGCGAGCACCGATGACCTCGCCGGTGCGGGCAGCGGTGAGAATGGTGAACTCCAGAGCACGGGGCGAGACGCCCTCCATGTTCCGCAGAGCCGAGAGAAAGGCAGGAACAGCCTCATACGGCATGGCTTTGTGGTGGCCTCGCGTAAGCTTCTGCCGCCGAGGCAGAGCGGCATCGAGGTGGCCTCGCCACCGGGCCGGGTTCTCGCCAGAGCGCATGCCGTGGGTCTTGGCGTAATCCAGCACCCGCTCAATGCGGCCTCTCAGACGAGAGGCTGTCTCCGCCTTGGCGCGCCAGATGGGCTTGAGGACCCGCAGCACGTCATCTGTCGTGACATCCGACACAGGCTTGTTTCGGATTAGCTCGCAGTAGACGCGCAGGGTCATGCCCCATTGCGCCTTGTGCTTCTCGTTCCGCCAGGACGGAGCCATGCTCTCGATGAGGGCGTCCGCCGCCTCGCCGAAGGTCATAGCCTTCCGCTTCTCGCGGGTGGTGAGCGGGTCCCTCCCCTCCAGCAGGTTCTGACGGGCTTCTGCGGCAAGCTCTCGTGCTTTGGCAAGGGGGACGTCTCGGAAGGAGCCAAGCCCGATCTCTCTCCGTCGCCCCGCGACCTTCCACATGAAGACCCACGAGCGCGCGCCGCTCTCGGTCACGTTCAGGTAGAGGCCGTCCCCATCAGCATGACGACCAGCTTTGGTGATGGTTGTCACGGAGCGGGCATTGAGCCGCCGAACCTGCTGCGCCATAGTGTTTCCCCACCCGCTTCCCCACCGAATGTCGCGGATTGTAGCGGACGTTTGGGAACGTTGACGAGAGCAAACACTTGGAAAAGCAGGGTTTCTGCACTCATTCTGAACGTCACCGGACGCTACCAGACATGAGTTAGGCGGACTCCGTCTCCGCCATTCCACCGTGATCATGGGTGTCGACCTGTCGATGGCGGAGCTCGTTGAGGCTCCCGACCGTCGTTGTTGCCGATTGGCGTACCGATTGGTACGCGTGCCTCCAGCTCCCCCCATATCCCGTGTGGCGCCGATCGCCTGAGCCGCAGCATCGCCACAAGGGCGCGTGGACGCTCGTCGTCATAAAGGGGTGCCGTGACCGCGGAGGGCGGCGACCTCCGTGCCGCCCCGATGCCGCGGTGCCGGCCGTCCCGTTCAAGGCTCATCCATAAGGCGGACTGCCACTGATCCGGCGGCTCGGCCCAAGCACAGTCCCGGCTAGGCTGACGGGAAGAGTTCGGCCGATGGCGGCAGCCGTCGTGGAGGCCCAACAATGGAGCGGCCTGTGATCAGGTCTGGAATCATAAGCAGGAGCCACCTGTTGCCCGCGCTGCTTTTGCTGTCGCTGGGCGGTCCAGCAAGCGCGGAATCCAGCCGTGCCTTGCTGGTGATGCGCTGCCCTGGCCTTCCTGCAATGGCGGGGCCTCACAATGGCAACGCGACGATCACTTCGGCGGGCAGTATGCATCGTCTCAACGCCATAGACGTAGCTTTGACGCAAGGAAAACAGGATTACTCCCTTGGGATCAGTGGCGCGCATTATCCGCTGACGTCAGGGCAGCTGACCGTCTCCTCGGGGCGAGTCACCGTTCGGTTCAGCGGCCGCTACAAGGATGGGACCCTCGTCAGCGGCCAGCTCTCTCAGCGAAGCACCGCCGCGGGCGCCATCTACCTGCAGGGCTCCGCCGAAACCTCAGGGCCAACAAAAGCGGCGGCCACATGCGATGGAGAACTCACCTCGTCGGAGCTGCGCGACATCGCTCAATGGGTTGGCGAGCGGCCGGCAGCTGTCGCTACGGATGCGCCGCGGGCGGCACGTGCCGCCCCGACCACGCAGTCTGCCGCCGCGCCGCCTACCGCCCAGCCGCAGCGGACCGTGGCGGCCGCGCCAAAGCCTGTCCCCGTCGCTCCAGACGCCTCCCCGCAGCAAAGGCGCGCTGTTGCGATCGGGGCTGCCGATTGAGAATCGGAGCGACCATGCGCGCCCTGGCTGTTGGTTCCCTCCTTTGTCTGATCCTGCTCGTGGCTTCGCCAGCCTGGGCCCAGAAGCGTGTCGCCCTCGTCATGGGCAACGACGAGTACCAGGAGCTCCCCCGCCTCAAGAAGGCCGTCAACGACGCGCGTGCGGTCGCCGACACCCTCAGCGCCATCGGCTTCCAGGTGTTCAAGGGCGAGAACCTCGATCGTCGCCAAACCAACAGGCTCGTCGCCAACTTCGAGGTCGCCCTCCAGCCGGGCGATCAGGCCTTTGTCTTCTATGCGGGGCATGGAGTCGCCATCCGGGGCGAGAACGTCCTGCTCCCCGTCGACATGCCCAAACCCGGTCCGAGCGATGAGGAACTCGTGCGCGATGAGAGAACCATCACGGACAACCTCGTGCGCCGGGTTCAGGCCCGAGGAGCCGCCGTCGCCGTTTTCGTCATCGATGCCTGCCGCGACAACCCTTTCGCGGTCGCCGGCACGCGGACGATCGGCATCGCGCGAGGGCTTGCACGGGTGGACGCCCCTCGCGGCATGCTGCTGATCCACTCGGCCAGTCCAGGGGAGGCTGCCCTCGACCGGCTTTACGACAACGACCCCGATCCGAACTCCGTCTTCACACGTCAACTTCTGCCGTTGCTGAAGGAGCAGGGCCTCAGTCATATCGCGATCGCCAAGCAGCTGCAAAAGGAGGTTCACTCGCTTGCAGCCACGGTCCATCACACGCAGCTCCCCGACTATGTGGACCGGGTGATCGGCGAAGTCGTCATCAACCCTCGTCGCACCGTGATCGCAGCGCCTCCGGGCCCGGCGGGCTCGCCGACCCAGCCCCGGCTTGCCATCGAGGCCTCCCTCCCCTCGCCTCTGCCTGCCCTCCCGGCGCCGGCCGCGAATGCGCCCACGATAGCCGTCGCGGCGGTAAGTGCGAGCCCGGTGCTCGGCCCTTCGTCCGTGCCGGTCCCTGTCCAGGCGGACCGCAGCGAGGTTGTGGGCTCGTGCGACCGACAGGCTGCACATCCGCAGGACCGAGACAAACCCGCCGCATTCGAAGGTGTCGATCAGGGGCGGATCAACCCCGCCGCCGCGATCGCGGCCTGCGAGGCCGCGGTCAGAGCGGAACCGCAGAATCGCCGTATGCTTTACCAGCTCGGCCGGGCCATGGCGGCATCCGGCGACTACAGGCAGGCACGGGACCGTTACGCGACGGCAGCAGGCCTCGGGAGTTCGGCCGCCATGCGCTCGCTCGGCTTCCTTTACGACGCGGGGCATGGGGTCGCGAAGGACCCTGTGCAAGCGCGCCGATGGTACGAGAGGGCGGCGGACAGCGGCGATGCGCGGGCCATGTACAATCTCGGCGTGCTTCACCAGCAGGGCTCCGGTCTGCCGCAGGATTATCGGGTCGCTCGGCAGTGGTACGAGAGAGCAGCCGGTCTGGGCGAGGCCTTGGCGATGCACAACCTCGGTGTTCTCTACGAGAATGGCAGCGGGGTCGGCAAAGATCTCACGAAAGCGCGCCAATGGTATGAAAAGGCCGCGCTGCTGGGGAACGCGGCCGCAAAGGAGCATCTCGCCAGCCTGCCCCGAGCACGGCGCTAGGGAGGTTCGGAACGCCGGCATCGCCGACGCCGTGTGCGGCCGCGCCCGGTGCGAGAAGGAGCAGGGTCAGCGGCGGACCGGCATGTTCGCGTGCAAGGCACCCTGCAAGGGTCTTCTCGCGAGGGCGCACGCCCGATCGGCACCCCACGCGCTCGCACGGGACGAGAATGGGGGAGATCAACGCACCTCCCCCTTTCCCCTACCCCGCCGATGAAGCGGAAGAAACGGCGATGCCGGAGCCGTTTCATCGGGCAGGCTTTTCGCCGGTTCAGGTGTCACCCCGTCCCGCATGGACGAAGGCGTGGTTTTTCCGACCGGCTGCCAGAATCAGCGACCCATCGCGCAGATCGCGCGTCCCGGCGACGGCGTTCTCGTCGGCAACGATCTCGCCGTTGAGCTTCGCCCCTCCGCCCTTGATCAACCTGCGCCCCTCGCTGTTCGATGAGGCGAGGCCGGCACGATGGAGCAGGGCGGCGACGGGGACGCCTGCCTCCAACTCCGCCCAGGGCACATCGATGCCCGGAAGCCCTTCCGACGGGCGGCCCTCCGCAAAGGTCCGTTGGGCGGTCTCCGCGGCGGCTTGGGCGGCGGCGTCGCCATGGGCGAGCCGCGTGACCTCGGTGGCGAGCACGTGCTTGGCCTCGTTGATCTCCGCTCCCTGGAGCCTGCCGAGCCGGTGCACCTCGTCCAGGGGCAATTCGGTGAAGAGGCGAAGGAAACGCGCGACGTCGTCGTCCTCGCTGTTGCGCCAGAACTGCCAGAACGCGTAGGGGCTCAGCCGGTCCGCATTGAGCCAAACAGCACCGCCTGCCGTCTTGCCCATCTTGGACCCGGACGAGGTGGTGAGCAGCGGCGTCGTCAGGCCGAAGAGCTGGCGCTGGTCGATGCGTCGGGCGAGATCGATTCCGTTGACGATGTTGCCCCACTGGTCCGAGCCGCCCATCTGCAGCATGCAGCCGTGGCGGCGCGACAGTTCCAGGAAGTCGAAGGCCTGGAGAACCATGTAGTTGAACTCGAGCAGGGTCAGGGGCTGCTCGCGCTCGAGACGCTGGCGCACGCTGTCGAAAGAGAGCATCCGGTTGACCGTGAAGTGGGTGCCGAACTCGCGCAGGAACGGCAGGTAGCGCAGGGGATCGAGCCAGTCGGCGTTGTCCACCATCACCGCGTCCGTCGGCCCGTCCCCGATTACGAGGTAGCGGGAGAACACCTGCTTCAGCCCTGCGATGTTCTTCGCGATCTCGGCGCCGTCGAGCAGCGGCCGGCCCGTGTCGCGAAAGCTCGGATCCCCCACCTGGGTGGTGCCGCCGCCGATCAGGACCACAGGCTTGTGGCCGCAGCGCTGAAGCCAGCGCAGCGTCATGATCGGCAGGAGATGGCCCGTATGCAGGCTATCCGCCGTGGCATCGAACCCGATGTAGGCGGCCACGGGACCGCCCGACAGCTGATCGTCGAGGGCTGCGAGATCGGTGCATTGATGGATGAAGCCGCGTGCGGCGAGCGTTTGCAGAAAGGCGGATCGAAGGGTGGTCATCGGTGTCTCCAGGGGCTTGAGGAAGCCGCAGCCCGGAGACCGATCCCGAATAAGAAAACGCCGCCGGATGCGGCGGCATGGATCGTCAGGTCACAACCAAACGCAGCCGCCCTATGGGGACGGCGTATAATAGCGGGAGAACGTGGTCAGGCCCGTGATCATGGGCGGCTTCTAACCGATTTGACCGGACGGGGTCAACGTGAAGCAGGCGAGCCCGAAGCGGACGCGGGCGAGGCGATGGCAGCCGGTGCCTGAAGAGGGGAGCCTTGGGCCAACGTGATCGCAGGGGGCCCACCAAGCCAGGGGCCGGCCGGTGAGCCCTCGGCAACCTCGATCCAAGACGCATGGGAAAGAGGCCCGCCTGTCGCTCGTACCGGCGGGCCTCGTGTGGGCCTAATCGTCGTTGTGACTCTGCTCGGCGTCGTTCGGCTCCGCGGCGTCCGCCTCGACCTCGTCTGCGGTCTCGGCCACCGGCTGGGGCTCCGCCTTGCGGTTGAAGTTGCGGAACGTCTTTCGCTCCGCCGGGGCCTTCGGCGAGAACAGGGGTTTATCCTTGAAGAGCGCACGCGTGCGCTCGGTGAAGTCGCTGACCGAGCTGGCTGTGCCTGTGGGAAGGGTTTTCACGGGGACGCTGTATCCTGCTTAGGGGTGGTTCGCTCCTGCATGGGTCTGCAAGCGCGCAACTGCTGATCGACACCTGGCCGTCGTCCGTTGAGGAGGTTCGGATCCACGGGGCTCCGCAACATAGGCGGGAGCACGGGGGCTCTCAGCTGCCGATGCCTATGGGCTCGTTCTCGGCAATTCGGCGACCATGCGCTCCTTTCAGCGATTGCGATAGGGCAAAGAGCGGCAAAACGAACATCGATCTGGGACAAGCCTCGGCTGCGCGAGCCCGCCGGTCCGCGCGGGATTAGGCGCTTGGCCCCGGGATGTGCTATAAGGTTGCTATCACCGGCCACAAATCCATAGGCGTCGGTGGCTGAGAGACGTGTGCGTGCGCTCCCGCCTATCGTTCAGCGGAGCCAGTCCATGGCCAGTTTCGACACCATCAAGACCTCCCTCGCGCGCGCGAAGTACATGCGGGCTCTGATCCGGCGTGCCGACGCCGAGACCGCGCGGACGCGAAGGGAGATCAGCACCACCCGGCAGCTCCTGCGCCATCTGCGGGAGGAGAACCTTGCTGCGGCCCGGCTTGCCGGCGTCATCGATGCGCTTGGCCGGCCGGACGAGCCCTGCGCTTGAGGAAATCGGAACGAACCTGAACAACTTTAATTGATCTGCGTTAAAGTCGGGGCCCCGCTAGACAGCGGGAGTTGAGCCCCCGCACCGTCCATCGTGCCCGGCGTGGCTCGAACCGCGGTACCTGGCTCTTCACGATCTTGAGGAGCGTCCCCTCCTCCAACCGTTGCCTTGGGGCGACCGGTTGGCGACGCGCATGGAGCTCACGCTGCTACACTGGAAACAGCCCGGTTCGGAGGAGCCACCTCGGTCGAGAGGCCACACGAGCGGTCCGGGCGCGCTTCCCTCCCGATCCATGGAAGGCTCTCCTGCTCGGAGCGGCGCGACGCCTCCACGGGCAGGCGATCGCCATCGTGATCGCCATTGGAACATAAAAGAACCCCGCGAGCCGCGCCCGACGGCGCCTTGCTGAATTCCTCCATCACAATGCTGTCGATGGGATCGAACCCCATCCCATCATCATGGTCGCGCTGCAAAGCTGAGCGGCGCAGCCCAACACACCGGAACCCGACTTGAACGATACGCATCCCATCGAACCTCTCACCCGTTCCACCGCCGAGCAGCTCGCCCGCTATTGCAAGGCCTATTGCAGGGCCGACGACAGCCGTGCGCTCTTTCAGCTCGCGACGACATTGATCCTTTTCTTCGCGGCCTGCGGCACCCTGATCTGGGGCACCACGCAGGGGCATTGGCTCGTCCTGCTCCTCGCGATCCCGGCCGGCGGCCTGCTCGTGCGCCTCTTCACCCTTCAGCACGATTGCGGACACGGCTCGTTCTTCACGAGCCGAACCGCCAATACCTGGGTCGGGCGCGGCCTCAGCGTGCTCACCGTCACGCCCTACGGCTACTGGCGTCGGTCCCACGCGCTGCACCATGCGAGCGCGGGCGATCTGAGCCGGCGCGGCATCGGCGACGTCGATACCCTGACGGTGAAAGAGTACCGCGCCCTCGCGGCGTGGCCGCGCTTCAAATACCGCGTCTACCGCAACCCGGTGGTCCTGCACGTGCTCGGACCGCCGCTGTACTTCCTGTTCCTGCAACGCTCCCCGTTCGGCCAGGCGCTGCCGGCGCGCGAAGCCTGGCGCAGCATCATGGGGCTGAACGCTGCCCTCCTCGGCCTGTATGGCACCCTCGTCTTCTGTTTTGGATTTGGCCCCGTCGCGATTGCGCTCGTGCCCGTGGCCTGCGTGGCATCCTGGGTCGGCGGCTGGCTGTTCTTCGTCCAGCATCAATTCGAACATACGCGCTGGGACGAGGGCCCCGCCTGGAACTACCACATCGCCGCCCTCGGCGGCAGCTCGCATTACGTGCTGCCTCCCGTTCTGCAGTGGTTTACCGGCGATGTCGGTCTCCACCACATCCATCACCTCAACAGCCGCATCCCCAACTACCACCTCCGGGCCTGCCTCGACGGCGATTCCGTTCTCGCCAAGATCTCCCGCCTCACCGTCTGGGAGAGCCTTGGCTGCATCGGCCTGGCCCTGTGGGACGAAGACGCGCGCAAGCTCGTCAGCTTCTCGGATGCGCGCGTGAATGGAGGCCTTCGAGGTTCACCCTCCTAGGAGGCCGACGAGAACGGGATCACCACGGCGTCGTTGATGGTCGGCACGGGCGCTTCGATCACGCAGGTCACGCCCGACCTCGCGTAGTGCATCTCCACGCTGCCATCGAGTTCGCGGGCAATCCCCTGCTCCAGCAGCCGCATGCCGAAGCCCTTGTGCTTCGGCACCACCACGTCGGGCCCGCCGCTTTCCTGCCAGCGGAGGCGCAGCAGGCGGCCCTTGGCGGTCTCGCTCACGTCCCAGGTGATCGCCACACGGCCCGCGGCCGTGGAGAGGGCGCCGTACTTCACCGCATTCGTGCAGAGCTCATGCAGCGCCATCGACAGCGGCACTGCGGTGTTGGGGCGAAGGCGAAGGATGGGGCCGTCGATGTCGAACCGGTCCTTCCCGTCCTCGCCGTAGGGGCGCGTGACCTCCGCGACGACCTCGTGAAGCTCCGCCCCCTCCCAGTTCTCGCGCGTGAGCACGTCGTGGGTCTTCGAGAGCGCCAGCAGACGGCCCTCCAAGGCGCTCCGGGCGCCTTTCGGCTCGATCGCCCGCAGGCTGTTGCTGGCGAGCGACTGGACCGTGGCCAGCGTATTCTTGACCCGGTGGTTCAGCTCGTGGATCAGCGTGGTCCGGTGCTGCTCCGACTGCTTGATCGCGTCGATATCGGTGCTCGATCCGAACCAGCTCGTCGTGCGTCCGCTCTCGTCCCGCATGGGCTCGGCGCGGGCCAGGAACCAGCGATAGGTGCCGTCGCTCCTGCGGTACCGGATCTCGATCTCGTAGAGAACGCCGCGGGCGCGGGAGCTCTCCCAGGCCGCGAGGGTTCGGTCGCGATCGTCCGGATGCAGGGCCTCGGCCCAGCCATGGGGAAGAGCCTCGTCGCGCGTCTGGCCCGTATACTCGTACCAGCGGTCGTTTAGGTATTGCAGGGAACCGTCCGGGTCGGCAAACCAGATGAAGGACGGAACGAGACTGGCGAGCGAGCGAAACCGCTCCTCGCTCGAACGCAACTCCCGCTCGCGCGCCTCGATCTGCTCGGCCATGCTGTTGAACGCGCTCGCCAGCCGCGTGAACTCCCCTTGGCTCGGGGCGATCTCCGCGCGCTGGGTGTAATCGCCCTCGCGCCAGCGGGCCGCCGCTGCCACGAGCCGGTTCACAGGGCGCCCGACGAAAAGGCGGCCGCCCACCACTCCGGCCACCAGCGCCAGGATGAGGCTGAGCCCCAGGAGCAGGAGAACCCGCCGCGTGGCCTCGTTGATCGGTGCGAAGGCGGCGCTGCGGGAGATGCCCGTCGCGATGAAGAGATCGGGCTGTTGGGCGCTGTCCGGGCTGATAGCGAGCGATGCCACGGCGGCGAGGCGGCTCACCTTGTCGACGCCGGTGATCTCGACCGCGCCTTTGCCCGCCATCGCGACGAAACCGCGCCCCTCGGGAGGCGAAGCCTTGCCGACCATATCGGGCTCGCCCTGCGGCAGACGCAGGAGGTACACGAGGTTGCGGTCAGAGATCGCGAGCACCGCATCCTGCCCCGCAAAGCGCCGCTGCATATGATCGGCGAGCCACGGCAGGCGCAACCCCGGCACTACTGCTCCGACGATTTCGTTGGCCTGGCTGCGAATCGGATAGGCGAAGGACAGGAACCGCTGGCCGCCGGGAGCCTCCCCATAGCTCCCGACCACGAAGCCGCCCGTGTCCATCGCCCGGCGCAGATGGGAGCCGGTCAGCCGGCCGATATTGACCGACCCGCCGCTGGTGCAGACGATCCGGCCGTCGCGGTTGACGATGCCCACATCGAGTTCGCCGGGGTATTCCCGCCTGAGGCGAACGAGGAGATCGGCGCAGGCTTGCGGCGGAGACGCTCCGGTAGCCGCATCGCTGATCGTGGTGATCTGCGCTAGGGTTGCGGCGACCCGATGCACCCCCTCCACGATCTGCCGCATCTCGCCGGTGGCGGTGTTGGCGAGCCGGACAGCCTGCTCCTTGACCTCGGCTTCCCGGGCCTGGCGGCTCGAATACTCGTTATAGGCCCCGATCCCGAGGGCAGGCAGCACCGCCAGGGCGACAAGGGACAACAGCCGGGCTGTGAGGGGCATGAGGATCACATGAAGCTCAGGTCCCAGGGCGAGCGGACCTGATTGACGTTCACGATAGTCGCAAAAAGGCGGTCCTTGCTATCCCCTGGTGCCCACCCGACCTCACCGAGGTTAACCGGATCGTTCAAGGCGAGCGCCCCGATGGCCGTTTCACCGGAAGGGCTCAAGAGCCCGTCTCCTCTCTTCCCGTCGGGAGCCGCTTCGCACGAAGGGCGACCCGCCCTGGACCGCGCCGACGAATGGGAGGCTCAGCTCGAGGCCAGCCCGTCGAGAGGGCGCCTTATGCCGCCAGCGTCCGTTTGGTGATGTGGGCCCGGTAGGCGGCGGCGACTTTGATCGGCAGGGTCCCGGCCTCGGTGAGCTTCACGATCTCGGTCTTGGCCCGCTTGGCGGCCTGCGCCGTGTAGGAGGGCTTCAAGTTCAGACGCACGCGGCTCAGGATGTAGCGGCGGTAGGCACCGGCCTGCCGAGCCGTGATCTCCTCGTCGGCCACAAGCGCATCCAGTTTCTCCGCGGCGCGCTTCGCTTCCGCCGGGGTATAGCTGTCTTTCTTCTCGAACACGGGGCATCCTTAGCAGTGAGATGCCGCGCATATCGCTCCACCCCATCGATGTCCAGCGAGGTCGTCTGTCGTATGCTGGCAAACGATGGCAACACGCATCGCAAACCCGCTCGATGCGCATCCGCCAACACAAGCACGAACGACGTCCCACAGAGCCCGCCATTCCAAGAGACAGATCTTCGAGGTCGCGTCCGCCCGACGCGGTCACGATGACGCTCGATCGCGTCAAAGCGCTCCTCGTCGCGCACGACAACACACCGAGAGAGGCTCAGGAACCGGCTCGGAAACACCTTCATGACACCGCGCCGGCGAGCAGGCCGAAGATGCACCGGCCACGGCTCGGTGTCAGCGCAGGACGTTTTCGCCCGCGCTTCTTTCGGACGTCCCTATCATCTGAATACCAAAGCGGCCTTGAGGTAACCCCCGCCGGAATCGAACCGGTGAGTCCCTCGCCTCAAGCGGCTATGAACACCCTAAAGAAAAACCCCGCGAAGCGGGGTGGAGGTGCCGGAGTGGAACTTGGGAGTCGTCATATCCTACGGCCTCCCCTTCGAGCTTAACCATTCCCCATCTTCACCTAGGCCGTATGACTCAGGACCTGGTTTTCAGGCCCAGGGAACTCGAGGGTCCGTCGAGAGCCCTAGGATGCAGGTGCCACGGTGCGAGGAGCAGAGGCTTGGCGGAGCAGAGCGAGGTACTCGGCTGCCCCCTCCAGCTCCCGCTGCAACAGCAGGACCGACATTCGCGAGCGGCTAGACGCCTGAGCGAAGCGCCTGATCCCAGACCACGGCGGGTTGATCCCCTTCATGAGCAGGTAGGCCGTGTAGGCACCTCTGGATCGGGCATACGACTCGATGGTCGCGAGCGCCTCGGGCGAACCCCTCCGTCTTTTGTGATGATGTTGCACGATGAGGCCTTTGATCTGGGCCCCCGTAAATCCTGCGAAAGCAGCCTCCGCCGCCGTGGCCACATCGCTGTCGCCGCTCAGGAAACGCTTTATGCCACCGATCCGCTCCAGGACCGAGCGCATGAAGAACATGTTCGCTCCATGCAGCGTTCCGGGGACCGGTGGAGCCCCGGCGGGGAGGATCGTGAACCTGTCCTTGAGGTTCCACCACGAGGTGGTTGCCACGCGCGGGTCGTCGTCCGCGTCATAAAGCTCGACTTCACCCGCTCCATACTGGAAGCGCGTCGGATCGAAATGCTCCGACAGGACGTCGAAATAATCGTCCTGCATGTAGCAATCGTCGTCCGTGAACGCGATGATCTCGCCGCGGCTATTCCGCCAACCTGCCTCCTGACCGAGGTGCTGCCCTGGCTTGCGGATGTGGATGACGATCGTGTCGGAATAGGATGCCGCCCTGAATTCCCGCATCACATTCAAGGTCTCGTCCGTCGAAGCGCTGTCGACGAGGACGAGTTGCACGGACATGTGGGTCATCGATTGCAGCGGCAGGCGCGCGAGGCTGGTCCGGAGTTGCTCCGCTCGGTTGCGCGATGTGATGACCAATGAAATGCTAGGCATGACAATCAAGACCGTTCGCCGTTTTCTGACCTTCATAGCGAAGGAGCGAAACGTCGTCAGCATCTTGAGTCATGCGCTCACCCCGCAGGGTTCGCTTGGGATCGACAGCGGCGTTCGGAATGCCCGCTCCCGATCGACCTTTCTTTGGGACGCGAGACCTGCATCGCCGGGTTTTTGATCGAGCGTGCTTCGGCAGCAAGTCAGGGGTGGGCCCTCACATTTGGTGAAGGCAAAAGCAAGGGCAGCCCTTCTCCGACCGTGGACCGCCCAAGTGCGAGCAGCCCTCGTTTCCGTCTGAGGCAGTCCAATACGCCTCAGATCAGAGATACGCGCGGCAGCGGCGCATCGGGACATGCAGTCGGCTCGATGTCTGCACCGCAACGGAGCTCTCGAAAAAGACCTGCCCTCGGGACCGTCCGGCGGCGTTTCGCTCGGCGGGCGCGCTTCTCAAACCTCTAAGGGTTTCGAGACAATCAAGCGGCCCGCGCGATCGTTCGAGCGGGCCGCTGTGTCGTGCTTATGCGGCCTGCTTCAGCAGGCCCTCGGCGCGGAGCGCCTCTTGGACCTTCGGTCTGGCGGCCACGCGGGCCATGAAGGCGGTGAGGTTCGGGTAGGCCTCCAGGCTCATGCCGTGGAAGTTGGTCCAGTTCGTCACCGCGAAGAGATAGGCGTCCGCCGCCGTGAAGGCCTCGCCCATGAGGTGGGACTTGGCCGAAAGGTGCTTGTCCACGAGGGCGAAGCGCTGGAACAGGCGGTCGCGGGCGGCCTGCTTCACCTCGTCGGGAGTCGCGGGATTCCACAGGGGGCCGAAGCCCTTGTGGATCTCGGTCGAGATGAAGCCGATCCATTCGAGCGCGCGGTAGCGCTCGGGGCTGCCGGCTTGCGGCATCAGGCCGGCCTCGGGGGCCTGTTCGGCGAGGTATTGCACGAGGGCCGAGACCTCGGTGAGGACCTCGCCGTTCGCGAGGCCGAGCGCCGGGACGTAGCCCTTGGGGTTGATGGCGGCGAAGGACTGGCCGGACTCGGTGGTGCGGTTCTTGAGATCCACCCGCTCGATGTCGAGGGCGAGGCCCGCTTCCCGGGCGACGATGTGGGGCGCGAGCGAGCAGGCGCCGGGCGCGTAGTAGAGCTTCATGCGGGTCCTCCGATGCGGGCCTTTTGGCCCTGTGACGAGCGATCGTGAGGCATCGCGCCCCCGATCGGCCCGCACCGCATATCGGCGGCATGGCACTGGGGCACAAGCTTTGCAGGCTTGCGGTGAGGGTGGGCCTGTCTTGCAGGCGTGCAAGAGGTTTTCGCTTGGCGCGGGGCGGGCGCCATCGCTGCTCCTACCCCTCATCCTGAGAGACTGGCCCGAAAGTCCGCTTGCTCTCTCCCGTTTCGGGAGAGGGTTGGTGCAGGCGGCACCACGTCCTGCCCTCTCCCCCCTTGTGGGGGAGAGCTGGAGAGGGGGGTACGGTGGCGAGAGTGGATGGAGCAGACAGGATCGCTCCGCGAGCATCCTTCGGATGCGTACCCCCTCCCTACCCTCCCCCACAAGGGGGGAGGGGTGCGCCACAGACGTAGGCTGCACCGACCTCCACCCCGGCCGCTCCCCTGCGGCCCCGCCGTCAGATCACGTCCGCGGCCGCCGCCCGCGAGGCGCCGGCGGACACGTCGCCCGCGTGGGTCTCGGGCCTTGCGATCACGCGCACTTCGGCGAGCAGCGGGAAATGGTCCGAGGCCACGCGGGCGAGCGGCGTGCGCACGGGCGCGGCGGCCACGACCTCGACGGAGGGGCTCGCGAAGATGTGGTCGAGGCGCAGAATCGGGGCCCGGGTGTGGAAGGTCGGCTGCGGCTCGCCGCCCGGATTGGAGAGCTGCGCGTCGCGCATCCGCGAGGCGAAGAGGCGGTAGGAGCGCGAATGCGGCGGGGCGTTGAAGTCGCCAAGCAGAATCGCAGGATCCGCGCAGCGGGGATGGCCGAGCCAGTCTTCGCCCAAGAGTGCCTGCGCCTGCAGGAAGCGCTCGCGGGAGCGCAGCGACAGATGGGCGTTCACGATCTGCAGATTGCGGCCGCCGACCGTGACCTCGGCCCAGAGCGCGCAGCGCTTTTCGAGCGTCGGCCCGGTCGCGAAGGTGGGGAGCCGCCCGGATTGCACGAGGCGCGAGGGGTGGCGCGTCAGCACTGCGATGCCGAACTGCTCGCCAAACATGCGGATGGTGGGCTGGAAATGCAGGTCCATGCCAAGCGCATGGGCCACCACGGCGGCCTGATCGACGCCGCCTGGCTTGGTGCGGCCCACCCGCACCTCCTGGAGCGCCACGATGTCGGGCTCGCAGGAGGCGATCACCTCCGCGATGCGCCCCGGCGCCACCTGCCGGTCGGTGCCGAGCCAGCGGTGGACGTTGTAGGTCAGGATGCGTGCCATGCTGTTCAACGTCCTCGTTCCCTCCGTGGTGATGCACCGGGGGTGCCGAGCCAGCACAGGACGATAGCGGTCGGGATGCGTGCCATGGCGTTCAACGGTGTTTTGGTCCCCATGGCAACGCACCCGGATGGCCGGGCGAAGGCGGTCGATCAGTTGAGAAGGCTGCGGCGGCGCAAGCGCTCCCGGCCGTCAGGCGGCGCCCCGACAACCTCTCCACCCCGACCCGGCAAGGCGCATCGCTCATCGCGAGGCGTTCGCCGGCGGCTGGGGAGAGCGGGGCGCGTTAAGCATCGAATATGTCCGATCCATGATCCGGGAGCGGTTCACCGGCGTTGACGTGCAGGTTTCGCGCCAGGCGGGCCTTGGCGCAGCGGCGGCGGCCGCGAACGGCACGAGACGGAGAATGGGATGGCCGAGCTCAAAGTCCACGGGGTGCACGATGGGCACAGGACGCAGAATGGGGTGCCGGGGCTCAAAGTCCACGGGGTCCACGACGAGAACACGCTCCGGCAGATGCACACCTGCATGGAGGTGGGTTCGGTCCACCAGGGCGTGCTCTGCGCCGACGGGCATTACGGCTATGCCCAGCCCGTGGGCGGGGTCATCGCCTACGAAAGCCACATCTCGATTTCCGGCGTCGGCTTCGACATCGGCTGCGGCAACCTCGCGGCCAAACTCGACGTCACCTACGACGAGATCCGCTCGCGCATCCCGAAGCTCGGGCGCGACATCGCGCGGCGGGTGAGCTTCGGGCTCGGGCGCACCAACAAGAAGCCCGTGGACCACCCCCTGTTCGACTCGCCCCTGTGGCAGGAGGCCGGCACGGCGCATCTGAAGTCCATGGCGGCCAAGCAGCTCGGCACCGTGGGCTCCGGCAACCATTACGTGGACCTGTTCCGCGACGAGGACGACTGGATCTGGGTCGGCCTGCATTTCGGCTCCCGCGGGCTCGGGCACAAAACCGCGACGCAGTTCCTCAAAGCCGCGGGCGGGCGGGACGGCATGGACGTGCCGCCCGCCCTCGTGGAGGCGGATTCGGAGCTCGGCCGGCGCTATATCGCGGGCATGACGCTCGCGGGCGATTACGCCTATGCGGGCCGCGAATGGGTGGTCGAGGAGGTGCGCCGGATGCTCGGCGCCGGGATCGTCGACACGGTTCACAACCACCACAACTACGCCTGGCGCGAGCGGCACGGGGAGCGGGATTATTGGGTGGTGCGAAAAGGCGCGACCCCGGCCTTTCCGGGTCAGCGCGGCTTCGTGGGCGGGTCCATGGGAGACGACGCGGTGATCCTCGAGGGGATCGATTCGGACGAATCGCGCACCTCGCTCTATTCGACGGTGCATGGGGCCGGACGGGTGATGGGCCGCAAGGCGGCGAAGCGCACGCTGTCGCGGGACGAGATGCAGCGCTGGCTCAGGGGCAAGGAGGTGTTCCTCGTCGGCGGGGACCTCGACGAGGCCCCCATGGCCTATCGCCGCCTCGACGAGGTGCTGTCCCACCACGAGGGGACGATCCGGGTCCTCCACCGCCTGCGGCCGATCCTCGTCATCATGGCGGGCTCGGACGTGCGCGACCCCTACAAGGACTGAACGGGGCACCCCCGTTTCGCGCGGGGGCCTTCAAACTCCGCGCTCTGGCGGGTTGCACGGGGTTGAACGGGGCAAGGCCTTCCTCCCGCAGAGTTTTCCCCAACAAATCGGGCCCGCCCAGGTTAAGCGAGGCCATTCCCTTCCACGGCCATGGCACTAAATGATACCTCACGTGTTACTGTTACGGTTAGAAAAGCTTAACTGTGTCTGGGGTGGCCGTTCGAATGAATAAAACCAGCGCCTTCCTGGCCGCGTTTCTTATGGCCGCGGCTCCCGCCTTTGCCGACGAGCCCGGCGACATCGATTCCCTGCTCGAAGGCGCGAAGCCGGCCGGAGACCGCTGGGAGCGCTGCGCCGCCCGCCAGGTGCGATCCCAGCTCCGCGGCCCCCGCTCGCCCGAGGAACTCGCCGTCCGGGCGCTCGACGCCTGCACGCGGGAGCAGGCGGGCCTGAAGCGCGTGCTCGCCAAGGATCTCGGCCCCGACCGCGCCGAGGCCGTCACCCTGCTGGTTCGCAACATCTACCAGACCAACCTGGTGCGGGTGATCACGACGCTCCGCTCCCGCTAGGGCCGCCCGCGAGCGGATCGCCGTCCTGTGTGGCTGTTGAGTCACAGCCGAAACGGCCAGGCTCGATTACTTTGGGGTATCCGCTGGGAGGACCCCATGAAATCGATTCTTCTTTCGACGATCGCCGCGTTGAGCTTCGCCACCGCGGCCGTCGCCGCCGACCTGCCCGCCCGCACCGCGCCAGCCCCCGTGGTGCCGGTCGCCCCCGTCTTCACATGGAGCGGATTTTATGTCGGCGTGCACGGCGGCTACATCCGCAACGACTCCGATGCTCGCCTCGTCGGGAATGGCGCGGGCCTGCTGACCGGAGCCGGAACAGCCGGCGTCCTGCCGACGCGTCGCGGCCTTGACTCCGATGGGCTTGCCTTCGGTGGTCAGGTGGGCGCCAACGCCCAGTTCGGCCAGTTCGTGGTCGGCATCGAGGCGGACATCGCCTACACCGACATCGGTCGTACGCGTGCGGTGACGCTGGGGCCCGTCGTCGGCTTCCCGACGGCGATCACCACCGCGGTTGGCTCGGATATCGAGTATCTCGGCACCGTCCGCGGGCGCCTCGGCTTCGCCGTCGATCAGCTTCTCTTCTTCGGGCCCACGCTCATCTACGTGACGGGCGGCCTCGCCTATGGCGAAGTGGACAACCGCGTCGCCATTACCTCCCCGGGCTTTGCCGACGTGGTCGGCCGTCGCAGCGACACGGAAGTCGGCTACGCGCTCGGCTTCGGCACGGAGAGCCGCCTCACCAACAACCTCTCGCTCATGAGTGACACGATCTACTACGATCTCGGCCGCCAGACCGTCACCGCCGCAAGCGCGACCCGGGCCGCGACCTATCGTTTCCAGAACGACGGCTGGGTGAGCCGCGTCGGTCTGAACTTCCGCTTCTGACAAGCGATCCTACTCGATACGAAAAAGGCCCGGTGCTCCCACCGGGCCTTTTTCATTGCGGCGTAGCGCGCTTACGCAATCACGGAGGGCGCCGTCCGGCCGGTGCGGGCGGAAAGATCAGCGATCTGCCGGGACACGGTCGCGAGGTCGGCAAGAACGTCGGCAGAATCGAGCGCCTGACGGGCCGGATCGCTCTCGTAGCGCTCGAGATAAACCCGTAAGGTGGCACCTTGCGTTCCAGTGCCTGAGAGCCGGTAGACGATGCGTGCGTTCTCGCGGAAGAAGATGCGCAGCCCCTGCGCTTTCGCAATCGAGCTGTCGACGGGATCCTCATAGGAGAACTCGTCAGCCCGCTCGACCGTGAAACCACCGAAGGTCTGGCCCGCGAGCCGCGGCAGCTGACTGCGGACGTGGTCCATCACGCCCTCGGCCGCCGCAGTGTCGATTTCCTCGTAGTCATGGCGGGCATAGTAGTCGCGCCCGTAGCGCTGCCAATGCTCCTCAAGGATCTCGGTCACCGACATTCCGCGCGCCGCGACGATGTTGAGCCACAGGAGCACCGCCCAAAGACCATCCTTCTCGCGGATGTGGTTGGAGCCCGTACCCGCGCTCTCTTCGCCGCAGAGCGTGATGCGGTCGGCGTCGAGGAGATTGCCGAAGAACTTCCAGCCGGTCGGGGTCTCATAGAGCGGAAGAGTCATGGCCTCGGCCACGCGATCGACGGCGCGACTTGTCGGCATCGAGCGCGCCACGCCCTTGAGACCACCCGCATAACCGGGAGCGAGATGCGCGTTGGCAGCCAGCACCGCGAGGCTGTCGCTTGGGCTCACCACCATGCCGCCGGGTCCGATGATCAGATTGCGATCGCCGTCGCCGTCGGAGCAGGCCCCGAAGGTGATGCTCGGGTCATCCTTCAAGGTGTCGATGAGCGCCTTCGCGTAGACGGGGTTCGGATCGGGATGCAAACCGCCGAAGTCGGGTTTGGGCACCCCATTGACCACAGTACCCTTCGGGGCGCCGAGGCGCTCCTCGAAGAGCGCATGGGCATAGGGACCGGTGACCGCATTCATGGCGTCGAAGCGCATGCGGAGGCCGCCTTGCAGCACCGCGCGGAGCCGCTCGAAGTCGAACAGCCGCTCCATGAGCGCGATATAATCGGCCACGGCATCGACAATCTCGACGACGGTGTTGCCGATACGGGTCTCGCCTAGGCGGTCGAGGTTCAGGGGTTCGGCATCCGCGATGAGGTAGCGCGTAAGGCTGCTGGCGTTCTTGAAAATCGTATCGGTGATCGAGGCCGGGGCCGGACCGCCATTCGCGGCATTGAACTTCACGCCGAAATCGCCCTCAGGCCCGCCGGGATTATGGCTCGCCGAGAGGATGATGCCGCCCTGGGCGCCCCGTTGGCGGATGAGGGCGGACGCGCAGGGCGTCGACAACAACCCGCCCCGTCCGACGATCACGCGGCCAACCTCGTTCGCGCTCGCCATGCGCAGGATAATCTGGACCGCCTCGTCCATGAAGAAGCGCCCGTCGCCGCCAAGGACGAGCGTGCCGCCGCGCAGCTCGGGAGCGGTATCGAAAATCGCCTGAACGAAGTTCTCCAGGTAACGCGGTTTGCGGAAATCGGGCACGGCCTTGCGAAGACCAGAGGTGCCGGGCTTCTGATCGGCAAACGGCGTCGTCTCAACTTTCACGGTGGGGCCTCCTCGGCACGGCGTGCCGCTTGGGGTCGAACATAGGTTTCAAGCGGGAGGAGTCACCGTGCGGAGGCGGCAGCCTCGAACGCGAGCGGCGGGCGCCAGCCGGGATAGGCTGACGGCGAGCGGGAACCGAATGGAAAGAGAAGTGGTGCCCAGGGGCGGGACATTGGAGTTCAACAAAATCAACGACTTAGCTTTTTCGTGGGGAGTCTCTTCGTCCCGCATAGTCTCGCCCGATCCCGCATCATTTCCCCACGATTTATGGCGAGGCCAGTTAGGGCTCAAGGACGACAGACCAAGACGCGTTTCTAGTCCCCTCCCCTAGCGCGCGAGCCGGCAAAAAGAAAGGCCACCCTGGTGGGTGGCCTTGGTATCAGGCAGCTTCGAGAAGCCGCTCATCGAACTCATCTTCCCGGACGTGGCGCTCCAGCCACTTCTCGAACCCCGCCTCCATTGCGACCTCGCGCATGTACTCGCGCCCATAGCGCTCGATCTCCTTCTTCGAGCGATGGCCGGTGACGGCCATAATCTGGAAGAACGAGAAGTCGGCCATGATCATGTCCACCACAGCCGTCTTGCGCAGCCCATGGAGGGAGTAGCCCTCCAGTCCCGCTTCCTTGCAGTGATCGCCGAAGTCATTGCCGACGCTCTTCTCGGTCGTGTACGGCATGCCATCGTTCTTCGCGATCCAGGTCTCCTCGCCGAGAATGCCGCTCGCACGGGCAACCTCAAGGGCTTGTCGGAGTTCATCCGTCATCGGAACGAAGGCGGTGACTGGCTTGCGGTTGCGGTTCTTGTTCTGCACGAGCTTCAGCCGCTCGACCCCTCTTGGGCTGAAGCCCATCATGCCAGGACCGAGACGCACGAGATCGGACAAGCGCTGACCGGACCTCCGGGCGAGATCGTAGATCAGGCGGGCCTTGGTACCGGGCTGGTGCGTTCGCTCGAACGCAGCGCACTGATCAGGCCCCCATGTGGCGCTCCCATCTGATCCGGTGTCGATCAGCTTCACCTCCCTGGCCCAATTTCGCCCACCGACCAGATCGGTATGCTCTTCGACAGCCCAACCCATCACAAGACGAATATAGCGAACTACGGAGTTGGCTGCCTCTGGTGTCGTAGGCACCTCCCTGTCTTTGTTACGGTCGTGGGGGTACATGGGGTCAGGTGTGCACTGATACCGCGCCTTGCGGTCACGGAGCGTCAGGATTGATTTGGTCTGGAAGAGCCGGACAGGCATATCCCCATACCTTAGTCCCTCAGGCTTGTCCCGAAGAAGTGGCGCATCCCAGGTTTTCTCAAGGACACGGCGGCGCACGCGCTGATCGTTGACGCTGTACTTCTTGAACGCTTTGCTCTCGAAGTATTCCTGACACAGCCAGCGCCACGTCTCCGGCTCAGCATCTCGGGCGGCGGCAACGATGCCCTTTGCCTTCGCGACCTGAGGGATCGAGCCCTCCTTAATCGCGAGAAGCTCCCGGTCGAAGTCCAGCGATGGGAAAGGTGAACGCAAGATGACCTTGCGCCCTCCAGGCGGCTCAAAGCGGATGTAGACATCACCTGAAGGCTTGGCGAAGGCATAGACGTAGGGAGGCAGCTTCTTCTTGTTCAGAAGCGCAGCCTGCTTCTTTGCCGCCTCATAGCGAGCCAATTTGATCTTAGGATCGAGCTTTGGGCGTCCCATCTCAAGCTGCCATCCTAGACCAAGGGTCGTCCGAGCGGTCTTTTGTCCGAATCGCTTCACCGCGCCTTGGCAGCCGGTCGAAGTAGGCATCCAACTCGTAGACATCCCAAACCACACGCGCATCGATCACGCGCGGCTCGGGCATACGTCCATCGGCGACCATTTCGTCGAACTTGGTTGCCCCGACACCAATATGGCCTGCCGCCTCCTCACGGCTCCGGCCCCTCTTTTCATAAACGCGACTCATCAAAACACCGCTAAAACTTGCGACCCGCTCGGGTCACGCATCGACGACGTGAGCTTCGGTGCTGTTTGGCCCTTTGCCCGCGTCCCCTTGCGCCTTGAGATGAACCGTACCAAACGCCCTGCCGAAACACCTAAATTCAAATTGCGGGCCGAGACGCGGGAATCGCGATCGGGGCTCACCAGGGAGACAGGGGTTAGATGAGGATATTCGTTCTGACCGGTGCTGGTGTTTCGGCGGAGAGCGGGTTGGGCACCTTCCGGGACAAAGGAGGTATCTGGTCCCGGTTCGATCCCTTGAAGCTCGCCACCCCGGAGGCGTTCGCCCATGACCCGGATCAGGTCCATGCCTTCTACAATGCACGTCGAGCGAACCTCATCACGGCTGAACCCAACGAGGCCCATCGCGCCCTGGTTCGGCTAGAGGCAGGTCTGAAGGACCGTGGCGGCGATCTCGTTCTGTGCACGCAGAACATCGACGATCTGCATGAGAGAGCCGGGTCAGAGCGGGTGATCCACATGCACGGCGAACTCCTCAAGGCACGCTGCCTCCGGTGCGAGGCTGTGGTGCCCTGGAGGGAGGACCTGAGTGTGGAGGTCCCCTGCCCTGCCTGTTCTCACGGCGGAGGGCTTCGTCCGCATGTGGTCTGGTTTGGTGAGATGCCTCTGGAGATGGACACGATCTATGATGCCCTGGAGCGGGCCGATCTCTTCGTGGCGATGGGCACCTCAGGCTCAGTCTATCCAGCAGCGGGGTTCGTGACAGAAGCTCGTGGACGGGGTATCCGCACCTGTGAGATCAACCTGGAGCCCTCCGACAACGCCCGGCAGTTCGACGAGACCTCCTATGGTCCAGCCAGCGAGGCCGTTCCTGCATGGGTCGAGAGACTCCTAAAGAGTGCGTGAGCCGGCCCCGGCAGATGAGCGAAGCCGCTCCCTCCATGTCTGGACCAAGCCGCGTCGAAAGCGCTTGAACGACATCCAGGCCCGCTCCAGCCCCTCCCTCTCGCCTTCATCCGCACAGCGGACGTAAACGAGCGTGTCGTCATCCACGCCCGGCTCCCGATGGACGATCTTGCAGTCGGGCCGAGCGTCGAGCATCGCTTGCACATCAAGGCGCTCGTCGGGGTGGACGATGAGCAGGGCAACGTTGGCGTCAGCTTCGGCCCGTTCGCGGCTGTGACGGTTGGCAACGTCGAGGATGTTCATGGGAGGTCTCCAGAGGGGTTCTGGAGGTATTTATCCGAGAGGCTGTGTTGCCCTGCTCTGGCGCACAAAGTGGCATCTAAGCTGACCAGCAGAGACCCCCTACTGGCAAACAAAAAGGGGCAACGAGTGTTGCCCCTTTGCACTTGCTCGATACAAGCAGTGGAGTAGTTCGTGCACTGCAACACGGCGATGGCGTCGCTGTGTTGCTGCCCTTCTTGGGCGTTTCCTCCCTAAACTTCGGGCCGCTCTCATGAGCGGCCTTTTTTCTTGGGTGAGGGCTCTTAGCACCACAAGGTGAGATCAACAATGGCTGAACTCCGCCCCACGAGCCTTCAGAACGTCTTTCTGGAGCATGTCCGTTCCAAGAGCGTGCCGGTCACGATCTTTCTCGTGAATGGGGTCAAGCTTCAGGGGTGCATCACCTACTTCGATACCTACTCGATCGAACTCACCCGAGCCGGCGCGTCGCAGATGCTCTACAAACAGGCGGTTTCGACCATACTGCCGGAAGGGCCAGTTCAACTCTCGAATACCGAAGGAGGACTGTCTTGAGCACAATCGCCCGGCTGCCACCCTCATATGATGAGTAGCCGAAACGTTGTGAGCGCGGGGACCGGCAGAAGCGCTTCCGATTTGGCTACTCCGCAATTGCCATCACACGCCAAACGCAGTGCGAGGACCAGGATCACCAAGCCCCCCAGTCGATAAGTTTAGGCCCATGGTGAATGCTCCGAGAGCCTTTCAGGCAAGGGCGTCCGACCGAAGCCCTTGCCTGAAGTAGAACTACCGGTCGCCATCGGTCGTCTTGCCGGTTGTGCCGGTGCCTGCAACGCGGTTGCCGCGCTCGTCCTCGACCTCAACTTCCGTGCTGCGTACCGTGTCCGATATGGTCTCGGTGCGCTGCTCCACGTCCTTGCTGACGACAAGCTCTTCCGTCACCCGCGCCTCCTTGGAGACCACAGCTTCCTCTCGCGTTTCATCCATCTCGATCGTGCGCTCCTGGAACAGGGCATCCCCGCTACCAGTACCTGTTCGCGTCGCGTCCGTGACAGGGCGGCGCTCCACATGCACGTTCTCTTCGCGCAAGGAGACCTGCTCTTGCACCGGGCGCTCCACAACATAGGAGCGGACGCGAACCCGCCCATGGTTCACGTCGCGCTTGCTGACATGAAGTTCCTCTTCTGCGACCGGGATGACCTCGCTCGCCTGATCGCTCGTGGTGTGCGTGGAGCCTCCAGCGCCCGACAAGCCCGCTTGGGACATGCCAGAGGATGGACCGGACAGACCAGTACCCGTTGACGAACCAGTGCCAGTGGACAGACCCGTGGCTGACGCAGCAGCGGCTCCGATGCCGCCCATTCCTGCATCGCGGGTGCCAGAGGTCGTGCTCGCGCCAAGACCAGCGCCTGCGCCTGCGCCTACGCCTACGCCTGCGCCTGACGCAGTGCCTGTCCACCCTTCTGAGCGCCAGGACGCTGCGCGCTCATCAATGTCGATGGTGCCCTCATCATCGAGAATGTCCAGAGCACGCTCGTACTCGGCATCCGAGACATGCAGCGAGACGAGGTAGCCGCCCCGGTTCAGCCCCTCGGCATACACGTGCCGATCCTCGTCAGGCAGGAAGAGGTCGCTCAGCGACGCCCAAAAACCCTGGGGTTCTTGCCGCGATGAGGTGCCGCTTGTCTCGGTATCCCGCTCGTTGCCTGGAACGAGGCGGATGCCGCCTCGGGCGATCCCCATACCCTCAAGCCGGGTGACCGCCTCCTCAGCACCGGTGCGGCTGTCGAAGAAGGCCGTGATCATCCGCTGGTTCGCAGACCCGGTCCTTGCGCCATAGCTCATCGGTTCGTCTCCTGTTGTGGAAGCACAGATCAGCCGGCGCTGAACGGTCTCCAGCGCTGCTCACCAGATGAGGGAACGGGTGCGCTCTGGTACAGTTCCGCACCATCGTGGAGCCGCTTAGCGTCCTGCTGCTGGAGCGCGGGCTGTCTCCGAGGGCATGCAGCCTTTGCTGTGCTTGTGCGTTATCTCCAAGTGTATCAGCGCCCCTGGCGTGTGGTGTGGCGGCGCTGGAGGAGCGTAGCCATGGCATCAGGCGCTCAGCATCGCAGCGTCACCCCCTCTAGTCCTCAGCCTCCGAAGCAGACGGCCCGCCGTCGTGAGCGTCTCCGACACATCCATCCTCTTACCCGAGAGCAGCAGATGGCCCTCATCGAAGAGGCTCGCGCTGCACGTCTGGCGGCTGCCGGGGAGCAGACGCCTGAGACGCGACAGTAGCCCTGGACCGCCACTGCTGTTTCGTGGTCATGCTTGGGTGTGAGAACGCTCGAACTGATCCCGGTGAACCACAGCCTCGCCGTGCGCTTGGCAGCGGGCGAACAGGTGCAGCCGTTTGCTGATCAAGCCGTCCCGCCCCTCGTCCAGGAGGTCGCCAAGGCACAAGCAGCCCTCTACGCGAGAACTGGCGCAGCCCCGCCTTGGATCGGCTATCTCGCTCGTGACCCTGGGACGAGAGTGTTCGTGGGCTCCTGTAGCTTCAAGGATGAGCCGCACGAGGGGCAGATCGAGATCGCCTACTTCACCTTCCCGGATCATGAGCGGCAGGGCTATGGGCTGGCGATGGCACAAGCCCTCGTGGGGATCGCCTTTGCCGATCCGTCCCTCACCCACGTCCTGGGCCACACGCTCCCGGAGCGGAACGCCTCCACGCGCATCCTGAGCCACCTCGGCTTCGAGTTCGCCGGACCTGTGTCTGACCCTGAGGACGGCACCGTCTGGAGGTGGGTGCTCAAGCGGCCAGTGTAAGCTCGACCCACTACCTTGGTAATCAGCGGTGGAGGGGTCACAATGACCACCCTAAACACGGGAGCCGCTGATGATCTGCCGCATGCGCCTGCGTCTATCCTGCCTCCTGCTGCTTCTGATGAGTGGGCTGACGCTGCTCGCTCACCAACCTGCCCATGCCGGAGAAGAGGTTGATCTCGCTCTTGTGCTGGCGGTGGATGTGTCCGAGTCCATGGATACAGAGGAGCAGGAGCTACAGCGGCAGGGCTTCATCGAGGCATTTCGCTCGCCTCTCGTCCATGATGCCATTCGCGATGGCATGCTCGGGCGCGTTGCCGTCACCTACATGGAATGGGCTGGTCTTCACAGCCGTACCGTGGTCGTGCCCTGGACCATCATCGAAGGTCCTGAGGGCGCTGCCGCCTTTGCCGATCGCCTCAGCGGCTCTGCGATCTCGCGGGCGCGGTGGACCTCCATCTCAGGTGCCATCGACTTCAGCCTCGACCTCCTGACCAAGAGCAACGTGGAAGCGGTGCGGCAGGTGATCGACATCTCAGGAGACGGCGCAAACAACCAGGGTCGGATCGTCACGGAGGCACGGGATCAGGCGGTCGCGAAGGGGATCACCATCAACGGGCTGCCGATCATGCTCAAGCGACCCAGGAGCATGTGGGACACTGAGCACCTCGACCTGTACTATCGTGAGTACGTGATCGGCGGACCGGGAGCCTTCATGGTGCCCGTGCGCGAGCGACACCAGTTTGCGGAGGCGATCAGGACTAAGCTCATCCGGGAGATCGCCGGACTCACGACAGAGCCCCTCGTGCAGCACGTCCAGAGCGAGCCCCAGGTGAATTGCTCATTCAGCCGCAATTGGGACTCCTGGCGGAACTGAGTTCAGGCCGTACCCGGCTGGTGCACCTCGTGAGGCGGGAACGGCGGTGCACGACGCGCGTTGGCCTGACGTAGCCAGCTTGACTGTTGTTATAACCCTGCTGGCGTAAGGGAGACAGCCGTGAGCCATCTCACCGCCTTCGTGACCTTGATGATCCTCTCCGCGTCCTCGGCGCTGGCGACCACAACCACCACACCAGGGGCGACCACTACGCCTGGAACGGGCACAGCAACCACCGGGGGCGGCATCGGTGATTACTGGTGGCTGATCCTGGTCCTGATCGTGGCGGCTGTGCTCATCTGGTACTTCATGCGCAGACGGCGCACGACGCTCTGAAAGCTGGACCCGCCATACGCAACAGCCGCTTTTAGGGCAACTGGTCCTTAGGTGCGCTTACGCGCAATCTTGCTCTGGAAGCCCGCCCCGCTGGATGCGGAGCGCGTCGGCGATCTCCTTGAGTCTTGGAACGAGCGTGGAAGGTCGAAAGGGCTTGCTAACGAACGGCGCTCCTGACGGCATCTCGTCGTGATCGAACGGCTTCCCTGAGGTGAGCATGATTTTCACGTGGGGCCACCGGTCCCTCACAATGGCAGCGAGTTCAGGGCCTTTCATTTTTGGCATGTCACAATCTGTGAAGAGGACCGCTACGTCGGCTCCAGCCTCGAAAATACCGAGAGCTTCATCGCCACTGGCTGCGCAGAGGGTCTCGAACCCTGCTCGGGTAAAGATGATGGTTGCAAGCTTTCGGACGTGCCCCTCATCATCAACAATCAGCGCTAACCGCACCAGGGCTTCCTACTTCAAGCTCGTCAACCAGGAATAGAGATGAGGTCTGCCCAAGTTTCAAGCTGGGCTCTGCCGACATGGCAGGCGGAGTGGCGTTCGATAGGGACCTGATCTCACCGCGTCATCCGACGCGTTAAGCAGTGGTATAGAACGGCTTCGATTGCGTCTATAGCCTAGCACCATTAGCCAACTTCGCAAACGCTCCACCCTCGCGCTGAAGACGCGACAAGGTGGCTGGATGCCAGCATCAGGAGCGATGCACCGTACACCGCTCCGGCTCCACAGAGCGCG
>DASZAZ010000089.1:0-81906 GCA_035944635.1 Microvirga sp.
CCCAAGCCACAGTGTCGGATCAGACGCAGCTCTCGCGAGCCACCCTGACCTTCCTCTGTGCTGTCCCACGTCACGACGCCTCGCGAGCGCGCCCCACCAGAACAGGACACCCCCACACAAGCACACCATAGGCTTATTGTCGCAATTATCCGGTTGACACCACAAGCCCTAGGGGTAGTATGTCAACCATGAGCACGTTCGCAGCCCCTCACTTTCAGAGCCACGAAGCCGCCCGCGAATGGTTTGAAGCCCAGCGTTGGCCGGACGGTCGCGTTTGCCCGCATTGCGGATCGATCAACCGCTCCTACGCTACCAAGCGCGCGGGCCTCTATCGTTGCGCCGAACCTGAGTGCCGCCAGGACTTCACCGTCACCATGGGCACCGTCATGGAGCGGTCGAAGATCAAGCTCCACAAGTGGGCGATGGGCTTCTATCTCATGGCGTCGAGCAAGAAGGGCGTCTCAGCCCATCAGCTCCACCGCTCACTCGGCATCGGCTACGAGGCCGCTTGGTTCATGGCTCACCGCATTCGGGAAGCTATGCGCGTGGACGGCGGTTCGGTCCCGCCCATGGGCGGCGAGGGCAAGATCGTTGAAGCCGACGAGACCTACCTTGGCGAGAAGGAGAACCCTGTCGTGGCTCCCCGCCGCACCACCCCGTACACCAAGGGCGGCAAGTCGGGCGGGCGCACGAAGCGGACCATCGTGGGTCTTGTCGAGCGCGGTGGCTCGGTTCGCACCTTCCACGTTGAGCACGCGACAGGCGCGGTCATTGGCGAGATCGTCCGCAACAACGTCGCTAAGGAAAGCCGCCTCCAGACTGACGAGAGCAAGCTCTATGGTCCGGTCGGCAAGGAGTTTGCGGCCCACGAGACCGTCATCCACTCCCGCAAGGAGTACGCTCGCGGCGACGTGACCACCAACACCATTGAAGGCTACTTCGGCATCTTCAAGCGCGGGATGAAGGGCGTCTATCAGCACTGTGCCGAGAAGCACCTGCACCGCTACCTTGCGGAATACGACTTCCGCTACAATCACCGCATCGCTTTGGGTATCAATGATGCCGAGCGGACCCTTGCTGCTGTGAAGGGAGCCGAAGGCAAGCGGCTCACCTATCATCAAACTCACTAAGCCGGATTACAGGATCGCGGCTCAGCACTTCCTGCGCTGGCGTCGGAAGAACAAGAAGGGGCCGAAGCCCAAGAAACCGATTAGGCGCTGGTTCCGCTAGTGGCTCGACTCTGGGTTGGGTAGTGCTACGCTCCCGTTCTGCGTGACGGGAGGACTCAATGCAAAGAATACGGAACGGTGGGCCGCAAGGTGTTGTGCGGCCCTTCTTACCTAGCCCCGCTGCTGGGACCGATGTCGAGGCCCAAAAAGCAGATGCCCTAGAACATATTGCGAGAGCGCTCTCAGCGCTTGACCACAACGTCGAGGTCCTAACAAACCGCATAGAGAAGCAAAACGAGATACTGGCTGCACTCGTGCAGACGATCCGGAACAGAAGCTGACGGTAATCGCCGCTGGGGTGATACCGGCACACTCGCTCGCGGTTTTCATAGGCGACTCCTACACAAAACCCGGCTCAATGGCCGAGCTGGTGTGATTTTCTAGTTACAGCTTTCGTAGGAGGATGCGCGTTAGGATTGCGCCGTACACTCCCTCTATCTTCCAACTAGGAGCGGTCCTTGGCCGCTCCTTTTGTTGTGCGGGGCTTGCGCTCACAAAGAAGGTGAATGGCGCTATAATCCGCCCGCGCGAATCAAGTCGCCCCTTCCGACCGAAGCCTCACCGCCCGGGCATCGGCCCGGGTAGGAGGTGATTTACATGTCGCGCAAAATCGGTCGAAACGCCGGGAACGGTCGTTTCACCACGGTCAAAACGGCGAAGTCCCATCCAAAGACGCACGTCGTCGAGACCATCAAAAAGTGATGTAGCTTAGTCTACTGATCTTCAGGGCGGTTTCGTTTAGCGGCGGGACCGCCCTGTTTTGTAGTCTTTGGCTTATTCGTTAAGGCTTCGCTACGCCGCTTCCCCACCTTCATCTCAGACTGAGGCTTGGGCGGTGTCTTGAGCGCAGACTTTACCAGCGCCTCAAAGCGGCGTTGCGCCTCTTCCTCAGAATAGTCCTGACCGTCGCCATTCCTAGACAAAGGCCACTCCTATGAAACGGCCCCTCAAAGGGCTCAAGCCCTCATTCAAGACCGGCGACATCAAACGGGACCTCACTACAGAGCAGTTAGCTGAGATTGGCGCCATTACGCTGGCGTACAATCAGGTGGAGAACCACATCGATTGGATGCTGACCCAATCTCTCCGCATCCCGGTCACGCTGCACTTTGATCTCGTCACCCGCATCAACGGGATCGATGGCAAAATACATCTTCTCAAGCAAGGCACCAAGCACTTGCTCCCCGAGCCTCAGCGGGAAGCCTTGGCCGACTGTCTGGGTGAGGGCGCCTTCAAGCTCTTAAAGGGCTATCGCGACGCGGTCATGCACGCGCGGGTTCATGATGCGCTGAAAGGCATTGGCCATGGCATCGAAAGGCGCGGGAAGCAGCACGAGGTGCTGCTGACACCCACGGCCCTGCGCGGGCTTTACGATCACCTGAACGCAGTCGCGAAGGAGATGAGCGCCCTTCGCGCTCTTGTGTCCTGCACTATCGTTCAGAGCACGCTGAACGCATCTGACGATCAAGAAAGAGAACTGTTCGCAATAGAGCGTCAAGAGTATCTGACTCTATGCCAACAACATCGGACTGAGCGGCTATCTCTTCCGCCACTGCCCGAATTTCCTCCGGAACCTGGAGGTCAATAACGCCCCTCTCCCGAAGCAGGAGAGAAAGGGAAAGTGCCGGCCTGTCGCTGGCCATCCTAGATTTAGCCTTTGTGGTGTCAACCGGATAATTGCGCTTATTGTCAAGGGATAGGATCAGAGAACCACGCTCGCGATGCCGCTCGTCCTGCTCTCCCTCCCCTGAAGGGAGGGAGGGGCGCTCGACGTCCGTTAGGGTGAGAGTGGCCCCTACATCTCGGTCGCGGTCAACGCCCCCAGATCCCGCACCACGGCGACGGGCTCCAGCCCGGGATACTCATCCGGCAGACCGGCGCGGTTCACCCAGATCGGCTTGAACCCGAAGGCGGCGGCGCCGGTGATGTCCCACCGGTTGGAGGAGACGAAGAGAACCTCATCGGCGCGGACCCCGAAGGCGTCGAGGGCGAGCCGATAGGCGAACGGGCTCGTCTTGAAGACGCCGGCGGCCTCGACGGAGAGCACCGCGTCGAGGCGCCCGTCGAGGCCCGCGGAAGCGACGGCGGCAGCAAGCATGGAGGGATCGCCGTTGGAGAGAATCCCGGTTGCAAGGCCGCGCGCCACGAGGCCTTGGAGAACCCCCGGGACCTCCGGATAGGCGTCAAGAGTCCGGTAGGCGTCGAGCAGCGGGGCGCGCAAGGAGCGGTCCACCGCCGGGCAGCGTGCGAGGGCATAGTCGAGCGCCCGTTCCGTGAGGGTCCAGAAGGGCTCGTAGCGGCCGGCCAGCGAGAGCACCCAGCTGTATTCGAGCTGCTTCTGGCGCCAGATCTCGGACAGCCGAGCGGCCTCGGGCCCGACCGCGGCACTGTTGCGGGCAACGGCGGAATGAACGTCGAAGAGGGTGCCGTAGGCGTCGAACACCACGGCGCGGGCTTGGCTCGGGAGGGCAGGGCTCGCGGTCATGATTCCATCCCATCACACCGGCGAGCCGGATGCATCACGATCATTCATGCGCGCCGGGTGCGGTTCACGGTTGACGTTTCGGCCCAAGCGGCGTTCGATTGAGACAACAACACTGACCCATCCCGAACGCATTCCGCGTTGGCTGGGACCGACAACACCGACCGGAGGATCGCCGTGGCGTGGTATTCGCAAACCTGGAATTGGATCGACGGCGAGTGGATCGAGGGCAACCCGCCCGTGATCGGCCCGCGCTCGCACGCATCCTGGCTCGGCTCCTCGGTGTTCGACGGCGCCCGCGTGTTCGAGGGCGTGATGCCCGACATGGACCGCCATTGCGGGCGGGTGAACCGCTCGGCGCGCACCATGATGATGGAACCCACCATGGAGCCCGACGCCATCATGGAACTGGCGCGCGAGGGCGCCAAGAAGTTCGCGCCTGGCACGGCGCTCTACGTGAAGCCCATGTATTGGGCCGAGGCCGAGGGCATGATGACCATCGCGCCGGATCCTGAATCCACGCGCTTCTGCCTCTCCCTCTTCGAGGCGCCGATGCCGGTGCCGGGGGGCACCTCGTTGACCAAATCGCCCTTCCGCCGGCCGACGCTCGATTCCATGCCGACCGACGCCAAGGCGGGGTGCCTCTACCCCAACAACGCCCGTGTGATCCGCGAGGCCAAGGATCGCGGCTTCGACAACGCGCTCGTCTGCGATGCGCTGGGCAACGTGGCCGAGACCGGCACCTCCAACGTGTTCATGGCGAAGGACGGCGTGGTGCATACGCCGATCCCGAACGGCACGTTCCTGAACGGCATCACGCGCCAGCGGGTGATCGGGCTGCTGCGCGAGGCGGGCGTGCCCGTGCAGGAGAGCACGCTCCGCTACGAGGACTT
This sequence comes from Microvirga sp., assembly GCA_035944635.1. Taxonomy (GTDB): domain Bacteria; phylum Pseudomonadota; class Alphaproteobacteria; order Rhizobiales; family Beijerinckiaceae; genus Microvirga. Next base: position 4,605 of record DASZAZ010000089.1, read on the forward strand.
CCTCAACGCGGACGAGATCTTCATCTCGGGCAATTACGCGAAGGTGATGCCGGTGCTGCGCATCGACGGGCGCGACCTGCAGCCGGGCCCGTTCTACCGCAAGGCCCGGGAACTCTATTGGGACTTCGCCCACGGCCGCGCGGCTTGACGCCTACCCTCTCCCCGCGAGCGGGGAGAGGTCGAGTCGCGCTTGCGCGACCGGGGGAGGGGGCTCTCAGGATGGAGCTCCATGCGTCCCGTCCCCCTCACCCTCGCTTCACTTCGTTCCGCTTGCTTCGCCTGCCGGTCCGCAGGCGAAGCCCTCTCCCCGGTTGCGGGGAGAGGAGATTGCCGTGCCCTCTCGCAGATGTGTGCGGGGCCGACCCCTCGCGGAGCGAGCGGCGCCCTATAAGCTCGGGTTGTTCCCATTGGAGAGCCCCATGCTTCGCTGCCTTGCTGCGCTCGCGCTCATCGTCGGCCTCGCGCTGCCCGCCCGCGCCGAACCCGTCGATCTCGAACTCGTTTTCGCGGCCGACGGGTCGGGCTCCATCGATGACGACGAGTTGCGCCTGCAGCGCAAGGGCTGGGCCGATGCGCTCACAAGCCGCGATGTGCTCGACGGCATCAAGGACGGGCCGCTCGGCGCCATTGCCGTCGCCTACATGGAATGGGGCGGGCCGCAGAGCCAGGTGCTCATCGTCGATTGGCATGTGGTGCGCGACGAGGCGACCGCGCGGGTGTTCGCGGACAAACTCCTCGGCGCGCCGCGGGGCGCCACGGGCTACAATTCGATCTCGAACGCCATCGACTTCTCGGTGCGCCTGGTCGAGGGCAATGCGCATGACGGCACGCGCAAGATCATCGACGTGTCGGGCGACGGGCCCAATATGGGCGGGCGCTCGCTCGAAGCCGCCCGCGCCGATGCGCTGGCCAAGGGCTTCACCATCAACGCGCTCGCGATCCGCCGCTCCGGCGGACGCCCGGGAGGGCCGGGCGGGATGTCGCTGGAGGATTACTACGCCCAGGCTGTGATCGGCGGGCCCGGGGCGTTCGTCGAGATCGCCAACGAAACCCAGCCCTTCGCGCTGGCGGCACGGCGCAAACTCCTCACCGAGATCGCGGGCGGGCCCGGGGCGACGCGGTTCGCGGGGCGCTGACGCCTTACGCGGCGGGCCGCGGCTCCCCCGCGGTCCGGATCAGTTTCGGATCCGCACCTCCCCCTAGCATTGCTGCGATCACCAGGGCGCCGGCCGCCATCATCGAAGGGAGCAGGAAACTGCCCGTGCGGTCGAAGAGCCAGCCGGCAATGGTGGGGCCGACGATCTGCCCGAGGCCGAAGGCGGCGGTCATGAGGGCGAAGATCCGGCGCGGATCGGAGGAGGAGAGCGTGCGTGCGCCCATGAAGCCCAGCGCCGTGATCGCCATGATGGTGCCGCCGAGGCAGACCGCGGCGAGCATGATGCCGGCCGTGTTCGGCATGAGGACGCTCAAGGGCACGCCCACCGCCTCGACGAGGCAGGCGAGGGCGTAGGTCGGCAAGACGCCCAAGACCCGCGCGACGGCGGTCCAGAGCGCCACCGAGGGTGCGCCGGCAAGGCCCACCACCACCCACACCACGGGCTCCAGATGGCGTGTCTCGGGGGAGCCGCGCACGATGGCGACCAGGAACGTGGCGGTGACCACGTAGCCGAAGCCGAAAAGGCCGTAGGATACGATGAGCGACCACAGGCGCGGCGTGAGCGAAAGGGCGGCGGGCGGGGTGGCCGGACCGCCGGAGCGGCGATCCGGCGGCACGAGGGCGGCCACGAGCGGAACGGCGAGGAGCGCAAGGCCTCCCGCGGCCAGCCAGTGAATGCGCCAGCCGAGGCCCGCGGCCACCAGGGCCGAGACGAGAACGGCCGAGAGCGCGATGCCGACGCCGACGCCGGCAAAATGGGCCACCGAGAGGCGGCTGGCACCGGCCTCGGTGAGGCGATCCAGGATGACGGAGGAGGCGAAGACGAGCACGAAGGCACTGGCCACACCGCCGAGGAAGCGCACGAGGCTTAAACCGGCGACGCCCGAGAGGGCGGCGGTCAGGGTGGTGGTGACGGCGCTCAGCGCCAGCGCGGCGATGAGCCAGGTGCGGCGGGAGCCCGGAACGCGCGTGGCGGCGAGGAGCGCGCCCACGAGATAGCCGATGAAATTCGCTGAAGCGATAAGCCCCGCCTCCGATTTCGTCAGCGACAGCGCCTCCGCCATGTGGGGCAGAATCGGCGTGTAGACGAAGCGCCCGATCCCCATGGCGACCGCGAGCGCGACGAGCCCGCCGAGGGCAAGGTTCCAGGGGCGCAGCTGATCCATGGCTTCATGTTATCGTTCGGCCGGCGCAACGCCAGCACGCCGATGCATGGCGGGGCCCAACCTGCCGCAGCTCTGACATTGATCGCGGCATCGGAACGTCAGCGCCGTGCGAGGCGCACGCGCAGCAGCTTCAGGGAGCCGAACAGCACCGCGCCGTAGACCAGCGCGCCGCCGGTGCCGAGAAGCGCGAGCAGGGTTTCGTCGCGCCAGGCCGGGAGCCAAGCCAGCGCCGTTGCGACGCGAGCGGGCGCGAAGATCGCAAACAGCGCCAGGCATAAGCCGGCGGCGAGCACCGCGATCATGATGCGCCCGAGTGCCCCGCTCGGCGCCGTCCAGTCGCGGCGATAGGCGAGGGCGACGAGGAGGATCAGGTTGATCCAGGTGCCGACGGCCGTAGCGAGCGCGAGGCCGACGACACCGAACGGGCCCATGAGTACGATCTTCAGCGCCACGTTGACCGCGATGCCGGTGAGCGAGGCGATGAGCGGCGTCTTGGTGTCGGAGCGGGCGTAGAAGCTCGCACGCGACGAGGTGATCAGCACGATGGCGGGCAGTCCCACCGCATAGGCCGAGAGCACCGCGCCGGCGGTGCGCACCGCGTTCTCGTCGAAGGCGCCGCGCTGGAACAGGGCCGCCATGATGAGTTCCGGCAGCGTCAGGAAGGCGACGAAGAAGGGGATGGTGAGCGCAAGCGTGAAGCCGATGGCGCGGTTTTGCGCCCCGTGCGCGGCCGCCACGTCGCCCGCAGCGATGCGCCGGCTCATCTCGGGCAGCAGCACGGTGCCGGCCGCGATGCCGATGACGCCGATGGGGAGCTGGAAGATGCGGTCGGCGTAATAGAGCGACGACACGGCGCCCGTGGGCAGGAACGAGGCGATGATGGTGTCGGCGAAGATCGCGATCTGCACGCCGGCGGAGCCGATCACGGCTGGGCCGAGGGTACGGAAGAAATCGCGCATGGGCTTCGTGAGCCGGGGTCGCTGGAGCCGCGGCGCGAGGCCGGCGCGGGCCGCGTCCACATAGACGAGAACGAGTTCGAGGAGCCCCGCGAGCGCCACGCCCCAGGCCGCCGCATGGCCCGCGGTGGGAAAGAGGAAGGCGACGCTCAACGCCGCGATCATGGAGAGGTTGAGCAGCACCGGCGCCGCCGCCGCGGCCCAGAAGCGCCCGTGGGCGTTGAGCACGCCCGACAGAATGGTGACCAGCGTGATGGCGAGAAGATAGGGGAAGGTGATGCGCGTGAGCGTGACGGCGAGTTCGAACTTCTCAGGATCGGCGGGAAAGCCCGGCGCCAGGAGCCCGACGATCCAGGGCATGGCCGGGATCGCGACCGCGAGCAGAACGGCCTGCACGATCAGCATGAGGGTGAAGATCGCGCCGGCAAAAGCGCGGCTCTTCTGAGGGCCCTCGCCCTCCAGCACCTGCGAGTAGGTGGGCACGAAAGCGGCGTTGAAGGCGCCCTCGCCGAAGATCGCCCGAAAGTGGTTCGGGATGCGCAGCGCCACCACGAAGGCGTCGGCGATCGGTCCGACGCCGAGGATCGCGGCCATGATCACGTCGCGGGCAAAGCCCGTGATGCGGGAGACCAGCGTCCAGCCGCCCACCGAGAGCATCTTGCGCAGCATTGCCTAGGCTCCCGTGGGGCGAAACGTCGGAACGAACGGCACCCGTCAGACCCGCGCGAGGCGGCGGTCGTCGCGGACCAGCGTATCGCCGGCTTCCGCCGTCCCGCCGATCCGCTCCGCCACCACGTAGAGCGGGCGGCGCTTCACCTCGGCGAAGATGCGCCCGACATACTCGCCGATGACGCCGAGCGACATGAGCTGCACGCCGGAGAAGAACATCACGGAGACGATGAGGGAGGGGAAGCCCGGCAGGTCGGTGCCGAAGAAAAGGGTGCGGATCATGAAGAAGACGGCGGCCCCGATGGCTCCGATGGAGATGAGCCCGCCCATATAGGTCCACACGCGCAGCGGCACGGTGGTGAAGGACGTGATGCCGTCGAAGGCGAAGCGGAACAGCTTGCGGAAGCTCCACTTGGTGCCGCCGTGCCGGCGATCCTCCACCACGAAGGGCACGCCGACCGATTTGAACCCGATCCAGGCATAGAGGCCCTTGGAGAAGCGGGCGCGCTCGCCCAGCGCCCTGAGCACCTCCACGCCCTTGCGGTCGATGAGGCGGAAATCGCCGGCGCCCTCGGGGAGGCTCGTTTCGCCGAAGCGCTCGAAGAGGCGATAGAACATGCGCGCGGAGCTGCGCTTCAACCGCGTCTCGTTGGAGCGGTTGGTGCGCTGGCCGTAGACCATCACGTAGCCCTCGCGCCAGCGCTCCACGAAGGTTTCGATCAACTCTGGCGGATGCTGGAGGTCGGCGTCCATGATCACGACCGCATCGCCCCGGGCGTGGTCGAGGCCGGCCGCAAGCGCGATCTCCTTGCCGAAGTTGCGCGAGAACGACACCGCGCCGATGCGGGGCTCGCGGGCGCTCTCGGCGCGGATGCGGGCGAGGGTGTCGTCGGCGCTGCCGTCGTCCACGAACACGACCTCCCAGCGGGCGGTGATCCGGTCGAGCAACGGCGCGATGCGGGCGCAGAGCGGCGCGATATTCGGGCCCTCGTTATAGACCGGAATGACGATGCTGAGTTCGGGGGAGGGGGTGCCCACGCGGGATGTTCCTGGATCGGCGCTGAGTTCGGGGGAGGGGGACGCCACGCTTGCAGTTCCTGGATCTTCGCGCATCAAGAGCCGAGTTTGCCGGTGCGCTCAAGAGCGGTAGGGTCCGGCCGGTTAACGGGGGATGAGCATTGGCTCCAGCACGCAAGGTGGTTCTCTGTGCCGACGATTATGGCCTCACTGAGGGCGTGAGCCGCGGCATCCTGGAGGCCGCGGAGGCCGGCGGCATCTCGGCCACGAGCGCCATGACCAATATGCCGGATTGGCCGCGCCTGGCTCCCGCCCTGCGGCCGCTTCACGGCCGGATCGGGGTTGGGCTCCACCTGAACTTCACTACCGCGGCTCCGCTCGGCGCCGTACCGAGCCTCGCGCCGGGGGGCCGCTTCGCCCCGCTCCCCGACCTGATGCGGGCCGCCTTCACGGGGCGCCTCAATGCGTCGGAGGTGAAAGCTGAGATCGAGCGCCAGCTCGACGCCTTCGAGGCGGCGTTCGGGGCGCCGCCCGATTTCGTGGACGGGCACCAGCACGTCCATGTGCTGCCGGTCATCCGGCCGATGCTGCTCCAGGCGCTGGGGGCGCGGCGACTGAAGGGGCGGATCTGGCTCCGCGACCCCTCGGACGATGTTCTCCCGATCATTCGCCGGGAGGTGTCGGCCCAGAAGGCGCTGATCGTGAAGGCCCTGGCGCGGGGCTTCCGCCGGGCGGCCCGGGCGGCGGGGTTCGACACCAACGAGGGCTTTTCCGGCTACAGCCCCTTCGACCTGGCAACCCGGCCCGAGCGGGTGTTCGGCCAGGCGCTCCTCGATCTCGGGCCCCGACCCCTCGTGATGGCCCATCCGGGCTACGCGGACGACACCTTGCGGGCGCTCGATCCGGACGTGGAGAGCCGCCCGAACGAGCTCGCCTATCTCAAGTCGGATGCGTTCCGGGGGCTCTTGCAGGCGCGCGGATTGGCGCTGGTGCCGCGGCCTTGAGCAGGCTGACCCCTCCCCGCCAGGGGAGGGATGGCGTCCGAAGGACGACGGGTGGGGTGGAGGCTTGCTCGTGAAGCGTTGGCGCTTCCATCCCACCCGCCCCTGACGGGGCACCCTCTCTTGGCAGGGAGGGATGGGGCTTACGCCGTCGCCTTGCCGTACATCTCCTCGACGTGCTCCCAGTTCACCAGGTTCTCGAGGAACGCCTTGAGGTAGTCCGGACGGCGGTTGCGGTAGTCGATGTAGTAGGAATGCTCCCACACGTCGCAGCCGAGGATCGGCTGGGCGCCGTGCACCAGCGGATTCTCGCCATTCGGGGTCTTCATGATCGTGAGCTTGCCGTCCTTCACGGCCAGCCAGCACCAGCCCGAGCCGAACTGCGTCACGCCGGCCTGGATGAAGTCCTCCTTGAACTTGTCCACGCCGCCGAGATCCTGCGCGATCTGCTTCTCGAGGCGGCCCGGGATGGCGCCGCCGCCGTTCGGCTTCATCCACTGCCAGAAGTGGATGTGGTTGTAGTGCTGGCCCGCATTGTTGAAGAGTGCCTGGTTCTTGCCGTAGGAGCCCTTCACGACCTCCTCGACGCTCTTGCCCTCGAATTCCGTGCCCTTGAGCAGGTTGTTGCCCGCCGTCACATAGGCGTTGTGGTGCTTGTCGTGGTGAAACTCGAGCGTTTCCCGCGACATGTAGGGCTGCAGCGCGTCATGGGGGTAGGGCAGATCGGGCAGCGTGAACGTCATGGGGCCTCTCCTCGCTTCATGCGATGTGCGCGCTGTAGTTAAGGCCTAGGAGGAGCCCCTTCAACCGCGAAGCTTGGCATTCGGCATTGCGAACGTAGCTTTGCCTCGGGTGGAAGAGGCCCATGCGGCGGCAAAGCTTTCCATTGCGGAATCGTTGCCCTATAGGATCGCCCGCCTAATTCCCCTCCCACATCCGCGCCCTTCTTTGCGTTCGCGTTACGAGGTCTCCATGGTTATCGCGCTCCTCGTCCTGGCTCTCGCGATGATCGCGGGCGGCGCCTATGCCATGATCGAGGGCTGGCTCATCGTCGTGCTCGAAGCCGGCTGGGCGCAGCTCATCGCCGGCGCTGCCATCACGGCGGGCGGCGCGGTGCTGCTCGGGATCACGGCGGCCGTGCGTCGCTTGGGGCAGGTTCGCGCCGAACTCGTGCGCCTGCGCGAGCGCATGGGGCGGCCCGAGCCCGCTTTCCCGGAGCCGCCGCGGATCGATCCCGTGACGGCCATGTCGGCCGGTCTCCTCGCGGGCGGCGCGAGCAGAGCCACCGAGGCGCCCGGCGCGCCGGAGCCCCGCCTCGACCCCCTCCCGCCGGTCACGAATCCCGTCGAGGCGCCGCTTGGCGCGCCCGCACTCGGCGACGAACTTCTCAGCCCCGCGTCCGGCGAAGCGCCCGCGCGCGCGGTTCCCGCCCTCGATGCCGCCGGACCGCTCGCATCAGAACCGGTCGCCCGCCGGGAGCCTCCGATCAGCTGGCCGGCTGTCGAGGACGAAGCGAAGCCCCCCTTCGGCGCCCCCTCGATGCCTCCGGGCGTCACGGTCGCGGACGAACCCGCAGCGCCCGTCACGACCGAGGCTGTCCGCGCGCCTGATCCGGCCGAGGTCGAGGAGGAGAACGCCCCCTTCGCGGCCGCCGATCCGGTGGTGCCGCAGACCCCCGACGCCGAGCCCCTGCGCCTCGGCGAGGGCACGCCCGCAGCTACCGTCACCCCGACCGGGGTCGCGAGCGATCAGGGCGGCGCCGCGTCGTCGGGCGAGGGCGTCACGGTGATCGGCACCTACACTTCCGGCGGCAACCGTTACGTGATGTTCTCGGACGGCTCCATCGACGCCGAGACGCCCGACGGCACCTTCCGCTTCCAATCCCTAGACGAACTCAAAGCCTTCATCGCCTCGGGGGGCGAGGGGCCGCGGGAGGGGTGAGGACCTAACGCAAGCGGGAAGGCGGGGGCTCGCAGGCCCAGCCGTCCTGGTCGCGATCGTGCTCGACGTAGTATCCTGGCCTGCCGCGATAGGCGGGAGCGAGGCCAACGAGGCGCGCCATGCCGCAGTTGGGAAACGCAGCCGCGTGCCGCAGCGTGGTGACCTGATCCCATGGGCTGAAGCGCATCAGTGTCCCGTAAGCGCCGCCTAAAGTGATGGCTGCGAGGATCGGCAAGCCGACCTGGCGGGCCAGTGCCCTGAACCGCATCGGCTTCGCACCGCGCCTGCCGAAGGCGATCATTCCGTGGCCGAGCCCAGCGGATGGAAGTGGCCTGCCGCTCAGACTCACGCCCCGGCGAAGCCAGCTGCGCCAGAGCTGCATCGAGACCACATTGGGTCACTTGCCCCAAGGTCCGTTCAACGATCTGCCCTCCCACGCGAGAGCATAAAGGCTTCCTCGGAGCCCAACACTCTGCGGCTTGGCCTAAGCCAGGCCGCGAGCCGTCGAACTTGCCCTCGCGGCGGGAGCGTCCCTACTCCGGCACGTGCCGCACGGCGCCCTTGGCGGCGCTGGTGGCCATGGAGGCGTAGGCGCGCAGCGCCGGGCTCACCTTGCGGGGGCGCTTTTCCAGGGGCTTCCAGGCCTCCGCGCCGCGGGCTTCCTCGGCCGCGCGGCGGCGGGCGATCTCGGCCTCGTCGACCGCGAGGTGGAGCTTGCGGTTCGGGATGTCGATCTCGATGCGGTCGCCGGTCTGGACCAATCCGATGAGCCCGCCCTCGGCCGCTTCCGGCGAGGCGTGGCCGATGGAAAGCCCCGAGGTGCCGCCAGAGAACCGCCCGTCGGTGATGAGCGCGCAGGCTTTGCCCAGTCCCTTCGATTTCAGGTAGCTCGTCGGGTAGAGCATCTCCTGCATGCCGGGACCGCCGCGGGGGCCCTCGTAGCGGATCACCACCACGTCGCCGGCCTTCACCTTGCCGGTGAGAATGCCGCTCACCGCCGCATCCTGGCTCTCGAACACGATGGCGGGACCGGAGAAGACGAGGATCGATTCATCGACGCCCGTGGTCTTCACGATGGCGCCGTGTTCCGCGAGGTTGCCGAACAGCACCGCCAAGCCGCCATCCTTCGAGAAGGCATGATCGGCGGAGCGGATGACGCCCGTTTCGCGGTCGAGATCGACGCTGTCGTAGCGGCGCTCCTGGCTGAAGGCCACCTGGGTCGGCACGCCGCCGGGGGCGGCACGGTAGAAATCGTGCACGCCGGGCGAGGCGTTGCGCACCACGTCCCAGCGGTCGAGCGCGTCACCGAGCGAGGCCGAATGCACCGAGCCCACATCCGTGTGGATGAGGCCGGCGCGATCGAGTTCGCCCAGGATCGCCATGATGCCGCCGGCGCGGTGCACGTCCTCCATGTGAACGTCGGATTTCGAGGGCGCCACCTTGCAGAGCACGGGCACGCGGCGCGACAGGCGATCGATGTCCTGCATGGTGAAATCGATCTCGGCCTCGTGCGCGGCGGCGAGGAGATGCAGCACCGTGTTGGTGGAGCCGCCCATGGCGATGTCGAGGGTCATGGCGTTCTCGAACGCCGCGAAGTTCGCCACGTTGCGGGGCAGCACGCTCGCGTCGTCCTGCTCGTAGTAGCGCCGCGCGAGATCGACCACGAGGTGACCGGCTTCCACGAAGAGGCGGCGGCGATCCGCATGGGTCGCGAGCACCGAGCCGTTGCCGGGGAGCGAGAGGCCGAGCGCCTCCGTGAGGCAGTTCATGGAATTCGCCGTGAACATGCCGGAGCATGAGCCGCAGGTCGGGCAGGCCGAGCGCTCGATCACCTTCACCTCTTCCTCGGTGACGGTGTCGTCGGCCGCGGCCACCATGGCGTCCACGAGATCAAGGGCGACCTCCTTGCCCTTGAGGACCACCTTGCCGGCCTCCATGGGCCCGCCGGACACGAACACGGCCGGGATGTTGAGGCGGAGCGCCGCCATGAGCATGCCGGGGGTGATCTTGTCGCAATTGGAGATGCACACCATGGCATCCGCGCAATGGGCGTTCACCATGTACTCGACGGAATCCGCGATGAGCTCGCGGGAGGGGAGCGAGTAGAGCATCCCGTCGTGGCCCATGGCGATGCCGTCATCCACCGCGATGGTGTTGAACTCCTTGGCGACGCCGCCGGCGGCCTCGATCTCGCGGGCGACGAGCTGGCCCAGATCCTTCAGGTGCACGTGGCCCGGCACGAACTGCGTGAAGGAGTTCACCACCGCGATGATGGGCTTGCCGAAATCGGAATCCTTCATGCCCGTGGCGCGCCACAGGCCGCGGGCGCCGGCCATGTTGCGGCCATGGGTGGTGGTGCGGGAACGATAGGCAGGCATCGCGGAATCCTATGGCCGGTAAGGCCCCGCGGGATCGGGGCATGAGGGCAGGTCCGCGGTTTTGCGCGCTCTTGCGCGCGCATGCAAGCGTGGGCGAACGGCTTCCGCAGCGTCAGCGACGGCGTGTCTTGGGTGGAGCGACGGGCGGCTTCGTTACGCGTCTTCGTCGGGGCGCAGGGGCGCGTCGACGGTGCAGACGAGGCCGGAGGGCTCGAAGGCGATCCGCACCTCGCCGTCGAGATCGGAAGCCAGGCTGCGCTCGATGAGCCGCGTGCCGAAGCCGCGGCGGCTCGGCGCTTTGACGGGCGGGCCGCCCTGTTCGGTCCAGGTGAGGTGAAGTCGCCCATCGCCGTCGCGCCACGCGATGCGCACCTGACCGGTTTCGTTGGAGAGCGCGCCGTACTTCACCGCGTTGGTGGCGAGCTCCTGCAGCGCCATGGCGAGCGCGAGCGCCATGCGCGGCGGCAGGCGCACGGGCTCTCCTCTCAGGTGCAGCCGGTCCTCGCCGCGGCTCGAATAGGGCGCGACCGCCTGGGCCACGATCTCGTGCAAGTTCGCGCCCTCCCAGTTCTCGCGGGTGAGCACGTCATGGGCCCGGGAGAGGGCCATGAGGCGGTCTTCGATCGCCTCCCGCGCGCCCTCCGCGGTGTCCGCGTTGCGCAGGGTCTGGCTGGCGATGGATTGCACGGTGGCCAGCGTGTTCTTCACCCGGTGATTCAGCTCGTTGATCAGGAGCCGCTGATGCTCCCCGGCCCGGCGCTGCTCGGTGGCATCGCGCAACACCTTCACGAACCCCACCACCGCGCCGGCATCGTCGCGCAGGGGCATCAGCTCGCCCGTCGCCCAAAACCGCGAGCCGTCCCGGCGAAGATGCCAGCGCTCGTCGGGAGAGGAGCCGTCGCGGAGTGCGGTCCGCATCTCCTGCTCGACCTGCCCCGCGGCCACGTCCTCGGGGGTGAAGTAGCGATGGGCCGTCTGGCCGAGGATCTCCTCCTCGGTCCAGCCCAGGATCCGCCGTGCTCCCTCGTTCCAGCTCAGGATCCGTCCCTCGAGATCCTTCGAGATGATCGCGTAATCGGTGGCGGAGTTGATGATCTGCCGATGGCGCGCCTCGTTGGCGAGCAGCGCCGCTTCCGCCTGCTTGCGCTCGTCGATGTCCTCGGTGGTGCCGTACCACTTGACGATCTCCCCACGCTCGTTGCGGCGGGGACGGGCTCGCGAGTGCACCCACCGGTAGGAGCCGGCACGGGTCCGGACCCGGTGCTCGCTGTCGTAGGGCTCCCCCGTGGTGAAGGCGTGGGTCCAGGCCTCCATCGTGGGGCCGCGGTCGTCGGGGTGGAGCGCATCGCACCAGATGGAGCCGAGGCCCGAGGTTCCGGTCCAGCTCTCCCAGCGCTGGTTGACGTAGTCGAGCTGCCCATCGGGTCTGGCCGTCCAGGTCACCTGGGGATTGAGCTCCACGGTATGGCGGTAATGGTCCTCGCGTTCGCGGACGGCCTCCTCGGCCAGCCGACGCTCCGTGACGTCGATGCCCTCCGCGAAGATGCCGGTCACATGGCCGTCCGCATCCTTGATGGGCTGGTAGACGAAATCCACAAGACGCTGTTCGAGGGCTCCGCCGGCTTCTCGCTGCAGCATCACCGGCATGCCATGGCCGACGAACGGCTCGCCCGAGGAATAAACGCGGTCGAGAAGTTCAAGAAAGCCCTGCGACGCCACCTCCGGCAAGGCCTCGCGCACGGTCCGCCCCAGCACGTCACGATGGCCGATGAGCTGAAGATACGACGCGTTGGCACTGTCGAAGATGTGGTTGGGCCCCCGCAGCACCGCCATGAACCCCGGAGCCTGCTGGAAGAGCTGCTGCAGCCGCTCGTACTCGGCCTGGCGTTCCCGCTCCGCCCGCACCTGACCCGTCGTCTCGTAGACGGTGCAGAGCACCCCGCCGACGCCGCCGGTCTCGTCCCGGATCGGCGAATAGCAGAAGGTCCACCAGGTCTCTTCCGGGTAGCCGTGGCGGTCCACGGTGATGGGAAGGTTCTCGTGATAGCTCGCCTCGCCGTTCAGCGCCTGTCTTGCGATCGGGCCGACCACCGCCCAGGCCTCGGCCCACACCTCGCGGAACGGCCGCCCCATGGCCTCGGGTTTGGTGCCGAGGATCGGGCGGTAGGCGTCGTTGTAGAAGCTCAGGAGATCCGGACCCCACCCCATGTAGGTGGGAAACCGGGAGTTCAAGACGATCGAGAGGGTGGTGCGCAGGGATTGCGGCCAGGTCTCGATGGGGCCGAGCGGCGTAGCGGCCCAATCGTGCGCGCGGATGAGCGCCCCGGCGTCTCCGCCATGGGTCAGAAAGGTGTCGGGCGTTGCAGGGGGAGCGCTCAATTGGGATCAGGTGACGTTAGGGAACACAGGTGGGGTGATGCCACAGGATGGGGCAGAGCCCAACCGTCAGAGGCGCGGCGTTATGCGGCGGTGAGCCACTATTTGATAAGCGCCGAAAGGGCGCGGAAGTCATCCGTGCCGGCCTGCCCCAGCCACTCGAACACCGCCATCTCTGTGGTGATCCAGGGGATGCCGGCATGGAGGAGGCGAGCATGGGCGGCGCTGGCGCTGGCCTGAACCCGGCTCGATGAGGCATCGCCCACCACGAACAGGTCGAGACCGCGCTTCTTGAGGCCGATGGCTGTCTGGAGCACGCACACATGCGCCTCGGCGCCGGCGATCACGACCTGCGGCCGGCCAAGCGAGGCGACGCGGGTTGCGATCGCGGGGTCCGCGGCGGCCGAGAAGTGGATTTTCGGCAGGACGACCGCGTCGGCCGGCAGGGCCTCCGCGACCGCCGGCACCGTGGCGCCGAGCCCTTTCGGGTATTGCTCGGTCACGGTCACGGGGAGGCCGAGCCGGGCCGCGGCCTGGAGCAAAATGAGCGTGTTGCGCACGACGCGGTCGGCGTCCGCGACCGCCGGCATCAGCCGGGCCTGGATGTCGACGACGAGAAGTTGGGAGCGGGGGGCCTGCAGCAGCATCGGGGGCGCTCAGACGGGCTTGAGGGAAAGGTAGGGATCGGTCGGCTTCGGCACCGGCATCACGATGGTGAAGCGCAGGCCCTCCGGCGCGAAATCCATCTGAACCTCCGCCTGCAGCTGCGTGGCGAGCACGCGCTGAAGAAGCCGCGAGCCGAAGCCCTGGCGCTTCGGCGGGAGAACCGGCGGCCCGCCGCTCTCGGTCCAGTTGAAATGCAGCATGGGACGGCCGCCGTTCTCCTTCAGCTCCCAGCGCACCTCCACATGCCCTCCGTCGGAAAGGGCGCCGTACTTCGCGGCATTGGTGGTGAGCTCGTGGATCGCCATGCCGATGGGCACCGCAGCGTCGGAGGTGAGCTCCACGGGCGGCCCCTCGATCACCACGCGCTGCTCGGTCTCGTCGTCGTAGGGGCCGAGCTCGTTCTTGAGCAGCTGGTGCAGGGAGGCGGTCTGCCAGTAATCCTCGGTGAGGAGGGTGTGGGTCTGCGCGAGCGAAACGATGCGGCCCACGAACGCCTGATAGAACTCGTCGATGGTCGAGGCGGTGCGGGCCGTGGAGCCGACGATCGCCTGAACGGTCGCGAGCGTGTTCTTCACCCGGTGGTGCAATTCGCGGATCAGCAGAGCCTGGCGCTCCTCCGCGTGCTTGCGCTCGGTGATGTCCTGCACGACCCCGATCATGCCCTGCACGGTGCCGTCGGGCCGGTAGGTTCCCTGGCCCTTGGCCGCAACCCAGGCATCGCGGCCCTCGGCGAGGCGCTTCAGCCGGTACTCCACGTCGTAGCCCTGCCGTGTCGCGATGGCGGCCTCGACGGCCGCCGCGGCGCGGCGGGCGTCCTCCGGCTGTAGAAGATCCTGCAAGGCGGTCCAGGTCATATGGGGCCCGGCCGGAATGCCGAAGATCTTGGCGCCGCGCGGCGAGAAGGTCACGACGTCGCTGGCCGCGTCCCAGCTCCAGTCGCCCATGCGGGATGCATCGAGGGCGAGCTGGAGCCGCTCGGCGTTCTCCTGCAATTCGGTCTGCGCGCGCTTCACATCCGTGATGTCGAGGCTCGATCCGATAAAGCCGAGGAGCCTGCCCCCCGTGTCGAAGCGCGGCATGCCGTTGGACAGAAGCCAGCGGTACTCGCCGTCCGCGCGCTGGAAACGGCCTTCCGCGCGAAACGGCGTTCCCGTGCGCACGGACTCCGCATAGGTCGCGAGATAGCGCTCCCCGTCCTCCGGATGGGCCGCTGGAGCCCAGCCGAAGCCGAGCACCTCGTTGAGCTCCTTCCCGAAGAAGTCGAGATAGGCCTGGTTCACGAACTCGCAGCCGGTCTCCGCTCCGTTGATCCAGATCATCACCGGCGCGGAATCGGCCATGGAGCGGAAGCGCGCCTCGCTCTCGCGGAGCGCCGCCTCGGCATGAGCGCGCTCGATGGCGGCCCAGGTGCGCTCCGCGACCTCCTCGGCCAGCGTCGCATCCGCATCGCTCCAGGCGCGGAGCGTCTTGGAATGAAGGTAGAGGACGGCCTGCAGGCGGCCGGCTTTCACCAGGGGCACCGCGAGGATGGAGCGGGTGCTCAAGGCCTCGTAGGTCGGTCCTGTGACTTCCGCGGGCGTACGAGGGTCGCGGCTCACGTCGTCGACGCGCACCGTGACGCCTTTCTTGATCTCCTCGATGCCGGGGGCGCCGAAGTCGCTCAAGCAGTATACGCCGGCAGCGCTCGGCACGGTGCCGTCGGTCCAGTCCCGTTCGACCGCGATGCGATCCTGGTCCACATCGATGTCGCCGTAGCCCACGCGCGTGACGCCCAGGAACCGGCCCAGCATCTCGTAGGCGAAGCCGAGCACCTCGTGGGGGTCCTCGACGCTGCGGAGGCGGTCGTTGAGCTCCAGAAGGAAGCCTTGCCGGCGCTCCACCTGCTGGAGAACCTGCTTGGCCTCTTCGCGCTCGGTGATGTCGAGGGTCACGCCGACGATGCGCAGCGGCTGGCCGCCTTCGTCGTAGACCGCATGACCGCGGGCGATGATCCAGCCGATCGAGCCGTCCGGCCGAACGATCCGGTATTCGACATCGTAGTCCCGACGTTCGTCGATGGCCCGCTGGATGGCGTCCGAAACGCGCTCCACATCGTCCGGGTGATGCATGCCGAGCAATTGCTCGAAGGTGAGCGGCGCGTCGGGCGGGAGACCGAGATTGATCTTGCCCATCGCGGTCGCGGTGACCTCGTCGGTAGCGAGGTCGCGCTCCCATGCGCCGAGACGCGCGGCTTCGAGCGCGACGCGCAGCTTCTCCTCGGAGCGGCGCAGGGCGGCCTCCGATTCCTTCTGCCGCGTCACGTCCGTGAAGGTGACCACGACCCCGTCCGTGGAGCCGCTGGCGCCGCGATAGGGCAGCACGCGCCGCAGATAGCACCGCCCCGTCTCGCTTTGCGCCTCGTGATCGACGGGCTCGTCCTGCCCCTCCAGCTCGTCGAGGCTCGGCATCGGGGGCAGGTTCGCCAGACGATGGGTGAAGTGCTTCAGGGGGCGGCCGATGTCGCTCGGCGCGATGTGGTAGATGTTGGCGGCGGCCGGCGTGAAGCCACGGATGGCGCCGTCGCGGTCGAGGAAGATCGTGGCGATCTGCGTCGAGCGCAGGAGGTTCTCGAGGTCCGCATTGGCGCTGGCCAGCGCCTGGTTTGCGGCCTGCACCTCTTCCTTCGAGGTTTCCAGCTCCTCGTTCGCCGATTGCAGCTCCTCGTTCATGGAGAGGAGCTCTTCGTTCGAGGACTTCAGCTCCTCGTTGGCGGCTTCGAGATCCTGGACCGTGCGCTCGAGATCCTCCCGGGTGCGCAGAAGCTCCCGCTCCAAGCCTTCGATGAGCGCATCCGCATCGGGATGCACCGCAGCGCCCGCATCGTCCATCCGGCGCAGAGGCGCGCCGTGGTCCTGGAAGACGAGCATGTAGAGCCCGTCCTCGCGGCCGAGGTCGGGCATCGGCTGCACGGTGAGCAGAACCGATTGTAGCCCTTCCGCGGTGTGGACCGCCGGCACCTCGCGCACCACCGTGCGGCGGGTGCGGATCGCCTGGTTGAACGCGGTGCGAAGCCCCACGCTCAAGCCGCGGCGCACCATGCGCATGATGTTGTTGGAGAAGGAGCCCGCCGGCGGCTGGATGTAGATGTCCACGCCCTCCGAGAGGAACACCACCTGCCCCTCTTCCGAGACGATGGCGTATTTCGGCGCGAACTCGTCGAGCAGGATGCGTTGCGCGACGGCGCCGAGATCCACGTCGTTGGTGGAGTTCACCGCCCGCCCGCCGGGGAGCGTGGCGGCGCCGAACTCGCGCAGCGACCCCGGCACGTTGAGCTGCGCTTCCTTGCGCTGCGCGATGCGGTGCTTGGCGTCGATGATGCGGAAGAGCTCGTTGTGGCCGGTCAGGCTCTCGGAGGCGCCGAGGAAGAGATAGCCGCCCTGGCGGAGCGCGTAGTGGAAGACCGGGATCAGCTTCTTTTGCAGATGCGAGCCGAGATAGATGAGCAGATTGCGGCAGGAGATGACGTCGAGGCGCGAGAAGGGCGGGTCCGAGATGAGGTTGTGGACCGAGAACAGGCACATCTCGCGCAGCTCGTCCGTCACTTGATAGCGACGGCCCCGTTTCACGAAGAAGCGGGCGAGGCGCTCGGGCGACACATGCGCCGCGATCCCCTGCGGATAGGAACCGCGCCGCGCCACCACCAGCGCGCGCTCGTTCACGTCCGTGGCGAAGATCTGCACCTTCGGGGCCGCGGGGACGAGGTCGAGCTTCTCGCGCACGAGCATCGCGATGGTGTAGGCTTCCTCGCCCGTGGCGCAGCCCGGAATCCAGATGCGCACCTGATCGGTGGCCGAGCGCTGCTGCAGGAGCGTGGCGATCACCCGTTCGGCAAGCGCGTGGAACGCGTCCGGCTCGCGAAAGAAGCTCGTGACGCCGATGAGCAATTCGCGGAAGAGAATGTGCGGCTCGTGGATGTCGCGGGCGAGCTGGCCGAGATAGCTGTCCACGTCGGGAAGCGAGCGCACCTGCATGCGCCGCTCCAGCCGGCGGATCAGGGTGCTGGTCTTGTAGTGCTTGAAATCGTGACCCGTGCGGCGGAGCAGCACGTCGCAGATTTCGGGGAGGCGGGCCTGGATCTCACGCCGGCGGTCGCCCAGCGCCGTGCCGGTCGCGATGGCGCGCCAGTGCCGGGCATAGGTTTCGAGCGCCTCCGCGAGGCCTTCCGGAGCCAGAACGTGGTCGGCGGAGGCCGCTACGCTCGAGGGCATGTCGGTGAAGGCAGCCGTGTCGGGAGCCTGCGCCATGGTCATGCCGCCGGCGGCTCCAATGGAGCCGAGGCCGAGCGCGCCATCCGAACCGGAGCCCGAGAGCACGATGCCGACGGCTTCCGTGCCGTAGACCGCGGAGAGGGTCTGGAAGAAGCGGTCGATCGGGTTGCGGCGCTCCCCGGGGCTGCGCGGCGGGCGCAGGCGGAAGCGGCCGTCCTTGAGCCCGACGATGGCGTTGGGGGGCGCGAGGTAAAGCCGGTTCGGCTCCAGGGCAAGGCCGTCCTCCACCGGGAGCACCGGCATGCCGGTGAAGCGGGCGAACACCTCCTCCATGAGGCCGCTCTCGCTGTCGCTCACATGCTGGACGAGGACGAGCGCGTAGCCCGGCTCCGGGGGGAGAGGGCGCAGGAAGGCCTTGAGGGCCTCGACCCCTCCGGCCGAGGCGCCGATCCCCACCACGAGGAAGTCGCTCGACCGGTGGGTCACGTCGGGATCGGGCGATCCGGATTGGTCCATGGGGCGTGAGGGTACCTTGGGGGCAAAAACGGCTCCGAAAGGCGCCGCTTCCCCTGACTAGCACCCATCCCGCGTTCGCCCAACGGCAATTCGCGCCGCAGCAGGGCCCACCCGCCATCCTCCCGGTCTTTATGGAACTGCGGCCCGAGGGGGCTGGTTCGTAGGGGCATGGCAGAGAGCCGGGAGGCAAAAAACCGATGAGGAACGGGACCACGGGGCATCGTCCGAACAGCCCAGGCGCGGCGCGGCGCGCATCGCCCACGACCGCGCCGCCGCGGCCACCCGGCTTGAGCTCGGTGCTGGAGCGCAACATCCATGCCTTGAACGATCGGCGGCGCGAGGAGGAGCGGCGGGCAACCTTGCAGGAGCGGGTCGCGGAGCGGATCACCCGCTTCACGGGCAGCATGCTGTTCGTCTACATCCACCTCGCCATCTTCGGCTTCTGGATCGTCGCGAATCTGGGCTGGATCCCCGGCGTGCCGCAATGGGACGAATCCTTCGTGGTGCTCGCCATGTGGGCATCGGTCGAGGCGATCTTCCTCTCCACCTTCGTGCTCATCAGCCAGAACCGCATGCAGGCCGCGGCCGACAAGCGCGCCGACCTCGACCTTCAGATCAGCCTCTTGGCCGAGCACGAGATCACCAAGCTCGCAAAGCTGGTCGCCGCCATGGCCGAGCGCATGGGCGTGCGCGTGGAGGGCGACGAGGAGCTGGCCGAGATCCAGCAGAACGTGGCGCCGGAAGCGGTGCTCGACGAAATCGAGGCAACGGACGGGCAGCGCTGATCATCCCTCCCTGCCAAGGGAGGGTGGCCTCGCGAAGCGAGGTCGGGTGGGATGAGAGCTCAATGCCGAGAGGTTGGCGCTTCCACCCCACCCGTCCCCAACGCTGACGCGTTGGCGCCACCCTCCCCTGGGCGGGGAGGGATCAGAACCCGTCCAAGGCCTTGATCGCGAACGCGTAGGACAGCGCCACTTCCTCAAGCCGGTCGAAGCGTCCCGCGGCGCCGCCGTGGCCGGCGTCCATGTTGATGCGCAGCAGCACCGGTCCCCCCCCCGTCATGGTGGCGCGAAGGCGCGCCACCCATTTCGCCGGTTCCCAATACGTGACGCGGGGGTCCGTGAGGCCCCCGAGCGCCAGGATCGGCGGGTAGGCCTGCGGGCGCACGTTGTCGTAGGGCGAGTAGGCCAGGATCGTGCGAAACGCGGCCTCGTCCTCGGCCGGGTTGCCCCATTCGGGCCATTCGGGCGGGGTGAGCGGCAGCGAGCCGTCGAGCATGGTGTTGAGCACGTCCACGAAGGGGACCTCGGCGACGACACCGCCGAAGAGATCGGGCGCGAGGTTCGCGACCGCGCCCATGAGCATGCCGCCCGCGCTGCCGCCATGGGCGACGATGCGGCCGCGCGCGGTGTAGCCTGCCTTTACCAGTTCCTCGCCGCAGGCGATGAAGTCGGTGAACGAGTTCGGCTTCTTCTCGCGCTTGCCGTCCATGTACCAGCGCCAGCCCTTCTCGGTGCCGCCGCGGATGTGGGCGATCGCATAGACGAAGCCGCAATCGACGAGGGAGAGGATGTTGGTGCGAAACGACGCCGGCATCGACATCCCGTAGGAGCCGTAGCCGTAGAGAAGGCACGGCGCCGTGCCGTCGAGGGCCACGTCGCGGCGATGCACCAGCGAGATCGGCACGCTCTCGCCGTCCGGCGCCGTCGCGAACAGGCGGCGCGTCACATAGGCCGCCGGGTCGTGGCCGCTCGGCACCTCCTGGCGCTTGCGCAACGTGCGCTCGCCCGTGCGGATGTTGTAGTCCGTGGTTTCGGAGGGCGTGGTGAGCGACGAGTAGGTGTAGCGGATCACGTCCGTGTCGAACTCGTAGCCCGCGCTCATGCCGAGCGAATAGGCTTCTTCCGGGAACGCGATGGCGTGCTCCTCGCCGCTGTCCATGGCGCGCACGATGATCTGCGGATTGGCGTCGCGCCGTTCGAGCCGCAGCAGGTAACGGGCGAGCGCCACGTGCGACAGGATCATGATCCCCGGCCGGTGCGGCACGAGATCGGACCAGTTGGCCCGGCCGGGATCGGCGACCGGCGCGGTGACGAGCTTGAAATCCTCGGCGCCGTCCGCGCTGGTGAGCAGGATCAGCTGGTCGCCGTGATGCTCCACCGAATATTGCAGCTGCGGCGTGCGGGGCTCGACGCAGCGGGGCATGCCGTCGGGATCGGCGCGGTCGATGAGCCACGACTCTGAGGTTTCGTGGTCGCTCGCGGTGATGACCACATATGCGTCCGATTGCGTGGTCCCGATATTGATGAAGAAGCCCTGGTCCCGCTCCTCGTAGACCACCGCGTCCTCGGACGAGGGGGTGCCGAGCCGGTGGCGGCGCACGCGCACGGGGCGGTGATTCTCGTCGAGCTCCACGTAGTAGAAGCCTCGATTGTCGGCGGTCCACACGATGGACCCGCCGGTATTCTCCACCCGGTCGTCGTGATCCGTGCCGGTGGCGAGGTCGCGCACGCGGATCGTGAAGTATTCGGAGCCCTTCACGTCGGCGCTCCAGGCCATGAGCCGGTGATCGGGGGAATGGCTCGCATCGCCCAGGTCGAAGAAGGGCAGGCCCTCCGCCTCCCGGTCGCCGTCGAGCATCACGGTCTCGGCGCCGCCCTCGCGGGGCTGGCGGCAGACCAGCGGGTGCTGGCCTCCCTCGCGATAACGGGTGAAGTAGGCAAACGGCCCATGGGGCTGCGGCACGGAGGCGTCGTCCTCCTTGATTCGCCCGCGCATCTCCTTCACGAGCCGCTCGCGCAGGGCCTCGGTCCCGGCGAGCGCCGTCTGCGTGTAGGCGTTCTCGCTCTCCAGGACCCCGCGGATCTCGGGCGAGAGCTGCGCGGGGTCCTTGAGGACCTCCTTCCAGTTCTCGGCCTTGAGCCAGGCGTAAGCGTCCTCGATCCGCTGCCCATGCACCTCGAAGACATGGGGGTGAACGGGGGCGACCGGCGCCGGGGGCAGGGGGTGGCGCGGCAGACGGTCGAGTTTCATGGCAGATCCTGGCTGGAAGGGCTTTGGGGAGATGTGGCGCGGGCCCGGCGCCCTGCAAGCGGCAAGAGGCCGCCGGTCGGCGAGGCAGATCTTGAATTCTCCGGAAGGAAGCGTGTTAACCGATACAAATCGATCGGCCGGTTAACTGATGGCTCCTGCAGTTATCGACAGTTTTCGAATCAAACATCTTGTCAACTCTTGGCCGTTGTCATAACGGATAAGTCGATCACGGTTCTGGTTCAGGCTTCATGCATCCGCTTGCGAGCTTGGATCGCAAAGTGGGCAGCTGTTGCGGCCGTGACACCATTGCTTCTGACGCTCGGACCAGCGCGAGGCGTGGTAGAGAGGACCAGAAAGGAAAAACAACGAAGATGAGCGACTCCCTGTCTTCATCGAACTACATCGAACTCGCGGCCGACATCGTATCGGCTTACGTCAGCAACAATTCCGTTCCTTCGAGCGATCTGGCGAGCCTCATCGGCGACGTGCACACGGCCTTGATCCGCGTGGCCGGCGGTGCCGTGGAAACGCCCGCCGAGGCCCCGAAGCCCGCGGTGCCGGTGAAGAAGTCCGTGACCCCGGATTACATCATCTGCCTGGAAGACGGTAAGAAGTTCAAATCGCTCAAGCGCCATCTGCGCACGCAATACTCCATGACCCCCGAGCAATACCGGGAGAAGTGGGCTCTGCCGGCCGATTACCCGATGGTGGCGCCGAACTACGCCAAGGCGCGCTCCGATCTCGCCAAGGAGATGGGCCTGGGCCAGCAGCGCCGGAAGCGCCGCGCCCGCGCGAGCTGATCCCTCGCCGTCGAGGCACCAAAGAGCCGCCCCGACGGGCGGCTTTTTTGTTGGCCGCGGCCATCGGCTCGCCCGGGCCCGGCCGTCCCGTCGTCAGACGCGCTCCAGGGGCCGGTGCGGCTCCGGGGGCAGCGTTACGCGGATCGGGTCGCCAGGCCGCACCTCGCCGCCCACCAGCACCACGCCCATAATCCCGGCCTTGCGCACAAGGCGTCCCGCTGCGTCGCGGTCGAGCACCGCTGCCATGAGGCCGGGCTGAAACGAATCGAGCTGAGCGCACGGATTGCGCAGGCCTGTCACCTCTACGACCGCCGTGCCGCCGAGATGCAGCCGCGTGCCGGTCGGCAGCGCCAGCAGCGCAAGGCCCCGCGTGGTGACGTTCTCGCCGATGTCGCCGGGCGCAACGGCGAAGCCGCGCTCGCCCAGTTCCTCGAAAAGTTCGGCATGCACGAGATAGACCTGCCGCAGGTTCGGCTGGGGCGGGTCCGCGGCCACCCGCGAGCGGTGCTTCACGGTCTCGCCCGCATGGGCATCGCCCTCGACGCCGAGGCCGGCGAGGAGGCGGATCGCGGTATCGGTATCTTTCGAGAAGGTGTGGCGGTCGCTGCGGGCGACCGCGACCACGTGCGGGCTCATGCTCATGCCTCGCGGCTCAGACCAACCCGCCCCGGGCACCGACGAGGGCCGCCATGGGGTCGTGGGGGCCGCCTTCCGCCTGCAGGCCCTGAAAGACGCCGGCCCGGTCGGCCTCGGGACGGTTCTGGCTCACCTTCCATTTGCCCTCGATGCGGGCGATCGGGATCTCGATGCCGACGATGCCCTTGATCTGGGCGGCCACGAAGGCCTCCGGGGCATCGGCAACCTGCCAGGGAAGAGCGCGCGGCTCCTCCTTATGCGCCGTGAGCGCATCGATCTGCGACCGCAGCCAGCCTTCGCTGTCCATGATCTGCGGCCGGCCCCAGGCGTGCACGGTGGCGTAGTTCCAGGTCGGCACCACCTTCCCGGTCTCCTGCTTGGTGGCATACCAGGAGGGCGTCACATAGGCCTGCGGCCCCTGGAACACGACGAGGCATTCCTCGACGGCCCCGAGGTCCCGCCATTGCGGGTTGGCGCGGGCGAGATGCGCCCGAAGCGTCCCGCGCTCGGAGGCCGCCGCATCGAGGACGAAGGGGATCGGATTGGCCATGAGGCCGCCGGGCCCCGCCGTGATCAAGAGGCCGAGCGGGTGGGCGCGGATGAGATCGTGCTGAACCTCGATCCGGTCCTCGCGGAAATGCGGTGGCTGGTACATGCGGCCCCCTGGCTGCCCAATGGCTTTGATGCCGTGCTGCTAACCGCACCAGACGCGGAAAGCTAGGCGGCCGGGCGCGGGGCAGCCTCGCGCAGGAGCCAACGGAACAGGGCCATTGCGCCCAGGGCGCCTGCCGTCTGCGCCACCATGAAGGCCGGGACATTGCCGGGGGCGATGCCTGCAAAGGTGTCCGTCAAGGCTCTCGCCAGGGTCACGGCCGGGTTGGCGAAGGATGTCGAGGCCGTGAACCAATAGGCCGCCGTGATGTAGAGCCCGACCGCGAACGGAACGGCTTCGATGCGAAAGCGCGCGACGCCTAGAACGGTGGCGAGAAGCCCGAAGGTCGCCACGGCTTCCGCAAACCATTGCGCCGGGCCGGTGCGGACCTTCGCGGCGATCTGAACCAGGGGCAGCTCGAACATGCCGTGCGCAGCCAGGGTGCCGAGGCAGCCGCCGAGCGCCTGCGCCAGGGCATAAAGGCCCACCTCTCGCCAGGGGAGGGCTCCGGTCGCGCCCATGACGAGCGATACCGCCGGATTGAAATGCGCGCCCGAAATGGGGCCGAGCGCAAGAATCAGCACGACCAGGATCGTGCCGGTCGGAATGGTGTTGCCGAGAAGAGCAAGGGCGATATTTCCGCCCGCGAGGTTCTCGGCCATGATGCCGGATCCCACGACCGTAGCGACGAGAAGCCCGGTGCCGAGCGCCTCGGCGGTGAGGCGCCGCTCCAACGAGAACCCGGCCGTCATCCGCTGGCGACCCGGCGTCCGTGCTCGTCGACGACGCGCTCGCCGTCCTCCTTCACGAACTCGCCCTGCTGCGGCGGGAGAAGGTCGATCACCGCCTCGGAGGGCCTGCACAGGCGCACGCCCATGGGCGTCACCACGATGGGCCGGTTGATCAGGATCGGATGCGCGATCATGGCGTCGAGGAGCTGATCGTCCGTGAGCGCCGCATCGTCGAGCCCGAGCTCCGCATAGGGCGTGCCCTTCTCGCGCAGCACGGCACGCACCGGCACCCCCATGCGCCGGATGAGCTGCCGCAGGAGCTCCCGCGCGGGCGGCGTCTTCACGTACTCGATCACATGCGGCTCGATGCCGGCATTGCGGATCAGCGCCAGCGTGTTGCGCGACGTGCCGCAGGCGGGGTTGTGGTAGATGATCACGTCCATGGCGGGGATCCCGGAAGCCTTATGGGGATGGGGTCTCGGCGACGGTGCCCTCGCGAGGGGAGCAACCCGGTGCGAAGTCGGCCAGGAGCGGGGCGCAGATCTCCGCGCGGCCGCCGCAGCAATCCCTCACGAGAAAGCTCGCCAGCGCCTGCACGGTCTTGAGCTCCGCGCGATAGACGATGGAGCGGCTGCGGCGCGCCGCCACCACGAGCCCGGCGCGGGTCAGCACACCGAGATGAGACGACAAGGTGTTGTGCGGAACCGCCAGGCGGCGCGCCATCTCGCCCGCCGCCAGCCCGTTGGGCTCCTGCGCCACGAGCAGGCGAAACACGTCGAGGCGCGTGGTCTGCGCGAGCGCGGCAAGAGCGAGGAGAGCATCGGTGTCGTCCATATGTCGAGAATAATCGACGCGCTGTCCCATAACAAGGCCAAGCTTGAGGTTTGAGCCGTGGTCAGTTCGTCCCGTTGCGGCGGCTGGTGTGGGGCGTGGGCAACGCGGGGCTCAGCTAGCTGGTGTGAAGCGTGGGACAACGCGGGGCCTCAACCGGCTGGTGCGAGGCGTGGGCAACGCGGGGCTCAGCTGGTTGGGCCGAAGTTCGGCTGTCGCGCCCGCGTGTCTTCGCTTCGTTCAGCAGAAGCCCCGGGCCCCGCGACAGCGTTGGCGGACCGGTGTGTTCGGAGGGGCGCCGCGACCTTGAGGGCTCGCTATTCCCTGAGCAGCCGCTTCGGTGCCTTGCGCCGCCAGGCAAGCGTGAGGGCGCTGCGCAAGGTCGGCTCGTCGGCGGCGGCGATGAAAATCGTGGTGGCGCCCTTCGCGCCCCAGCCGCCGGGCACGGGGGTGAAGACGGCGGGTTTGGCGGCGGCGAGCACCGCCTGCTCCTCGGGGGCGAGAAGAGCAACCCCCTGCATGCCATCGGGGCTCAAGGTCGCGAAGATGCGCCCGCCGATGCGGAAATCCGTCCGCCCGTGATGAGCTCCTTCGACCGTTTCGGGCAGCGCCAGGGCAAGCCGGCGCAGATCCTCCGCGCTCATGCGGGTCATGGGCCTTTGTGCCGGCGCGGTCATCGGCCGATCACGTCCATGAGGAAGGGGTCGATTTCCTCCCATTGCGCGCCGATCGGGATGCTGTGGCCCGTATCCTCGAAGATGCGGGCGCGCACGGGCACGCCGCGCTCCCGCAGGCGCTCCGCGAGGCGCCGGGCCTGGCTCACCATCGTCCCGCGCGTATCGTTGGCCCCGTGCAGGATGAGGGTGGCGGCACGGATGCCGTCGGCGCCCCGGAGCGCGGAGCGCGCCGCAAAGGCTTCCGGGGACAGCCCGGCCTCGCGCTCGATATAGGCATCGAGGCCTGGATCGCCCGTGGGGTAGGCTTTGCCGAGATCGTAGAGGCCTGCCGCGAGGACGAGGGCGGTGATCCGCGGATCGCGCGTCGCGACGATGGCAGCCGTCATGGCGCCGCCGCTGACGCCGTACACCGCCACGCGGCCCCGGTCGGCATCGGGGAGCCCGAGGAGATAATCGAGAGCGGCGCTCAGGGCCGCCTGCGCCCGGGGCCCCCAGAAATCCGAAGGCCCCGGCGTTTCGCCGTAGCCCGGCAGGGACACGGCGGCCGCCAGATAGCCGCGCTCGCGCATGCGCTCGAGACGGCCCTCGTCGAGGGTGCCGAGAGTCGGCCGGCGGTCGAGCTGCATGAACACGCGACCGCCGGGACGCGGCGCGCTCTGGTGGCCATGGACAAAAAGGATCACAGGCCATGGTCCCGTGCCCTCGGGCGCATGGACGAACAGCTCAACAACCTCGGCGCCATCGCCGGCGGAGGGCACCAGCACCCGCTCCTGCGCCATCGCGGGTGCGCTCATCGCCAGAACCAAAAGAAGGGACCGGATCAGCCGGTGCATCGGGGTGCTCTGCCGCCCATCCGCGGGCTTGCGCAGAATGAGGGTCCTGCCCGCCGCGTCAATCACTTAGGTCAGCCGAGACCGTGCTTCGGCGCCGCAATCCTTCCCCGCAATCCACAGCTCAAGGAATATACCTTGACATGTAGGACAATAAGCACACAATCGAGGGTGCGCCGGAACAGCTGTTGGGCGACGAGATCACGAGAACGAAGCATGAACGATAGGGCCAATAACCACGCGAATACAAGGGTCCGGCGGGGTGGGGGCAGTTTGCGAGGGCGCAACCCCTCGGCGAAGACGACGCGGCAGCCGGGCGAGATCACCCGCGCGGCCGGTCGCCTCCTCGCGGCGCTCGCGGAAGAGGGCGCCTATGCGCTTCCCGATCCCACGGACGAGGGTACGCTCGTTCTGCGCCGGCACCGCACAGGCGTCTCGCTGGGCGGCGGGCGCTTTCCAGCGGGGCTCGCCGACACGCTCCTGCGGCACGATCTGGTGACGTGGGAGGCCGCCGGCGGGCGGGGCCAGCGCCGGCTCGTCATGAGCGCCCCGGGGGCGGCCTGGATCGCCCGCTCGGGATCCGGCGAGGCGGGCTTTCGCGAGCAGCACGGCGCCACGTCCGAGGTGGTCATCGCGACGGAGGGCGGACGGGAGCGCGTGCGGATCGATCTCGACGAGAGCCCCCTCGACTGGCTGCGCCGCCGGCGCGACCGGGACGGGGCGCCGCTCATCGATGCCGCGTCGCATCAGGCGGGCGAGCGGCTGCGGGCCGACATTACGCAGGCGGGCCTGCTGCCGGGCGTGACCTCGCGGTGGGACGGCGTGCGCGTCGACGGCGGCGCGCGGGGACCGGCGGATGCGAGCGATCGGATGGTGGCCGCGCGTCAGCGGGTGCGCCATGCCTTCGAGGCGGTGGGCGCGGATCTCGGCGATCTGCTGATGGACCTCTGCGGTTTCCTGAAGGGCCTCGAAACCATCGAGCGCGAGCGCCGGTGGCCGCCTCGTTCCGCCAAGGTCGTGGTGCGCCTCGCGCTCGCGCGCCTGGCCGAGCATTACGGCTTGGAGGCCGAGGCGCGGGGACCCGCCACAGCGCGGCGCATCCGCGCCTGGCAGGCGGTGGTGATCGAGGGCGGGCTCGGAGCGCCGTAACGGGCCTCGTCGGATCAGCCCTGCGCCAGTGCGGCTTGGGCGTCGCGCTGGATACGTCAGCCCTGCGCCAGCGCGGCTTGGGCGTCGCGCTGCACGCGGTCCATCATGGAGCGGGCGCCGTTGGACCGCTGCGCGGTGAGATGCTCGCCGATGCCGATCTCGCGGAAGATCTCCAGGGCGTCGGTGCGGCGGATCTCGTCGGGCGTCCGGCCCGAGAAGATCGACGCCATCAGGGCCACGATCCCGCGGGTGATGATCGCGTCGCTGTCGCCATGAAAGCGCAGCACGCGCCGGCCCCCGGCCTCCTCGGCCTGGGTGTCGAGCCAGACCTGGGACGCACAGCCGCGGACGAGGTTCTCCTCGCTCTTCTTCTCCGGCGGCAGGGGTTCGGCCAACCGGCCGAGCTCGATCAGGTATTCGAGGCGGTCGTTCGAATCCTCGAGGATTTCGAAATTGGCGCGGATCTCGTCGAACGGGGGCAGCATACGCACGGGCTCTGTTGTGGGATCACAACCGATATAGGCGCTCGCGCAGCCCTTTGCGACGGGGATCAGGGCTTGGGGGCATCCCCGCGCCAGGCCGGCCGCCGGTCCTCCGCCCGCAGGGTATCCCCGGCGGCGGCGCGGGGGGCATCTCCGCCCGGACGAGGGGCCTGAACCGCCGCCACCGCGTCGTTGAGGGAGGAAGCGGCCTGCGCGCGCAGGCGGTCGAGCACCGCCTGGCGAGCCTCGGGCGGAAGGTTGCGCCACAGGCGCTCGGCCTCCGCCACCGTGCCCGGCACGCCCGCGGGGGGAGCCTCGGGCGGGGAGGATTTCGGCGCAGCTGGAGGCGGCGTCACGGCGTCGAACGCGGACGACACGAGCCCCCCGAGATCCGGCGCATCCATCGAGGAGCGCAGGGGCGAGAGGTAGAAGATCACGCCGATCACGAGACCGGCCCGCAGCAGAAAGAACATGGATCGACGGCCCGTGGCTCGGGAGGCCCCTGCAGGATAACGGCTTCGGGGCCCCTGCGGATCGCCCGCGTTCCACATCCTCGAAACAGGATGAACACAAGGTTGAAGCGCCCATTCAGCCCTCGTTAAGCGGCTGCAAGTGCCTGATGGGCTTGAGGGTTTGCGACCCGCCGGCAGTTCCGCGCCGGTGGGGCCGCGCACGGCACGGGCCGGCGCGCTCGGCTCAGGGGCAAAGCAGGGGCTCCAGGGGCCGCCCGGCTTAGGGTTCGTTTAAGCGGCCGATGCCAGGGTGCCGGCACAGGGGCAAGAGGCCGGCGGTCCACCGCCGCGAGTTCAAGTTGCGTCAGAGTTCTCGGGTCAAGGCGGAGGGGGGAGCGGCGTTCGAAGCCGCGGCGCCCGCGCGGGCATGGGGCGAGGCCTGGGAGGGCCTCGAAGCCTGGCTTGCCGGGCTGGTGCACGAATCCGCCGGCGCGGACTTAGCCCAGCGCGCCCGCCACGAACGGTTCATCGCCGCCCGCAGCGTCACCGCGGCGCTCGGATTCGCGGCCCTGCCGCCGGTTCTGCTGTGGCGGGGCGTGCCCTCGACCCTCGAAGCGCTCGCCCTCGTCTCCCTCGTCGCACCGATGCTGGCCGTGGTGGTTCTCCACCGCTTCGGCGGCCTGGCGCGGGCGCAGGCTCTCGCCTCCCTCTCGCTCCTGCCCTTCGCGGCGGGCCTCTGCGCCGCCCTCGGCGGAGCGGCGTCGCCCGCGGCCCTGGTGCTGCTGGCCCTGCCGTTCGACGGGGTGACGTCCGGCTCCTGGCGGGCGTTCCTCGCGGCCTGCGGCGTCGCCCTGGCCGGGCTCGTTGTCGGCCTGCTGCCGGCGCCCGGTCTCGCGGGATGGCTCGGCGGCCGGGCGGAGCTTGCGGTCACGGGAGCGGCCGTCGCGGCCGCGGTGGCCCTCGGCCATGCCGTCGCGATGCTGGCCGTGGATCTGCGCCTCAAGGCGCTCGTCCGCGTGGCCTCCCGCTCCGGCGAGGCCCGCGAGAGCGCCGCGTTGCAGGCCATTGACGACCTCGTAACCTGGCACGACCGCAACGGCGCGGTGCTGCGGGCCAGCGCCAGCGCGCAGCGCCTCCTCGGCGTTGCCCCGAAGGCGCTCGAAGGCCGGGGCCTCTTCTCCCGAGTGCTGGTGGCGGATCGGCCCGCCTACCTCAAGGCGATCAGCGATGCGGCGGTGAGCGACGCGCCCGTCGGGGTCGAGCTCCGCCTCACGGTCGAGGACAACCGCACTTTCGTGACGGTGGAGATGCGGGCGAATCGCCTCGCGCAAGGTGGACGCACCGGCGCCTGCGTGGTGGCCGTCGCCCGGGACATCACCGCCCACCGGCAGGAAACCCAAGCGCTGGCGGAGGCGCGCCTCGCGGCCGAGGACCGCGGCGCCCGTCGCGCCCGCCTCTTGGAGGAGGCCGCGGAGAGCCTGAGGGCGCCGCTCGGCACGGTGGTGGATTTCGCCACGCTGCTCACCCCCGACGTTCCTTTTGCCACGGGCCGCGCCGATCCGCGTCCGGCCTATGCCGAGCGCGTGCTCGGCGCCGGCGAGCGCCTCGACGGTCTCGTGGCGATCCTGGGCGAGTTGTCGGCCATCGAGAACGGCCGCTATCCCTTCGCTCCCGCCGCCCTCGACCTCGCTGCCCTCGTGGAGGAGCGCTGCGACGAGGCCGATGCGGCCTGCCGCCAGCGCAACGTGATCCTCGTTCAGGACGTGGGCGCCAATCTCGCCGAGGTGATGGCCGATCGGCGCGCCCTGAAACGTCTCCTCGAACTGCTGGTGTCCGACGCGATCGCGGCTGCGCCCGAGGGTGCGCGCGTGGCCTTGCGGGCGCGTGCCGAGCCCCGGCGCATGGTGCTCTCCGTGATCGGGCCTCGCCTGGAGGGCGCAGGGCCGGACGGCCTCGTCAGCGCGCTCGCCCGGGCGCTCGCCGGGCTGCATGGCAGCAGCATCACGCCGGCGCAGGTTCGCGGGCTGTGGAGCGTCACCGTCACGCTGCCGCGCGAAGCGCAAGGCGCCGCGCCCGCCCGCCTCATGGACGGCCAGGTTCACGTGATGGCCGCGACCGAAACCGATACCCCGATCCGCGTTCCTTCCGCGCCGGATCTCGACCCGATCAAACGAGCAGGATGACGACCTTTGCGTGAGATGCTGGCTGCCCAGTCGGACGATGATTTCGTTGTGGCCGAACCCCGTCCGCGGCCCGCGCCGCAACGGGCTGCTGCGCCGCGCCAGACCGCGCGGACCGTGCCGGCCCGCAAGCCCGCGAAGAAGGCCGCGAAATCGGGCGGTGCCGCCAAGGCCGCGGGATCCGCGGCCCTGCGCCTGCTCGGCCGTGGCCTGATGCTGGCCGCGCGCCAACCTCTCGAATGCGCGCTGGCGCTCACCATCGCGGGCGCCGGCGGTTTCATCGCCTGGAACGCGCTCGGCGCCCAGACCGGCAAGCATCCGGCCCCGCTGTTCGCGCGCTCCAACCTGCCGAACGACGCCCCCCTGCCGCCGACGCGGCCCCTGGCCGAGGCGGTGCCGACCGTCACCGTGCCCAAGCCCGTCACCCGCGAGCCGGCGCCCGACCGCATCGGCGAGGCGATCCGCGGCGCCGACGCGAAGGCGAAGCCGCCCGAGGCGCCGGCGCGCCCTATGCCGGCTGCCGCGCCACCTGCGAAGCCCGCTCCCGTCGCGGCCGCCCCGCGCGATCCGATCGGCGATCTCATCCGCAGCGACGCGAAGCCCGCCTCTCCGGTACCCCCGCGCGACGCCATCGCGGAATTGCTCAAGGGCGAGAACCCTGTGCCGCCGGGGCTCGTCGGCAGCAGCACCACGGTGGCGGCCGGCCAGCGCGCGCTGCTCAAGCTCGGCTACGGTCCGCTCAAGGCCGACGGCATGATGGGCCCGGGCACGCGGCAGGCGATCGAACGCTTCAAGCGCGACCGCAAGCTGCCCGTCACGGGCGAGGTCTCCGGCCGCACGGCGCGCGAACTCGCGGCGCAATCCGGCATCCCGGTCGAGTAGGGGCCGGCTCCGGCTCGCGCGGCAAGGGTGCCGCGCTCCCGCTCTTGCGCTATAGGCGCCTCGAGCAGCGGGAGCGGGCCCCACGTGAGTCGCCTCAAGTCTGATTTCTGGGTCTCGGCCTATCTGCGCCGCTGCGCCATCGCGGGGCTCGACGCGGTGCTGCGCCGGCGCGGCGCGGCCGAGGCCGGCGCGATCTTCGTCAAGCTCGATCATCTCGATGGCACCGCGAGCCTGTTCGGCCCCGCGCCTCAGGCGCTGGTCGCGGCGGACGGGATGGACCGCGTGTTCACGCGCCTGCTCGACCGGGTGCCGCCCCTCGACGTGGAGGAGCGGGTGAAGCGGGAAACCCGGTTCGATCCCGACCTGTGGCTGGTCGAAGTGGACAGCCGCGAGGGCCGGCACGACCTCGACCTCGCGGACGAGGACGGCCTTCCTTGAGGAGCGCTAGCTCGCGAGGCGCTGCGGCTCGGCCTCGGGCGCGACGGGAGCCCGCAGGAGCGCCGCGGGCACGGGCGCCGGAGTCTCGGATTCGAGCGCCAGGAGGCGTGTCGCAGGTGGCCGCAATCCCGTGCGGGTGATCGTCTGATCGAACACCGCTTCGAGGATCGCGAGGGCGGGGGCTGGCGCGACCGCGCGAAAGGCATCGGTCAGCGCGAACACTGAGCGCACCGAATGGGACAGGGTGGGGTGGAGGGTGAGGAAGATCCGGATCGCCGTATCCTCCTCGATGCCGAGCACCGCGAAGGCGAGCGCCAGCAATTCCTGGCGCTCCGGCTGGAGGAGGTGCCAGGGGGTCTCGGGATCGAGGCCCAGAGCCTCGTTGAGATCGGCCTCGAAGGCCAGCACATCCCCGGCCTGAGCGCATTGGAGCAGGGCATCGGCCTCGGCCGCGCTCAAGCGCGCCGGCAGACGCGGGCGCTGCACATGCGCCGAAGATTCGATCCGCTCGACGATACGCGCCCGCTGCACGGGATCCGCCGCGCAATAGAGCGCGGCCTCGTCCCACACGGTGAGATCCGGCCGGCCGAGCAGGGCGCGACCGATCTCGGGATGCAGGGCCGACCGAGCGAGCAGTTGGCGCAGGACCGGCTCGCTCAAGGCGATGGCGGCGTTCCCTGCGAGCGCTGCATCGACACCTGCCTCTTCGATGACGGCGAGCCGCTGCTGCGCGGCCCTGTCGAGTCGCGGATGGCGGGCGAGGGCCGCGGCGCCTGCAGGATTTTCGCCGATGAAGAGATCGGCCACGGCGGCGGGGATCGTCGGAGCGAGCGTAAGCACCAGGGTGCGCGTCGCGGCGCTGCGCTGCACGAGATAGGCGAGCACCGGCGCAGGCGTGTCCTCGCAAGGCGCAAGCTGGCGGGCGAGGGCGGTCAGGTTTTCGAGATCGAGGCGCGGCATGAAACCAAGCGCGAGAGCCTCGAAGGATCGGATCGTCTCGCGGTCGCGGGACGGCGCGTTCACGAACAATTCTGCGTGAAGCCGAAACAGGGCGGCGCGCGCATCGGCGCGCTCCTCGCGGCGGGCCGGGATCAGGCCGAACTCGTCGGGCCAAGCCGACGCGCGCTCCGCCCGCGGAGGGGAGAGCGCCGCTTCGCTGACGGCAGGGGAAGGCCTCGCCCGTTCAGCACGAGAGAGGCTGGGCGCAGGCGCCCAGGCGGAGGATGACATACGCAACTCTTCAACCAACGCTGAGGTGCCAAAACGCACGGACGCGGCACCACGGGCTCACCATATGAGAGGGGCGTTAGCGGAGGCTTAACCCAACGAAACACGGTCGGGTGAGCTTCCGGGAACGGAGCGGAACATAAGCGCGGCCGTACCGTTGGATTCGTAGGGCAGACGGAATTCGAACGCGCCGGCCGCCTTGCAAACGGTCTGTTAACCATAGCGCTCTTCATGTGGTGCCACGCGTGACCGGCACCGAGGAGCCAGGTGGAGGACAGGGACATGGATGAGATCCGAACGCCACTCGCGGGAGTGATCATCGCTTTTCCCGAACCCGCCCAGCGTCCCGTTCGGGCGGCGCTGCGGGAGGACGAGCCCCGCGGTGAGATCCTGCTGTTTACGGGGGTGCGCTACGAGCGCCTGGACACGGGCCCATCCCGCCCCGCAGCCTCCGACGGCCAGCCACGGCGTCGCCGTCGCCGCTCCTGAGCGGAGCGCAACTGCGCCCCCCTGCCGGCGAGCGTCCGGAGGGTCACCTCACGAGCAGTCTCTGCTCCATGCGGGCGCCGCCTCTGTAGATCTGCACGATGTCTTCCCCCCGGAAGCCCGGATTGGGGATGTAGACGAGGTTCAACCGAGGCTGGTTGGGGTTGCCGCAATGATTGCCCGTTGCCGGCTGCGTCGCGACCCGACCGTTCGAGGCCGTTGCGGTGACGTTGTTGATCACCGTTCCGCTTCCCGAGCAATTGAAGAAGCCCCCGAGGTAGCTGGGCTTGTCGGCCGGCACCACCTTCATGCGGTTTCCCGGGCCGCCCTGAGCTTGGGCCGATGTGGCGGCCATCAAACACAAAAGAACATACGGCAGCGCACGGAACGGTGTTTGCATCGGACTCTCCCTCGAGTTCAGCACCGGGTTGCCGATCACAACCGCAGCTTGCCGAGACAACGGCGAGGGAGCGCAGAGTTTCCATCGCGGTCGAGAGACCCCGCTCCGTGCTCTGAACGATGCGAGTCATGTCGTAAGCCGCCGGCCGACCGCCGTGCAGGGGCGAGGGGCACTGGCGTCTTCAGGGGAGGGAACGGCGGGGACGCGACCGCCAGGGCGAGACGTCGGACTTCGTCCTAATGCCCCGACACGCGCTTTTCCAACCGGGCCTTGGCGTAGACGGCACCGATGCGGATCCGCGCCGTTCGGGCCATCTCGGCCTCGCGTTCCAGCTTCAAGGCCTCGATCTCGCCCACCAGACGGCCCACGCTCTCGAACAGATCGGGCGCACGGTGCTCCGAGGGACGCCCGTTGCCCTCGGGGTCGTCGCGATCGTCGATCGGGTCTTGGAACGGGTCTTGGCCGAAGCGGTCCATCGGGATTCCCGGATTGCTGCTCGGGCTTTGTAAAAAGGGGATTGTGGCGAACCGGAGGCGAGCGCCCGCCCTAGCGGGGCGCAGGTTGCCCAGGGCGCGGCGGTGTCTGCGCCGGAGCGGGACGCGCGGCAGGAGGACCTGCCGCGGGTGGGGGTGCGGCGACCGGCGGGGCGGCGGGAGGCGCAGGCGTGGGGGGCGTGGGGGGCGTCGGTTCCGCCATGCCGCCTTCCCCTTCCGCGATGCAGCCGACCGCGCGGACGGCCTCCTCGGCCTGAGGCCGGAGGCTGGGCGAAGGCGCGACCGCCCGCACGACCATGAACCCCTCGCGGCGGGGCGCCACCACCCGCACGTCGCGGCTCGGCGCGTCCTGCTCCTCCGCGGCCAGCGCCTCCTCGTACTGGCGGCGGGTCATTACCACGAGTTCGAGCTGACCGCGCACGGCCGCCCGGTCCGTGACCGCGTAGAACACGCCGCCGCCTCGGTTGTGGAAGGAGATGGACTGAACCAGGGGACCCGTGCGCGCCGAAATGCGCACGGGTCCCTCGGTGAGATCGTAGGCGCAAGCCGCGACCGCGCTGGCGGGATCGGGCAGGGGGATCCAGGTTTCGGCGCGGCCCGTGCCGGCGATCAAAACCGCGGTTTCGGCCTCCATGGTGCCGCGCAGACGACTGAAGGCGTCCTGGGTTGCAAGGCGCGGCATGGCGAGCACCATGACGATGTGAACCGCCACGGCGAGCACGAGGCCGCAGAGGGTCGCGAGCAGGAAGCGCGCGCGCTCGCTCATGGCATGCCCAACCACCGGCACGCGGCGCTGCAGGCGCTCCTCGAGCGAGGGCTGCTCCGCCGGCGGCGCGCCCCGGCCGCGCTTGGGCTTCGCTTCTGGCGCCGGTGCCGCCGAGGCGGGTTCGGCACCAACGGGCGGAGCGGGAGCGGCTTCTGCACTGGTCTGCCGTGCTGCGGCGGGCGCGGCGAAGGCAGCGGCCTTCGGCATGGTGGGGCCGGCGGGTGCCGGTGCGTCGGGATCGGCGATCTGGAGATCGCCCGGGGCGCGGCCTGGATCGCTCATGCTTCGCAGTCCAGCCGTTCGATCTTGGGCAGAGCCTCGGCGTTCAGCGCGGACGAAGTCGCCGCCACCGGCGTATCGTAGAGGCGCAGGATGAGGCTGAACCGCTCGGTCGCGGGGGTCTTGAGCCAGTTGCCCGGCCGCGCGCTCGGGCCGACGCTGAGCCAGAAGCGGCCGTCGGGCTCGCGCAGAATCTCTCCAGAGGTGTAGCCGCTTCGCTCCAGATCAGAGGTACGCAGGCGGCCCGCCCCGTCGTAGACCGTCAGCGTCCACAGGCGCGCCTGCGGGGTCACGGCGCCGATGCGATAGGCGCAGCGGGAGTCGAGCGCTTGGCCGGCGCTGTCCTGGGTGGCGCGGAGCGCGAGGCCCTCGCCCACCGCGAGCGGCAATTCGGCCCGACGGGCCGCGATGGCGCGGGCGTAGGGGTCGGCGGTGCGGGAGCCCACCTGCGGCCAGCCCACCCAGGGACCCACCGAAAGGGCGCCGAAGGGCGGATCGCCCTCGACGGCCGACAGGGTCGCCGTGACGCCGAGCCCGAGCGCGATCGCGAAGGCGTAGACGACGAGAGCAGCCGAGGACAGGGGTTTTGGCACGGGCGACCGCGTGAAAGGACAGGGGCGAGGGACGGGGAGGGGATCCCGTTCCGTCAGCCCGGCTGTGGTTCTAGGGCATTCCGGCGCGATTGCCCACAGGGACCCTGCAGGCGCATCAG
This sequence comes from Microvirga sp., assembly GCA_035944635.1. GTDB lineage: Bacteria > Pseudomonadota > Alphaproteobacteria > Rhizobiales > Beijerinckiaceae > Microvirga. The sequence goes on from DASZAZ010000089.1 coordinate 40,831, forward strand.
GGCATTGCGACCCGGTTCACACCCGGACGGCCGGCGGGCGCCGGCTGAGGGGCAGGAGCGGCGGCCGGCGTCGTGCTCCCTGTGGAGAGGCCCGTCTGCTGAGCCTGGGGCGCGCGATCGAAGTTGCGCAGAAGTTCTCCAATGCCGTCGATCACATCGAAGGAGCGCCGCGACAGGGTGCCGGTCGTGAGCGCGGACGCGGCGTTGGCGTCGCTGGCCGCCTGCGCGGCTTGCGAGCGGCCGGAGGCGAACGCCACGGGCATCGTCGGATCCGGCGAGAGGCCCGGAATCGGACGCAGCTCGATGTTCTGGTGCGCGACGGTCATGACCTCCTTCCAGAGCATGGCCGGGAGCGAACCGCCGGTCATGTTGTTGGTCGAGGTGTGGTCGTCGTTGCCAAACCAGGCACCGGCCACGACGTTGCCGGAATAGCCCACATACCAGGCATCGCGGTAGCCGTTGGTGGTGCCGGTCTTGCCGGCCGTGCGGATGCCGTCGAGCGCGGCGCGCTTCGCGGTGCCCTCCTCGACGACCTTGCTGAGCATGAGGTTCATGTCCTGCACGACGCGCGGCTCGAGGATCTGCGGCTGCGGCTCGTCCCGGTCGCGGCTGTAGACCAGCTCGCCCTGCGAGTTGCGGATCTCGTAAGCCGCGTAAGGCGAAGCGCGCTTGCCGTTGTTGGGGAACACCGCATAGGCGGCCGTCATGTCGAGAACGGTCACCTCCGCGGAACCGATCGGCAGCGAGCTCGAATCGGTGAGCGGGTGGGTGAGGCCCATCCTCTGCGCGAGATCGATGATCGTCGAACGTCCCGCCTTGGCATTGCCTTTGCCGATCTCCACCGACATGCGCACCGGGATCGAGTTGATCGACCGGGCGAGCGCGGTGGTGAGGGACATGGAGCCCGAGAACGAACGGTTGTAGTTCTGCGGGCACCAATTGCCGAGGCAGATCGGAGCGTCGACCACGGCCGTGGTCGGCCGGCGCTTCGGATCCGCCGCAAGCCACGCCGCATAGACGAAGGGCTTGAAGGAGGAGCCCGGCTGGCGCAGCGCGTCGGTGGCGCGGTTGAACTGGCTCTGGCCGTAATCGCGGCCGCCCACCATGCCGCGCACGGCGCCGTCCACGTCCATGACGACGATGGCGCCTTGGTTGGCATCGTACTGGCGCCCGTGCTGGCGCAGGAGGTCCTCCAGGGCCTGCTCGCCCCGGCGCTGAACGGCCAGATCGAGGGGCGTCTTGACCGTGAGCACCCGCTCGTTGCCGAGCTTGCCCTGAGCCACGAGGCGCTTCACCTGTTCGAAGGCCCAGTCGAGGTAGAAGTCCGGGCTGATGTCGCGGGTGCGGTTCACCGGCACCGCGGGGTTGCGGCGGGCGATCTGGATCTGGCCTTCCGTGAGGAAGCCCGCCTCCACCATGTTCTGCAGCACCTCGTTGGCGCGGGCGCGGGCGGCGGGCAGGTTGATGTGCGGGGCGTACTTGGTCGGCGCCTTGAAGAGGCCGGCGAGCATGGCGGATTCAGCCAGCGTCAGCTCCCGGGCCGGCTTGCCGAAATAGTAATCCGCGGCCGCCACGGCCCCGTGGGTGCCGCCGCCCATATAGGCGCGGTCGAGGTAGAGCTTGAGGATCTCGTCCTTGGTGAGGTGGAACTCGAGCCAGAAGGCGAGGAACGCCTCCTTGATCTTGCGTTCGATGGAGCGCTCGTTGGTCAAGAACAGGTTCTTGGCGAGCTGCTGCGTGATGGACGACCCGCCCTGCACCACGCCGCCGCCCTGCGCGTTCGTGACCAGCGCCCGCAGGGTGCCGATGGGGTCGATGCCCCAGTGCTCGTAGAAGCGCCGGTCCTCGGTGGCGAGAGCGGCCTTCACCAGATGGTCGGGAAAATCCTCGAGCTTGTAGGAATCGTCGTGCCGGATGCCGCGGCGCCCGACTTCCTGCCCCTGACGGTCGAGGAACGTGACCGCGAGTTCCTGGGCCTTGAGCCAGTTGTCACTGGTTTCGCGAAAAGCGGGAATCGCCAGGCCCACCATCACGATGCCGCCGGCAACGCCGAGCGTCGCGGCCTCGCTTGAGAGGTCGAGCACGAGCCGGGAGAAGCCCCGCGGCCGCAGGCGGTTCACGCGGTGGGAGTAGCCCTCCCAGGCTTCGCCGAAACGGCGGCCGCTTTCGAAGAGGGCCGAGTTCACCCAAGCGTCGAAGCCAAGGGCCGCGCGTTTGAGACGCGTCCAGAGGGAGGTGGGCTGGTTCAGACGCACGGTGGTCCCTAACGGTCATGCGCGCCGGGTTGGGGGAGGAGCCGACGCGTAGGCTTCGCAGTGTAGCAGCGTTGGTGATCCCAGACGAGCGGAACCGCTCCCCTGCGGCTCCATCCATTCCGGTGACGGTCAACTCGCGAATCGGCCACACGGTTCAGGAGGTTACGCTGCGGAATGTGTGGATTTGTGGACTTGGCGTTGGCTATGGTCAGCAGGGCCGTGAAATGCCAGGGAGCCCGGAATTCAGAAAGCCGGCTTCCCTCAAACCGCCGCAAAAGCGGGCGAGAAGCCGGTTCTTGCCCTTCACCGCCCCAAGATTTGCCCATGCCGCCCTTCAGACGGCCGAGGACCCGCGTTTGACCGCTCTGCCCCACCCAGCCACCGAGGACGACGTGCCGTTCTGGCACGTGAAGACCCTCGACCAGATGTCGCTGCCCGAATGGGAGAGCTTGTGCGACGGCTGCGGGCGCTGCTGCCTGGTGAAGCTCGAGGACGAGGACGACGGGGATATCTACTACACGGATGTGGGCTGTACGCTGCTCGACAGTGCCGCTTGCCGCTGCCGCGATTACCCGAATCGGCAGGCCAAGGTTCCCGATTGCGTGCGCCTGACGCCCGCAGCCGTGCGCCAGATCGCCTGGCTCCCGCCCACCTGCGCCTATCGGCGGCTGGCCGAGGGGCGCGATCTCCTATGGTGGCATCCACTCGTCTCGGGCGACCCCGAAACCGTGCACGCGGCCGGGATTTCGGTGCGCGACCGGGTTGCGGGGCCGGAGGAGGATTTCACCGTGCGCGAACTCATGAACCGCGTGGTGGGCTGGCCCGACGAGGACCCGGCTGACGAGGGCGGCGTTCGCTCCGGACCCACGGACCTGCGCTAGGCTGGCGGCTCGCGCACGGCTCCCGCAGCCGTGTTGGCCTGCGCCACCGCGGTCGCGGCGTCGGTCTGCTCGCTCGTCTCGCCGGGCACGGGGGTGCTCTCGCCCAGCGTCTCGCGGACGTAGAGCTTCTTGACGAGCACGTAGATCACCACCGCGAGCGGGAAGCCGAAGATCAGCCCGAGCGTGCCGAACAGGACGCCGCCCGCCAGGATCGCGAACAGCGCCAGGGCCGGCGGGATCGCCACCATGTGCTTCTCGGCGATCGGCATGATGATGTTGCCCTCGATCTGCTGGATCACCAGGAAGGCGAGCGCGGTCCAGAGCACCGCGTTGCCGTCGAGGGTGAAGGCAATGAGGATCGCCGGGATCGCGCCGATGATCGGGCCCACGAAGGGGATGAAGTCTGCGAGCGCCGCGATGAAGCCGAGCGCGAGGGCGGACGGCACGCCGATGATCCACAGCGCCAGGACGGTGAGAATCCCGACGCCCGTCATCGAGATGAGCTGCGCGGTCAGCCACAGGCGCAGGGCCTGACCCGCGGCGTCGAGCGAATCTTCCACCCGCTCGTGCTGGCCTTTGGGGAAGAGCTTCACCAAGCCCCGTCGGTAAACCCGCGGGCTCGCGGCGATGTAGATGCCCGCAATGATCACGAGGATCGCGTCGGCGAGGCCGCTCAGGATCGTGCCGCCGATGCCCGCGGCCCGCGAGATCATGCTCGCGCCCTGCTCGCCGCCGATCATGCTCGGGATGTTGCCCGCGATCTCGCCGAGGCCCCATTGGCGGGCGAGATCGGTGAGGGCGGCGGGCAGGCGCTCCGCCACGTTGGAGAGCTGGCCGCGCATCTGGGCTCCGAAGAGGAGCAGCATGCCGATCGAAATCGTGAAGATGATGACGGTCGCGGCGGTCAGCGCCCAGCGCTCCGGCACGGGGGTGTAGCGCGCGAGCACATCCGCGAAGGCGCGCAGGATGACGGCCACCAGCACCGCCCCGAAGACGAGGAGGAGCACGTCCCGCAGCTGCCAGAGCACGAGCGCCAGCGCCAGAATGCCGAGAACGATGAGCGTGCGGCGCACGAAGTCCGCATCCGGAGACGATTGCCAGCGCCAGCGCCCCACGGAGTCCAGCGTGCGCGGCGTACCGACGGAGATGCCGGGGCTCGGCGGGCGGGGGGTGTCGGTCATCGGATCGGCCTTTCTCTCGCCTCATGCGCCTTCGCATGCAGAGGCCGGCGGAGACGCTCCGCCGGCCTCCGAACGCAGGGGCGTTGGCCTCAACGGAGGACGCGCAACTGGGCGCTCTGGTTGTCGTCCACGTCGCGATAGCCGGCGTTGCGATCGAAGTCGGGGAGAGCCTTGAGCTGCTCGTCCGTCAGCCCATCGGCCAGGAGCCTGTCTTGGCGCATGGCAAGCTGCTCCATGGGGATCGCCACGCGTCGTTCGCCGAGGCCGAGGAAGCCGCCGTAGCTCACCACCGCGAAGGTGCGCCCGCCCGGTCCGGCAACGACCGCATCCACGTCCCCGAGCTTCTCCTCGCGGGCATTGTAGAGGGTCATGTCCTCGAGCCGCGAGACCTGCAGGTTCGCGGTCGGAACGGCGGGAATGGCGCCGGTGGTCAGCGGGTTGGCGGCAACGGCGGCATTCTCCGCGGCGGCGCTGGTGCCATAGCCGGGCTGGCCGCCGTTGAGCTGCGCTTGCGCGCCCTGCTGGGACATGGCGGGGGTGGGCTGGCCCGCGGCCGGCGCCGCATTGGAGGCGACGGTCTGGCCGGCCGCCCCGATGGCCTCGTAGCGGATCTGCGGCTGCCCTTCGGCGGGTTTGTACACGATCTGCGGCTCGCCCGTGCGCTCGAAGCGCACGTTCGGCTGCTGGCGCTCCACCTGGACGTTCGCCTGCGATTGCGGCGCGGGCGGCTGAACCTGAACCTGCGGCTGCGGGATCGACACCTGTACCTGAGGCTGGGCCATGGCGACGTTCACGTCGGGCTCCGGCATGCGCACGATGATCTCGGGCTGGGGCTGCTGCACGGTGATGATCGGCGGTCCCTGCCGCACGATGATCTCGGGCTGTGCCTGGCGCACGGTGACGCTGGGCTGCGCCTGCTGCACCACCACCTGGGGAGCGGCGCCCCCCGCGGCCACGGGCTGACCTGTGGCCGTCGCGGAGACGGGGCCTGCCGGAGGAGGGGCGTCGGCAGGGGGCGCGGCCGAGGCGGTTGCGGTCGCCGCGGGAGCCGCAGCTTGCGATGGGGAGGCGGGCGGCATGGCGCTGGCCGTGGGAGGCGGCGTGGTGCCGGTTGCGGGAGCCGGAGGGCTTGCGCCTGCGGCCGGGGCCGGGCGGTTCGCTTCGGCGAGGCGGTCGAGTTCCTTCTGGCAGGATGCGCCGTCGCTCGCCTGGAGCCAGGTTCGCACCTGATCCGTGCTCACCGCGCCGGCGGGCCGGGCCTGCTCGAGATAGGCGGTGAGACGATCGCAGGATGCGATGGCGGCTTTCGCCTGCGCCTGGCCCGCGGGCACTACGTCCGGCGTGACCTGGGGCTGACCCTGGGCGGCCGCCGGCAAGGGCGCGAGGCCGAGGAGGGCGCTTGAGCCCAAAAGCGCTGCAACGAGAGCTGTCCGCATCGTCCATCTCCATCCGGGCACCATGCGGCCCGATCGTCTTTGCCGGAAAACGCCGGCAGCCTGCCGGCGCCGGCAACGCGTTCGTTGCCGGGTTCGTCGCCAAGACAATCGTAGCCTTTTGGGATGGTTCCTCAGACGGGCCGCCCGGGACGGCGCCGGGGCAGACGAGGGTCGTGCGGACGGTCTGCCCGAAACAGCGCCGGGGCACACGAGGGCCGTGCGTGTCCACACGGCAGGCGATCACCGCCCGGCGCATGGTGCGCCTCACGGGCCGCGAGCGGGAACGTTCAGCTTCTGGATTCCGTTGCTCCGGCGAGGAGAACGTCCCATGGCATCAAGCGCTCTGTGTTTCGCCCTCGGCGTGGTCGCGCCCCTCGCGACCGTGAGCTGGCTCATCCTGAACGGGTAGGCGCTGCCCGCTGCTCTCTGCCGGTCGTCCGCGGCAGCGCGAGGCTCCCGATCACGTGGTTCTTTCGCGCTAACGCGGGGCTCTCGATCACGTGGTCGGGCGGGGAAGCTCGCGGATCAGGCGTTGCTGCAGCGAGGCCGGCAGGTCCACGCCGGTGAGGCGCCACGTGGTGCCGCTCAGGCGCCAATAGAGCGTGAAGCGCTCCGCCTTCGGCCGATCCGGCGGAATCGGCATATAGATCTTGCGAAAGCCCCGCGTTTCCGACGCCATGAACAGGCGTGCGGCCTCGCCGACCGACGTCCAGTCCACCGCGAACCGGGTGCCTGCGAGTTCAGCCGGAGGGGGGCCGCCCTTGGCCTGCGGCCAGCCGTCGTCGAGGAGGTCGAGAATGGCCTCGGGCGTGAGAAGATCGCGCACGAGCGGGTCCGCGAGCGACGCTCCGGCCGCAGAGGCGAGATTGCGGTTGCTGGCCCCGATCTCCTGCGCGCGCCCATGCGCGACGAGGTAGGCGTCGACGATCTGCTTGGTGAGGGAGAGGCGAAGGGCCCGGAAGTTGACCCGTTCGGCAATCTCGTTGGCATCGCGAGCCTCGACGGCTCGGGCGAGATCGTGCAGCGCGTAGAACGGGGACGCCATGAAGGCGGCCCAGGCCACGAACACCACACCTGCAATTCGAAGAATCCAGCGCATCGGGGCTTCAAGCCCGCCGAACGCGGCAATGTAAAGGCGCGGCCGATGCTTTCGCCGTTTGCGGCCCAGGTTGAGACAAGGCGCCGCAAAGTTGCCAAGCTCGGGATCATTCTCGGTTCAGACGCGTTGCCCTCATAACAGCCCCGCTTTCAAGAGCTTTCACGTCAAACCCTCCGAACGACTCCCCATCGTTCCCGCCCACCAGCCGCCTCAAGGCCGCGATCCCTCGCGGTGAGGCCGGCGCAACGTCGAGACGGACCATGCTGACTCGTCGATCCTTCCTCTCCTCCCTTGCCCTCGTCGGCGCTTCCACGGCCGTGTCGAGCCCGGCGCTCGCCCAGTGGTACTACGAGAACCAGGACGATTTCCCGGCTTCACCGAGCGAGATCCCCGACCGTGACATGAGCCGCTGGTACATCGGCTACATTCCGGACGGGGACATGGAGATCCCGGTCGTGGACCGGAAGCTCCTCGATCCCGTCTTCCACCGCAGCCGCGTGACCTACCGTGGGCCGGAGCGGCCCGGCACCATCGTGGTGGATACGGGCAACCGACACCTCTACCTCGTCCGCAACGACGGGACGGCGATCCGCTACGGCATCGGCATCGGCCGCGAGGGCTTCCGCTGGGCCGGCACCGCGGAGGTGCGCCGCAAGGCCCGCTGGCCCGACTGGATCCCGCCGGCCGAGATGCGCCGCCGCCGCCCCGATCTGCCCGTGCGCATGGAAGGCGGGCTCGACAACCCCCTCGGCGCCCGCGCGCTCTACCTCTACCAGGGCGACCGCGACACGCTCTACCGCATCCACGGCACCAACGAGCCCTGGTCCATCGGCGGCGCGGATTCGTCCGGCTGCATCCGCATGCTGAACGAGGACGTGCTCGACCTCCACGACCGGGTTCCGATCGGCACGACGGTGGTGGTGCGCGACCACGGGCGCCGGGTGGTGGGCTAACCGCAACCCGTTCGTCGAGCCAAAGAAAAAGGGCGGCCTCTCGGCCGCCCTTTTCGGTGTGCGCTGAGGGTCCGCTTAGCCGCGGGCGCGGGCGCGGATCATGAAGTTGTCGTAGGTGAACTCCGCGACCTGCCACCAGAGGTACTCCTCGCCCCGGAAGGCGCGGACGTTCTCGTAGATCTTCTTGAAGTCGGCGTTCTTGGCCGCGGTCTCGTCGTAGACCTCGTTGGCGGCCTTGAAGGCGGCTTCCATGATCTCCTGGGAGAAGGGACGCAGCTGCGCGCCGGCGCCGACGAGGCGGCGCAGAGCCGCCGGGTTGCGGGCGTCGTACTTCGCCTGCATGTCGATGTTGGCGTGGGAGGCAGCCGCCGTCACGATGGCCTGGTAGTTCTTCGGCAGTTCCTTGAACTTCTGGTTATTGAACATGAAGTGGACCGTCGGCCCGCCTTCCCAGAAGCCCGGATAGTAGTAGAACGGCGCCACCTTGGCGAAGCCGAGCTTCTCGTCGTCGTAGGGGCCGACCCACTCGGCGGCGTCGATGGTGCCGCGCTCGAGGGCCGGGTAGATGTCGCCGCCCGGGATCTGCTGCGGCACGGCACCGAGCTTCGCCATCACCTGACCGGCGAGGCCGGCGATGCGCATCTTGAGGCCCTGGATGTCGGCCGGGGTGCGGATTTCCTTGCGGAACCAGCCGCCCATCTGCGTGCCGGTGTTGCCGCCGGGCAGGCCGTAAAGGTTCGACTTGGCATAGAACTCGTTGAGGAGGTCGTTGCCGCCGCCGTGGTAGAGCCACGCGTTCATCTGGCGCGAGTTGAGGCCGAAGGGCAGGGCGGTGCCGATCGCGAAGGTCGGGTCCTTGCCGAAGTAGTAGTACGAGCAGGTGTGGCTCATCTCCACGGTGCCGTTGCCGACCGCATCCGCGATCTGCGCCGTGCCGACGATCTCGCCCGCCGCGAAAGGCTGAACCTGGAACTTGCCGTCGGTGGACTCATTCACGAACTTCGCGAACACTTCCGCGGCGCCGTAGATGGTATCGAGCGACTTCGGGAAGCCGGACTGCAGGCGCCAGCGGATATCGGGCATGGACTGGGCGATCGCGGGAGCCGCGACGGCCGAAGCAGCCGCACCGGCGGCGGCGGTCTGCAGGAATTGACGACGCTTCATGAAAACTTCCTCCCAAGGGAACAGTCACGGCCGCGGCAGCAAGCGGGCGTCTGCAGCCGTTGCGGTGCCACCTATCGTTTCGGCCGCGGGAGGGCAAGGAGGGCAAAACGGGCAAGGAGGGGTGCGGGCCGCTTGCTGCCCTTCCTCAACCGCATGGCTGGGCCGCAGCCTGCGCTATGGCCAAGCTGACGTTGGGTTTGCATGATGCGTTTCGACGGGGGCGACCTCCCACTCATCCCGCCCCCGCCTTCCTTGCCCCACACAAGGATCCCCAACCCGCCGGTCCCTCCACCGGCGGGTTTTTTCATGCACGGCGCATGCGCGCGCAGCCCCGTCCCAAGGCCCCGCGCTCCAGCTTTGCAGCACGCGCGCGCCGTGCCAGAAGCCGCCGGAGCGATCATCCGAGCCCCGGCCCGGCCGATCACAAGAGGGTGAGGCCGCGGCTTGGGCGGCGGGAGGGAACTTGAGATGGCGTGGGTGATCCTGGTGCTCGCAGGGCTGTTCGAGATCGGCTGGGCCGTCGGGCTCAAATACACGCAGGGCTTCACCCGCCTCGTCCCCACCGTGCTGACCGTGGCGAGCATGATCTTGAGCATCGGCCTGCTCGGCCTGGCGCTGCGCACGCTGCCGCTCGGCACGGCCTACGCCATGTGGACCGGCATCGGGACGCTGGGCACCGCCATCCTCGGCATCTACCTCTTCGCGGAGCCCGCCACCCCTGGCCGCCTCTTCTGCATCGCGCTCATCGTGGCCGGACTCGTGGGCTTGAAGCTCGTGAGCCCGGATGCGGGCACCTGAGCCGCGGGAGGCGAACGTGACCACCCCTTGGCAGCGGGCCAACCTCGCGAACTGGAACACGCGCGCGGCGCTGCATGTGCGCGATGAAACCGGCACCTACGACATGGCCGGGTTTCTCGCGGGGCGCGATACGCTCTACCCGATCGAGGCCGCGGAGATCGGCGACGTGCGGGGAAAGCGCATCGCCCATCTCCAGTGCCATTTCGGCCAGGACAGCCTCTCGCTTGTGCGCCGCGGCGCCGAGGTGGTCGGCCTCGACTTCTCGCCCGTCGCCGTTGCGGCGGCCCGCGATCTTGCCGCGCGAACCGGGCTTGCCGCCACCTTTGTCGAGGCGGACGTTTACGAGGCGCGCGAGCGTCTCGAAGGCGGGTTCGACCTCGTTTACGTGACCTGGGGCACCATCTGCTGGCTGCCGGACATCCGCCGTTGGGGCAGCGTCGCGGCGAGCCTGCTGAAACCGGGCGGGCAGCTCTACCTCGCCGACAGCCATCCCTCCGCGATGGTGCTCGACGAGCGCGAGGGACGGCTCGAGCCCGCCTTCGCGTGGCGCACGCCGGCCGACCGGCCGGACCGCTTCGTGGAGAGCCAGAGCTACACGGGCGATGCGTTTCCGGAGCCCTCGGAATCCTTCAACTGGATCCATCCGCTCTCGGACGTGATCGGCGGCCTCATCGCGGCGGGCTTGCGCCTCGATGTCCTGCACGAGCACGAGGCGTTGCCCTACCGCCTCTACCCCTCGATGGTGCCGGCGGATGGCGGGCTCTACCGGCTGCCCGCGAGCATGGTGCCCATCCCGCTGGCGTTCTCGCTCAGGGCTACGAAGGCGTAAGCGGCCATAAACCGACGATCCCGCTCAAGCCCTGAGCAGGACGCGGTGGTGGGCTCGTCGACGGCTGCGAGGGCCGGGCCTCAGTTGAAGGCTTCGGCGGCGCAGACGGCGGTGAAGAGCGCGAGCACGACGAGGATCTCTCCCAAACCCGACACCAGGGTCATGGGATCGATCTGTCCGGCGAGCAGAGCGAACACGGCGAGCAGGAAAGTGATGGCAGTCCAGATCATGCGGGCCTCCCCAAGGCCTTCAATCGCAATCACGCGCAAGAAAACGCCAAAGCCAAGCTTCGGTTCCACGGTCTCACAGGCAATTTTTCGGCCAGCGAGCGCCCAGGAAGCGGGGGCCTGATAGGCCCGGTTTTCGACAGGGCGATGACAGCTTGGCCGCTGGAATGGTCCAATACGCGACTTTTTGGGACGGATCCACATGCGGGACATCCTCACGCGCCGCCTCGACGCCCTGCCGGCGCCCGATCCGGCCCTCATGGCCGAGGCCCGCGCCGCCGCGCAGACGGGGCGCGCCGAGGACCACGCCCGCTTCCTCGCCCGGGTCGAGGCCCTCCATGCCCTCGAACAGGCGCCGCCGCAGCGGGCGTTGAACGCGCGCGAACGAATCACCGTCGCGGCGTTCAACGCGGAGCGCCTGAAGCGTCCGGCCGCCGCCCGCGCCCTGCTCGACCGAATCGGCGCCGGGGCCGCGCTCCTCTCCGAGATCGATGCCGGCATGGCGCGCTCCGCGAATCGCCACGGAGCCCGGGCGCTCGCGGAGGCCGCCGGCTGGGGCTACGTGTTCGGCGTCGAGTTCGTGGAGCTCGACCTCGGCGACGCGCGCGAGATCGCGGAGCATGCGGGCGAGGCGAACGCGCTCGGCTTCCACGGCAACGCGATTCTCTCACCCCTCGCCCTCGTCGATCCCCACCTCATTCCGCTGGACGAATCGGGCCTGTGGTTTCGCGGTCGCGCGGGCGCGCAGCACCGAATCGGCGGACGCATGGCCGTGATGGCCCGGGTGGCGGACGCCCCAAAGCCACTCTGGCTCGTCGCCGTGCACCTGGAGAGCAAGACCGACCCCGCCGACCGCGCCGCCCAGATGGCGCGCCTCTGCGCCGGCATCGAGCGGGTGGCGCCCGGCGCCGCCTGCGTGATCGGCGGCGATCTCAACACGAAGGCGCTGCCCTCGGAGGAGGGCTCCTGGTTCGAGGAGCTGGCGGCCCACGAGCCCCTGTTCGCCCATGCCGCGCGGGCGGGCTTCGATTGGCGCGCCGCCAACACGCCGGCGCCCACCCAGCGCACCGGCCCGGCGGGCAAGCCGCACCCGCCGTTCCGCAAGCTCGATTGGCTTCTCACCCGCGGCGTGCACGCGGAGAACCCCCGCGTCTGCGCAGCCCTCGACGGAGAGGGGAGGGCAATCTCGGACCACGAGATGCTCGCGGCCGACATCGTCTTCTGAGACACTTTAGGAAAATGTCCTTGACAGCGCGACGCTCCTATGGTACAAAACAGGAACGCTCAGGAAGTGTGAGCAGAGACGAACCGGTCCGGCCACAGGACGGCTCGCCCACCCACCTCCTCATCCTGAGGAGCACCCGCAGGGTGCGTCTCGAAGGAGGGCTCCAGGGCCAGCGCGGGTTCTGGAAGGATCCTTCGCGACGCTTCGCTGACGCGAAGCTCCTCAGGATGAGGGGGGTTGGGTCGGACAGACGTTGCGGGCCAGCCGCTCGGCTGAAAGCTGCTCCAAACCCGAGCCCCGTTTCGGACGCCCCGAACGGCGCGCGCAGCGACCTGATCGCCACCCTGAACGCCAACGCGGGGCCCTACCCGCGACGCCCGCCCGCCGATAAGGTCGAGGCCTCCCGCCACGCCTGAGGGCCCGATCCCGTGCCGACCTCGACAACCCTGCTCGCCTTCGCCCTCGTGGCGCTCGGCATGGTGCTCACGCCCGGACCCAACATGATCTATCTCGTCTCGCGCTCCATCTGTCAGGGACGCGCGGCGGGGCTGATCTCGCTTGGCGGCGTGGCGCTGGGCTTCGTGGTCTACATGCTCTGCGCGGCGCTCGGCATCACGGCCCTCGTCTTCGCGGTGCCTTACGCCTACGACGCCCTGCGACTCACCGGCGCTGCCTACATGCTCTATCTCGCCTGGCAGGCCGTGCGGCCCGGCGGGCGCTCGCCCTTCCAGGTGCGCGAACTGCCCGTGGATGGGCCTCGCAAACTCTTCGTCATGGGGTTCGTCACGAACCTGCTGAACCCCAAGATCGCCATGCTCTATCTCTCGCTGCTGCCGCACTTCATCGATCCCGCGCAAGGCAGCGTGCTCACGCAATCGCTGGTGCTTGGCTCCGTGCAGATCGCGGTCAACGCCGCGATCGCGGTCGCGGCCGGATCGATCGCCGTCTTCCTCGCCCAGCGTCCCACATGGCTTCTGGTGCAGCGCTGGATCATGGGGACGGTGCTGGCGGTGCTCGCGATCAGGATGGCGACGGAGGCGCGGCGGTAGGGGAGGGGGATGGGGTAGAACGCTCGCCTGAGCATGGGTATGGGAGCGTCATCCCGCACCCAAATGTATCCAACGGTGCGGTCCAGGCCTTTAGGAATGAGGCGGTTCTCTGAGAGCGTGTTCAAAGCCACAGAGTAACGGTATTGCCAACAAGGCCTGATATGAGCAGCGGCAGGCTAGGTCGCTGTTAAAGTTCACTTTCTGTTCTAAAGTAACTGGGCTCGCGTGCTATAGGAGCAATGCCAATCCGAGGCTGCTCCCTTGTTCCACCGTTTCAAGCAGAAATATGCCATGAACCGTGATGCGGCACGGCGCCGAGCGGTCGAGGCTCTGGCCGGACCACTCAATAGGCAGTTTGCTCTCTCGGGGTGGAATGAGGCTGCCGAGCGAGCCTATGCTGATCAGTGGCTCACGACAGTGCGGCACCCAGACAGTAATTGGGATTGGCCCCAGATCTTCCGGCGGTATGACGAGCCGGACCGGCTAGATTTGGTTTTTTGGACGCCAGGCGATCGGCTCAGTGGCCTTGGGCTGGCCACGATCTCAGGCGAGGTAGTTTTTCTGAGGTTTCTGGAGGGAGATCCCCGGACCGGGTGCCCGTTGAAGGGAGTGCGTGCAGCGATTGCGGTCGAAACAGCGCAATACTATGCTCAAGCTTGTAGCCGATCGGAACTGCGGGTACAGCCTGTGAATGAGAAGGTAGCTACCCTCTATCAAGAGATTTTGGGGTTCACCCTTGAAACCGACAGGCAGGGGCAGGCATATTATATGCGGAGGGTACCCTGATGGGCGCGCTAGCTAGACAGTTGGCTGAGCTTTGGCATCGTGTGGTGACGCATGACACGACGTCAGAGCCAGAGGACCTGTATAATGGTCGACCGATGACAAGCTTGTTTGAGAGCTTGTCGGCGGAGCAAAAGGCACGCCTATTGGCCTACCAAGGTCATGAGGATCACGGCGATCCGAGCTTCAAGCGGAAAGATAGCTGAGCCAGAGCCCCGCCAGTCGGGGCTCTTTCTTTTTACACTACCCGGCAGATTGATGCCTTTGGTTTGACTCTCCTCCCTCTGCCTAGAACAGCATCCAAGAAGCGCTGGGGCGAAACTCCATAAGCGCTCGATGTGCTCCTTCACCCTAAAGCTGGACTGTGCAGTCATGGATGGCCGGACAACGTCCGGCCATGACGAGGGTACTCGTCTCCGCGCGTGGCCCGGCCGGGTGGGGCGCGGTGATCGCGCTCCGAAAGGGAGGGCACGCGAGCGGCAGCGATCTTATCCAGCGACGTGCCGATTGGCACCGACGTAGCGGTTCGCGGGTGAGACACCCGCGGCTCCGGCCCGACATTCGGGCAAGGCAGCCCCGAGGTCCCCATGTCGAGCCACGCGTCCGTTGAAACCAGTCCCATGCGGTGGAGCCGTGTCGTGGCCCTCGGCTTGGGATGGACGAAGGCGCTGCTCCTGTCGGTCACGGTGCTGGTCTTCTTCGTACAGAGCATCGGCGGCACGCAGGACCGGGCCGGGGAGGCCATGGCGGGCGGCTTCGCGGTCGCGGCGCTGCTCTACCTGTTTGTTGTCGTGGTGCCGGCGCTCGTGCTGGCGCATCGCGGCCGGTTGATCGGGGTGAGCCTGGCGCTGCTGCTCGTGCCCGGCGTTCTGCTGTTGCCGGCCATCTTCGCCCTGTAACGACGTCCGCGAGCCGACGCCGATGCGCAAGCCCGAGGCTGCCGAGGGGATCGGACGGCTGCCATCCTACCGCCCGGTTTTGCCGCGAGCGTGACCGGACCGGCGTCGGCCGTCGTGATGATGCAGCGGAGAGAAGCCCATGATGGGGAAAGCAGCGATCGCATTGGCGTTGACCCTCGCCGCGACCGGCGCCCATGCGCAGGATGCGCCGGCGCGACCCGCGCCGGCGGCTCCCGGCGCCCATGGCGCGCAGCCTGCGTCCCGCTTGGACCACACGCAGCCGTTTCTCTTCGACGGACGCCTGAAGGGTGACGGCGAGCGGCGCGCGCCGCAGGGCGACCCTCGTCGCGCCAATGCCGGCGCCCTCATCGTGCAACCGGAGACGGGCCAACCCGCGCGCGAGTGATCGCATGCGCGGGCCGCGGGCCCGCGGGCGTCCTCTTCTCCCGACCCCGCCGACACGCGGGGGCTGACCACAATCCGCACCACGCGAGACTGCGAGGCCGCCATGCCGGGCCATCGATGGGACGCGGCCACCGTCGACACGGTGCGCGCGCTCTGCACCACCACGCGGCTATCGCTCGCCGCCATCCGGGCGAAGACCGGGGTGCCGCCTGGGACGATCGCCTATTGGCGCACGAAATTCGGCTGGACGCAGCCCGCGCTCGGCGCCGCGCCGCCGCGGCCGCCGCTGCCCGCGCGGCTCCTCACGCCGGAGGGCACGGCGCTCCTGCGCCGCGAGCTGCTCGGTCGGATCCTCGGCCTCGTCGAGGGCTACGTCGTGGAGGCGGAAGCGCGGCGCGTTGGGCCGGAGGTGGACATCGCCAACGCCGACCGCGAGGCGCGCCATGTCGGCACCGTCCTGCAGCTGATCCAGCGCCACAAGGAGGCCGAGCTTGCGCTCGGCCGCAACGATCCGGAGGCCCGTGGGGGCGATGAGCACGACGCCGAAGATCGAGGAGGGGTGGAATCCCGCCCACTGGATGCGGTTTATCGCGAATTTGCGGCTCACCTTGCAGAGCTCTTTCGAGACGGTGGAAGCCGAACTGCAGCCGCTCCTGGCGCGGATCCTGGCGGGGCTGGAGAACAGCCTGTCCCCTGAGTGGCGGGAGGGATTGGAGCGCATCGTCGGCGACGATTGGGTGCTCCGCGCCCGTGCCGATCAGCTGCAGCCGCAGGCCGGCCCGACCGACTGGACCACCTGGCTCGTCATGGGCGGGCGCGGCGCGGGAAAGACCCGCACGGGCGCCGAATGGGTGCGCGGCATGGTGCACGGCGCGCCCTGGCTCACCGCGCAACCCGCCGGGCGCGTGGCGCTCGTCGCCGAAACCTTTGCCGATGCCCGCCATGTGATGGTCGAGGGGCCGGCGGGCATCCTGGCCGTGCACGATGCGGCGAGCCGCCCGCATTGGTCGCCGAGCCAGCGCCGCCTCGCCTGGGCGAACGGCGCGGTGGGTTACGTGTTCTCGGCCGAGGACCCGGATTCCTTACGCGGTCCGCAATTCGACATCGCCTGGGCCGACGAACTCGCCAAATGGCGGCATGTGGAGGAGGCCTGGGACATGCTGCAATTCGGGCTCCGCCTCGGGCTGCATCCCCGCGAGATCGTCACCATCACGCCGCGGCCGATCCCGCTCCTGAAGCGCCTCGCCGAGGACCCGCTGACGGCCCTGAGCCGCTCGCGCACCGGGGACAATGCGCAAAACCTCGCGCCCGCCTTCCTCAACCACGTGCTCGGGCGCTATGCGGGTACCCGCCTCGGGCGGCAGGAGATCGAGGGCGAGATCGTGGAGGATCGCGCCGATGCCCTGTGGACCCGCGACGGGATCGAGGCCTCGCGGGTGCGTGCGGCGCCGCCGCTCGCCCGCATCGTGGTCGCGGTGGACCCGCCGGCCTCGTCCTCCAAGCGCGCCGATGCCTGCGGGATCGTGGCCGCGGGCGTGGACGAGGCGGGTGTGGGTTACGTGCTCGCGGACGAGACCGCATCCGAATTGAAGCCGCCCGAATGGGCCGCGAAGGCCATGGCGCTCTACCGGCGCCTGGAGGCCGATGCGCTCGTGGTCGAAACCAACCAGGGCGGCGAGATGGCGACCGGCGTCATCCGCGAGGTGGATCCTGCCGTGCCCGTGCGCGCCGTCAGGGCGAGCCGGGGCAAGTATTTGCGCGCCGAGCCCGTCTCGGTGCTCTACGCGCAGGGCCGCGTCCGCCATGTGGGGGCGTTCCCGGCGCTCGAAGACGAGCTATGCGATTTCGGGCCGGGCGGCCTCTCCGGCACCCGCTCCCCCGACCGGCTCGACGCGCTCGTCTGGGCGCTCACGGAACTGATGCTGCGCGAGCGCCCTCCGCGGGTGCGGGGGCTCTGAACCTTCCCCTCCCCCTTGCGGGGAGGGGTCGGGGGTGGGGGGCCGGTCGGTGGATCGCGATGTTTGTCATTCCGGTCGCCGCAGAGCGGCGGGCCGGAACCCAGGAGGTCTCTCCGGGTAGAGCTCGCCATCTGGGTTCCGGGCTCTCGCTCCGCTCGCCCCGGAATGACAGTGGGTGTGGAAACCGCTCGCTCGACCGACCGGCCCCTCACCCTAACCCTCTCCCCGCGAGCGGGGAGAGGGGACTAGCGTCGGTCCACCGAGTACCGGCCCGCGCCGACGCCGGCGAGGATCAGGAAGGCGCCGATGAGGCCGAGATTCTTCATGGCGTGGATCTGGTTCTGCATGCGCTCGGGGCCCTGCATGTCCCAGAAATTGTGGAAGAACACGGTGGCCGCGATGGTGAAGACCACGAGGCCGAGCGCCGCGAGGCGCGTCTTGAAGCCCACCGCGACCATGAGGCCGAGCACCACTTCGCCCAAGCCCGCGAGCACCGCGAGCACCATCGGGGCGGGGAGGCCCTTGGAGCCGATATAGCCCGCCGTGCCCTCGAGCCCCGTGAGCTTGCTGAAGCCGGAGGTCAGGAAGATCGCGACGAGCGCGATGCGGCCGATGAGGAGCGCCGTGTCGGAGAACGCGCTGCCGGTGCGGATCGTCGTGTGCGTGGTGTCGATGCGGGCGGTGTTCGCCATGGGGTCACCTTGAGGGTTGGGGCAGGGCGGTCCCGCCTGGTTGGCCCGCTTTAGGGTGGGCTCTCTCCAAACGTCAATCAAGCGCACGCAAAGCGCGTTATGCCCGCCTGCAAGCGGGCGGGAGTGTTGTCATGCCCCATCCCTTCGCCCGCTGGTTCGCCCGCGCCGTGCCCGCGGAGGCCAAGGCCTCCCGGGTGGGGAGCGCCATCGCCTTCTCCGTGCTCGGCCGCCCGGTGTGGACGCCGCGGGATTACGGGGCGTTGGCGCGGGAGGGGTTCCAGAAAAACCCGGTGGTGCACCGCTGCGTGCGCCTCATCGCCGAAGCCACCGCGGCCCTGCCGCTGGCGCTCAGCCAGCGCGGCTCGAATGCCGCCGACCATCCGCTGCTGGCGCTGCTCGCGCGGCCCAATCCGCGCCAGGGCGGGGCGGCGTTTCTGGAGAGCGTCTACGGCTATCTCCTGGTGTCGGGAAATGCCTATCTCGAAGCCGTGTCCGTGGAGGGCGTGGCGCGCGAACTCCATGCGCTGCGCCCCGACCGCATGCGCGTGGTGCCGGGGCCGGACGGCTGGCCCGCGGCCTACGATTACGCGGTGGGCTCCGAGACCGTGCGCTTCGCGCTCCGCGCGGACGAGCGCCCGCCGATCCTGCATCTGACGCTGTTCCATCCGGGCGACGATCATTACGGCCTCTCGCCCATGGAGGCGGCGGCGATTGCGCTGGACATCCACAACGCGGCCGGGGCCTGGAACAAGGCGCTCCTCGACAACGCCGCGCGGCCCTCGGGCGCGCTGGTGGTCGCGGGCTCCACGCTCACCGAAGCGCAGTTCGACCGCCTGAAGGAGGAGCTCGAACAGAATTACGGCGGCTCCGGCAATGCGGGCCGGCCGATGCTGTTGGAGGGCGGTCTCGACTGGAAGCCGCTGTCGCTCTCGCCCCGCGACATGGATTTCGTGGAGGCGAAATCCGCCGCCGCCCGCGAGATCGCCCTCGCCTTCGGGGTGCCGCCGCTGCTGCTGGGGCTTCCCGGCGACAACACCCACGCGAACTACGCGGAAGCGAACCGCGCCTTCTACCGCCAGACCGTGATCCCGCTGGTGCGCCGCACCGCGCAGGCGCTGGCGCAATGGCTGGCGGAGGGCGACGACCTCGCGCTCGAACCCGATCTCGATGCGATCGAGGCGCTGGCGGACGAGCGCGAATCCCTCTGGCGCCGCGTCACGGCAGCGCCCTTCCTCACCGACGCCGAGAAGCGCGAGGCGGTGGGGTATGGCTCGCGCTAGGCGAAAGGATGCCCCATGCCTCCCCTCGACACCCTCGTGGAGGCGGTCCTCCAGCGGGGCGATCTCGCGCATCTGGCGCTCCTCGCCTGGGCGAGCGGCGCATCCGCGCTGCTCGTGACCACCTTCCGCGAACTCGCCAGCGCCAACCGCCGCTTCGACGCCTTCGTGCGCGAACTCGCCTTGTTCAACCGCCGCCACACCAACCTGTGACGGACCGAGCGAGTGCGCTCAAACCCCCTCCCTCCCTTCAGGGGAGGGTGGCATCCGAAGGATGACGGGTGGGGTGTTGCGCGAAGCGCAGCCGGCACGGGATCAGACGAGCAGCACTGCGTGACGCTGATCGCAGCGCATCCTGCAGCATCGGGCCTAGAACTCGCCTTCGGCGAACACCCCACCCGACCTCCGCTTCGCTGCGGCCACCCTCCCCTGAGGGGAGGGAGGATCGGACGCCCTAGAGCCATCATCTCTTGACCCGTCCTGACGAGGAGCCCCCATGCCCCGAACCTCCCGCACCCCGAAGCGCCCGCCGCGGCAGGGCGCGGCGCCGCGGCCCGATGCGTCTCGCGTGTTCCGCGATTTCCTGCGCCAGTTGGAGCGCCTCGACACGAGCGCGCGCAAGCCCGCCGGGGAGGGCTCGCGATGAGACGCTTGGCCCCCCGCGAAACCAAGCTTCTGGCCGAGCCCCTGCGCACGCTCGATCAGGACGGCGTGTTCGAGGGCTATGCCAGCCTCTTCAACGTGGCCGATCTCGGCCGCGACATCGTCATGCCGGGCGCGTTCCAGGCGAGCCTCGCGCGCCGGGGCGCCGCCGGCATCCGCATGCTCTGGCAGCACGATCCCGCCGAACCCATCGGCCGCTGGTTGCATGTGGCCGAGGACGGCCGGGGCCTCCACGTGCGCGGGCGCCTCAACCTCGCGGTCGAGCGGGCGCGGGAAATCCATGCGCTCATGCGCGAGGGCGCGGTGGACGGGCTCTCCATCGGCTTTCGCGTGGTCCGCGCCCGGCCCGAGCGCGGCACCCGCCGCCTCCAAGCCCTCGATCTGTGGGAGATCTCCCTCGTCACGTTTCCGATGCTGCCCGGCGCCCGGGTGAGCGCGGTGAAGGGCGCAAGCCTCGCCGACGCGATCCGCCGCTCCACGGCGCGGTTGTTCGCATGATGCACTGAGCGCCCAACTGCCACCCCCACTCACCCCCTCATCCTGAGGAAGCCTGCGGAGCAGGCTGTCTCGAAGGATCCTCCAGGACCCACGAGCGAACTGGAGCCCTCCCTCGAGACGGCGCTGCGCGCCTCCTGAGGATGAGGGAGGGGATGGGATCTGCGCCTCGCAAGTAGCCCCATCACACAACGCCCGCCCTCCGGCGGGCCTTTCTCTTTTTGCGCACCACGAGGACATCCATGAGCCAACACCTCGAGACCAAATCCGCCACCGACGACGTGGCCTCCGCCTTCGACGATTTCGCCCGCGCTTTCGAGGCCTTCAAGGAGGCGAACGACGAGCGGCTGGGGCAGATCGAGACGCGCCTGTCCACGGACGCGCTGACGGAGGAAAAGCTCGCCCGCATCGACGGGGCGCTCGACGACGCCAAGCGCCGCATCGACCGCCTCTCGCTGGACCGCGCCCGCCCGCCGCTCGGCACCGACGCCCCGCGCGATCCGCTGCTCCACGAGCACAAGGCCGCGTTCCGGGCCTATATGCGCTCGGGCGAAGCCGCCGGACTGAAGCGGCTGGAGGAAAAGGCGCTGTCCTCGGGCTCCGGGCCCGACGGCGGCTATCTCGTGCCCGAGACCGTGGAGCGCGAGGTGCTGCGGCGCCTCGCCAACGTGTCGCCGATCCGCGCCATCGCCTCCGTGCGGGTGATCTCGGGCGGCCAGTACAAGCGCGCCTTCTCGACGGCGGGCGCGGCCTCGGGCTGGGTCGGCGAAACCGCAGCCCGGCCGCAGACCGCGAGCCCGATGCTCGCCGAGATGAGCTTTCCGGCCATGGAGCTCTACGCCATGCCGGCAGCGACGCAGACGCTTCTGGACGACGCGGTCGTGGACGTGGACCAGTGGATCGCGGAAGAGGTCGAGACCGCGTTCGCGGAGCAGGAGAGCGCCGCCTTCGTGAGCGGCGACGGGGTCAACAAGCCCAAGGGTTTTCTCGCCTCGCCCACCGTCGCCAACGCCTCCTGGAGCTGGGGCAATCTCGGCTATCTCGCCACCGGCGGCGCCGCGTTTCCGGCCACCAACCCGTCCGACATCCTGGTCGAGCTCGTCTACGCGCTCCGCGCCGGCTACCGCCAGAACGCGGCCTTCGTGATGAACCGCAAGACGCAAGGCCTGGTGCGCCGCTTCAAGGACACCAACGGCGCCTATCTCTGGCAGCCGCCCGCCTCCGCGGGCGCCCCGGCAACGCTGATGGGCTTCCCCGTGGTGGAGGCCGAGGACATGCCGGACGTGGCCGCGAACGCGCTTAGCGTCGCCTTCGGCGACTTCCGGCGCGCCTATCTCGTGGTGGATCGGGCGGGGGTGCGCGTCCTGCGCGATCCTTATTCCGCGAAGCCCTATGTGCTGTTCTACACCACCAAGCGCGTTGGCGGCGGAGTGCAGGATTACGATGCCATCAAGCTGCTGAAGTTTGCGGCGTCGTGATCCCTCCCCGCCGGGGGAGGGTGCCCTGAAAGGGCGGGTGGGGTGGAAGCACCAACCTCCCCGCCTTGAGCTCTCATCCCACCCGGCCGCTTCGCGTCCACCCTCCCTTGGCAGGGAGGGATGGATGCTACCGGCTCGTGTAGCGCGTTCCCGCGGGAACCGTCGCGATGCGGCTGAGGCTCTGCGCGCTCTGGGCCACCCAGGCGCCGTGCTCGGAGAGGGGCGTCATGGCCGTGAAGCCGCCGCAGGCGCCCGCGCGGCGCTCCTCGAAGGCCCCGGAGGACCAGGACACGATGCCGACGAGCTGTGCCCCGGCGCCGAGGATCGGGCCGCCGGAATCGCCGCGGCAGGCGCCGGCGCCCGTGCGGCCGGCCATGCGCTCGGGATCGACGGCCACGAGCACCCGGTTCGCGACCTGCAGCGGGCCCAGCGAGACGAGGGAGGTCTGGCGCAGCACACGGGCGGAGCCCTTCTGGCCCTCGCCCACCACGCCGTAGCCCGCGATGGTGAGGAGATCCCCGGTGCCTATGCCGGCGCCGCTGGGGCTCAAGGGCTGAAAGTCGGGCCCGAGCGGGCGTTCGAGCTTCAGGAGCGCGAGATCGACCCCGGGCTGCGTGCGCGGCGTCGTGCCGGCCACGAAGGCGGGGTGCACCACCACACCGATCGCATTTACCCGCCGCTGCCGGAAGGCGCGGTCGTTGGCGACGATCCAATAGGCTGCCCGATCGGTCAGGCAATGGGCGGCGGTGAGAACCACATCGGGGCCGATGAGCACGCCGGAGCAGAGTTCGCCCCGGGAGCTTTCGACCCGCACCACGAACTGGCGCAGGCCGTTCGGATCCCGCGAGACCTGGCCCCGCACGATGGCGTGGGCCGGCAGAGCGAAGAGGGTGATGAGGCCGAGGAGGGCGGCGAGGCGGAAGGCGGGGGCGATGCGCATCCGGTCAATCTGGAGCGGAAGAGGAAGCGGGGCAAGCGGCGGCATGACGCTGCGTGAGCCCCGGACCGCTCACAAGGCCGGGAGGTGCCCTATTCCCAGGCAGCCTGCCGGCCCCAGCCCGCGAGCGTCCCGTCGATCCAGGCGCGCTGAGGGCCGAGCAGCACCCCTTGCGTGAGGGCCCCGCAGGATTTGCCCTTCGGGCCCGTGGCCCAGGTCGTGACGGCGAAAACAGGCGAAGGGCCCTCCCTTGCCTCCACCAGGGGCCCGCCGGAATCGCCGTTGCAGGCGCCGGACCCCGGGGCGCCTTGGGCCCAGACCAGGAGGGTGCTGGGCCCGTAGGGCTCCACGACCTTGAGGGGCGCCCTGCGGAAGGTGCCGGTGGTGCGGAAATCCCGCTCCTCCGCCGCGCCCCAGCCGCCGACGAGGAGAGCCCCGTCCTTTCTCGGATGGGCGGCCGACAGGGTCGCGACCTGGAAGCGCTCGGGCAGCGGCCCCGGCACGCGCACCAGCGCGAGGTCGATGGAGCGGCGGCGGGTCTGGACGGCTTTGGCGTCGTAGCCCGGATGCACCGCCTTGGCGGCGGGCTCGATCAGCACGGGCTTGCCGCTCTCGTCTTTGAAATGCACCCGGTGCTCGTCGGTCCCGCCCACGCAATGGGCGGCGGTGAGCACCACGTCGCGGGCCACCAGCACGGCGCTGCACATACCGCCGCTGGAACTGAGCACCATCACGCTGGAGCGCGCGAGCGCTCCCGTGTCCGTCGCGCCGCCGACGATTGCCCCGGCACCGCCGACGGTAAGCGAGAAGGCAAGCGCCGCGGCACCCAGCCGTTTCATCCAAATCATGAGGGTCATCATGGTCCCGATAGCCCTCGACGGTCCCGCCGTCGAGCCCGTGAGCGTGCCCGAGATGCGGGCGTATCTCCGCCTCGACCACGAGGCCGAGGACGAGCTGATCGCCGGGCTCGTGAAGGCCGGGCGGCTCCTCGTGGAGGCGGCCTCCCGCCGCGTGCTGATCGAGAGCCGCTGGCGCGTCGTCATCGACCGCTTGCCCGCGGACAGGGTGGTGCGCCTGCCGCTCTCGCCGCTGATCGCGGTGGAGCGCATCGGCGTGCGCGATGCGGCGGGCGTTGAGAGCGATCTCGCCGCGGCCCTGTTCCATGCCGAGACGAGCGCCGATCCGCCGCTCATCCGGGTCGTGGCCACCGCGCCCGATCCCGGCGTCGCTGTGGGCGGCATCGCGATCGAGCTGCGCGCCGGGTTCGGCGCCGCCCCGCCCACGGTGCCGGGCCCTTTGAGGCAGGCGTTCCGCATGCTCGTGGCGCGCTGGTTCGAGAACCGGGGCGACGTCGCCGGCGTGCAAGCGCTCCCCGCCGACGTCGAGGCCCTCGTCGCGCCCTACCGGCGCGCGCGGCTGTAGAGCTCCCGCAATCGAAGGACTGACCGATGAAACGTCAACCGCTGCCCATCGGCGCGCGGTCGCGCCGCTTCGTGCTCGAAGTCCCCAAGGAACGCCCGGACGGGTTCGGCGGCGTGATCCGCTCCTATGCCGCCGGGCCTCAGCTGTGGGGTGCCATGGAACTGGTCGCCGGCGTCGAGCGCCGCCGCGCCGATCGGCCGGAAGGCGTCGCCACGCACCGCGTGACGCTCCGCCACCGCCCGGGCGTCACCGCGGCCATGCGGCTCGTGAGCGGGTTGCGCCGTTTCGCGATCCACTCCGCCGCCGACCCGGACGGCACGGGTCGCGAACTCGTCTGCCTTGTCGAGGAGATCGGCCCATGACCCGCCGCGCCTGTGAGACCTGGTGCCTGAAGCGGGGGATCGGCCCATGACGAGTCCCATCCTGGCGCTGCGCGCCGCTGTTCTAACTGCAGTTCAAGGCGATGCCGCGCTCGCCGCGCTCATGGGCGGCAGCGTGCGCCTCCACGACGAGGCACCGCGTGCGGCTGAGCCCGTCTATGCGGTGTTCGGCGAGGTGACCGCGTCTGATGCCTCGACGGGTACGGAGCGCGCCCACGAACAGCGCCTCACCCTCGTGGTGTGGGCCCGCGAGGGCAGCGCGCGATCCGGGTTGGAGGCTGCCGAGCGCCTCGCCGCGCTTCTGGACGATGCGCCCCTCGCGCTCGCCGGCCACCGCCTCGCGAACCTGCGCGTCACCGAGATCGCGGCAGCGCGCGACGAAGCCTCTGGATTGGCGTGTGTGACCGTGCGCCTGCGCGCCCTCACCGAAACCCTCTGACCTCATCCCTCCCCGCCCAGGGGAGGGTGCCCCGCAGGGGCGGGTGGGGTGGAAGCACCCACCTCCCAAGAACGAGCTCTCATCCCACCCGACCTCGCTCAGGCGAGGCCACCCTCCCTTAGGCCAAGGAGGGATCATGAAAGGAGCCGCCATGGGCGCGCAAAAGGGCAAGGACCTCCTGATCAAGATCGACGACGGCGCGGGCGGCTTCGCCACGGTGGCGGGCCTGCGAACGCGCCAGCTCGCCTTCAACGCGGAGAGCGTGGACGTTACCAACGCGGAATCCGTCGGGCGCTGGCGCGAACTCCTCGCCGGCGTCGGCGTGCGGCGGGCCGGCATCACGGGTTCGGGCGTGTTCAAGGACGAGGGCTCGGATGCCCGCATGCGCCAGGTGTTCTTCGACGGCGACATCCGCGTCTATCAGGTGATCGTCCCCGATTTCGGCCGCATCGAAGGCCCGTTCCAGATCACGAGCCTCGAATACCGCGGCGACCATGCGGGCGAGGTCACCTTCGAGATGGCGCTCGAATCCGCGGGCGCCTTGAGCTTCGTGGCGCTGTAACGATCCCTCCCCGCCAGGGGAGGGTGGTCCGAAGGACCGGGTGGGGTGGAAGCGCTCACCTGGACAGACTGAGCTCTCATCCCACCCGGCCGCTGCTGCGCAGCGTCCACCCTCCCTTGGCAGGGAGGGATTGGAGACACCTCATGCCCAATGCACGACGGGGCGAAGTGGCCCTCGAACTCGGCGGCGCCCGCTACACCCTTTGCCTCACGCTCGGCGCCCTCGCCGAACTCGAAACCGCGCTCGGCGCCGACGATCTCGTGGCGCTGGCGTCGCGTTTCGAGGGCGGGCGGCTGTCGAGCCGCGATCTCCTCGCGGTGCTCGGCGCAGGGCTCCGCGGCGGCGGGCATGCCCTGGACGACGCGGCCGTGGCGGCCCTGCCTTTGAGCGAGGGCCTCGAACCCGTGGTGCAGGCCGTGGCCGATCTTCTCGTCGCCACCTTCGGGAGCGCGCCCGCAAACCCTCGTTAGCCGCAGGACGCGGCCCGTCCGGGTTTCCCTGGGACGAGGCGATGGGCTTCTGTTTCGGCGTCCTGCGGTGGAGCCCCGACACCTTCTGGCGCGCCACGCCGCGCGAGCTTGCGGCGGCGCTCGGCCGCACGGGCGCGGAGCCGGCCGGCCGCGCCGATCTCGCGCGCCTGATGACGCTCTTTCCCGATGCTTGAGGGGTTCCCATGGCAGACGATCCGCGCCGCTTCAACGACAATATCGCCGAGACCACCCGGCAGCTCCAATCCTTAAGCGGTCTCTCGGATCGCTTCGGCGATTCCCTCACCCGCGCCTTTTCCCGCGGCATCGTGCAGGGCCGCCAACTCGACGGCATTCTCAAGACCGTCGGGCAAAGTCTCGTGCAGAGCGGCCTGCGCATGGCGCTGGCGCCGCTGCAGGGGCTGATCGGCGGCGCGTTCAAGGGCCTGCTCGGCGGGCTCATGCCGACGGCCTTCGCGCAGGGAGGCGTGATCGCGCGCGGGATGGTGACCCCGTTCGCGCAAGGGGGCGTGGTGGCCCAGCCCACCTATTTTCCGCTTGGGCGCGGCGCCGGCCTCATGGGCGAGCGCGGAGCCGAGGCCATCATGCCGCTCGCCCGCGGCCCCGACGGGTGCCTCGGCGTGCAGGGCGGGGGCAGCCGCCCCGTGCAGGTGACGGTGAACATCGCGACGCCGGACGCGGAGGGCTTCCGGCGCTCCGAGGCACAGGTCTCGGCCGCCCTCGCCCGCGCCGTGGCGCGGGGGCAGCGGGGACTTTGATATCCCTCCCCGCTCAGGGGAGGGTGGACGCGCAGCGGCCGGGTGGGGTGGAAGCACAAACCTCGACAGGTTGAGCTCTCATCCCACACGCCCCTGCGGGGCACCCTCCCATAGGCCAAGGAGGGATGGATCAGGTCTGCCCCAAGCCCCTGAGGCGCGGGTTGTCGCCGGGATCGGCGCCGATGGGGTGGGCGTCGTTTTGCGTCTTCATCTCGCCCGCGAGCATCTGGGCGAGCTCGTCCTTGAGGCGCACGCGCTTGCGCTTGAGCTCTTCCTCCACGTCCTCGCTCGCGGGCTCGACGCGGGTCTCGATGCGGTGAATCTGGCGGTTCACCTCGTTGTACTCCTCGGCGAGCCGCGCGAAGTGCCCGTTCGAGGTTTTCAGCGCCGTGATCCGCTCCCGGTCGTCCGGGAATTCCTCCGTGATGTCGTGCGGCGTGTTGCTCATGCGGGACCCTCCTTGAGCCGATGGCCCATGTCCCGCGACAACGCCGCCCCGCGCCTTGAGTTCGATCCCACAGCTTGACCTGGGAGGCCCCGATGCCGTCCGATTTCCACGAGGTGCGCTTTCCCCTCGACGTGGCGCTGGGGAGCCGGGGCGGTCCCGTGCGCCGCACCGATATCGTCACGCTGGCCTCGGGGCGTGAGCACCGCAACGCCCGCTGGGCGGCCTCCCGCCGCCGCTACGATGCAGGCTTGGGCGTGCGCAGTCTCGATGCGCTCCATGCGGTGGTGGCGTTCTTCGAGGAGCGGCGCGGGCGCCTCTACGATTTTCGCTTTCGCGACCGCATGGATTGGCGCTCGGGCCCGCCCGGCGCGGTGCCGACGCCGCTCGATCAATCCATCGGCACGGGCGACGGCGCGACGACAGGCTTCCCGCTGGTGAAAACCTATGGCGGCGCGCACGCGCCCTATCCACGCCCAATCGCAAAGCCCGTCGGCGGCAGCGTGCGGGTGGCCGTCAATGGCGTCGAGCAGGCGGTGGGGTCGGGGTTCTCCTGCGATCCCGCGACGGGCATCGTCGTGTTCACGACCGCGCCGCCCGCAGGCGCGGCCGTCACCGCAGGCTTCGATTTCGACATGCCCGTTCGCTTCGACACGGACGAACTCGATATCGACCTCTCGGCGTTCGAAGCCGGTGCCATTCCGCGCATTCCGCTGGTCGAAATCGTTCCTTAAGGGCCCTCCATGCGAACGCTCCCCGAAAGCCTTGCCGCTGATCTCGGCGGCGGGGCGACGACGCTCTGCCGCTGCTGGCGGCTCACCCGCCGTGACGGTGCGGTGGCGGGCTTCACGGATCACGACTGCGACCTCGCCTTCGAGGGCACCGCCTTCGCGGCGCGCACGCGGCTCGAAGCCGCGGAGGCCGGGGCGGAGCTGGGCTTCGCGGTCGGCGGCGGCGAGGTCGCGGGCGCGCTCGTCTCGGCCGGCCTCAGTGAGGACGACATCGCGGCCGGCCTCTACGACGACGCCACGGTCGAAACCTGGCTCGTGAACTGGGCCGCGCCCGCGGAGCGCGTGCTCCTCGACCGTTCCGCCATCGGCGAAATCCGCCGCGCGGATGGGGCTTTCGTGGCCGAGTTGCGGGGGCCCATGCACCGCATGGACGAGGAGCGCGGACGCCTCTACCGCGCCACCTGCGGCGCCGATCTCGGCGATGGGCAATGCGGCGTCGCGCTGGCGCCGCTCACCGTCGCCGGCGCCGTCGCGGCCACCGACGGATGGCTCGGCATCGCGGTCGCGCTCGTGCAGCCCGAGGGCTGGTTCACGGGCGGGCGCCTCACTTAGACGAGCGGTGCCAATTCGGGCGCAAGCGTCGAGGTGAAGGCGCATCGCCGCGTCGAGGGCGCGGCGGAACTGGACCTTTGGCAGCGCGCCCCGCGCACCATCGCGGCGGGCGACACCTTCACGCTCACGCCCGGCTGCGACAAGAGCCTCGCGACCTGCCGCGACAGGTTTGCGAACACAGTCAACTTCCGCGGCTTTCCGCACATGCCGGGCAACGATTTCCTGGTGCGCGTGGCGCAGCAGGGCGAGGCCGGCATGGACGGCGGGAGCCTGTTTCGATGAGCGGCGATAGGGTCGTTGCTGCCGCGCGCTCCTGGATCGGCACGCCCTACCGGCATCAGGCCTCGCTCAAAGGCGTCGGCTGCGATTGCCTCGGGCTGCTGCGCGGCGTGTGGCGCGAGGTGATGGGCGAGGAGCCTGAATCGATACCGCCGTACACGCCCGATTGGGCGGAAGCGGGATCGGACGCGCTGATGCAGGCCGCAGGGCGCTGGCTCGTTCCCGTGCATGAGATCGAGCCCGGCGCCGTGCTGCTGTTTCGCTGGCGTGCAGGTCTCGCCGCCAAACACTGCGCCATCGCGACCTCCGCATCCTCGATGGTGCACGCCCATGACGGCGCGTGCGTGGCGGAAGCTGCGTTCCGCCCCTGGTGGGCGCGGCATGTCGCGGGGGTGTTTCGCTTTCCCCCTACTACCACCGGGGAAAGGTTGGATCTCTAAGGCGTCCAATTCTGCTTTTTCCCTCCCCTCAGGGGAGGGGTAGGGGTGGGGTGTTCGCCGCCAGGCGAGCTCTAGGCCTGGCGTTGCAGGACGCGCCGCCTCACCTCCTACGCTTTGGCTCGTCTGACGTCGTGCTGGATGCGCTTCGCGCAACACCCCACCCGTCGCCCTGCGCGCGCCCCCCTCCCCTGAAGGGAGGGAGGGGCGCACGACGGCTGCGGGATTGAGAACGGCCGGGATAGCTGCCTTCCCCCTTGGGGAAGGCTCACACCAGCCGGCTCTGCTCCAGGGCCGCCGCGATGAAGCCCTGGAAGAGCGGGTGCGGTTCGAAGGGGCGCGACTTCAGCTCCGGGTGGAACTGCACGCCGATGAACCAGGGATGGTCCTCGTATTCCACGATCTCGGGCAGCAGCCCGTCCGGCGAGACGCCGGAGAAGCGCAGGCCCGTCGCTTCGAGACGGGCGCGGTACTCCATATTGACTTCGTAGCGGTGGCGATGGCGCTCGACGATCTCCGTGTTGCCGTAGACCTCCGCGACGCGGGAGCCGGGCCTGAGCTTCGCCTGGTACGAACCGAGCCGCATGGTGCCGCCGAGATCGCCGCCCGCGAGGCGCTTTTCGAGCTCGTTGCCGCGAAGCCATTCCGTGAGCAGGCCCACCACAGGCTCCGGCGTCGGCCCGAATTCGGTGGAACTCGCCTCCTGGATGCCGGCGAGCGAGCGCGAGGCCTCGATCACCGCCATCTGCATGCCGAAGCAGATGCCGAAATACGGGATCTTGCGCTCGCGGGCATAGCGCACCGCCTGGATCTTGCCCTCGGCGCCGCGCTGCCCGAAGCCGCCGGGGACCAGGATGCCGTGCACGCCTTCGAGGAAGGGCGCCGGGTCCTCGCGCTCGAAGATCTCGCTCTCGATCCAGTCGAGGTTCACCTTCACCCGATTGGCGATGCCGCCGTGGTGGAGCGCCTCGATGAGGGATTTGTAGGCGTCGAGAAGGCCCGTGTACTTGCCGACGACGGCGATCGTGACCTCGCCCTCGGGGTTCTTCACCCGGTCCGAGATGGTCAGCCAGCGCGTGAGATCGGGCGCGGGCGCGTCGTCCATCCCGAAGGCTGCGAGCACCTCATCGTCGAGGCCGGCGGCGTGATAGGTGAGCGGCACGTCGTAGATCGAGGGCGCATCGCGCGCCTCGACGACAGCGGATTCGCGCACGTTGCAGAACAGCCCGAGCTTGCGGCGCTCGTCCCGCGGGATCTCGCGGTCCGTGCGGCAGAGCAGGATGTCGGGCTGAATGCCGATGGAGCGCAGCTCCGCCACCGAGTGCTGGGTGGGCTTCGTCTTCAGCTCGCCCGCGGAGGGGATGTAGGGCAGCAGCGTCAGGTGCACGTAGATGCAACGGCCCCGGGGCAGATCGTTGCCGACCTGGCGGATGGCCTCGAAGAACGGCAGGCCCTCGATGTCGCCGACGGTGCCGCCGATCTCCACCAGAACGAAATCGAATTCCTCGTTGCCGGTGAGCACGAAGTCCTTGATGGCATTGGTGACGTGCGGAATCACCTGGATGGTGGCGCCGAGGTAGTCGCCCCGACGCTCCTTGGTGATGATGTCGAGGTAGATCCGGCCCGTGGTGATGTTGTCGGCCTTGGACGCCGGCACCCCGGTGAAGCGCTCGTAATGGCCGAGGTCGAGGTCGGTTTCGGCGCCGTCGTCGGTGACGAACACCTCGCCGTGCTGGTAGGGGCTCATGGTCCCCGGATCGACGTTGAGATAGGGGTCGAGCTTGCGCAGGCGCACCTTGTAGCCGCGCGCCTGCAGAAGCGCCCCGAGCGCCGCCGAGGCCAGCCCCTTGCCGAGCGACGACACCACGCCGCCGGTGATGAAGATATAGCGGGTCATTCCGTCACCCTGCCGAGCCGAGATCCATCGGGGGTGACCCCCATGCCGCCGGTGAAAACCACGTCTTGCGCCATGGACCTCGATCCATAAAGGAGGCCCCCCGATTTGCAAACGCCAATCGCGGGCCTCGCTGGCCATCCACAAAAGAAGAGGGCCGGAGATCCGGCCCTGGTTTTTAGCCCAACCCCCGTGGGGAGAAGCCTATTGCTGCGGAACCTGCGGCGACGCGGGAGCCGCCGGTGCCGCGGGCGCAGCCGGCGCCGCGGGCTGATCGCCCTGGAGGCGCTGCAACTGCTCGAGGACGCCGGGGCCCTGCCCTGCGGGCGCGTTCTGGGCCGGTGCTCCAGGCGCCGCGTTGTCGAAGATCGAGCGCGGCGCGCGGCTGTAGCCGGCCAGGATGCTCAGGGCCAAGCTCGTCACGAAGAAGGCCGCGGCCAGAATCGCCGTGGTCTTGGTGAGGGCGTTCGCCTGGCCGCGCCCGGTCATGAAGCCCGAGACGCCGCCGCCTCCGCCGCCGAGACCAAGGCCACCGCCCTCGGAGCGCTGCAGCAGCACCACGCCGATGAGCGCGAGCACGATGAGCAGGTGGATGATGATAAGAACCGTTTGCATGGCTTCCAAAAACCTCAAGCGGCCGAGCCGTGAGGCTGCAGCCGCTCGCGCCGTCTAATTCCGGCGCGCTGTTAGCATAGGTGTGCCCGGGATCAAAGACCCGCAAGCTCCCCCTCATGCCGCACGCTCACGCGAGGTATGCGGCAAGGCTTTCCCAAGCGTCAGCCCCGATACGCCCCCGCGATCCCCAGGAAATCGGCCGCCACGAGGCTGGCGCCACCCACGAGGGCGCCGTCCACATTGGCGACCGCCATCAGCTCGGCCGCATTGGAGGGCTTCACGGAGCCGCCATAGAGCACGCGCACGCCGTTCCGCTCCCCCTGCCCTACGAGGCCGCCGAGTTCGTCGCGGATCAGGGCATGGACCTCGGCCACGTCGGCCGCCGTGGGGGTGAGGCCCGTCCCGATGGCCCAGACGGGCTCGTAGGCCACGACCAGGGTGCGGGCCGTGGAGCCTTCCGGGATCGAGCCGCGCAGCTGCTCGCGCACCACGTCCAGGGTCCGGCCGGCCTCGCGCTCCTCCCGGGTTTCGCCGACGCAGACGACGGCGAGGAGGCCGGCCCGGCGGGCGGCCTCGGCCTTGGCGCGAATGTCCGCATCGCGCTCGCCGTGGTACTGCCGCCGCTCGGAATGGCCGACGATCACAGCCGTCGCCCCCGCATCCGCCAGCATCTCGGCCGAGAGATCGCCCGTATAGGCGCCGGAGGCTTTGGCGTGGCAATCCTGCCCGCCGATGGCAATCCCGGAGCCCCGCGCCGCCTCGGCGAAGGCGGCGATCAGCGTCGCGGGCGGGCAGACGAGCAGGTCGACCCGGCCCTCGAGCCCGTCCCCGGAGCCGGCCTGCACCGCCTTGAGCACGTCGAGGGAGGCGCGAAGGCCGTTCATTTTCCAGTTGCCCGCCACCAGCGGGCGCGGCCGTTCGACGCTCATAGGGTCTCCTGCAGGAATGGGATCGTGGCGACGCTTCGCCAGCCCACCTAGCGACAGCGCGATCCGGTTTCAACCGGGCTCGCTCACCGCCTTGTGCCTAGGCCCGCGCCGCTTTCGGCTCCGGCGGCCTTTTCCCGGCCGCCATGATCGGCTATCGCCGGGCATCGGTTACGGTTGGACGGTTGTCAGTATGCTTCGAGGAATCCGCAAGGCGGGTCAAAGCCTGGTCGGCAAGATCATTGCCACCACCCTGTTCGTGATCCTGATCATCAGCTTCGCGATCTGGGGCATCGGCGACATCTTCCGCGGCGGGCCGCAGAACAGCGTGGCGCGCGTGGGCGACACGGACATCTCGCTCGACCGCTACCGCACGGCCTATCAGGCCGAGCTGCAGCGCCTATCCCGCCAGACCGGCCGCACCCTCACCCCCGAGCAGGCGCGGCTCTTCGGCATCGACCAGCAGGTTCTGAACCGGCTGGTCACCGAGGCGGTGTTCGATCAACGGACCAAGGCCCTCGGCCTGAGCGCCTCGGACGCCCTCGTGGTGCGCTCGATCACGGAGGAGCCCTCCTTCCGCGGCGCCAACGGTGCCTTCGACCGCTCCCTCTTCGAGCAGGTTCTGCGCGACAACAGTCTCTCGGAGGCCGGCTTCGTCCAGGAGCAGCGCCAGACCGTCACCCGGACGCATCTCGCCGAAGCGATCGCGGGCAACCTGCCGGTGCCGGTGGCCATGCGCGAGGCCGTGCAGCGCTTCAGCGCCGAGCGCCGCAGCGCCTCCTATCTCATCCTGCCTGCGGCAGCCGCGGGCGAAATCCCGGCACCGACGCAGGAGCAGCTGCAAGCCTTCTACAGCGAGCGCCGGGGTGCCTTCAGCGCGCCGGAATACCGGGCCCTCAACGTGATTGCCATCGACCCGGCGAGCCTCGCGAAGCCGGACGCGGTGTCGGGCGCGGACGCCCGCCAGCGCTACGAGCAGGTGAAGAGCCGCTTCGGCACCCCCGAACGCCGGACCGTGCAGCAGATCGTGTTCCCCTCCGAAGCTGAGGCCGAAGCCGCCGCGAAGCGCATCCAGGAGGGCACGCCCTTCGAGACCGTCGCGGCCGAGCGCAACATCGCCCCGCAGGATCTGGAACTCGGCACCTTCACGAAGAGCGAGTTGCTCGATCCCCTCGTGGCCGATGCCGCCTTCGCGCTCGAGCCGGGCGCGGTGAGCGGCCCGGTGCAGGGCCGGTTCGGCACCGTGCTCGTGCGCGTCACGGCGGTTCAGCCCGAAGCCGTGCGCCCCTTCGAGGAGGTCGCCGGGGACGTTCGCCGCGAAATCGCCGTGGAGCGCGCCCGCAGCGAGGTCAACACGGTTCACGATCAGATCGAGGACATGCGCGCCAGCGCCCGCCCCCTTGCCGAGATCGCGAAGGAGAAGAACGTTCCCCTCGTCGAGATCCCCGCCCTGAACCGTCAGGGCGTCGACAAGGCCGGAAACCCCGTCGCCAACCTGCCCGAGCGCGAGGCGCTGCTGAATGCGGCCTTCACGTCCGATGTGGGCGTCGACAACGAGGCCCTGCGCACCCGCGCCGGCGGCTATGTGTGGTTCGACGTCACCAACATCGAACCCTCGCGCGAGCGCCCGCTGGACGAGGTCCGCGCCGACGTGGAGCGGCAATGGCGCGAGGCCGAGGTGTCGCGGCGTCTGGAAGAGCGCGCCCGGACCCTCGTGGACCGCCTCAATGCGGGCGAAGCCATCGAGGCCGTGGCCGGCGAGGCCGGCGCGGAGGCGAAGACCGCGACGGAGCTCGCGCGCCGCCAGCCGAAGGACGATCTCGCCGTCGAGGCGGTGAACCGGATCTTCGCGACCCCGGTCGGCAAGGCGGGCAGCGCTCCGGCGAGCGCCGATTCCCGCGCGGTCTTCAAGGTCGCGGCCGCGACCGTGCCGCCGCTCGCCACGACTACGCAGGAAGCCCAGCGGCTGGAGGATCAGCTGCGGATCGCGTTGGGGGACGACCTGCTCGCCCAGTACATCGCCGAGGCCCAGAAGGAGATCACCGTGACGACCAACCCGCAGGCGCTGCGGCAGGTGGTCGGCGGCGAAATCTAGCCACCCGCGCATGATCGTGACGCCGGACTTCGACGCTTTCGCGCGCGCCTACCAGGCCGGCGAGGCCGGGGTGCTGCGCACGACGCTCGTCGGCGATCTCCTCACCCCTGTGGCCGCCTACATCAAGCTCCGCCACGGGCGGCAAGGCGCGGCCTTCCTCCTCGAATCCGTCGAGGGCGGCGCCGTGCGCGGACGCTATTCCATGATCGGTCTCGATCCCGACCTCGTCTGGCGCTGCCAGGACGGCGTCGCGAGCCTCGACCGGCGCGCCCTGGATCACCGCAACCGCTTCGTGCCGGACGAGCGCCCTCCCCTGGAGAGCCTGCGTGCCCTGATCGGCGAGAGCGCCCTGCCGCTGGCCGACGATCTGCCTCCGATGGCGGCCGGCCTCTTCGGCTATCTCGGCTACGACATGGTGCGCCAGATGGAGCGGCTGCCGGCGCCGAATCCGGATGCGCTGGGCGTGCCGGATGCGGTTCTCGTGCGCCCGACCGTGATGGTGGTGTTCGATGGGGTGCGGGACGAAATCTCGCTCATCACGCCCGTGCGCCCGCAGGCCGGCACCTCGGCGAAGGCGGCCTACGAGACAGCTCTGGCGCGGCTCGAAAACGTGACCTTCGCGCTGGAGCGGCCCCTGCCCTTCGAGGACCGCAGCGACCCGACCGCGGTCCGTTTCGAGCCGCCGGTCTCGAACACCTCTCCGCAAGAATACGAGGCGATGGTCGCGCGGGCGAAGGACTACATCCGCGCCGGCGACGCCTTCCAGGTGGTGCTCTCGCAGCGTTTCGAGACGCCCTTCACCCTGCCGGCCTTCGCGCTCTACCGCTCGCTCCGCCGCGTGAACCCGGCGCCGTTCCTCTGCTATCTCGACTTCGAGCATTTCCAGATCGTCTGCTCCTCGCCCGAGATTCTCGTCCGCATGCGCGAGGGGCAGGTGACGATCCGCCCGATCGCCGGCACGCGACCGCGCGGGGCGACGCCGGCCGAGGACCGCGCCCATGCGGATAGCCTCCTGGCCGATCCGAAGGAACGGGCCGAGCACCTGATGCTGCTCGATCTCGGCCGCAACGATGTGGGCCGCGTGTCGGAGATCGGCTCCGTGAAGGTCACGGACAGCTTCTTCCTCGAGTATTACAGCCAGGTGATGCACATCGTCTCGAACGTGGAGGGGCGGCTTGCCCCCCGCTTCGATGTCCTCGATGCCCTGGTGGCCGGCTTCCCCGCCGGCACCGTGTCAGGCGCCCCGAAGGTGCGGGCCATGGAGATCATCGACGAGCTGGAGAAGCACAAGCGCGGTCCGTATGCGGGCTGCATCGGCTATTTCGGCGCCAACGGCGAAACGGACACCTGCATCGTGCTGCGCACCGCGGTGGTGAAGGACGGCCGCATGGCCGTGCAGGCCGGCGCCGGCATCGTCTACGATTCCGATCCGGCTTCCGAGCAGCAGGAATGCGTCAACAAGGCCAAGGCCCTGTTCCGGGCCGCCGAGGACGCGGTGCGCTTCGCCAGCCGCGCCCGGTTTGGGCAGTAGGCCGCGTTGACGTTGCGGTCGAGACTGTGAAGGCTGAGTGCATGACCCGCGTTCTCGTAGACAATCCAGAAATGGTGACGGCATGACCCGAGCTCTCGTGGTCGACAATCCGGATTGGGTGGGTGCATGACCCGCGTTCTCGTCGTCGACAATTACGACAGCTTTACCTGGAACCTCGTCCACCTCATCGGGCCGCTCGTGCAGTCCGTGGACGTGGTGCGCAACGACGCCACCACCGCGGAGGCGATCCTCGCGGAACGGCCCGATGCCGTCGTGCTCTCGCCCGGCCCCTGCACCCCGAACGAGGCCGGCATCTGCCTCGACCTCGTGCGCAAGGCGGGGTCGGAGCTTCCGATCTTCGGGGTGTGCCTCGGGCTCCAGACCATCGGTCAGGTCTATGGGGGCCAGGTGGTGCGCGCGCCGCAGCCCATGCACGGCAAGGTCTCGGAAGTGGAGCATCGCGGTCAGGCGGTGTTCCGCGGCATCAACGGGCCGCTGAAGGCCACGCGCTACCATTCGCTCGTGGTCGAGCGCAGCACCTGCCCGGCCAATCTCGAGGTGACGGCCGAAACCCGCGACGGGCTCATCATGGGGCTCTCGCACCGGGCCCTGCCCGTGCATGGGGTGCAATTCCACCCCGAGAGCATCCTCTCGGACCATGGCGCCACGATCATGCGGAACTTCTTCGATCTCGCCGCCGCCTGGAACCGGCAGGGCCGTGACAACGCGCCTTCGCCCGTGCATTGAAGGCGGGGCGCCGCGTCCCGGATGCGCTTCGATCGGACCGTGACAAGGCGCGCTCACCTGTGCATTGAAGGCCCATGGACGCATTCAAGCCCTATCTCGCCAAGGTCGCCACGGGCGCGTCGCTGACGCGCGAGGAGGCCCGCTCGGCCTTCGACGATCTCCTCTCCGGCGAGGTGACGCCAGCCCAAGGCGGCGCCTTCCTGATGGCGCTGCGCG
Source organism: Microvirga sp. (assembly GCA_035944635.1). GTDB lineage: Bacteria > Pseudomonadota > Alphaproteobacteria > Rhizobiales > Beijerinckiaceae > Microvirga. The sequence goes on from DASZAZ010000089.1 coordinate 78,092, forward strand.
TGCGCGGCGAGGCCCTCGACGAGATCGTCGGCGCCGTCTCGGCCATGCGCGGCCGCATGACCCGGGTGAACGCGCCCGCCGACGCCATGGATATCGTGGGCACCGGCGGCGATCATTCGGGGTCCTACAACATCTCCACCCTCGCCTCGATGATGGTCGCGGGCTGCGGGGTGCGGGTGGCGAAACACGGCAATCGCGCCGCCTCCTCGCGCTCGGGCGCCGCGGACGTGCTCACGGCGCTTGGCGTGAAGATCGGCCTCGATCCGGCCGCGCTCGAACGCTGCCTGGCGGAAGCGGGCCTGTGCTTCATGTTCGCCCAGGCCCACCACGCCTCCATGCGCCATGTGGCGCCCGTCCGCGTGGAGCTTGGTACGCGCACCCTGTTCAACCTGCTCGGTCCCCTCTCCAATCCCGCAGGCGTGCGGCGCCAGCTGCTCGGGGTGTTCTCCGATGCCTGGCTCGAACCGCTGACGCAGGTGCTGAAGGAACTCGGCACCGAGCGGGTGTGGACCGTGCACGGCTCGGACGGGCTCGACGAGATCACGACCACCGGCCCGACCCATGTGGTGGCGCTGGAGAACGGCACGATCCGCCGCTTCACGGTGACGCCCGAGGAGGTGGGGCTGACGACCGCGCGGCCGGAGGACCTGAAAGGTGCCGACCCCGAGCACAACGCCGCGGAACTGCGCCGCGTGCTGGATGGCGAGAAGACCCCCTACCGCGACATCGCCGTGCTGAATGCGGCCGCCGCGCTCGTGGTCGCGGGCGAAGCCGGCAACCTGCGCGAGGGCGTGGACCGCGCCGCAGGAGCCGTGGACAGCGGCGCCGCCAAGGGCGCGCTGGAGCGTCTCATTCAGGTTTCGAACGCGGCCTGACCATGAGCGACGTTCTCGCCCGGATCGAAGCCTACAAGCGCCGCGAGATCGAGGCCGCGAAGGCCGCCGTGCCGATGGCCGAGATCGAACGCCGCGCCCTCGCGGCTCCGCCGCCCCGCGGCTTCGCGCAGGCGATCGCCATGCATCTGAGCCAGAACCGGCCGGCGCTGATCGCGGAGATCAAGAAGGCCAGTCCGTCGAAAGGACTGATCCGCGCCGACTTCGATCCGCCGGCGCTGGCGAAGGCCTATGCGGAGGGCGGCGCAAGCTGCCTCTCCGTGCTCACCGACGAACCTTCGTTTCAGGGCCGGCCCGAGTATCTGGGCCAGGCGCGCGAAGCCTCGGACCTACCGGCTTTGCGCAAGGATTTCCTCTTCGAGCCCTATCAGGTGTTCGAGGCCCGCGCCTGGGGCGCGGACTGCATCCTCGTCATCATGGCGAGCGTCACGGACGCGGAGGCGCTAGCCCTCATCGACACCGCGCATGGGCTCGGCATGGACGTGCTGGTCGAGGTGCACGACCGCGAGGAGCTGGAGCGCGCCCTGCCGCTCGGCACCAAGCTTGTCGGCATCAACAACCGGAACCTGCGCACCTTCGAGGTGTCGCTCCATGTGAGCGAGGAGCTCTCGCCCATGATCCCCGGCAACCGGATTGCGGTCGCCGAGAGCGGCATCGCCACGAGAGCCGATATCGACCGGCTCACGGACGCCGGCATCCGCACTTTCCTCGTCGGCGAAAGCCTTATGCGGCAACAGGATGTGGCCGCCGCCACACGGCAACTGCTTTTCGGAGACGCCGCATGAGCGGGCTCACGCATATCGATGCCACCGGCGCGGCCAACATGGTGGATGTGTCCGAAAAGGACGTGACCACGCGCACGGCCATTGCCGAGGGCGCGGTGGTGATGCTGCCGGACACGATCGCACTCATCCGCCAGGGCGACGCCAAGAAGGGCGACGTGCTTGGCACCGCGCGGCTCGCCGGCATCATGGCCGCGAAGCGCACCCACGAACTCATCCCCCTCTGCCATCCGCTCCTCATCTCGAAGGTGCGGGTCGATTGCGCCATCGACGACGCCCTGCCGGGCGTGCGTGTGACCGCGGAGGTGAAGGTGTCGAGCCAGACCGGCGTCGAGATGGAGGCGCTGACCGCCGTGACGGTGGCGTGTCTCACGATCTACGACATGGTGAAGGCGGCCGACCGCGGCATGCGGATCGAAGGCGTGCGGCTCACCATGAAGAGCGGCGGGCGTTCGGGCCTGTACGAGGCGCCAGCCCCGTGACCGCTTCCCCTCGCATCGGGTGAGCCCACCATGAGCCTGATCTCGGTCGAGGAGGCTCTGCAGCGCGTGTTGGCCGGTATCGAGCGGCCGGTCGGGAGCAAGCGCGTGCCGCTCAGCGCTTGTGCCGGGCGTACGCTTGCCGAAGACGTCGCGGCGCTCCGCGACCAGCCGCCGTTTTCGGCCTCCGCCATGGACGGCTACGCGGTGCGGGCTGCCGATCTCGCCTCCCTCCCCGCCTCCTTGCGCGTGATCGGTGAAAGCGCCGCGGGGCGCCGCTTTTCAGGCCCGGTGAGCGCGGGCGAAGCGGTGCGCATCTTCACCGGAGCGCCCGTGCCGGAGGGCGCCGACAGCGTCGTGATCCAGGAGGACACCACGGCCTCCGGCGGCGCAGTGACCGTGCATGAGGCGCCGCGTCCGGGTCAATGGATCCGTCCCGCGGGTCTCGATTTCCGCTCCGGTGCCGCGGGGCTCCGCGCCGGCGAGCGGCTCGATGCACGGCGCCTCGCCCTTGCCGCTGCCATGGGCCACCCCACCCTTCCGGTTCGCCGCCGGCCGAAGGTGGCGATTCTGGCCACGGGGGACGAGTTGGTGCGCCCGGGCGACGAAGTCGGGCTCGACCAGATCGTCGCCTCGAACCCCTACGCGGTCGCGGCCATCGTGGAGCGTGCGGGAGGCGAGGCGCTCGACCTTGGCATCACCCGGGACACCCTTCCGGCCCTGGAGGAGCGCATTCGCGCGGCGCAGGATGCGGGGGCCGACATCCTGGTCACCCTCGGCGGCGCCTCGGTCGGAGAGCACGATCTCGTGCAGTCGGCGCTGGCGCGGCAGGGCATGGATCTCGGCTTCTGGCGCGTGGCCCTGCGGCCCGGCAAACCCCTCATGCACGGGCGCCTCGGGGCCATGAACCTCTTGGGCCTTCCCGGCAACCCGGTCTCCTCCATCGTCTGCGCCGTGCTCTTCCTGGTGCCGGCAATCCGCGCCTTGCTCGGCGACCCCGCGGCCGGCGCCGATCCGGCCGAACCCGCGGTCCTCGGCCGCGATCTCCCGGCCAACGATGGGCGGCAGGATTACATGCGCGCGACGCTCGTTCCGCAGAACGAGGGACTGCCCGTTGCAACGCCGTTCGCGAAGCAGGACTCGTCGATGCTGAGCGTGCTGGTCCAAGCCCAGGCCCTCGTGGTCCGCGCCCCCCGCGCTCCGGCAGCTGCCGCCGGCGAGGCCTGCAGGATCATCCCGCTCGACCGGTTCTGCTGAGCGCTCCCACAAGCCACCGGCCTCGCGGGTTCGGCTGCCGGCGGGGCACGACGATTGGCCTGGCCCGGAACGCAAAAAGCGCGGGACGGTGCCCGCGCTTGAGGAACCCCGATGAGGTTCGTGGGCCCGGGGCTTAGCGTGTGGCGAGCCCCGGGACTATGTTCAATGGCTCTAGACGAACCAGGCGTTCTGCAGTTGGTCCTGTGTGAGGCCTGTGAAGGTGATGCTTCCGCCGTCCTGCAGATGCAGCACCAGATTGCCGTCGTGCTCGTCCGCCGTGTAGCTCTGGCCATCCAGCTCGATGCGATCCCCCTCGCCGAAGCTGAAGCCGTTGATCACGTCGTCGCCCGTGTTGCCGCGGTAGAACACGAACACATCCGCGTCAGCCCCGCCAAAGAGCACGT